>CAMTXC010000019.1:0-48213 GCA_947085635.1 uncultured Actinomycetes bacterium | reverse complement strand
GGAAGACCTCACCGGCGACGGCGACGTGGCCAAGCACATCGCCGCCCGCGGCGAGGGCTTCATGCTCATCGGCCTGAACGTGGACAGCGCGGCCGAGTCTGTGGCCGAGCTGAAGGAGAAGGGCTACCCCATCATCCCCGACCCGAAGTACGGGGATCTCCGTCCCTTCCTGGACTGCGAGTACGGCTTCGTGTACCCCAAGGCCGTCAACGGCGTGCTGCTGGAGCTCATCGACGACAAGTGGGAGTAGGGGCCGCCGCGCCTGCGCGTTGCGAGAGTGTCCCCGGTTGTGGCGCACCAGCGGGACGCGGCGTCGTCGATGACACCGCGGGTAGGTCGCCGGCCGAGTTGCCATCATCGGCCGGAGACGGCTATGCTGCGTGGGGAAGTCCGCACGCACTCGTACATGGAGCAGATCAATGGCCGACGTTTCGGAGAGCGGTTCACTGCTGATCGACCGGGTCAACATGGGGATCATCCGTCATCTCTGGGACGGACGCGTTCCCTTCAGCGTCATCGCCAAAGGCCTCGGCGTCACGGAGAACACCGTTCGGGCGAGAGTGCGGAAGCTCACCGAGTCGGGCGTGCTTCAGATCATTGGCCTGGTCGACGCGGAGGTGATCCCGGGTCATTCCACCGCTTTCTTCGGTCTGCGAACACGGCTTGAAGACGTCACCAGAGTGGGCGAGGAAGTGAGCCGATTGCGGGGAGTGGTGGCAGCCGGATGCGTCACGGGCAGGTTCGACGTCATGGGACTTGCTTTGCTCAGTGAGGAGTTCCGACTCTACCATTTTCTCGCAGAGGAATTGCCCAAAGTCGGGGGAATCATCTCGGCGGAGACCTTCGCCGTGTTCAAAGGCTTCAATTTCAACGTCCGCTACGTGCTGTAGCAGACACCTCCCTTCCACAGTATTCCCAGGGTTCCCCTCTCCTTCTTTCAAGAGCGGGTGCTGCGCGCGCGTGAAGCCCGCTGCCCGCGGGGTGCGCCGTGCGGTGCTACTCTGCCCTCTCTGCGGGCCGGCGGTGGCAGCGGGAAGGTTCACCAAGAGCGAAAAAGCGAATCCGTGTCCTGGCAAAATGCGCACATACGCAGTTAGTGGATTTCCAATTGCGCATGCACGCAATATAGGCTAAGATGATGGTGAAGCTCGGTCGTGCGCATGCAACGAGCGGGTTCATATTGGGCCGCCGACGGGCGTAGCGGTCTGGGCAGGAGGGTGGTCGGCCGTGTCTCGTCGGGGCAAACGGGCAGAGGTCCGAGACGACAGAAGGGGGAAGGACATGGCAACATCGCAAGGTAGGTCGACGGCCGGGGGGACCGCCGGTCGGCTTGACACGGTGCTGGAGGACTTCGGGACGAAGCCGGTACCCGATACCCAGACGAGGAACTGGTTCCAGATGGGGATGGTGATCTGGGGCATCTCGGTGTGCATCCCGGCCTTTATGCTCGGCGGTATCGTCGGGTCGATGGCCACGTTCTGGACCGCTTTCTTTGCTATCGTTCTCGGATCGGTCATTTTGGCGGTCGTCGCTTCGGCCACCGGGGCTGTGGGTGGGTTCTCCCGCATGTCCACCGCTATGAACGCGCGTTTCGCGTTTGGCACCCGCGCGAATATCCTCTTTGCTCTCTTGCTGGCAATAGGCGCGTTCGGCTGGTTCGGCATCCAACTCGAGGTCTTCGGACAGGCGCTCTCGGCCGGCATCGACGCCATATCCGGCGGCACCAACGTCGTCCCCAAGATGCTGCTTGTGATTGTGGGCGGCATCCTCATGATGACCACCGCCGTGATGGGGTACAAAGCTATCGAGAAGCTCTCGCTGTTCGTGGTGCCGCTTCTCCTGGTGCTTCTTCTCGTGACGCTCTTCCGGGTGGTCCAAGAGCACTCGCTGTCCGAAATCGCCGCTGTCGTCCCGCAGACTCCGGCTTCGCTCGGGATCCTCGTATCAATCGTCGCGGGGGGTATGGCGGTCGGAGCTGTGATCATGCCCGACATCTCGCGCTACGCGCGCAGCTCGGGCAACGCCGTAGGGGGCGCCGTCTTCGGCTTCCTGGGCGGCTTCCCCTTGTTCCTCATCTTGGCCATGTACCTTGGCGTGGCCACCGGGAACGGTGACTTCACGGCGAACATGCTCGGCATCCACAGTGGAGTGTGGAGCTTCTTCGCTCTGTTCACAATCGTGTTTGCTACGTGGACTACCAACGACAACAACCTCTACTCGGCGGCCCTGGCGCTCAACAGCCTCTTCCCCAAGACGGCCAAGTGGCGGGTCACCGTGATCGCGGGAACCTGCGGAACCATCCTTGCCATGCTGGGGATCCTGTCGCAGTTCATGAACTGGATGCTCGTGCTCTCCGTGTCCATCCCGCCGATCGGCGCGGTCATGGCGGCGGATTTCTTCCTCTTCCGCCGGTACGCCTATGATCCGAAGGTTGAGAGCGAGTTGCCCGCAGTACGGTGGCAGGCGTTCGCGTCGTGGGGCTTCGGCCTGTTCATCGGCCTTCTCACCTACTACAAAGTGTTCTCCTTCACCACAGCGCCGGCACTCGACGCGATCATCGTGAGCTCGGTCGCCTACTGCGTGGTGATGCTGGCCAGCGGCGCGCGCTTCCAAGTGGGAGCTGGAGCTCCGCAGGCGGCCCCTTCCGGTCCCACTCCGGTGCGCGAAGGCGCAGCCGACTGAGAGGCGGAGCGGTGAAGATCAGGATAGTCCTGCCGTTGGTGGTTGATGTATTCAACAATCTGGTTGCGGAAGAAGCCGATCGGCTGAAGGGCCCCGGTACCGTGATCGACGTGGTTAATATCGAGCGCGGGCCCGCGTCCATCGAGGGCAGCTACGACGAGGCGCTGGCTGCTCCGTGGGTGGTCGAGGCCGTTCGGCAAGCCGAGGAAGACGGGTGCCACGGTGTGTTCGTGGACTGCTTCGGTGACCCCGGCGTGGCCGCCGCTCGCGAGATGGTGTCCATCCCCGTAGTGGGTGGATTCATCCCCGCCGCGCTGACGGCCACTGCAATCGCGGGCAGGTGGTCGGTGGTCACGGTGCTCAGCAACGTGGTCCCGCTCATCCGCGATCTGGCCCGGAAGCACGGGTTGGAGGGCAACGTGGCCTCGGTGAGACACATCAACACGCCTGTGCTGGAACTCCATGACCAGGGTCTCATGAGGACCCGGCTGCTCGAGCAGATACGACTGGCTGTTCAAGAGGACGGCGCGGAGGCCGTTGTGCTCGGCTGCACCGGCATGATGGGCTTGGCCGATGACCTGGCTGCCACCATGGCCGATGAGGGCATCCCCGTGCCCGTCGTCGACCCGACCGCGGCTGCGATCGCCATGCTCGAATCGTTGCACAAGATGGGTGTGTCGCACAGTCGCCTGTGTTACCACCGGCCGACCGAGAAGCTGCGGATCACCTGAGTCACGTACCCCCTTGGCTGCGACGCGCGCCCCGCCCGGGGCGCGCGTCGCCCATTATGGGCCCTTTGTGGAAGGAGCGTCTGTGCGTCATCTGAACATCGAAGACATTGATCACCTGGCCGTCGGGGCGGCTGTCCTGGGCGCCGGCGGCGGCGGCGATCCATACCTGGGGAAGCTCATGGCCCAGCAGGCCATCATGGAGAAGGGGCCGGTGGAGCTCATCGATGCCGATGAGTTGCCCGACGACGACCTGGTGATCCCTGTGGCCATGATGGGAGCGCCGGCGGTGATGATGGAGAAGCTGCCCAACGGCAGTGAGCCGGAGGCGGCGTTCCACGCCGTCGAAGCCTTCCTCGGAAGGAAGGCGTACGCCACGATCAGCGCCGAAGCCGGAGGGCTCAACTCCTGCATCCCGGTGTACGCCGCGGCTCGGCTCGGGGTCCCGCTTGTGGATGGAGACGGCATGGGCCGGGCGTTTCCCGAGATCCAGATGTGCTCATACAACCTCGCCGGCGTCAGCGCCTCGCCCATGGTGTGTCTCGATGAGAAAGGGAACGAGGTGGTGATACGCACCATCGACAATCCCTGGGTGGAGACCATCTCGCGGTCGGTGACGGTGGCCATGGGTCTGTGCTCCATGATCGGGCTGTACGTCATGGACGGGCGGACCGTGAAGAGGTCAGCCATCCGGGGGACCATCTCGCTCGCCATCGAGATCGGAAGGCGCATCAGGGAGGCGAAAGAAGGTGGAGGGAGTGCCGTCGATTCCGTCCTGGAGCTGACCAGGGGAGCCAAGGTCTTTGAAGGCAGGCTGGCGGACATCACGCGCGATCTCACCACTGGTTTCGTGCGGGGGCAGGCTTCATTCGATGGCCTCGGTGATTTCGCGGGCCAAGTCATGACGGTGGATTTCCAGAACGAGATGCTCGTTGCGGCCGTCGACGGTGTTCCGCGGGCCATGGTGCCCGACCTGATCACCCTCCTTGATCGCGAGAACGGTGTACCCATCACAACGGAGACCCTGAGGTACGGACAGCGCGTCTTCGTGGTTGCTATGCCGTGCGCGGACGTATGGCGAACCGAGCAGGGTCTGCAGCTCGTGGGGCCGCGGTACTTCGGCTACGACTACGATTACGTACGCCTCGAAGAGCTGGTGAGGGAGGTTGCACGATGAGCTATCGTCTCGGGATCGACGTCGGCGGCACGAACACCGACGCGGTCATCCTAGATGCCGCGCACCAGGTTGTGGCGAAGGCGAAACGCCCCACCACGCCCGACATCACCGATGGCATCCGTGCGGCGGTGGGCGTGGTGCTTCAGGAGAGCGGCCTGGATCCCTCGGCCATCAGTCACGCGATGCTGGGCACCACGCACGCCACCAACGCGATCGTTGAGCGCAAGAACCTGGCAAAGGTGGGGGTCATCCGGCTGGGCGCCCCGGCGACAGAGGCCATCCCCCCTACGTCTGACTGGCCGGCGGACATTTTGGATGCCATCGGGCGCACATACCGCGTGGTCCGGGGCGGCTACGAGTATGACGGGAAACCCATATCGGTCCCGGATCCGGCGGAGATCGAAGAGGCGGCTCGGGAGCTCGGTGAAGCCGGAGTCGAAGCAGTCGCGATCTCGTGCGTGTTCTCTCCCGTGAGGGGAGACCATGAACTGCTCGCCAAGGATATCTGCGAGCGCGTACTCGGGCCCGATGTGCCCGTGTGCCTCTCGTCCGAGATCGGGAGTTTGGGCATCCTCGAGCGCGAGAACGCCACCGTCCTCAACGCGGCCATCCTGAAAGTAGCCGACCGCGCCTACGGTGGATGTGCCGGGATTCTGGCGGAGTTCGGCATCGCCGCCAAGCTTTTGATCACGCAGAACGACGGTACCCTCATGACGGCCGAATATGCCAAGGCGTATCCAGTCCTTACCATAGCGTCGGGCCCTACGAACTCCCTCCGCGGCGCCGCGTTCCTGTCCGGCCTTGATAGAGCGGTCGTGGTCGATGTGGGCGGGACGACGACAGACGTGGGGTTCCTCTCCAAGGGCTTCCCGCGCGAGTCCACTCACGGTGTGGAGATCGGCGGGGTGCGCACGAACTTCCGGATGCCCGACCTGATCTCCGCGGGCCTTGGCGGCGGATCCATAGTCCGGTTCGCGGGTGACGGGGTGACCGTCGGCCCCGATTCGGTGGGGTACCGCATCACGACGGATTCGATCGTGTTTGGTGGCGCCACCACGACGGCAACGGACATCGCGGTTGCCGCGGGGATGGCCGACATCGGCGAGCCGGGGATCTCCATCGGTCTCGCTAATGGCGTGGTGGACGGAGCGGTCCGTGTCATCGCCGAGAAGATCGAGGAGCTCATCGACCGGATCAAGACCGACCAGGCGGCGGTCCCCGTCGTCGTCGTCGGGGGTGGAAGCATCATTCTTGGGGAGACACTCCGGGGTGCGAGCCAGGTCATCCGCCCCGAGCACTTCGACGTGGCCAACGCGATCGGAGCCGCCATCGCGCAGGTCTCCGGCACCATCGACGGCGTGTTCGACGTAGCCACCAAGGGTCGGGACGCGGTTGTGGCGCAGGTGAAGAACCTAGCCATAGCGGAAGCTGAGCGCGCCGGTGCGGCGGCGGGCACCATCGAGATCGTCGAACTCGAGGAGATACCGCTGGCGTATATGCCGTCCAACGCGGTGCGTTTCCGGGTCAAAGCCGTAGGTGACCTGGCGGGGGCTTCTATTCCCGTGTGATGTGCAATGAAGGCATGAGCACGTTCTCGCCTCTCGCCTGAAAGCCCCTTTCGTGGCGAGAGGCGCCCTCCCCCCGGGCCTTCGCACGAATGCCACGCTCTACTCAGACCGGCCTGGCAAGCTTGACGCGCGAGGCTGGCTATGCCGAACTTATTGGAATACTTGATTATATGCGAAGTCGTATCCGACCATGGGGGGATCCCGTACGGACTACGCGCATCGATAGCTGCACTCGTCTCGGCCGCACGTTGCGCTTATCTGCGGCACGTCCCGACACTGCGCTGCGCACGGCCGTGTCTGAATATTCCCCATGTGCTGCGCAAGATACACGCCATGAAACGGGACCTTCTGCCACGCCACGCGGCCGACACCATGATGCAACGTCTTGGCGTCTTCCGCGACGGTGGTTGTCACTGGGGCCCGGCAGGTCGGCAAGTCGACGCTCGCGTGCTGGTACCTCAGTCTCCTCCAGGTCTCCTGCCAGATCCGGCTGTTGCAGCCGTTCCTCCCGAACGTCGCCAAACGCCTCGTGAAGTCGCCAAAGTTCTACGCTGTCGACAGTGGAGCGGCCGCGCGGTGATCGATCCGCAGGACGCGCGCGGTTGCGGCGGTCTCGTCGATCCGGTAGATCACACGGTAGTCGCCACGGCGGGCGACGTGGTACCCGGCCAGCTCTCTCATCAGCGGCCTGCCTACCCGGAGGGGCTCCTCCAGGAGCGGGCCGGTGGCGAACTCAGCGATAGCGGTGGCCACCGACTCGGGGAGACGCTGCAGGGTGCGTTGGGCCGAGGGCGCGAGACGCAGCTCGAAACGACCCATGCTGCCGGGTTGCTCCTTGACGTACTTCGCCCGCACGTCAGCCGCCGAGAGGCCCAGCCCCGCGTCGAGATCGGCCTCCGCGCGGCGGATCTCCTCCATCGCGCCCGGCTGGGACAGCAGGTCGAGCGTTTCTTCGAGCGCTTCGAGGTCGTCCGGGCTCATGAACACGGCCGCGGGCCGACCCCGCCGCGTGATGAGGACCCGGTCGTGCTCAGATCCGAGCCCACGCGGAACAGCGGTGAGCACTCCGAAGAGACCACGCCACCCGATGCCGGCCCACGTCGAGAGCGCGCTCCGCGAACGCGGTCTGGTCGATGCCTACCGCCGCATTGATCCCGTGGATGGGCGAGCAGAGGTCGGGGTGTCGCGGCCCAACGGCCGTCCGCCCCGGTTGTTGTCTTGACTCCGCGACGCCGTAGTCGATAGACTAACGCCTTCCCATATCATGCGACATGAGCCGCACCGCTCGCCGCGGTGTTGAGAGGAGGTGACCGAGTGGTGGACGCCGGCCGCAGAACCTGAGGCCGTGAGGCGGGACGCACGGGATGCGTCCCTGCCATCTTTAGCTCCACCCCGGTCGCCGGTTCCTCCTTGCCTGGGAGCTTTCTGCTCCTCTGAACGTAGGCCGCTTCCGGGGCGGCTTACTACTGTTGGGACCCCACGGGTCCCCTGTTCAGAGGAGAGACTGATGACGTCAGAAGCCGTCGGCTACCGTCCCATGTGGGAGAAGCTCGGCCTCGATCTGGAGGCCCACGACCTGCTCCTGGCTGCGATCCCGCAACTCTATCAGCAGGCCTATCTGACCCAAGAGAACCGGCCTGCCGGTATGGCCTATTTCGATTTCGTCATGAGCGAGATCCACGGGCTGCGCATCAAAGAACTGCAGGACCACAAGGCGGCCGGTGGCACCGTCATCGGCACCTTCTGCCTGTACGTGCCCGAGGAGATCATCCGGGCCATGGGCGGGCTGTGTGTGGGCCTCTGCGCCGGCGCGGAGTGGGCCTATGACCAAGTCGAGGGCCTTCTTCCCGCAAACACCTGCGCCCTCATCAAGTCGTTCATGGGCTTCAAGCTGGGGAAGGTCTGTCCCTACGTCGAGTCGGCCGACCTAGTGATCGGCGAGACGACCTGCGACGGCAAGAAGAAGGCCTACGAGCTGTTCGGGGAACTGGCTCCCCTACACGTCATGGAGCTGCCGCAGATGAAGCGGCCGGCCGACCGGCAGCTCTGGCGTGGCGAGATCGACGGTCTGGTCGAGAAGCTCGCGGAGGTCACCGGCCGGGAACTCACGGCCGAGAACCTCGCCCGGGCCGTCGGCGAGGTCAACGCGAAGCGACGGGCCCTCCAGCGCTTGAACGCGGTCCGGAGGGCGGCACCGACCCCGATCTCCGGGAAGGACGCGCTGCTCGCGACGCAGATCGCCTTCTACGACGACGTACCCCGCTTCACCGAGATGGTGGGCAAGATAGCCGAAGAGCTCGAGGCCCGCGTGGCCGCCGGGGAGGGGATCGCCCCCAAGGACGCGCCGCGCCTGCTGGTGACCGGCAGCCCGATGTCGATCCCCAACTGGAAGCTGCACGACGTCATCGAGAAGGCAGGCGCCGTCGTGGTGGCGGAGGAGCTCTGCACGGGCTCCCGTTACTACGACAAGTTGGTTCCGGAAGGCGGCGCGACGGTCGAGGTGATGCTGGACGACATCGCGGGCAAGTACCTGGACATCAACTGCGCGTGCTTCACGCCCAATCCAGGGCGCATCGAGGATGTGCTGCGGCTCGCCGAGGAGTACAAGGTGGACGGCATCGTCCACTACGCCCTGCAGTTCTGCGCGCCGTACACCATCGAGGCGACAGCGGTGGAGCGCGCCGCCCGCGACGCTGGGCACCGATTCCTGCGCATCGACACCGACTACTCCATGAATGACATCGGTCAGCTGCAGACCCGGGTGGAAGCCTTCCTGGAGATGTTGGCGGACTGACGCGCTGGGGCTCCGGCCGGCGCCCGCTCGCGGGCGCCGGCCGACCGCACTTCCTGAACAATAGGGGGACCTACATGAGAGATACACTCGCCCACGGAAGCGACCGGTGAACCTATTCTTGCGGCAGAACATCGTGGGCCTCCTGCGCCATGCGGCCGAGTGTGTGCCCACCGTGCGCCGGCCGGCCCTCCAGGCGGCCGAGGAGCTTCAGCGGAGGCCGAGCCGTCCGTGGCTCGAGGTCGCGGCGGCCCTGTTCGAGGAAGCCGTCCTACTTTCGGGCGACGCGATCTACACGACGGGCGCGTACTGGGCTGCTCGGGCGCTCGCCGAGGCGTCTGCTTCGGGTGGGCGCCCGGCGGCAGAATCTGAGGCGGGCGACGTGACTTCCCTTTCGTTTCCGGTCTCCCCGCCGTGCCTCCGGCCGCCTGAGAACCAAGACGAGATCTGGGACGAAGCAGCTATCGGGCTGCTGGAGCTCCTCGAACGCCTGCGTCAAGGGGCGAGCCTGGAGCAGGCGCTTGCCCTTTTCCCGTCGTGTGGAGAGGAGTGTACCCTCCGGGACGAGAGCGGGTGACGCGGCGCCCGCCCCAGCCCTCCTCGGGCACGGCCTCGAACTGGATCTGGATGGCGCGCGCCCGGCGCTGCCCGGAACTCGTCGATGAAGACACCTGCGCCCGGGACATCGACCGAAGCGGGGATACCATGCGGGCGTAGGTGTCCAGCCCGGCGAGGGGCCTTCCGTTATTGCATGCTTGACGACAGATTCCGCCCGCTGGTGGGCTCGAAGCAGTTGAGGCATTCGGTGTCGAAGGCTACGAGCACCTCCTCGCCCGCCCGCGGCGCGCGCCGCGAGTCCACCGTCGACACGAGCGCGGGCCCTGCGCCGCGGAGGTGGACGAGCGTCTGGTGCCCTAGCAGCTCGGTCATCTCCACCCGGTACGGCGTCCCGGCATCCGTGCACAACCGCACGTGCTCTGGCCGAACGCCGAGGAGCACTTCCTCACCCTGCCGCCCTCCTACCGCCGGCTGTAGCCTGGGCGGCAGCGCGACGCGCACTCCGCCGGCGAGCCGCAATCCCGGTCCCGCGCCGTTTACACACACCTCCGCCGGCACCAGGTTCGTAGCCGGATTGCCGATGAACGAGGCCACGAACGAGCTCGCAGGGTGCAGGTACACCTCCTCCGGGGGCGCCGCCTGCTGGATACGTCCCTCGTGCATCACCACGACCTGCGCGCCCATCGTCATCGCCTCCACCTGATCGTGCGTGACGTAGAGGAAGGTCGCGTCGAGCTCGCGGTGCAGCCGAATGAGTTCGGCGCGCGTCTGCGCGCGGAGCTGCGCATCGAGGTTCGAGAGCGGCTCATCCATGAGGAACACGGCTGGACGTCGCGCGATCGCCCGCCCGAGCGCGACCCGCTGCCGCTGGCCGCCCGACAGTTGTCGCGGCTTCCGCTGCAGGAGGTCTCCGAGGCCGAGCATCTGCGCCACCTCGTCGATGCGCGCGGCGATCGCGTGCTTCGGTGTGCCTCGCAGCCGCAGACCGAAGCCGATGTTCTCGGCCACCGTCATGTGCGGGTACAGCGCGTAGCTCTGAAAGACCATCGCGATGTCCCTCTCCGCCGCCGGCAGGTCGTTGACGACACTGTCGCCGATCCGGATCTCGCCGGTGGTCACCTCCTCCAGCCCTGCGACCATGCGCAGCGTCGTGGTCTTCCCACAGCCCGATGGGCCGACGAGCACCGTAAACGACCCGTCGGGTATCTCGAGGTCCACGCCGTCGACGGCGAGCGTGTGACCGTAGCGCTTGTGGACACGAGTCAACGTCACCGAGGCCATTCGAGACCCTCCCTGCGCAACACCTCGAGCAGATGGCGGATGGCGTGCTCGACGACCGGCGCGCAGCCCTTGTGGAGATCCCAGTCGTGCCTGCCGCCAGTCTTGTCGCGACAGTGGACGAACCCCATATCCTCGGTGAACCAGTCGTAGTACTCGCGCGTGAGACGCCGGCTGCGCTCCTGGTCGCGCGTGTCGTCCCGCCTGCCGAAGAAGTAGCCCAGCGCCATGCACCCGCCGACGACGGCGCCGCAGAGGTCGCTGCGGTCGGCGATGCCCCCGCCGAAGGGGTTGGCGAGGCGGATCAAGTCACGGTCGAAGTCGGGGTCGAACGCCAGACAGGGCATGGTGAACGTTAGCTCTGAGCAATGGCGCCGGTCGTAGAGGTAGCGTTGCAGCGCACGCACGATGATCTCCTCAACCCGTTCCGGCTCGGTCGGCTCGCCCGCGCCCTCGGAGCCGGAAGCGCCCCCGGAGACGGATGCACCCTCGAGTCCGGGCGCGGACCCGGCCTCGTCTACGAACGCGGCCAGGGCTTCCGATCTCGTGCCCGGCGGCACGCTGCATCCTGTCGCCGCTACGTACGGCCGTCCCGCCATCTGCGCGACCATCTCGCGCGTGACGACGCGAATGTCCTCGACGGAATGCACAAGCAGGTCAACCGGGCGGAGGTTGCCGAACAGCACCATGTCTTCCGGGCAGCGCTCCGCGGTCTCGACGAGGTCGACGTTGGCGTCCACGGACAGACCGGCGGCGCCGACCAGCCCGAGCCGTTCGGTGAGGACTGACGTATTCCCGCACACGTGCAGGACTCCCTCCGCGCGGTTTCGTCGTGCGACGGCGAACAGCTCCTCCAGGGGCGGCATGCCGAAGCGCTCGAACGCAACCGGCCCCAAGAGCGCCGCGAGCGGCTCCGCCACCCACAGGTACTTCGCTCCGTGAGCGAGGGCGGCGCCCGCGTAATCACACGCGACCACGTTTGCGCGCTGGATGAGCGCCTCAACGAAGGCGGGGTCGCGTACGGTGGCGCGGAGTAGATGCTCGACGCCCGCAAGCGTGGCAGCGATCGTCAGTGGGCCCCACACGGAGCCAAGGACCGGGCGTGATCCGCGGGAGACTGCAGCGATCACATCGAGGGACGGGGCAAGGAACGGATCGGACAGCGGATCCGGCGTTCGTAGCGCGGCGACGTCGGCGGGCGTCGCGACAGGGTCCATCCGATAGCACTCTCGCGCGTAGACGCCTTCAGGCGCGACGCGGCCGGTCATGGCGGCGCACGCGGTCACATCGTCAATGCCGGTAAGGACGAAGGCGCTTCCCCACGACTCTGCATGCTGGAGCAGCCACTCGGTCTCACCGAACCTGCTCTCGCTGTCGCACGCAGCAGCTGCGCGACACGGCCCGCCGATGGGGAACACCGGCAGCCTCTCGTGCGACGACACGTACGCCAGCAGCGAGGGCACGCCCCTCATTTCTCGACCCCCTTGAACACGATGCCCTGCACGAAGTACCGCTGGGCGTAGTAGAAGACGACGAGCGTCGGCAGCACGGTGAGCGTTGCGGCCGCCATCGCCCAGTGCGTGCGCAGTCCGCCCTCGGTGCCTTGGACGCTGTTGAAGATGGAAAGCGCGAGCGCCGCGGTCCAGTGCTTCTCGGAAGACAAGAACAGCAGCGGCCCGTAGAAGTCGTTCCACGAGGCCATGAACGCGAAGACGGCGACGGCGACAAGCGCAGGCGTGCTCATCGGCAGGATGACGTGCCGGAAGACGCCCCACGTGCCGCAGCCGTCGATGCGCGCGGCGTCCTCGAGCTCCCGGGGCACCGTCATGAAGAACTGGCGCAGCATGAAGATGTAGAACGCGTTCCCGAAGAACGCCGGGATGGTGAGCGGCGCGAACGTGTCGATCCAGCCCAGGTTCCGGTACAGAATGAACAGTGGGATCACCGTGACCTGGCCCGGCAGCATCATCGTCGAGAGCATGAGCAGGAATAGAGGCCGGCTCACCCGGCTCTTCAGCCGTGCGAACGCGTAGGCGACGAGGGTGCACGAAACCAAGCTGCCGATGATGGTGAGCCCCGCGATGAAGGCACTGTTGAGCATGTAGCGCCAGAACGGCCACTTTACCGTGACGTAGAGGTAGTTCTCCCACACCACGGGACGTGGAATCCACTGGATGGGGTACGCGAAGACCTGGCCACGCTCCTTGAGGCTCGTCGAGAGCATCCAGAAGAACGGGATCAGCATCAACACCGAGCCTGTCAGCAGAGTGCCGTACGTGGCGGCCCGAGCAGCGAAGCCCTCGCGACGGAGCGAGCGACGCGATCTCCTCGGCATGCTAGAAGCCACCGTCGAAGTCGTCGTCGTAGTGCACCCAGAAGCGCGCGCTCACGAACAGGATGAGAGTCAGCGCGAGTACGATCAGCAGCAACACCCATGCGAGTGCCGAGGCGTAGCCCATCTTCGAGTACCGGAACGCGTTGTTGTACAGGTACAGGCCGTAGAAGAGCGTGGCGTTGTTCGGCCCGCCGTTCGTCATGACATACGCCTGGGTGAACGTCTGGAACGTCGCGATAAAGCCGGTGATGAGCGTGAAGAAGATGACCGGCGAGATGTTCGGCAACGTGACGTGCCGCGTCCTCGCCCACCAGCCGGCGCCGTCGACCCGTGCCGCCTCGTACAGCTCGGTCGGAACGCCCTGAAGCGCCGCAAGGTAGATGACCATGGAGCCGCCAACGCTCCAGAGATGCATCATAACCAGGGCGGGCAGTACCCAGGCCTCATCGAACAGCCATTTCGGCCCCGTGATCCCGAGGAGCGCGAGCCCGTTGTTGAGGACGCCGAACTCGGGGTTGAACACCCAGGCCCAGAGCAGCGCCACGGCGACGCCCGAGACCACGGACGGGATGTAGAAGATCGTGCGGAACAGATTCACGCCGCGAATCGGCTGGTTGAGCAGCATCGCGAGCGCGAGCGCGAGCGCGACGCCCAGGGGAACCGAGGCCCCCGTGTAGGCGAACGTGACCTTCAGCGACTGCCAGAACAGCCGGTCCGCCGCCATCGTCGAGAAGTTTTCGAAGCCGATCCAGCTCGGATCGGTGAACAGGTCCCAGTCCGTGAACGCGAGGTACGCCGAGTAGACGATCGGATACGCGGAGAACGCGAGGAAGCCGACCAGCCACGGTGACACGTACGCCCAGAATCCGAGCGAGCGCCGGTGCCGCCGAGGGGGCGGGCCGGGCGATTTGACGGGCACGGCAATCAGAGGGGAGGGGCGGCCGGCATTCACCGGCCGCCCCCGGAACGAGAGGTCTCGCTACTGGACCGAGGCACGAACCTCATCCATGAGCTTCTGGGCGTTCTTGGCAGTGGTCGCGCCGTCCTGCTCGCCGATCAGGAGCCTGTCGAGCTCGGGCGTCAAACCTTTGTCCACTGCCTCGTGCCACCACAGGGCGGCGGTGTCACGCCACGTCGCGTACTCCACCCCCTCGATGCGGTACTTGTTTCCCGGCGGCATACCGGGAGCGCCGAGGACCGCCGGGTCCTCGGAAACCGACTTGTTGATGACGGTGATGAGGCCGGTCTCGGCGAGGATGCGCTGGCCCTCCTCCTCCATCATGAACGTCGCGAACGCGCGGGCGGTGGCGGGGTTCTTCGACTTCGCGCTCACGCCGTATCCCGCGTAGAAGACCGGGTTGTGACGCCCCGCCGGGCCCTTCGGCACGAGCATGGCGTCCCAGTTGAGACCCTTCACGTCCTTGAGGAACACGGGAGCCCACGCGCCGTCGATCTTCATCGCGACGTTGCCCGCTTCGAACGACCCGCCGAAGACGTTCTGGGCCTCGGGCGTCGGGGCACTCTTGTCCTTCATGATGATGTCCTGCATGACCTGCAGGCCCTGGGCCGCCTCGGGACTGTCGATGACGATCTCGTGGTTCGGGTCGTACGTATCGCCGGCCAGCTTGCCGCCGTAGGACCAGATGAACATCTCGGCGTACGGATACCAGTTTGAGAGCGTCATGCCGTACTGGACGGTCTTGCCGTTCTCCACGACCGTCAGCTTCTTCGCCGCCTCGCGGAAATCGTCCCAGGTCCAGCCCTCGGTCGGGTACTCGACCCCGGCCTTATCGAACAGGTCCTTGTTGTAGTACAGCAGGAAGACATCCTGGCCGTTGATCGTGCCGAAGTACTTCCCCTCGTGCTGGAAGTTCTTGTAGAACGACTGGTCGTACTTGGCCGGATCGCTGAACTCGGGGTCCTTGTAGATGTCCGAGAGGTCCGCGAGCGCGCCCTTGGCGAACCACTTCCGGAGCTGGTATGGGTGCCCGTACACCACGTCCGGCGCGGCGCCGCCCGCGATGAGCGTCTCCATCTTCGTCTCGTAGTCGTCCGGAATGTAGTTCAGCTCGACTTTGGTGCCCGGGTACTTATTCTCGAACGCGGCGATGACTTTCTTGTTCGTCTCGATCTCGGACTCGGAGCCCCACGTCGCGAACGAGATAGTGCCCTCGATCTTCTCCGGAGCCACCGCGGCCGCGGTGGTGGAGGTCTGGTCGTTGGACGAACCGCAGCCGCTCAGGATCAAACTGACGGCGAGGATCAGGGTCAGGGCGAGGACCACGGCGGCCCCCATGGTCGGCTTCTTCACAGTGCTCTCTCCTCTGCTCAGGGGTGAGGGCCGCCGCCGCGCCTGCGCGTCCCGGGCTGAACGCCGGCCGACCTGGAGCAGAGAGGAGGCTCTAGGAAGAGGGGTAGGCGCTCGCCGGGACGGGGAGGCCGCCACGGCCGAGTTCGTGATGCCACGGTGCACGACGTGCGCCGTGACTGCGGCCTCAGGTTCTACGATTCAGAACCACGGTGGCTGCCTCCTTTCCTGGTGCGAGTGGCCTACCAAGCATGCGGGCCAGTTTACAAGGAAGGGGGGACGGTCTGTCAAGGGGCTGTGTCCCAAGGCTGCTGCCCCCCGCGCCATTGTCGGCTGCCGGTCGACCCGGAAGTGGCAATGTTCGTATCTCCGTGCTCAGTGCGGTGGCTCAGGGGCGGACGCGATTGAACGAGATCGTGCAGGCAACGGGTGTCGGGCAGGCCACGACGGTCTCGCGCTACCTCGACGTCCTCCAGAAGATGCGCCTGATCACCCGCGAGGTGCCGGCGACCGAGCCCCGACCCGACAAGAGTAAGAAGGGCATCTACCGGATCGACGACCACTTTCTGCGCTTCTGGTTCCGCTATGTCCGCCCGTACGAGGGCGCGCTGGAGTTGGGCCTCGCGGATGCCGTACTTGACCAGCGTGTGCGCCCGACGTTCTCGACGACTTGCGCAGCAAGACCGAGGTCATGGTCCGAGCCACTCGGTCATATGATGTCACTCCCGCCGTGTTTTCGCGCTCCGGCTTCACGCCCGCGCTTGTCGAGCGGGCGGTGCGCGAGGTGGTCATCCTGGTCGAAGCCGAACAAGCTGCGCATCGAGAGACTCATTGCGGCGGGGCGCATGACCCCGGCCGGTCTGGCGCCGGTAGAGGCGGCCAAAGCGGATCGCGGAGACGGTGCGCTTGGCCGCGGAAGGACGTCGGCGGTTCTGAGACCTCCGCGCCCCCGCCGGCCGCGACCTCACCGCTTCCGGATAAGCACCCGCCAGTGGCCCTCCAGCGGAACGACCTCCAGAACCTCGTGTCCGTCGTTCGCGGTGCTCTCAGGGACGTTCGTGGCGCCGGCTGCGTCGAGCAGCACCGCCAGCACCTCGTCACCCGCCATCTGGGCCAGTACGAGTTTGGTCTTCACGTAGTTGAGGGGGCAGACTACGCCCCGGAGGTCGACTTCGCGGTCGGCGAAGGGCGTGGAGCCCGCGGCGGGTTGCGGTCGGTCGGCGGCCTCCCGCTGCGCCGCCTCAGGCTTCGCGGGGAACCGCAGAGAGTCGTCCATCGAGTCGTAGAGGTTCTGCACCACCTCGATAAGCGCTGGGACCTGCTCGGCCACCGGAAGGCCGTTTCCGGCCTCCAAGGCGTTCTCCGGGTCGGCGATCACGACTGCCCTTCGGGCGCGCGCGATCAAGTCTGCGAACCCGGCGTCCACCAGCCCCGCTTCGATGAACCCGCAGGTGAAAAGTTCCAGCGCCTCAGCGCCGGTGCGGGCTTCCTCTCCCTGGGTGATCAGAAGCGACCGGGCGGCCAGCACGGTCGCGGCGACGTGCCGGCCTTCGGACTCGGCCTCGCGGGCCGCGGCGAGATCCAGTTCGATGAGGTCGAAGACCCCGGCTCCGCACTCCCCCGGGCCGCGTCCGGCCAGGGAGAAGGGGGTATCGGCGCCCCAATCGTAGTAGAAGCTCGGGTCTTCCTCGAACCGGGGTACGGCACCGTGCCGGCGGACCAGTTCAGCGGCCAGAGTGCCGCCGCCGCCGGCGAGGAAGCCGGCGAAGTCGGGCGCTTTGCCCGAATCTCGGTAGGCGGTAAGGAAGTCTGTGAGGAAAGCCGGCAGGGATCGGGCGGGGACCGCTTCGCTGCCCTCGGCCAGCCGGGTCTCGCCTTCCCGCACCCATCCGCCGAGCTGGACGGTGTAGTAGGGCACGAGCCTGCCTTCGATGCGCCGCGCGCCGCCGTGCAGTCCGATCTGGCCTATGGGGTGACGGCCGCAGGAGTTGGGGCAGCCGCTCACGTGGATGTCCAAGTCGCCCAGGGCGGCCAGGTCCAGCCCGGAGCGGTCGACCCGGGCGACGAAGGCTTTCGTCAGGCCGCGGGAAAGGCACATGCCCAGGCGGCACGTGGCCGCGCCGGTGCACGACACGGTATGGCGCAGGGCGGGCGGCAGGGGTTCGGCCCGCCCGAGCGCATCGAGTTCCGCCCGAACCTGGGGGAGGTCCGTCTCCCGGACCCAGTGGAGCGAGAGGTTCTGCCACTGTGTGGCGCGGGCCAAGCCGTCGGTGTACTCCTCCGCGATGTCGGCCAGACCCGCCAGGGCCCCGGCCGAGATGTCGCCGAGCGCCAGTGGGACGTGGACGACCACATACCCGGCTTGGCGCTGGGCGCTGGTGTTGTGCCTCCGCCAGAGCTCAAAGGCCGGCTGGTCTGAGGAGGGGGCCGCGGCGCCGTCCTCGGCTTCTGTGCTGAGGGCGCGGGCGGCTCCGGGCAGGTGCCGGACGGAGAGCGGCGGAAAGCCCGCTGCACGAAGGCGCTCGATCTCGTCGAGGCATAGACGCCTGAACTCCTCAAGCCCGAGTTGCTCCACCAGGAAGCGCAGCCGGGCCCGGTGCCGGTTCCGCCGATTCCCGCGCCGGTCGAACACCCGCTTCACCGCCTCGGCGACCAGGGCCACGTCCTCCGCGGGCACGAACTCCTCCAACAGGTCGGACACGCGGCTCTTGGAGCCCATCCCGCCACCGACGTAGACGGCGAAGCCGGGCCGCCCATCGCGCTCGCGGGCGACGAACCCCAAGTCGTGCACGGTCGCAGCGGCGCAGTCCTGGGAGCAGCCCGAGAAGGCGATCTTGTACTTGCGCGGTAGCTGTAGGCTCAGCGGATCAGCGAGCAGCCGCTCGGTGAGCGCCACCACCCACGGCCGCACATCGAAGGCCTCTCGAGGGCAGACTCCGGCCTCCGCGCAGGCACCCACATTCCGCACCGTATTGCCGCCGCCGCCCTTGGTCGATAGGTCTACCGCGGCAAGCGCCACCAGTGCGGGGTGGATGCCCTCCAGGGGCACGCTGTGCACCTGGATGTCCTGGCGGGTGGTAACGTGCAGGGTCTCGCTCCCGTACGTGCGGGCGACCTGGGCGAGCGCCCGCATCTGCTCGGGGAGCAGGCATCCGGCGGCGAGTCGCACGCGCAGCATGAAGCTGCCGTCGCGACGCTCCTCGTAGACTCCCTGCGGAACGCGCAGGGAGCGGAACGCAGCGGGCGAGAGCTGCCCGGCGTTGACCTGCGCGACGGCTTCGGCCAGGCGCGCCAGGTCGTCGCCGAGGCTCTCCGGTAGGTTGAGCACTGCTTTCATGAGGGTGCGTCGATCCTTCCTACACGTCGGGCGTGCCTTCGTCTCCAAGAATGTCCCCGAAAAAGGAGCCGTACTTGAATCCTCCATCGGGGGAGATCGCCACGGCGATCCCGCCCGGGTGGGTCGTTTCCGCCGGTTGCGTGGCCGCGTGCACGATGGCTCCGGTAGAGGGGCCCACGATCAGCCCCTCCTCCCGGAAGAGGCGCTTCGTCATCGCGTAGGCGGATTGGTCGTCCACGGTCACGACCTCGTCGATGAAGCTCGGGTCGAGGATACCAGGCGGCCTGGACTCGGTCAGGTTCTTGAGTCCCGGCAGACGGTGGCCGCGCTCGGGTTCGATGGCCACGACGCGCACGCCGGGATTGCGCTCTTTGAGGTAGCGGCCGGCGCCCACTATGGTGCCACACGTGCCGTACCCGGCGAAGAGCCGGGCGACTCGGCCCTCGGTCTGGCGCCAGATCTCGGGGCCGGTGGTCTCGTAGTGGGCGCGGACGTTGTCGGGGTTCTCATACTGGTTGGGCATGGCAAACCGCCCGCCGCCCGCGCTCCGCACGAGCGAGTGCGCGAGGGCGATGGCGCCGTCCTTGGGATGATCCACCGGGCAGAGGTCGTCCGGAGTGGGCCACACTTCGGCACCGAGCATGCGGAGCAGCAGCAGCGTCTCCTCGGGGACCGCATCGGGAATGGTTACCGTTATCTTGACGCCCAGCAGAGCGGCCAGACCCGCGAGCGCGATGCCCGTGTTACCCGAGGTCGGCTCGACGAGTTCCCTGCCGTCGAGCTCGCCCCGCTCTGTCATCCCCCGCAGCAGGTAGAGCGCCGTCCGGTCCTTGATGGAGCCGAACGGGTTGAACCCCTCCAGCTTCAGATAGAGCTCGGTATTAGTCGGCGCCACCCGTTGCAGGCGAACCAACGGGGTGGGGTACTCGGGGTTGCCGATGAGCTCGCGGATGTCGGAGAACCGACGCAACGCCGGATCCGACCGTAGCGACCCGCCGGCCACACCGGCCACACCGGCCACACCGGCCGCGTGCGCACCGCCGGCCACAGCAGTGCGCGCGCCCGCGTTCGGCGTGGTTCCTGAGGGCGCCGCCGACTCGAGTGTCGTGGCTTCGCCCATGGCGTGCCTCAGCCCTTCAGCGGCCGGGTATGGATACCGCACTCGCCCCCGCACTTGCTGGTGCCGGCCCAGCGTCCCGCCCGCTCGTCGGCGCCCTGGCTGATGCGCGTGCAGGGTGAGCACCCCAGGGAACGGTAACCTTCGGTGTAGAGGGGATTCACCGGCACGCTGTACAGAGCCAGGTACTGCCACACCTCACGCTCGTACCAGATGAGGATGGGGTTGAGCTTGATGAGGCCGCGGTCGCGCTCCTCGATCTCCTGGAAGTCGGTGCGGGTGCGGCCTTCGGTGCAGCGCAGACCCGTGACCCAGCACTCCACTCCCAGCTCGTTGATGGCTCGGCGGGTGGGCTCCACCTTGAGGATGTCGCAGCAGGCATCGGGATCGGTCTCGTAGAGGCGGTGGGGGATGGCCTCGTCGCTGGAGTACACGGCGAGCTCGGGGTAGACGGCCACCGTCTCGTGCATGAACCGCACCGTCTCGGCCGGCTTGAACCGGGTCGTTACGACGAAGCCGCCGATCTCAGGGGCCACCTGCTTTGCGAGGTGCCACACGGCCACTGAGTCCTTGCCCAAGCTGTTGGCCACCGTCAGGCGATCGCCATACTCCTCCCAGGCTTCCCGGATCAGGCCCAGGGAGCGATCGACTTTCTGCCTGAAGTTCAGGTTCTCGACGAGGCTGCGGACGTCTTCTATGGTTGCGTTCAAAGGCATGATGATCTCCACTAGTTGAGAGCGTCTTCCGACGCCGGTTGTCGTTCGAACACCAATACTCTGTGTGGAATCAGACACGTACCTCCCCTTCGACCCGTGCTCCCCGTATGGCGGGTTGTCCGCCGGTGGACCTAGCCCGAAAAGCACGGAGGCCCCGACCTTTCGGTCGGGGCCTCCGGTTTTCCGGTCAGCCTGCCTGCCGTCTTCGAGACTTACGGCCCTCTCTTCTTGTCCAACCGGATCTTCTCGGTCTTGTTGATCTGGATGATCCGGCGATCCTGGATGATGATCTCAAGACACCCGTGGCACATCGACTGGACAAGGAGGGCGATCTCCTTGAGCCACTGCTCGTTCTCTCTGCTGTTGGGACCGGGGTGTCTCATGGTCTCCGATGGCTAAACATGAGTAAGACGATCAGCTTAGTCAGCATTGTACAAGTCGCAATCCGCTTCGTCAAGTCCTCTCCCTTGAGACCGGAGGAGACGGCGGCGCGTCACGAAGCGACTGCGTCTGACTTCGAGGAACCGAGCGCTGCTTCGAGTAAGAGGAGACCGGCAGGCTCAAGGGCTTTGTTTCGCCCTACGGGTGCCCGGGGTACGCCCCCCACGTTGCGCGTCCCCCGCTCGGAGGTCCTCATTCCATGGACGCAGTGCTCCTTTCGCGTATCCAGTTCGCTTTCACGGTTCCGCACGGTGGATGCCGTGTCGGCAGTGGTGCCGGCGGGACAGGTGGCGATTTCCCCGACCCTCTTCGGGGCGGTGTACGCGCTGCTCTTCGTGGCGTGGCTGCGTATCGTCATCGGACTCATACGCCGCGGACCGGATGAGGGAGGAGCCTGATGGACCTACAGCTGATCTGGTACGCGCTGATCGGAGTGCTCATCGCCGGCTACGCCGTCCTCGACGGCTTCGATCTGGGCGTGGGCGCCCTCTACCCCTTTCTGCCTCGCGACGAAGCCGAGCGTCGCGTTCTGCGCCGCTCGATCGGCCCGGTGTGGGACGGCAACGAGGTCTGGCTCCTCACCGCCGGAGGCGCTCTCTTTGCGGCCTTTCCCCCGGTGTACGCCACCGTCTTCAGCGGCTTCTACCTTGCGCTCATCCTGGTGCTCATGTGTCTCATCTTCCGCGCCGTCTCCCTGGAGTTCCGGTCACATGACCCTGCCTGAACACGGGTCTGGGATGCTGCCTTTGCCGGGGGAAGCGCACTGCCGGCACTGCTGCTCGGCGTCGCGGCCGGGAACCTGGTGCGCGGGCTGCCTCTCTCCGAAGACGGCGAGTTCGCAGACACCTTCTTCACGCTGCTCAACCCCTTCGCGCTGCTCGTAGGCGTCTTCGGGCTGGTGATGTTCGTAGCCCACGGAGCAGCCTGGATCACGTTCAAGAGCGACGGCGCCCTTCGAGACAGGGCGGCCCGCGTGCGCTCGGCGGCCCACTGGCTGTTCTCGGCGCTGCTGGTGGTAGTGACCGTGGCCACGGGGATCGTGGCTCCAGATCGCATCCACTCCAACCTGACGGAGCCCCTCGGGTGGGTGGCTCTTGCGATGCTGATGGCCGGTCTTGTGGTCGCCCGCACGGCCATGCTCCGCGGCAGGGACGGAGGCGCGTTCCTCGGCTCGGCCCTTGGCATCGTCGGGCTCGTGGGCCTGTGGGCGGTCGGTAGCTTCCCCTATCTGGTCCCGGGCTTCGACGGTGGTGCCGGCCTCAGCGCGTACTCGGAGAGCTCCTCTGAGCTCACCCTCACCGTGATGTTGGTGATTGCCCTGATAGGCGTGCCGGTGGTGCTGGCCTACACCGCGCTGGTGTACCGGGTCTTCAGGGGACGGATCGCGACCGAGGATGCTGTGGAAGAGGGGGGCCAAGCGGGGTATTGACGGGAGTGGAGCGCGGCCGGCTCGGAGTCGCGTCCGCCGCCGCGTCGTCCCCGGGCTCGGGTGAGATCCGGGCTCGAGTCACATGCGGGCGCGGGTCACATGCGGGCGCGCAGCCAGGCGCTGGTCTCCGCCGCGAGCGTGAAGCACCGTTCGGCCAGCGGCTCGCTCAGCGTGCCCGTGCCACAGGCGGGGCATACGAACGAGGCGCGCAGTATCTGATCCACGTCGACGAGGCCTCCGGCAGCGAGGTGCTCCGCTCCGGCCAGCACGGTGGCCCCAGTCTCCTCGGCGCCGAGTCTCATGGCGCGTTCGTCGTTGGGCACCACGCCCCAGGCCAGGAGCCCTCCCGCCGCCAGGAAGGCGCCGACCGACTCCCGGTGGGCGAGGAACGCGTCCAGGTGATCGGCGGCGTCGAAATTGAGCACGTCCACGGGGAGTTCGATGAGAGAGCTCCAGTCGGTGGCGCCGCACACGTGGAGTCCCGTGAGGCAGTCGAGCGCCGCCAAGCATTGCTCGAGCGCCGGGAAGGCGATCGTCTCCGGGATCGAGACGAAGGCCGAGCCCATCTGGGTAAGACTCGGTTCGTCCACCATGATCAGAGCGGTGGCGGCGGGCACCCAGGAGCACAACAT
This sequence comes from uncultured Actinomycetes bacterium, assembly GCA_947085635.1. Taxonomy (GTDB): domain Bacteria; phylum Actinomycetota; class Thermoleophilia; order RBG-16-64-13; family RBG-16-64-13; genus JAHJSA01. Next base: position 25,116 of record CAMTXC010000019.1, on the reverse strand, counting down.
GTCGGCCTGCCAGCGGGCCTTCATCACCAGGAGGTTCACGGCGATGTCGCGAAGGGTGTCGTCGTAGAGCAGGGCGCGGCGGTCCTCCCTCGGGAGGCTGAGACCCAGCGAGATCGGCCCCGTGACCTGACCCTTCACGAACGGCGGTGCGGCGGCGGCGAGCGCGTCACCGAGCACGGGCAGGGCCGCGGCGTAGCCGGGCGAGATGGCGAAGCGGGCGGGGTCGTCGGAATCCAGGGCTTCGACGAACGCCACCACTTGGTCGGGCGGGGGCTCGTCGAGCACGTAGACCCTCTCTCGTACCTCGTCGAGACACAGTCCGGGGAACCCCTCGGTGAACTGCACGTACATGTTCTCGTGGAAGCTCCGCCGGGGGAGTTGGGGCCAAGCGGGGATATCGGGCGTGTGGCGCATGACCAGGTCCACGGCCACCGCCGGGTCGGTGTGGGGCACCGACCCCACGGCCATGGCCGCGCAACGGGGGGCGACCACTTCCGTGGTCAAGGTGGCCTTGCGTGTGCCGCGGTTCTGAACGGTGTCCGTCACGGTTCCAACCTCCAAGCCGTTCCTCGGCGCTCGGGCGCCCGCGCCGCGCCGCCGCGCGCGACCTTCCGCCACGCGTCGAGCATCGGGGTCAAACCGTACCACGAAGCCACGTATCGCACGCGGCGCGTGCGGCGGGTCGCGCTCCTCGTTCTGGCGCGCTGCCGCTCGGTCAGACGCACGTCGTTCAGGGTGGCGGAACGACCCCCGAAGGTCACCTCCTGGACACGGGAAGCCACGAGGTCCAGGTCGATGCCGAGCCGGTCGCGCGTCGAGTCGGCGAGTTGCTCGAGCGTCGACGATGGCCGTACGTCCACACCGGCGACCGCGAGGTCGCCCCTGAGGAGTCTCATCGAAGCGCGCAGTCGATCGTCAGGTGTGCCGACGCGTGCGCCTCGTCCCCTGACCCGTTGATAGGTAAGCGGCCAGGCCACAAGCACGAACAGCAGCACGAGCGGGCTGAGGGCGGCCGAGCGGCCGGTGACGCCGCCTTCGTCGCCTGCGGTGGACGCGCTGCCCCCATCCTCGGGCAGACGGTCGGCTGCGTCGGGGGGCAGGGTAGTGGGGGTGTTCGCGGACGGGTCTGTCACGCGCGTGAAAGGGTTGACGAACCCGGGCGTGGTGGACGACGCACCAGCCAGGGGTAGCGCGCGTCCTGGAGTCGGGTCGAAGGGCAGCCAGCCCACGTCGGTGAAATATGCCTCCACCCAGGCGTGGGCCTCGTTCGTGCTCACTTGGTAGGTCCACGTGCTCACCTGCTCACCCGTGACGAATCCCACGGCCACCCGTGCCGGGACGCCGTTGAGGCGTAGGAGGAGGGCCATCGATCCCGCGAAGTGCTGGCAGTACCCCGCCCGGGTGTCGAAGAGGAACGCGGAGAGCGGCGAGATGAAGTCCGACGGCGGCACCTCGAGCGTGTAGGTGTAGCCGTTGCGCAGGTGACTCTCGATGCGCAGGGTGATGTCGTAGGGATCGGTCGCATCGCCCACGATCCGCTCGTTGAGCGCGTACACGTCCATGAACTCGGCGGCGCGCGCCGAGTCGCCGGGCTGGAACGCCTCGCCGTCGGCTGCCTCCGCCAGACGTCGGGCCGTGGCGGCGTCGGGGAAGGGAAGTTGCAGGTAGACCTCGCTCAGTTCGGCGGGGTAGTCCACCGACGTCCCCATGAGCCGATCGGGCTGCACCCGGGGGATCACCGCCGTCACCGTGTAGTTCAGCGGAGGCGCCAGCATGGTCGCGGCACGCACGGCGCCCGACGAGGAGCTGTAGAGGGGCACGTCGGCGGCGAGAGTGACGGCCGACGGGCGGCCTCCGGTGAAGAGGTAGTTTGTGACGGCGCCGGTGACCGTAAACTCCTGCTCGACCGGAGAACCGATCGTCTCCGGCTCAGTGGGGGCGACGGCCCGGGGCCCGGGTCCCGGGGGCAGGGTGTTGCGGAACGCACCGTCGCTGAGCCAGGCGTCGCCACTGAAGAACTCGAGTGTCGTGGCCCGCCAGTACGAGGGCAGGGGCGAAGTGACGCGCATCAGAGGTTCTCGGTTGACGGGATCGAGCAGCCGGGGATAGTCCTGCTTCCAGCTGAACACGAGCTCGGCCCCGCCACCCGGACCGAACGGGTCGAAACCCCGCCAGTCGGTCCAGCCGGGGCGGGCGACGCCGGGAAAGAGCGCAAGGAACGCCGAGGCGAGCAGCACCGACACCGTGCCGATGCCGACCGCGCCCAGACTACGACCGACCGATCGTACCGGTCGCGACCAAGGGGTCGTGGCCAGGAGAAGTGCTAGGAGGATCGTCGCAAGCCCCACGCCCCGCGTGAGCGGGTCGGCGGCGACCGTCGCCGTGAATCCCACCAAGACGAAAAGTACCGCCGCGCCCAGGAGGGGGCGTCGCCCGCCGAGGACTATCACCCCCGCGGCGACCGCCAGGAGGTACACCCACAGGGCGACCAGGAGGGACAGCCCCGAGACCGCCTCGAGCGACAGAGGGAAGATGTCCACACTATACGCCTGTAGTCCGCTCTGGAGCTCGGCGAAGTAGAAGGCCGACTGCTCCCCGAACTCCTCGATGGCCGGCGGGAGCGGGAGCACGATGCGCATGAGCACATACAGGGTGCCGGGGATGAGCAGGAGCGACAGCGGGAGCAGGTAGTCGTGCAGGTAGCCCGGGAGGGTGGCCAGCAGCGCGAGCGCCAGCGCGATGAGCAGGGTGCGCGTCATGGGCGGCTGGACCACGCGGTCCACTGTGAGCACGATGATTGCGGCCAGGGCGGTGAACACCAGGAGGTGGGCGGCTTTTCCCGCGACACTCACCGTCGCACGCCTCCCCAGCGCTGGTCGCTCTCCGGCGACAGAGAGAGCGCAGGCTCGAGGTCGTCGGCGGAGTGGAGGGTCACCGAGGGGATGCCTCTGAGGGAGAGCTCATGCAGGATCGATCGTTTCTCCTGCGCGATCAGGTCGTGCTCCCCTCGATACGCGCCCGAATCGACGTGCACCACGTAGCACGGGGTGCCCCGTTCGCGCAGCGACGAGAGATCCGCCAGTAGTGCGCGGTCGATGTTGGAGGTGGCCAGCACGAGCGAGATCGCGGCAGCCACCGAGGATCCGAACGCTTGGATCGTCATGGCCAACGGGCGTAGGGCGTCGGGCTCCGCTTTCGCCAGGCTGGTGAGCAGCACGCGCTCCCCGCGCTCCCCGGAATCGGCGAACACCTCCCTGGGGTGATCGGCGTGCACGATGAGCTTCAGCGAAAGGCCCGCGCGCAGTGCGTAGATACCGACGCTGGCCAGAGCCGACACCGCGAGCTCGAAGGTGTCGTCGCCGGGCGGGCCCGCCACGGCGGCTTCCGTCCCGTCGAGCAACAGGACGACCGCGGAACGCGTGTGTTCCTCGGTCTCGCGCAGCATAAGGACTCCCGTCTTGGCGGTGCTCTTCCAGTCGATCCGGCTGAGCGGTTCGCCGGGCTGGTGGGGCCGCACACCCCGGAGGTCGTAGCTGCTGTGAGCGGAGGTGGCCCGCGTGCGCGGGTCCTGGCCGCGGTACTTCCCGCCGAAGAACACGCACGATGTCAGGGCGACGTGGGCCGGCAGCACGGTCACGGCTGTCTCGCGGCCGCGACTCCGTTCCCGGCGTGCGATCCCCAGGGGGTCTTCGGTGCGGATACTGGGAGCCGGCAGCGCGTACACGCCGCGCCGCAATCCCGGGACGAGGGTACGGTAGTGCAAGGTGCGTCTGGGTCCGATCGCACCGAGCTGCGAACTCAGCTCGGCATCGGCCGCTCCAGCCAGGCCCATCGTGAGCTCGGACGGCATGACGGGCAGCATGCCCCGGTTGGTGACCTGAAGGTGTATCTCCACCGGCTCGCCCGCGACGGGGACGGTAGGATCGAGCGAACGCTCCACCGTGAGCGTGCCCCGCGCGAGCGTCGCCAGCACCTGGGTTATCACGGTCATCGCGACGAGGGCGAGCGCCATCAGGTACAGCTCCTCCGTCCCGAGCAGCCGTCCGGCCAGGTAAGTCGCAAGGGCGAATAGGGCCAGCCCGAAGCCGCGGCCGGTCATGCTCTTCCCCCTATCCGGTGGGTACCGGGACGCTTTCCAAGAGCCGCCTGATCACACTCACCGTGGAGCGGCCGTGGGCACGACCGTCGGGCGAGAGGATGATCCGGTGCGAGAGTACCTGCGTGGCCAGGCTCTTCACGTCCTGAGGCGTGACGTAGTCCCTGCCGTCGAGGAGGGCCGAGGCCTGGGCTGCGCGCAGCAGGCCTATCCCGGCCCGCGGGCTCGCTCCCAGGTAGAGGTCGGAGTCGGTGCGGGTGGCCCCGAGGAGTGCCACCACGTAGTCCCTGATCGCCCGGGTGGAGTGCACGCGGCGGGTGACCTCGACGAGGCGGAGGAGGCGGGCGGCGTCGATGACGGGGCGCAACTCGGCGAGGGGGTCGCGGGAGGTCTGGTCGAGGAGCATCGCGGCCTCCTCGCTGGGTGACGGGTACCCCACCGAGAGGCGGATCATGAAGCGGTCGAGCTGCGCTTCCGGGAGCGGGAAGGTGCCCTCGTATTCGATGGGGTTCTGCGTCGCGATCACCATGAACGGGGGCGCGATCGGATGCGTGACGGAGTCTATGGTGGCCTGACGCTCCTGCATACACTCGAGGAGCGCCGACTGCGTCTTCGGGGAGGCGCGGTTGATCTCGTCTGCCAGCACCACGTTGGCGAAGATGGGTCCGGGGCGGAACTCGAACTCCCCTGTCTTCTGGTTGAAGATGTTGACGCCGGTGACGTCGCTGGGGAGCAGGTCGGGGGTGAACTGGATGCGGGAGAAACGGCAGTCCACCGACTGGGCGAGGACCTTGGCCAGCATGGTCTTGCCCACACCCGGGAAGTCCTCGAGTATCACGTGCCCGCCCGCGAGGAGCGCCATGACGCAGGCGCGGGCCACGTCGCGTTTCCCGCGGATCACCGTGCCCACGTTGTCCACGAGGGCGGCGCCGAGCCGCCCGGCATCCTCGATCTCACGCGCCGCAAGATCACTGGGTCGGGGCGAGGCCTCGTCCAGGGGAGCGGCACCCGTGGTCATGCGTTCCACATCATCCTCCTGGTGGGCCGCCGCGCGGGTCCTGGAGTCAGGAGCGGGCGGTCGCTTTGGCCACCGCGGGGTGATCGTCAGGAGCGGGCGGTCGCCTTGGCGGCCACCTCGCGGCAGGCCGCAATGGCCGTGTCGATATCGGCGTCCACTGTCTTGTGCCCCACGCTGAAGCGAACCAGTCCTTCACCTTCCGTGCCGGCGACGCGGTGGGCGTCTGGTGCGCAGTGCAGGCCCGCCCGCACCGCTATGCCGAACGCTCGGTCGAGGACGAAGGCCGCTTCGGCCGACGCGAGTCCGGCGAAGGCGATGGACACCACCGGAGCCGCCGGCACGCCCGCACCCGGGCCGTACACGGCTATGCCCTCGGTGTCGCGTAGAGCGGCTCTGAGTCGGTCGGCGAGGCGTGCCTCCTCCATACCCACGACCTCGACTCCCCGTGCGAGCACCACGTCCACCCCGGCGCCGAGTCCGGCGATGCCCGGGGTGTTAGGCGTGCCCGCTTCATACCGTTCGGGCAGGGTCTCCGGTGGGCCGTCGGAAGCCGAATCGTGCCCAGCGCCCCCCTCCACGAGGGTCTCCAGACGGATATCGGGTCCGATGTAGAGTGCTCCGACTCCCTGGGGGCCGAGGAGACCCTTGTGGCCGGGCAGCGCGAGAAGGTCGATGCACATCGCATCCACGTCGAGAGGCAGCGATCCGGCTGTCTGTGCGGCATCCACGAGCAGCAGGACGCCTCGCTCGCGCAGTGACGGCCCCAGTTCCGCCACCGGGAGCAGCGTGCCGAGCACGTTGGAGGCGGTGGTGAGAGCTACGAGACGGGTGGCGGGCGTGAGCGAGGCCAGGATGTCGTCGGGGTCGGTGACCCCGTCTGCGTCGCAGGGGGCCCGCGTCACGGTGATCCCCCGCCGGCTCAACGTGGCGAGTGGCCGCACCACAGCGTTGTGTTCGATCGAAGAGGTAACCACGTGATCGCCCTCGCGGAGCAGCCCCTTGAGTGCGAGATTCAGACCGTGGGTGGCGTTGAGCGTGAACACCACTCGAGAGTCGTCGCTGATGTTACAGAGTCGGCACAGGCTGCGCCGGGCTCGGAGGAGTATGCGGCCCGCCTCGAGCGCCTCATCGTACGCGCCTCGACCCGGGTTGGCGCACACCTCGCGGAGCGTCCGCTCGACGGCCGCGATCACCTCGGGCGGCTTGGGACACGACGTGGCTGCGTTATCCAGATAGATCAAGGTAACTCGAATCCTGAGGGCTCTACTCGGGGGACTCTTCGGCCCTGGCCGTGACGTCGTCCACCAACGCGGCCAGGTCGCCTGCCGGTCGCCATGCCGCACCTTCCCGGCCCACGACTCCGGCTGCGATGTCGAGGTCGAAGGTCACCGTGACCCGGTCTGCCATGACGAACGTCAGAGTCGAGCCGGCCGCGGGCGCTGGGCCGTCCACTCTCTCCGACGCGGCGACCGCGTCGGCCAAGGCGACGAACGAGGGTTGCCCTGCGGCGATCATGTACGAGGTCAACCCCTCGCTGGTGTCGAGGAGCAGGCTGGCGAACTTGGCCTCGGTGAGCGTGCCGAGGTCCACCGCGGCGTCGGCCTCGATGAGGTCGTAGGGGGAGGTCACGTCGGGTCCGGTCGAGACGGTGGAGGTGGTGCTCGTTCGGTCCGCGCCGTCCCGCGTCAGCCACCAACCACCGATCGCCACCACCAAGACGGCCACGAGCCCGATCGCCACCATCCACGTGCGCCTCACGTCTCATCTCCTGTCCGTGGTCGCCTGCCCACCGCCGCCCACATGTGCGCGTTACTTGAAGTCGCGCCGCCTGCGCACTAGACTACCCCGTTCAAAGGCTGTGACGGGAACGCGTAGTCGTCTCTCATCCGCCAAGCGAGCCGGGGACGGTGTGAGCCCGGCCGGAACGGACGGTGAACATCATCCCCGAGCCGCCAGCCGAACGGCCGCCGAACCGGGCGCATGCGCACGGCCGCCCGCCCGCCCCGTAGCTTACTGTAGCACTGGGGTGGACGCCAGAGGGGCTCAGTAGACCTGGCCGGGCCCTTCCCGTTACAGGAGGAGGGTGTCGAGGCGTGGCCGAATGCTGGAGCGGGAAGGCGGCGTTCGATGAGGCATCCGGTGAGTGGGTCGCCTTCGGGCGGCCAAGTAGGGTGGTACCGCGGGAGAAGACCCCGTCCCTACAGCGGAATCCCGCTGGGACGGGGTTTCGTGCTTCTTGGGCGGCGTACGAACGGCGGATGTGTGTGCAACCGTCGGATGCGGGGGAGAGGCTTCCCCGCGGAGGTATGGCATGAGCGAAGAGAAGTCCGCGGTCGGCGGGAACGACGTGGCCGGCGGGAGTGCGGCAGGTAGTAGGAGTGTCACGGCCGGCGGGAACGTGGCGGCCGGCGGGAGTGTTCACGCGCATGGTGACGCCTGCGGTGGCGGGCTGTGCCGCCACGACGAGGCGCACGTGTTTCGTCCCGTGGACACCGGCCGGAGCTTCCCCGCCCTCGAGGAGGGAATCCTCGAATGGTGGCGGGCGAACCGCATCTTCGAGAAGAGCGTCGAGTTGCGGCGCGGCGGCCCCGAGTGGGTGTTCTACGAGGGCCCGCCCACTGCCAACGGCAAGCCCGGCGCCCACCACGTGCTGGCCCGCATCTTCAAAGACATCTACCCCCGGTTCCGCACGATGCGCGGGCACTTCGTGCCCCGCAAGGCCGGCTGGGACTGCCACGGCCTCCCGGTGGAACTCGAGATCGAGAAGCGCCTCGGCATCACCAAGAAGGACGAGATCGAGACGTTCGGCATCGCCGAGTTCAACCGGCTGTGCAGGGCGTCGGTCGCCGAGAACGTCGACGACTGGAAGAAGATGACCGAGCGCATCGGCTTCTGGATGGATCTCGACGAGGCCTACTGGACCATGAGCGACGACTACATCGAGTCGGTCTGGTGGATCCTCGCCGAGATGTGGAAGCAGGGATTGCTCGAGCAGGACCACAAGGTGGTGCCCTACTGCCCGCGCTGCGGCACGGCGCTTTCGTCGCACGAGTTGGCCATGGGCTACAAGGAGGTCACAGACCCCTCCATCTTCGTGCGCTTCCCCCTCCTCGACGCAGAAGGCCGTCCGGAGGACTGCACGAGCCTCCTCGTCTGGACCACCACTCCGTGGACGTTGATCTCGAACGTCGCGGCGGCCGTGGGTGAGAAGGTGGTCTACGCTCGGGCCCGCCTGGGCGACGAGCGCCTGATCCTCGGCGCCGACCTGGTGGAGACCGTACTCGGTCCGGAGGCGGTGGTGGAGGAGACCTTCCCGGGATCGGCCCTCACCGGGCGGCGCTACCGTCCGCCGTTCGAGTTCGTCACGCCGGACAAACCCGCGTGGCGTGTGGTCACCGGTGACTTCGTGAGCACCGACGAAGGCTCGGGCATCGTTCACATAGCGCCCGCCTTCGGCGCAGACGACATGCTGGTGGGGCGTGCCAACGATCTACCGGTGGTCATGCCGGTGGACGAAGAGGTGAGGTTCACCGAAGAGGTTCCTCCGTACGCCGGCATGTTCGTGAAAGACGCCGACAAGGCCATCATGCGCGATCTGAACGACGTGGGCCTGCTCTTCTCGAGCCGCCCCTACAACCACAACTACCCGCACTGTTGGCGCTGCGACACGGCCCTGATCTACTACGCCAAGGCCTCGTGGTACGTGCGCACCACCAAGCGCAAGGACGCGCTGCTGGCCGCGAACGAAGGCGTGAACTGGTATCCGGAGCACATCAAGCACGGTCGCTTCGGCGACTGGCTCGAGAACAACATCGACTGGTCGCTCTCCCGCGAGCGCTACTGGGGTACTCCCCTGCCCGTCTGGCGGTGCTCCGAGGGGCACGACCACGCCGTGGCTTCCCGGGCAGAGCTCGGAGAGCTGGCGGGTCGCGACCTCTCCGCTCTCGAGCTGCACCGTCCCTACGTGGACGACGTCACGTTCCCCTGCCGGGAGTGCGGCGCGGAAGCCCGGCGGGTGCCCGAGGTGATCGACGCGTGGTTCGACTCCGGGTCGATGCCCATCGCCCAATGGCACTACCCCTTCGAGAACCAAGAACACTGGAACGACCGCTTCCCGGCCGACTTCATCTGCGAGGCCATCGACCAGACCAGGGGTTGGTTCTACAGCCTCATCGCCATCAGCGCCCTACTCTACGGGCATTCGAGCTACAAGAACGTCGTGTGCCTGGGGCATATCCTCGACGGCGAAGGCCGCAAGATGTCGAAGCGCCTGGGCAACGTGGTCGATCCCTGGACGGTACTCAACGAGCAGGGCGCCGATGCGCTCCGCTGGTATCTCTTCACCGTGAGCTCACCCTGGTACGCGCGCCGCTTCAGCCCCGACCACATCGACGAAGTGCTGCGGAAGTTCACCCTCACCCTTTGGAACACCTACTCCTTCTTCACCCTGTACGCCAACATCGATGGCTTCGACCCGCGCACCCACGACGTTCCCGCTTCCGAGCGCACCTTGCTCGACCGGTGGATCCTCTCCGAGCTGCACCAACTCGTGGCCAAGGTCACCCACGGCCTCGAGAACTACGACGCCTTCACCACGGGCCGCGCCATCAGCGAGTTCGTCGACGAGCTCTCCAATTGGTACGTGCGCCGCTCGCGCCGCCGCTTCTGGAAGAGCGAGGAAGACGCCGACAAGGTCGCCGCCTACCTCACACTCTACGAGTGCCTGGAGATGCTCTCCAAACTCCTTGCGCCCTTCATGCCCTTCCTGGCGGAGGAGCTCTACCGCAATTTGATGGCGGAACGGTACGCCGACGCGCCCGAGTCGGTGCATCTCTGTGACTGGCCCGAGGCCGACGCGGCCCTCATCGACGAGGTTCTCTCCTTCCGCATGGGCATCGCCCGTCGCGTGGTGAACATGGGTCGCGCGGCGCGCAACGCGTCACAGCTGAAGACCCGCCAACCGCTGGCTACGGCCATCGTGGCGGTCGATGAGAAGCAGGCGGCCGCCCTCCTCACCCTCACCGACGTGGTGTGCGAGGAGCTCAACGTCAAGGTGCTCGAGACCGTGGCCACCGCCGGCGAGCTGGTGAGTTACCTGGTGAAGCCGAACTACCGCACGCTCGGCCCGAGGTTCGGCAAAGCGATGCCCGAGGTGGCGGCGGTCGTGGGGGCTCTCGACGGCGCCGAGGTCGACCGGTTGCTCAAGGCCGGCGAGTCCGTGCCGGTGCTGGCCTTGGGTGAACTTCACGAACTGAACGCCGATGATCTTCTAGTGGAGACCGAGGAGCGGGAGGGGTTCGCCATCGAACGGGAGGCCGATCTGGTGGTGGCACTCTCGACCGAACTGACGCCCGCGCTGCGTCAGGAGGGTCTCGCCCGCGAACTCGTTCACCACATCCAGAACACCCGCAAGGCCGCGGGCCTGCGCATCGAGGACCGCATCCACCTCACCGTGGAGGGTCCGGCCGAGATCGCGGCCGTGCTCGCGGAGGCCGGTGGACTGATCAAGAAGGAGACCCTCGCCGTGAGCCTCGCGGGATCCGCGACCCTGGGCGAGGCGGAGGCCGGTGGGCATCGCGAGGAGCTCAAGGTCAACGGTTTGCCGGTGGTGGTCACGGTGCGCCGCGTGGAAGTCTGACGAGAGGAGTGTCACGGTGAACGGGATCGATCCCACCGAGCGCGACCCCATGGCACTCGCCGTGTCGCTGGCGGCGGTGCGACCGGGCGAGACCGTGCTCGATCTGAGCGGCCGCGCGGGCAGCATGGCGCTACAGGTCGCGGCGGCGGCCGGGTCGGTGGAGACGGTGCAGTCCGAGCCGGAGCTGGCTGAGGAGGGGAGGCGGCTCGCGACCGCGATGGGTCACGACAACGTCTTCTTCAGCACGGCGCCTCTCGACGACCTGCCTTTCGACGCGGGGCAGTTCGACGTGGTGCTGCTCTGCCTTGGTCTCGCCCGCGAGCCTCGCCCTCTGGCCGCTCTGGCCGAGGTGCGGAGGGTTCTACGGCCCACCGGCCGGCTCGTGCTGCAGGAGATCCTGGCCTTCGGCGAGCCCGCCCTCGACCTGCGGGTGTGGGAGGCCGAGCGTCTACTCTCGCCCCGGCACCTTCTGTTCTACTCGCTGGAAGAACTGCATGCCTTCATCGATGCGGCCGGACTGGGGGTCGATGCGGAGGAGACGTCGGACCTCACGCAGGACTTCGCATACTGGGCGGGATCGCCCGGGGCGGCAGGCGGGTCGGGGGCCGGCGAGGCGAACGACGCCCGGGTGCCGGCGTGCCGGCGTATGTTCTTGTCGCTGAGCCCGCGGTTCCAGGAGCGGCTCGACCTCGCACTCGCCGACGGGCGCATCTCGTTCACCTACCCGCTCGGCACGCTCCTGGCTACGGCGCGCTGACGGGGGGAGCGGCGCAAGGCGCAGCGGGCGCGCCCGCTGCGCTGATGGCGCCGGCGGCGCTCTCAAGCGCGGGGAGGTGGTCGGGCGTCACCTTCTCCATGCCGTCGGCCAGCACCTGGAGGGCCTCGTCGGTGCGGCGCCACCTCCAGAGGAGGTCGGCCAGGTTGATGTAGGGCGCGGGCGCCGCCGGGTTGGCGGCCAGGGCGTCGCGGTACGCGGCTTGGGCTCCCTCGTAGTCCCCCTTGTCGCGCAGCACGTTGCCCAGCCGGTTCCGGATGACGGCGTCTTCCTCTTTGGCGAGCATCTCCCGATAGATGCCCTCCGCTTCCTCGTAGCGATCGAGGTTGTACAGCACGAGAGCCAGACGAAGACGTCGGGCGGCGTCCTCGGGGTGCGCCTTCGCATCTTCCTCGACCCGGGGGAGGAGCTCCTCCCACATCTCGGGCTCGGGGTGCTCTCGGTCGATACGCGGCATCGTCGACCCGGGGCCGCCGCCCTGCGCCCCCTCCCCGCCTAGGTCGTCGCCCGGCGCCCCGCCCGCCACGTCCCGACCCACGTCTCCGCCTGCCGCGCCCGCGATCTCGTCGATCCGGCCCAGTTCCCGCACTCCGCTCGGGCCGGGGGTCGGACGGGGCATCAACAGGTTCGCCGCCACGAGCACGGCCACGACGACCAGGAACGAGGCCAAGAGCGTGCGCACCTCGTCTACCCCGCTATCTGGCTCTTCAGTTCTTGGAGGCGCAGCCTGTCGGCGCCCGCGGTCGCGGCGATACCGCGATTCAGCACGGACATGGCTTTCGCCGTGTTCTGGTCGCGTAGGTGGAGCGCGGCCAGGTTGAGATAGGTGGTGGCGAGCGTGGGATCGAGAGCGAGGGCCCGCTCGTACTCCTTCTCCGCCTCCGCGGAACGGCCGAGGTCGCGAAGCACGTTGGCGTAGTTGTTGTGGATGAGCGGGTCGGTGTCGTCGAGCGCCAACATGGCTTGGTAGGTGAGGGCGGCTCCCGTGAGGTCCTGCGCCTGATACTGGGCGATCGCGAGTCGCCCGAGTGCCTCGAGGTCGCCGGTGACCCGCCCCGGGCCGGCCGTGGTGGAGGTGCCGGGGGCGGACGTGGCTCCGGGGGCGCCGGAGGTGGTGCCCGACGTGCCGTCGAACGTCGCCGGCGTCGCCCCGCCCGGGGACGTCGTCTTCGGCGGAGGACCCGCGAGCGTGGTCGTGGCGCCAGGGTCCGTGCGTTCCGCGCACCCCGTGGTCGCGGCCGCCACGGTGAGAACGAGGAGTATGGCGATCACGTAGACGGGGGCCGCGTCGTGCAATGCCGCACGGCGGGATGCCGCTCCGGTGCGATTTCCTCGCGCCGTCATCCGACGTCTTCGTCCTCTCGGGGTCTTGCCCATACCGGAGTTGGTATCTCCCACGCATGCCGTGCTCGATCGGGTGCGAACACGCGCAGCGCGTGCCTCTCGATCTCGATCACCGCCGGAAGGCGGCCCGCCAGCTCGCCGTCGGTCTGGAACCACACGACGCCCTCATCGGGGGCCTCCAGGATCACGTGACGGCCGCGCACGTAGGTGACTCCGGGGTGCCGCACGTGTAGGCCGAACGGGATGCCCAGGACGAACGCCATGGCGTGACCGAAACCGGTATCGTCGTACATGAGCACGTCGAGCACGCCGTCGGTGGGGTCGGCACGGCTGGTCAGGCCGAAGCGGCCGCCGTAGTAGCGGCAGTTGCCCACAACGACGTAGCTGGCCCGGTGGCGCCGTCCGTCCACCACCACGCCAAAATCCACGGGTGGGGTGCGGAAGTAGCTGCGCAGGCCCGTCCAGACGAACGCCAGCTCGCGAAAGCGGCGCTTGGCCCGCGGGTCGAGCTCGCGCACGGTGAGCGCGTCGAGGCCGGCTCCCACCATCAGGGTGAAGCGTCTCCCGTCCACGCGCCCGAGGTCGAGTGTGGTGGTGTGCCCGCGGAGGATCACCTCGCACGCCCTGCCCACGTCGAAGGGCAGCCCGAGTTCCAGAGCCAGGACGTTCACCGTGCCGGCCGGCACGATGCCGAGAGGCACGTCGCGGTTGGCCAAACCGTTCACCACTTCATTCACGGTGCCGTCGCCGCCCACCGCCACCACCGAGTCCACCCGGCCGACCAGCTCGGCCGCTATGAAGAAGGCTTCCGTCGGGGCGCTCGTGGTGCGAACGATCACCTGTGCTCCGTGCCACCGCAGAAGCCGCTCCACTTCCTTGCCAACGTTCGCGGCCTTCCCGCCTCCCGCCGCCGGGTTGTATATCAGGCCGACCCTCGTGGCAGGCGCGGCGTGCATCACCGGCTCCCTTCCGCCTCCGTCATCTTGGGTGGGGGGCCTGGCAGCGGGCGCAGGGTGGGTACGGCCCGAGGCGTGCGGCCCACCTTTCCGGCGGGGTGGTGGTCCGGGGACTCGATGCCCGTTGAGGGGTACTCGAGCGCGGCGTAGGAGTCGAATCCGGCTTCGCGCACCGCGGCCAACGCGGCGTCGAAGTCGCGGCCTACGTCTTGGGGGCTGTGGGCATCTGACCCGAAGGTCACCGCCACTCCTTCCTGACGGAGGAGGCGGAGCAGAGTCACATCGGGGTACAGTTCCGCCACCGGCTTCCGTAGGCCCGCGGTGTTCACCTCGACCACCACCTCTGCGCGCGCGATCCTCTCGGCGAGGGTGTGTGCCGTCTCCTCGAGGGGCCGGGGCGGCCGGTGGCCCCACTTCTTCACGAGATCCAGATGCCCGAGGAGCGTGAAGGCCCCCGTCTCGGCCGCCTCACCCATGAGTTCGAAGTACCTTCGGTAGACGTCCTCGATCTCGCGACCGTCCCACGTGTGACGCTGGCGCGGATCGTCGAACGGCCAACCGTCGAGGTAGTGCACCGAACCTATCACGTAGTCGAACCGGTACGATTCCAGCAACCCGCGCACGTCGTCGAACGTGTCGGGGCGGTAGTCGGCCTCGATGCCCAGCAGGATGAAGCCGGGGTACTCGCTTTGCAGGGCCCGGACCTCACCCACGTAGGCGTCGAGTTCCGAGAGCGCCATGGAGAGCATGGGATCGCGCGTGTGCACGAGGGGCAGGTGGGCGGACGCACCGATGCCCGAGAGCCCGCGCTGCAGGGCGGTTTCCACGTACTCGCGCAGGGCGCCTCGGGCGTGGCCGCAGCGGGAGTTGTGCGTGTGGTAGTCGGGCAGACCAACGCCGGGAGCCCACGCCCCCTCTGCTTCGATGCGCTGCGCGCTGCGGGTCATCGCCGTCCGCCGGACATCGCGTCGGTGTCGAGATGCAGCGTGAAGGGACCGTCGTTCACCAGGCTCACCCGCATCTCGGCCCCGAAACGCCCGGAAGCGGTGGGCACGCCCCTCTCTTCGAGCTCCCGGCGGAAGAGCTCCACGAGTCGCTCGGCCACCGCGGGGTCTGCGGCGGCGGTGAACGAGGGGCGCCTGCCTTTGCGGGTGTCGGCGAAGAGTGTGAACTGACTCACCACGAGAGCCGCCCCGCCCACGTCGAGCAGCGAGAGGTTGGTCTTGCCGGCGTCGTCTTCGAAGACGCGCAGGTTGACGATCTTCTCGGCGAGGGGCGCAGCGTGCACATGCGCGTCGTCGTGCCCGACGCCTACGAAGAGCAGGAGCCCCTTCCCGATACGACCGACCTCTTCGCCTCCCACGTGCACGGCGGCTTCGATCACCCGTTGGGCCACGATTCTCACGGCGAGTCCACGTCGACGAGCGACCCCAGCCAGCGACCGTCAGACCTACGCTCCAAGGGCACGACCCGCGCGAACCGGTTCATGAGGGATGCGTCGCCCGGCACCTGCACCTCCAAGTAGTTGCCCGTGAGGCCCACTATCATGTCGTCAGCCGACATCTGCTTTAGGAGGAGCGCGCGTAGTTCGCGCCCGGCGAAGCGGGCCTGGAAGGCGGCGTCCTTGGTCTCGGCCAGCCGGCGCAGACGCGCGCTCCGTTCGGATATCGTGCTCGGGGCGACCTTGTCCGGCGCGGTCGATGCCCGCGTGCCCGGCCGGTCGCTGTAGGGGAACACGTGCAGGTAGGTTAGCGGCAGGCTCTTGACGAGGTGCATCGACTCCTGGAACTCCGCCTCCGACTCGCCCGGGAAGCCCACGATCACGTCGGCTCCGATGGCCGCATCGGGGAAGGCCGCGCGCACGGCGTTCGCCCGCTCGGCGTACTGGAGTGCGTCGTACGGTCGGTTCATGCGACGTAGCACACTGTCAGAACCGCTCTGGAGCGGCAGGTGGAAGTGCTCCGCGAAGCGGTCGCCGTGTTCGCCCATCACGGCGAGCACGCGATCGTCCACTTCGAGCGGCTCGGTGGAGCTGAGGCGGAAGTGCGGCATCGGCGTCTCCGTGGCCAGCGAACGGAGCAGGTCGGCCAAGGTTCCGTCGCCCGTGTCCGTGCCCCAACAGCCGAGGTGGATGCCGGTGAGCACCACCTCGCGGAACCCCTTATCGTCCAACATGCGCACCTGGCGCAGGACGTCGGCAAGGGGCATGCTGCGCGAACGACCGCGCGCGATGGGTATCACGCAGTAGCTGCAGCGCGCGTCGCACCCGTTCTGCACCTTGAGAAAGGCCCGGGTGTAGCCGGAGAAATGGGTGACGAAGTCGCTGCGGAAGGCCGTCTCGTCGTCGTAGTCGGTCACCTGGAGCGCGGCGCGCTTCGGCGCGGCTTCGAGGGCGGCGGCGTTTCCCGGTGTCGGTACGCGGGCGGCGGCGCTTCCCGGTGCCGCTTCGGGACCGTCGGGTGCCGGGGAGAGCAGTCGGTCTACGTGATCGGGCAGCTCCGCTTTATCGAGGTTGCCCAACACGAGGTCCACTCCCTCGATCTCGGCGATGCGCTCCGGGGCCACCTGCGCGTAGCACCCGGTGACGATCAGACGGCAGGCCGGGTCGGCCCGCTTCACACGCCGGATCTCGTAGCGGCACGCACGGTCGGTCCTGCCGGTGACCGTGCAGGTGTTCAGCACCCGCACGTCGGCCCGTTGCTCCCAGGGAATCGTCGAGAGTCCGTGAACGGTGAGCGACTCTTCCATCTGCGCGGTCTCACATTGGTTGAGCCTGCACCCCAGTGTGCGGAAGGCGACGGTGATCGGCACTGGCCCCTACTTGCGGATGAAGACCGGGGTGCCCGGATCGACCGTAGCGGAGAGCTCGATGATGTGTTCGTTGTAGAGGCGTATACACCCGTGGCTCACGCTGTTCCCGATCGAAGAGCGGCTGTTCGTGCCGTGGATGCCTACCTGACCGCCCTCGGGCCAGTCGGTGAGCACGTCTGAGAACGCGCTGATTCCCATGGCGAACGGCCCGTAGGCTCCCCCCGGGTTGCCCGTCTGCATCTCGTTGGAGATGAAGAAGTCACCGGTGGGCGTGGGGGCGCTGCTCTTGCCCACCGCGATCGGGTAGGTGCGCACCAGTTGACCCTCCTCGTAGAGTTCGAGCCGGTGCGCATCGAGATGGATCTGAAGATAGTGGGTGGTCACAGTGGCCGTGACGTCGGAGGCCCGCACCCATCCCTTCGTCATGTTCGGACGCTTCGGCACGTACACCTCGTACCACAGCGCGCCGTCAGGGGTGGTCGTCTGACTCAGCACCGAGAAGACGGCGGGGAAGCCATACTTCGCGTCCTTGAGGGGGAACGAGTGCGTTACTTCGGCCGTGGCGGAAGCGCTCTTGTAGATCTTGAGCGGTTCGACCACGGGCTTCACCACGATGAACAGAGCGCCGCCTACGGCCTTCTGAAGCGCGGTGAGCGTGGTCGGCGGGGAGGGCGCGACGGTGGTCGTCGTGGTGGGAGCTGCCGCGACGGTCGTCGCGGTGGTGCGCGAGGAGGGCGGCGCTGGCGCGACGGAGCCTGCGCCTCCGGATTGGCCCTGGTTCTGGGCGGCGGGCCCCGGGTCAGCCGCGGCGACAGGGCTCCCGCTCCCTTTTCCGTCGGCGTTCGTGGCCTGCTGCAGCCAGAAGGTCGACGTCAAGAGCGCCAGCGCCACCCCCGCGATCGTCACTGCCGCGCCCGTGGCGGCCAGCAGACGGACCAGCCTGCTCTTCCGGATACCGTGGGAGGAACTGTGCGGATTCTGCATGGGATTCCCATCGGGGAGATGACGACCTGCTGCGTGGTTTCTGAATGATACCATGGGGCCTGGCTCGGGGCCCGTCCCGCACCCACCGTGGGCGCCCCGCAACGGGAGGGCAGTCGATCACTGGAGGCATCGAGATGGGCTCGGAAGGCAGGGTCACGGAGGGGCGCGTCGTCCTCGTGGTCGACGACGATCCCTCCTACCTCGACGTGGTCTGTCGCCTGCTCGAGCGTGAGGGTCACGAGGTGCTGTCGGTGACCTCTGGTATGGTCGCGCTGGAGATCCTGGGCAGCCGTTCCGTGGACCTCATCCTCGTCGACTCGCGTATGCCGGGCATGTCGGGCGAGGAGTTGGTGGGCAGGCTGCGCTCCTTCAACTCCATAGTGCAGGTGATCATGCAGACGGGGCATGCCACCGACTACCCGCCGCGGGAGATGATGCGGCGCCTCGACATCCTGGGCTACCACGACAAGAACGACGGCCCTGAGCGTCTCCTGCTCTGGGTCGACGTAGGACTGAAGGCCGCCTACTCGCTCCAGCTCCTGTCCAAGAGTCGGCAGGGCCTGCGCTACATCCTCGAGGCCACGCCCCGCCTTCACGCGATCCGGCCCATGTCGGATCTGCTGCAGGGTATCCTGCTCCAGGTGGCCGGCCTCGTCGGCGCCGTGAACTCGTTCGTGGCGGTGACGGCGGGTACCGCGGCCAGCTCGGGGCTCCCCGAAGTCGATGGTTTCCTCGCCACGTCTGAGGACGGCACCGAGCTCGTGATCCAGGCCGGCACCGGTCGCTATTCCACCAATGGTCCCCTGCGGACCGCGCTCGACGCTCCAAGGGCCCGACTCGTCGCAGAAGCCATGACCTTGGGCCGGAGTCTCGTGGGCGACTCGGCCACCGTCGTTCCGCTCCGCGTGCGGGAACAGACCAGCGGGGTCGTGTTCCTCGACAGAGCGCCCCTGTCGGAGGAAGACGCCGGCCTGCTCCAGGTGTTCGCCAACCAGGCCGCCGTGGCCATCGAGAACGCCCAACTTCACGAGATGGCCACGCTCGACCCGCTCACGGGGGTCTACGTGCGCAGGTTCTTCGAACAGTGGCTTCAGCGTGAGCTCCGCGCATCGTTCCGGTCCGGCCTCCCCTTGTCGGTGCTGATGCTCGACGTCGACGGACTGAAGAGGGTCAACGACGGGCTCGGCCACTTGGCCGGCGACCGGCTGCTCACGGAGATCGGCCGGGTGCTGAGGCACTCCGCCCGGATCAGCGATGTGGTGGCGCGCTACGGCGGTGATGAGTTCGCGGTGATCCTACCCGGCGCTTCCGCCGAGGGCGCGATCGCAGCAGCCGGGAGGATCCTCGAGACGTTGGCCGAGTGGGATCCGGAGCACGGCTCGGCCGGGCTTTCCGAACGGCTGAGCTTGAGCATCGGGTCGGCTACGCTGGTGGGCGCACCCGCGGCGGAAGGATCGGCCGCTGTGTCGGCGTCGTTCTTCCGGGACACCGGGCTCGCTCTTATCCACGCAGCCGACCGTGGCCTCTACCGTGCCAAGGCCGAGGGCCGGGGAGGGGCTTCTCACGGCGGCGACGTGGAGTGGCCGTCCCACTGACCACCGTTCCCGCGCACCGGCGACGTGGAGTGGCCGGCCCACTGATCGTTCTCACGCACCGGCGACGCGATCAGGGCGATGGCGACAGGCCGCGTGGTACCATATCCAGCCACCCAGGGGCGGTTCCGTCCCGGGACTATGAGATCGACGCGGGACGCTACTGCGATGCACAATAGCCACCAGGCGCAGCCCCCCAGGCTCGCCGAATCAGACTCCCAGGAGAGTGTGGAGCCGTGGCGCCGCCGTTTCGTGCCTGCCCGCCTGAGGCGAGAGCGTCTTGCGGGCCAGATGGTGCGTTTCGGCATCGTGGGGGTACTGAACACCGTCATCGATTTCGGCCTGTTGAACGTGCTCTATCACGTCGTCGGCTGGCCTCTCCTGGCCGCGAACACCGTCTCGGTGACCGCGGGCATCACGAACAGCTTCCTTTGGAACAAGCACTGGACCTTCAGCTCCGGCGGGTGGCGGTGCTGGCGGCGCGAGGCGATGGTCTTCCTCGCGGTGAGCTTCGGCGGGTTGCTCATCAACGACGCGGGCATCTACATCCTCCACACGATCACCGGAGAGACGTCGGTGCTGGCGGTGAATGCCCAGAAGCTTGGGGCGTCCTTGGCCTCGATGACCTGGAACTTCTTCGGGTATCGGCTGCTGGCCTTCCGAGACAAGCGGTCTGATGTCGGCTGATCTGTCTGACGCCGGTCTCCCGGACTCCTCCGGGCCGCCGGAGGCCGGTCGCGCCACCTCGGAGGCCGGTGGCTCCGCGCCCGAGGCCGGTCGCGCCACCTCGGAAGTCGGTGGCCGCATCCCGCCCTCGCGCCTCTCGATCGTCGTGCCCGCGTTCAACGAAGGCGCGATCCTACGCGGCACTCTCGAGCAGATCGTGGGCGCCTTCCCTGAGGCCGAGGTCATCGTCGTCGATGACGGCAGTTCCGACGACACCGCCGAGGTGGCAGACTCGTTCGCGCCGGCGGTCGCGATGCTGCGCCAGGAGTCGAACGTGGGCAAGGGGCACGCCGTGCGCGTGGGCATGCGGGCCGCCGAAGGCGACATCGTGCTGTTCACCGATGCCGATCTTCCCTTCGGGGTTGCCGGCATCGAGCGCCTTGTGCGTCTTCTCGACCAGCGCCCCGCGGTCGACGTGGCGATCGCCCGGAAGATCGGGGCGTATCGGGGTCTGACGTACCGTGCGGCACGCGCGGTGGTGCGCGCGGGAGTGAGACGATGGCTCCGGATCGCGCACGAAGACACTCAAGCCGGGTTGAAGGGGTTCCGTCGGGAAGCCGCTCACGCTATCTTCTCCGAGTGCGTCGTCGACGGCTTCGCGGCGGACATGGAGATGCTGGCTCTGGCGCAGCGCGATGGCCTCGTCGTGGAGAGTGTCCCGCTGCGTGTGCTGAACGACGCCTTGCGCCCGAGCACGTTCACCGCTGCGCAAGGAGTTCGCTTGATCCGTGAGATACGGCAGATACGCCGGCGTCTCGATAGGTAGGCGGCCGACAATGGAGTGTGCGTGTGGCAGATCTCGAGAACAGTGATCGCGGAGCGGACGGGTCAGGGGCCGACGAAGAACCTCGCGATCGAGGTGACGCGCCGGCCCTAGTCTCGGCTGCCGCCGACGAGCCCCGCGCCCTCGCAGGCGACCCACTGGGGGGGTCCGCTGACGCCGAAGACGGTCTGAGGCCGTCCTGGCTCTTCTTGTCCACCATCCTGGTGTTCGTGCTCATCTACGCTCTTCTACTGACGTTTTACCGACCCGACCTGATGCTGTCGAACACCACCACGTCCGGTGGCGACATGGGTGCGCACCACTACGCCGCCCAGTACCTCATCGAGGAGCTGCTCCCCCGCTTCCAGTTCACCGGCTGGACCCAGGAGTGGTACGCGGGCATGCCGCTCTTCACCTTCTACCTGCCCTTGCCGTTTCTGCTGATCGCGATCTTCAACGTGATCCTGCCGTATGGAGTGGCTTTCAAGCTGGCGACGGCGCTCGGCGTGTTCCTACTGCCGCCCGCGGCCTACTTCTTCGGGCGTATGCTGCGTTTCCGCGATCCGTTCCCCGTGCTGGCGGCGATCATGTCGCTGGCCTTCCTCTTCGCCCAGAGCTTCAGCATCTACGGCGGCAACATCCTCAGCACCCTGGCCGGCGAGTTCGGCTACTCGTTCGCCTTCGCCCTGATCTTCTTCTTCCTGGGGACCCTCGCCCGGGGCATGGAGCGCGGCACGTTCGATTGGCTCTTCGCCGTGAACGGGCTGCTTCTCATGGCCATAGTGATCTCGCACATCGTGGCCACGATCGCCTTGGTGCTGATCGTGCCGAGTTTCCTGCTGGTGTATCGCACGAAGCGGGCCTTCCTGTACCTGGCCGGTGTGTTCGTACTCGGCTTCTTCCTGAGCTCCTTCTGGGGTCTGCCCTTCCTCGACAAGCTCTCCTGGACCGCCCACATGTCGTGGGGTCAACTGACCCAGATGAAAGACCTCATGCCGCCGGAGTTACGGCCGGTCGCCGCGATCGGTCTGCTCGGCATGGCCTTCGCGCTCTCCAAGCGCGAGATCAGGACCGTACCGCTGCTGTGGACGGTGCTGGTGATGGGGGTGCTGTTCTTCGTGTTGCCCGACGGCCGGCTCTGGAACGGACGTCTGCTGCCCTTCCTCTACTTCGCTACGTGCCTCTGGGCAGCGTATGGGTTCTCTTGGGTGCTGCGCCCTTTCGCGGTGATGCTCGAGGACCTGCTGGCGGCGGGGGAGTGGGTTTCGCGTTTCGTCTATCCGCCCGTGATCGCCGTTACCCTGGGCGGGGTCATCCTCATGCTCAGCACGACCGCGGCGGGGTGGATCAAGTGGAACTACGAGGGCTACGAGAGCAAGGAGCCGTGGCCGGCGCTCGAAGAGATCCTGAAGGTGATCGACGAGCAGCCTCCCGGCCGGGTGATGTGGGAGCACTCACCAGACCTGGACAAGTTCGGAACCCCCCGTGTGTTCGAGCTCATCCCCTTCTGGACGAAGCAGCCGACGATGGAAGGCACGCTCATGGAGTCGGCCTTCACGGCTCCGTACCACTTCATCAATCAGGCCGAGCTCTCGGCCCGGCCTAGTCACGCCATCATCGGTGTGCCGTACCCGCCGCGGAACACCGCGGCCGGCCTCACCCACATGCAGTTCATGAACATCCCCTACCTCTTGACCGTCTCGCCCGAGGTCACGCAGGAGGTGAAGGCCGATCGCCGCGCCGAGCTGCTCGCCACCATCGACACCGTGAGCATCTTCCAGGTGGCCGGCGCGTCCGGCTACGTGGAGATCGCCCGCAACCAGCCTGTGCGCGTGGTCACCGACGATTGGCGCGAGACGATCGTGCCGTGGTACAAGGAGTTGAGCGCGCTGCCGGTGCCCGTGGTGTGGGACAGGGGTGAGTCGGGCCTTGAGCAGTTCGACCTCATCGAGCCGTCGGCCGTGACCGCGCCGCCGGCGGTGCCCACCGAGCACATGGGCGAGGTGCTCTCGGAGCAACTGGAGAACGACCGCATCACCTTCCAGACGACTGCCATCGGCGTGCCGCACATCGTGAAGGTGTCGTACTTCCCGAACTGGAAGGCGCATGGGGCCGACGGGCCCTACGTCGTGTCTCCTTCGTTCATGATGGTGATCCCCCGGGAGCGCGAGGTCACGCTCACCTACAGCCGCACCGCCAGCAACATAGTGGGGCAGTCGTTCACCGCTCTGGGGTTCCTCGCGGTGGCCTTCGTGCTGGTGCGCTCGCGCTCGGCGAGGGGCCGCGCCGTCCGCCAGGATCGCGCCGCCCGGCGGAGCCGCGGCGTCTGAGGGGGGCCGCGGCGCCTGAGACTCGGGGTGCCGCCCGCCGGTAGGTTCGCGCCGCCCCGGATTCGGAGCGCCGCCGCGCCCGCCGGGTTCTCACCGCCCGGAGACTACCGCACAGGCGCCAGGGAGTCCGCCATCTTCAGGGCATCGTCGCGCTTCAAGTTCGACGAGAAGATGGCGCTCGTTGCGCCGTCGATCCAACGGATCACCACGACGTGGCCCAGGTCGAGCATGTCGCCCTTCTGCCCCCGCACGGTCACCGACTCAGTGTTGGCCATGGGCGGATACGAGGTGCCCCTCTCCTGGCTCGTGCTGAAATACTCGGTGCCGCGTATGTACAACGTGGCCACGTACGGTCCCTGACTGGTGGTGCCGTAGTCCACAGTCGCGAGCCGCCAGGCGGGGTTACTCGAGCCGAGCACCGTGAAGCCCGCTACGCGGACGGCGCCGGCGAGCTTGGTCGACAGGTCGGTGTTCGCCGGAGTTAACGTGGTGGTGGGGCCACCGGCGAGGGTCGTCGAGGTGGGGCCCGCTCCGTCTGTGGTCGGGGTGGGGCCGGGAGCAGTGGTGTCCGAAATCGTACCGCCGGTGGAATCGTTGCCCGCACCGTAGGTTGTGTCGGTCGACCCGGGCTGTGTCGTGGTGCCTGTGGCGTCGGCGGAGCCGACGGTGGTGGTGGCTTCGGCCGTGACGGTGGTGGTGTCGTCGGCGCCGCCGGTCGTGGCGGACGAAGGCCCGAGCGCCCACGCGACCCCGCCCAGCACTAGTCCTATCACCACCAGGATGAAGCCCGCCGCCCTCAGAACGGGAGTGCGAGCGCTTATGTCGTGACCCCGTCGGTCGCGGTGGAATGCTGCAGCCACACCACCCGCCGCCGCGGCCCATCGAATTCGGCGAGGTAGATACTCTGCCACGTACCGAGTCGGGGCGCTCCGCCCACCAGCGGCACGGCGACGCTTGTGCCCACCAGACTCGTCTTCACGTGGGCGTCGGAGTTGCCTTCAGCGTGACGGTAGTCGCCGGAACGAGGCACGAGCGCGCTCAAGGCGACGTTAAGGTCGCGGGCCACCGAGGGGTCCGCCCCCTCGTTCACGGTGATGCCGGCAGTGGTGTGTGGGCTGAAGACGTGGAGTACGCCGTCGCCCCCCACCCCCGCGTCGCGAAGCGCGTGGGTCACGAGCGCGGTGATGTCCACCAGGACCTCACGCGCGGTGGTCGTCACGGTCAACTCGATCATGGCGCTCATTTTAGCGGTTCCGGAGCGCGAGCGCGTGACGGACGCAAGGGCCGGGCGCGAACCCCGGGCGCGGCGGTTCGCGCGAGAGGCGCAAGGCCCGGTGCGAGGGGCGCCGCGGTCGGCCGCGGTCGGCCGCGGCGCCCCAGTCCTCGTTCCCCCCTAGCTGTCGGTCCTCGACTACCCCCTTGATCACGGCGATGATCCCGGCGGGGAGTCCGGGGAAGTGCATCCTCTCGATGTAGTCGCGGTTCAGGAGCAGCTGGGTGCGGATGGGGGCCGGCAGTGTCGTCGGGTGTTCTCCTCCTCACCCTGCCGGCGACGGTGCCCGTCCCGATTCGGGCTACCCTGATCGCCAACGCGACCGATATCCGAACCCTCGACCTCGTGGGCCTCGGACCGGCTGTCCAGCCGCTGGTGAAGGGGATCATCAGGTGGGGGGAGCTCCAGGGAGGCCGGCCCCACGCGGTTCCTGGTGCACGCCATGCACCCGGATGCCTCGACGAACCAACTCCGTCTCCGCCCGACCGGCATCCGCGGCCGCGAGCCTGATCGCCAGTCCACAATGGGCGGCGATCCACGAGGGCAGGGGGATGACCTGCAAGGAGAAGCCCGCGTCCCTCAGGACGTCCTCGGCGGCCATGGCCGCGTGGGTCGAGGGAAAGGCCAGCACGACGCGGGTGAGCGCCGTCATACCGTGATGACCTTGTCCGCGGCCACCAGGAGCCGCTGTGCCAGCGACATGGTGCCGATCTCTCCCACGGCGAGCCGCTCCTTGACTCCGTAGTAGTCGAGGCACGTACCGCACGACAGGAAGCGCGAGCCCGCGGCTTCGAGCGCTCGCAGGCTTTC
>CAMTXC010000018.1:0-56669 GCA_947085635.1 uncultured Actinomycetes bacterium | reverse complement strand
GAGTTGCGCCAGCGGCTGGGTGGCGGTGAGCGTGTCCAGGATACCGAGGAACAGCTCGACCATGTCCGGGTCGAACTGGGTGCCGGCCATGCGCGAGATCTCCATCCAAGCCTCCTCGAACGTCAGCGCCGGTTTGTACGGCCGCACCGCGGTCATGGCCTCGAAGGCGTCGACCACCGAGAGGATGCGGGCGCCGAGCGGTATCTGCCTGCCTTTGAGGCCATCCGGGTATCCCGCCCCGTTCCACCACTCGTGGTGATGCCGCACCGCCGCGATGATCTCCCAGGAGAATCCCACGGGTTCGATGATGGTGGCGCCGATCACCGGGTGAGTGCGGATCACGTTCCGTTCCTCGGGTGTCAGCCGGCCTTCTTTTGTGAGGATGTCGTCGTGGATGCCGATCTTGCCGATATCGTGAAGGTAGCCGGCGATCTCGAGGTCTCCAAGGTCGGCGCCGGTGAGGCCGACCGCCGCGGCGAGTTGAGCCCCGTAGCGGGCGACGACGGTCGAGTGGCCCTGCGTGTAGCGATCCTTTGCGTCGATGGCCGCGCCGAGCGCGCGAACCACGCGTTCGTGAAGGTCGGTGAGAGCGGAGAACAAGTTCGCGTTGTCGATCGCAATGGCCGCTTGGTTGGTGAGAGCGGTGACCAGGGTCGCGGTATCCTCTGTGAAGCGATCGGGATCGGTGGAGCTCTTGAGGTTCAGCACGCCGAGAACGACGTTCTTGCTCTCGATGGGTACGCAGATCGACGAGGCTACATCACCGTGGCGGAACTCGTTGAGGGCGGGGTGGGAAGAAAAGTCGCGGGGCAGGATCAGCGTCTGGCGGTGTTGGGCGACCCAGCCGGCGATGCCCTCTGAGATAGGCACACGGGCGTCCGCGTTGCGCGTGCGGTGCCCCTCTATGTTGGCCATCATTTGGAGCTCGGTGCCGCTGCGGCCCACCATCATGATGGATCCCGAATCTGCGCTGAGAGCTCGAGCTGTGCTCTGCAGAAGGGTCTGCAGGATGTCGCGAAGGTCGAGCGAGGAGTTCGCGGCGGAACTGAAAGCGTAGAGCAGGGACATCTCCTCGAGTCGCTCTTGGATGGTGTTCGAGCTGTTCTGCAGCGACTCCGTCATCGTCGCGATACTCCGGGAAAGCCGCCCTATCTCGTCGGAGCTGCGCAGGGGGACGATGGGCTCCAGTCGACCCTGCGCGATGTTTCCGGCGACGTCGGTGAGGTGCGCGATCGGGCGGGCGATAACGCGACTCACCTGATAGCTGATGATCAGGATCAGCACGAGCAGGGTGAACGAGCCCGCGAGAAGGCTGTTCCTCGCGGTGCCCTGAGCGCCGACCAACTCCTGCGTATCGGCCAGTATCGAGAACACGCCTTGCTGCCGGCCGCCGAAGACGAGGGCGCTGTGCACAACCATGAAGCGACCCTGTTCCGCCATGGACACTCGACTTACCGTGGGGCGTCTCAAGCCCTGCGTGCCCAGTGAGACCTTGGCTGCGAGGGAAGAGTGGCACGCGCCGCAATCGGCGGAGCTCGAGGGCGCCTTCGCTACCGGAAGCTCGACACCGTCGGCGGTGAGATAGGTCTCATCCGCCGGGGGGGTGAACTCACCGCTGGAGGACACCACGTGGCCCACCCCGTCGGCGGCCACGGCGTACATGGAGATCACGTACTTCGGATACGCCTTGTCTGACTCTAGGCGGAAGCCACCGGCTGCCTTGGCCGCTGAATAGAGCAGAGCCGGACTCAAGTAGTCTCCCATGACCACGAACCCGATAGTCTGACTGCCCATCGTGATGGGGGCGGCCGCGACCAGAGCGGCCGAGGAGAGGGGTCCGTCGAAGCCGCTGTCATCTTCATCGGCGAGGGGTGGGGCCGCCGGGTCACTTCCCCGGGCGGAGGCCGGAGCGATATCCAGGATCTCGACGAAGCCGGCCTCGAACAGGACGGACTTCACGATGTCCTCCGACGCGAAGAAGCCCGGGTTCCCTCCGGGGAAGTCAGTTGTCAGCAGGGTTGGGGCGGCGGCCCTAGTATCGAAGATCAACACGAAGTCGTGATCCTGGCGGCGCTTCTCTTTGCTCGCGATCTGGCTCAGGTACGCAACTTCGCCACCAACGACAGAATCGAACAGGTCGGGCCGAGCCCCGAGAGCCTCGGTGTCTGCCTGCAGGTCGTCGCGGATGAGCTCGAAGTACGCCTGCACCGAGTCGGCGCGCGAGACAAGTTCGGCTGCGGCTTGTTGGTCGAGCACGCCGGCCACGTAGTTCGTAGCGAGTGGCGTGCCGATAAGCGCGATAGTGGCCAGCAGGAGTAGGAACGGGACGGCGATCTTGCGGCTGATCGACAGGTTGCGGAAGAGGTCGAGCGAACGGGCGCGCAGTGAAGCGGGCCTGGCCACGTCTGGTCCCGTGGCCGGAGCTTGTGCCGTCCGGTCAAACATCCGTTCGTGTCCCGCCCTGTGTCAAGATCTGGTGATCAGCCCCAGTTCCATGGCGCGGATCACCGCCTCCGTTCTGCTGTTGACATCGAGCTTGCGGTAGATATTGGAGATGTGGTTCTGCACCGTCTTGGTGGAGATGAAGAGCTCGCGACCCATCTGGGCGGGGCTCTTCGGCGTGCTCAGCTGCCGGAGGATCTCGAGCTCCCTGTCGGACAGACTCAGCCTTCGTCGCTCGGTCTCCGCCGGATCGTAGCCCATCTCCCGCACGCCCTGGAGGAGCTGAGTCGTCATCGAGGGGCTCACGATCGAGCCGCCCGCGGCCACCACCCTGATCGCTCGTGCCAACTCCTCCGGCTCGGTGTCCTTGATGAGGTACCCGGCCGCGCCCGCGTCGATGGCCGCGAACAGCGCGTCGCGGTCTTCGTGGGCGCTCAAGACCAGCACCTTCACCTGCGGATAGAGCGTAGTGACCTGCGCCGTGGCCTCGACGCCGTCCATGTCTGGCATCGTTATGTCCATGATCACCAGGTCCGGCAATTGGACCTTGAGCCGTTCGAGTACCTCTCGCCCTGTCGATGCCTGGGCCATGACGACGATGTCGGGCTCGAGATCGAGAAGTCGGGCCAGGCCTTGGCGGAACAGAATGTGGTCGTCGGCCAGTATGACCTCGATCTGGCTCATCGGTTCTTCTCATCCATGATCGACATCTCCCACAGTAGATACGACAGGGCGAGGCCGAATTCCTCGGCTGCGAACGGCTTCATCAGGAAGGCTATACCGCGACGGTTGGTGAGTGCCTGGACGGCGTCGGCTTCGATGAGGCCGGAGATCATGAGCACAGGCAGGTCCTGGGGGAGCTGCCGGAGTAGCGCGTGGCCGCCTCCCCTGGGCATGTTGATGTCGGTGATGAGGATGTCGAACCGCTCCCGTTCCAGCAGATC
The DNA here is from genome assembly GCA_947085635.1 of uncultured Actinomycetes bacterium. Classification (GTDB taxonomy): domain Bacteria; phylum Actinomycetota; class Thermoleophilia; order RBG-16-64-13; family RBG-16-64-13; genus JAHJSA01. The sequence goes on along the minus strand of CAMTXC010000018.1, from coordinate 53,283 downwards.
GAGCGCTTCGAGACCGCCCGCGGCCTCCTGCGTGGACGCTCCGAGTTCCTGGAGTTGACGGCACAGGAGTCTGCGGATGGTGGCGTCGTCTTCGACCACCAGCGCGTTCTTACCCTCGAGATCCGACACCGCCAAGCTGGGCAGTTCGACCGTCACACACGCGCCCCCGTCGTCGGTGTTGCTCAGTTCGAGAGTCCCCCCGACACTCTGCGCGATCCGGCGGACGACCCACAAACCCAACCCCGTGCCACGTTTCTTGGTGGTGAAGAACGGTTGGAGCAGGCGGTGCAGGTCTTCGTCGGGGAAGCCGGGGCCTGCGTCACGTACGAGGAACGTCGTACGCCCGTCGGCGGAGGCGAGCTCCACGCGCACGATCCCGGGCTCATCGAGAGCTTCGGCGGCGTTCGTGATCAAGTTCGAGACGATGGAGAGCGCGTCGGACGCGCTGAGCGGCACGTGGTGTGCTCCGGATGCCACTTCTGTCGAGAACGTGACATGCGGGAGGCCGCGCGCGTCCTTCTCGAGGTAGGTGCTGAGAACGGAGGCGAGGTCTGTGACGGCGAGCTTGCGCGGTTCCTCAGTCTGTAGCGTGAGGGAGCGGAGCATGTCGGAGATGCGCGACTGAGCCAGGACGACCTGTTCTCGGATCACTTGGACTACGTCTTGATGCTCGGGATCGATGTTCTTGCCCGCCAACTGGGCGTACATCTGGATGGTCGCCAGCGGGTTCTTCACCTCGTGGGCCATCCAGGAGGCCACCCGCCCCACCTGCGCGAACCGCTCGTTCTCGATGCGCCTGCGCTCCTTCTCGCGGATCTCAGTCAAGTCTGTGAAGATCACCATGGCTCCATCCGCCACCGTGTCCCGCATCAAAGGTGCGACCGTATATCCCAGGACTCGCGAATCGTCACCGTGGCCGATGACGGCCGTCTGCCTGCGAAGGACGCGTGGAGTAGCCAGGCAGCCGCGTAGGGCATCGGCGAGCGCACGGAACTCGTCGGAGCGACCGTCGCCCGCCCGCTCAAGTTCGGTGCCCACGAGCGATCCGGGCGCGCGGAGTATGGACTGCGCCTCGGCGTTGACGAGGATGATCGTGCCGGTGGCGTCGACTGCAAGGATCGCGGAGGTCACCTGGTCGAGGAGCCTGCCGAGCATATCCACGGATATCGCGGGATGGGCCAAGTCAAGCGTCATGAGTGGAACCTGATACTACCATAGGAGTCGATCACCTCGGTGTTCACGCGAAGCCCACCAAGGGTAGTCATCGACCGTTGAGGCGATGCCCTTGAGCCACCCGGAAGCGGCCGGGGACTACGTGAGACGGTCATCAAGCCTCTCATGCGCCGGTATGCTAGAGGAAGACAACGAGGGGAAAGGAGTCGTTGCCGGTGGATTTCGGTCCGGAGAAGGTGATGGTGGTAGATGATGAGCCGGGGGTGCGGTACTTTCTCCGGCGGGCGGTAGCGGCGCTGAGGCTGGAGGTGGCGGAGCATGCGACGGCCCACGAGGCGCTCGCCGACCTCCTCGGCGGAGGATTCGGCGTGGCTCTCGTGGACATCCAGATGCCTGGACGCGATGGGCGCTGGCTTCTCGACCGCATCGTCGAATCGGGATCGGACACGTCGGTGGTGATGGTCACGGGTCAGGGAGACGTCCGCACCGCCGTCGACTGTCTCACCCGAGGCGCAACCAACTACGTCGCCAAGCCGGTCGATCCAGAAGAGCTGGGGCAAGTGGTGGGGCGGGCCCTCGCGGACCGGAGACTACGCCTCGAGAATCGTGCGTACCGTGAGGATCTCGAGCGTCTGGTCGCCGATAGGACGGCTCAGCTGGAGGCCGCCCTCGCCGATGTGCGGGAGGCGAACGTCGCGAGGGAAGCGGCCTATCGGGAGACCATCTACCGCCTGTCGGCGGCCGCGGAATACCGTGACGAGGAGACCGGCAATCACCTCAGACGCATCGGCCTCTACTCGCGCGTGATCGCGGAGGGGATGGACTTGGATCAGGCGTTCCTGGACCTTATCCTCCTCGCGAGCCCGATGCACGACATCGGTAAGATCGGCATCCGCGACTCCATACTCCTGAAGCCGGGGCGTCTCACTCCGGAGGAGTTCGAGGAGATGAAGGCACATACGACTGTAGGCGCGGGCATACTCGCCGAGTCGACGTCGCCCCTCCTTCAACTCGCCGAGACAATCGCGTTGACCCATCACGAACGCTACGCCGGCGGGGGCTATCCGGCCGGGCTTTCGGGGGAGCGCATCCCCCTGGCGGGACGGATCGTCGCCCTGGCCGACGTGTTCGACGCCCTCACCAGCAACCGGGTGTACAAGTCCGCCTACTCGGTGGAGAGGTCTCTGCACATCATCCGGAACGAGTCCGAAGGGCACTTTGATCTCGCGGTGCTGCAGTCGTTCGAGTCTGGGTTGGACCGTATCCTCACGATCCGCGAGGAGTTCGAAGATCCGGAGAGTGCAGGAGGACTGAGGGGCACCACGAGGTTGGAGTCCCAGGTGCTCTCGGCACTGAGGGACTTGGAGAGGCGCGCTCTCTCAGACTGAAGGCGCTCCCTCTGGTATCCTTCGAGATCTCCACGTGTTCTTCGCAGTGACGCCTGCCCTGGTGGGACCGTCGGCGCGAGCAAGAGAGGAAATCGATGACAAATGATTACCGGTTCCTGAGGGCCTGCCGTCGCGAGCAGGTCGATTGCACCCCCGTGTGGATGATGAGGCAGGCCGGGCGATACCTCGAGGAGTACAGGGCTATCCGCGCGGAGCACTCGTTTTTGGAGATGTGCCGCACGCCCGAGTTGGCCGCGGAGGTCACCGTCCAGCCGCTGCGCCGCTTCGAACTCGACGCCGCGATCATCTTCGCCGACATCCTGCTGCCTCTTCCCGGCATGGGCATCGACCTCGAGTTCGCGCAGGGGGAGGGGCCGGTCATCGGTAACCCGGTGCGATCGGCGGCCGACATCGACGCGCTGCGTCCTCTCACCCCCGAACGCGATGTGCCCTACCTCGCCGAAGCGATCAAGATGGTCCGCCGCGAGATCGAGGGGAAGGTGCCGCTGATCGGCTTCTCCGGCGCTCCCTTCACGTTGGCCGCGTACGTGATCGAGGGCGGGGGTTCGCGCAACTACGTGCACACGAAGCAGCTCATGTACGGCGATCCGCTGGCCTGGCACAGGTTCATGGAGAAGATGAGCGATGTGGTCTCGGTCTACCTCGCCTATCAGATCGAAGCCGGCGCTCAGGTGGTCCAGCTCTTCGACAGCTGGGTCGGCACACTCGGCCCCGCCGACTACCGGGAATACGTCCTGCCGTACAGTCAACGGGTCATCGAGTCCGTCGGCGGTGCGGTCCCCGTGATCCACTTCGGCACCGATACCGCCACGCTCCTCCCTTCGATGAAAGAGGCCGGCGGCGATGTGATCGGAGTCGACTGGAGGATCGATCTCGGCGACGCATGGGCGCTCCTCGGCGACGACGTGGGGGTGCAGGGCAACATGGACCCGGTGATCCTCTACGCACCACCCGAGGTGATCGAGGCGAAGGTGCAGGCGGTGCTCGATGGCGCCGCCGGCAAGGCGGGCCACATCTTCAATCTGGGGCACGGCATCCTGCCCACCACCCCGGTGGATCACGCCAAGGTGATGATCGACGCGGTGCATCGCCTGAGCAAGAGGTAGCTTCGGTGGCGGTGGAACGGGTGGCGGTGCTCGTGCTCGCCTACGGCGGCCCGGCCTCGCTCGAGGAGGTGGGTCCCTTCCTCGGTCGGGTCATGGCGCCGAGGGTGCCTTCGCCCGAGGCGGTCGCCCGGGCTGTCGAGCGCTATCGGGCCATCGGCGGCCGGTCGCCCCTGGTGGAGAATACGTTGGCGTTCGCCCGCAGGCTGCAGGACCGACTCGAGGCGGCGGCGGCCGAGCGAGCAGGCGCCTCCGGGCCCACCGCCACCTTCCCTGTCATCGCCGGCATGCGTCATACCCAGCCTGGTATCGCCGGTGCCGTAGAGCAGGCCTTCGCTCACGCAGACCGGGTCGTGGCTCTGGTGATGGCCTCCCACCAGTCCGAGCGGGCGACCGGAGCCTACGGCAGGGAGGTTCGTGGGGCGTACGAGGCCCTTGCCCCCACGCTTCGCGAAGGGAAGAGCCCACCGACCTTCGTGCGCTCATGGCATCGCGCCCCCGCCTACGTCGCCGCCGTCGCGGATGCAGGCAGGGCCGCCCTCACGCGTCTTTCTGAACGTGTCGCACCTGCGGAGGACCTCGTTGTTTTTACCGCGCACAGCGTCCCGCTCAGCGGCGCCGGTGGAGACCCCGAATACGAGAGCTCTCTGCGGGAGACCGCGGAAGACGTGGCGCGCCTTCTCGGCGCCGTCGCCTGGCGCCTCGCCTATCAGAGCCGGTCCCCGGGTGGGCCACACGACTGGCTGGGGCCGGCCGCGGAAGACGTTCTGCGGCAGGCTGCCGCAGAAGGAGTGAGGGGTGTGGCGGTGGTGCCGCTCGGCTTCGTCAGCGAGCACCTCGAGACCCTCTATGACCTCGACATCGAGCTCGCCCGCGTCGCCGACGAGGCGGGACTCGAGATGGAACGAGCTGCCACGGTCCAAGATTCGGAGGGCTTCGTCTCGACACTGGTGGACGCCGTCTTCGCGCGCCTCCAGACGGACCCACGGAGCGTGGAGAAGGAGGTAGGGGACTGATGGCCGCCTCAGAGGTCAAGAGGGTCGTGGTCGTGGGCGGCGGAGTGGGGGGGATGGTGGCCGCCTGGGAGGCCCAGCGTGCCGCACGTGAACTCGATCTGCCCATCGCGGTCACGGTGCTCGAGCAGCGGGACCGGGTGGGCGGCAGTATCGTCACGGAGCGTATCGACGGCTGCCTGGTCGAGGGCGGCCCTGACTGCTTCGTGAGTGAGAAGCCTTGGGGACTGCAGCTGATCAGAGAACTCGGCCTTGCGGACGCGCTTTCCGCTACGAACGACGAACGCCGCAAGACCTACGTGTACTGGAAAGGGAGACTCCACCCCCTGCCCGACGGGCTTATCCTCCTCGTACCGACGCAGGTGATGCCCTTCATCACGGCAACGCTCTTCTCCTGGCCGGGAAAGCTGCGCATGGCGCTCGACCTCGTGTTGCCCCGCCGCACCGACGGTGAGGACGAATCGCTGGGAGACTTCATCCGCAGGCGCCTTGGGCGTGAGGCGCTCGATAAGCTGGGCGAACCTCTGGTAGCCGGTATCCACAGCGGCGACCCGGAGACCATGAGCGTGCGGGCCACCTTTCCGCGTTTCGTCGATATGGAGCGCGAAGATCGGAGTCTGATCCTCGCCATGCTGAAGAGGATGAAGGCGGCGCGCGCCGCGAGGGCCCGCGCGGCGACCGGGGCCGCGAAGATGACCATGTTCATGACGCTCACCGGGGGATTGAGCCGACTCATCGAAGCGCTGGTACACGATGTGGGACTGGATGCGCTCGTGACCTCGACCCATGTCACGAGGGTGGAACGCGCACCTACCGGCGCTTGGACGGTCCACGCGGAGACCGGCGCGAGTTTGGAGGCCGACGCGGTCATCGTGGCCGCGCCCGCATACGCCGCCGCCGCCATGCTTGGGGACACGGCCCCCGCCCTTGCGGACGAGCTGAAGGCCATACCGTACGTGTCTTCCGCCACGGTCACCCTGGCCTACGACGAGGCCACCTTCCCGCGGGACCCCGACGGCTTCGGTGTCGTCATCCCTAAAGCCCAGAGTCGGAGGATCAAGGCGCTCACCTGGGTCACCAGCAAATTCTACGGAAGGGCTCCGGAGGGCACCGTGCTGATGAGGAGCTTCGTGCGCCCGCACGACGAGTCGGGGAACCCGCTCGACGAGCGCGCTCTGATCGCCGCCGCCACCGCCGAGATCGCCCACATCGTGGGGGCGACGGCGGATCCGAGATGGGCACGGGCGTTCCGCTGGGACCGGGCCATGCCACAGTATGTGGTGGGTCACCTCGCCCGGATCGACCGTATCGAAGCCGCGCTGACCTCGCTGCCGGGCCTCACGCTCGCCGGTGGGGCATATCGTGGCTCGGGGATACCCGACACCGTGCGCCACAGCCGCGAGCAGGCCCGCGCGTTGGTGCAGGCGTTGGCTGCGCGTCGGGACTGACGGCGCCGCATCGTGCCGTCCGGTGTGGCCCGCGGCGGCAAAGGCTTCGTCATGGAACGAGCGCCCAGTCTCAGGCGTCGGCGCCTTCCTTCGGAGCGCCGCGCTCCTTCGCCTTCGCGACGAGCTCGGTGACTCTGTCGTACACGAGTCGGTTCACGGTGCCGGGCGGGTAATGGAGACCCCGCAGGCGCCCGGCCCGTACGCCGGTGAGTATCTCGATGCCCTGGTCGATGGTGGACACCGGGTAGATATGGAACCGGCCTGCTGCAATAGCGTCTCTCACCCGTTTGTCGAGCATGAGGTTGCGGACGTTCGTCGCCGGTATGAGCACCCCCTGATCGCCCGTGAGCCGCTTCTCGCTGCAGACGTCGAAGAAGCCCTCGATCTTCTCGTTGACGCCGCCTATGGCCTGCACCTGACCCCGCTGGTTCACCGAGCCGGTGACGGCGAATCGCTGGTGGATGGGAAGTCCGGAGAGGGCCGACAAGATGGCGTAGAGCTCGGCGGATGAGGCGCTGTCGCCGTCGACGCCCGAGTAGGACTGCTCGAACACCAGGCGTGCGGTGAGAGAGAGCGGCCGGTCGGCGGCGTAGCGGGCGCCGAGGAAACCGGCGAGTATCATGACTCCCTTGGAGTGCGTGGGCCCGCCCATGGCGACCTCGCGCTCGATGTCGACGACGTCTCCGCTCCCGAGGCGTGCGGTGGCGGTGATCCGGCTGGGGCGCCCGAAGGAGTGGTCGCCCACGGCCGAGACGGCCAGCCCGTTGACCTGGCCGACGACGCTCCCGGCGGTATCCACCAAGATAGTGCCTTCGGTGATCATCTCGCGCACGCGCTCTTCGATGCGGGCCGACCGGCGGACCCGCTCCTCGATGGCCTTCCGCACATCGGCCGCCGAGACCACACGCGCCGTCTTCTTGCGGCGCGTGGTCCAGAACACCGCTTCCCTCACCAGATCGACCACCACCATGAAGCGGGTGGAGAGCTTCTCCTGGTCTGCCACCAGTCGTGATGCGTGTTCGATCACACGAGCCACGGCCTCGGCAGAGAAGTGCGGGCTCCCATCGAGGCGGCAGATGTGGGCTATGAAGCGGGCGTACAGCAGTTCGGCCTGAGGAGTGCGGTCCTCCACCGTGTCGAAGTCCGCCTGCACCTTGAAGAGTTCCTGGAAGTCGGGGTCGAGCGCATAGAGAAGGTAGTAGAGGTAGGGTTCGCCCACGATCACGATCTTGGCTCGAAGGGGGATAGGCGCGGGGTCGAGGGTGGCTGTGGCCGTGTAGCCGAGCTGTTGGCCTATGTCCTCGATGCGGATCTCACGGGTCTTGAGAGTGCGCTTGAGGGCGTCCCAAGCGAAGGGCCGGGTGAGGAGGTCGCGTGCTTCGAGCATGAGGAAGCCACCGTTGGCCGCGTGCAGGGCGCCGGGCTTGATCATGTTGAAGTCGGTGACCAGCGCGCCGAACTGGGCCTGGTGCTCCACTCGCCCCACGAGGTTGTGGAGGTTCGGGTTCGTCTCGCGCACCACGGGAGCGCCGTCCAGGTTGCTGTTGTCGACGAACACGTTCACGCGGTACTTGCGGAACGCGGCCTCCGCCCGCTGCTTCGCGGGGATGGTGATGCCCATGAAGGAGGCCGGAGCTTCGTCTTCCGACAGCTTGAAGTCGGACGCGTTCTCCACGACGTCCCTGAGGACCGCGTCGAGGTGGCCACCTACAGCGGCGACATCGGCCCATCGCTCACGCACATCGTCGATGAGGTGCTTGGCCGCGTACGTGGTCACCTGTTCGTCGAGTTCGCGGAGGCTCTCTCGGCCGCTCTTCTCCTCCTGACGCACGTGACGCATCAGCTGCTGCAATTCCTGGTTCAGGCGTTCGAGACCCGCGTCGATCGAGGCCTGCTCGTCGGCCGAGAGTTCGTTGTATTGATCGCGCGACATGGTCTCGCCTTCCGACGTGCGCGGAGCGAACGCCAGGCCCGCGGGAGTCCGGACCATGACGAAACCGTCGGCCTCAGCCTCTTCGCGGAGCGCGTCGATTCGCTTCTCCTGTCGCTCGTTTACGTTCTGCGCAACGGTACGGCGTTGCTGGTCGTACTCCTCGCCTTCGAAGGCCTGGGTTATCGCGCCCTGGAGATCTTCCAGCAGCTTCTCCATGTCGCCGCGAAAATCGCACCCGCGTCCAGGCGGGAGTCGCAGCGCCACGGGTTGGTGGGGGAGAGCGAAGTTGTTCACGTACACCCAGTCGTCGGGCACAGGGAGCGAGGCCGCCTCCTTCTCCAGGAAGAGAGAGATCGTGCTCGCCTTCCCGGTTCCGGGAGGCCCGAGCGCGTAGATATTGAAGCCGTCGGTGCGGATGGTGATGCCGAACTCGACTGCCTTCACGGCCCGTTCTTGACCGATGACGACATCGAGCGCCGGGAGAGCGGCTGTGGTTTTGAAGGGGAAGCCGGCCGGGTCGCAGGCCTTGTAGACTTCGGAGACGGGAAGTCCCGCGGGGGTGGGGGCGTTCTTCAATCCGGGTCTGGGGCGAGCCATGGCACCTCCGGTCGGACGGTCTGTTGGGGTGACTGTACCTGTTCTTGAGCCACGTTCAAGCCATCAGGATGGTACGAGACCCATGCGAGTGCCCACCACGCTGAACGCCGCGATGGCTCGATCGATGTGCTCGGGCTCATGTGCGGCCGAGAGCTGCACGCGGATGCGTGCCTCTCCGCGAGGTACGACGGGGTAACTGAAGCCGATCACGTATATGCCCTCCTCCAGGAGCGCGTCGGCCGCTTCGGCCGCCACGCGCGCGTCGCCGATCATCACCGGCACGATCGGATGGTCCCCGGGTTTGATGGTGAAGCCGGCAGCGGTCATGCCCGCACGGAAGCGGGTCGTGTTGTCGCGTAGACGCTCCCTCAACTCAGATGTTCCCTCGAGCAGTCTCAGGGCCGTGCGTCCCGCGGCCACGATGGGCGGGGGGAGGGCGTTGCTGAAAAGGTAGGGACGGGAGCGTTGGCGAAGGAGGTCGGCCACGGCCCTGCTGGACGCGGTGAAACCCCCCGAGGCTCCACCCAGGGCCTTGCCCAACGTGCTGGTGAGGATATCCACCCGGCCCATCACTCCGAAATGCTCAGGCGTGCCTCGGCCGGTCGGTCCCACGAACCCCGAGGCGTGTGAGTCGTCGACCATGACCAGGGCGCCGTAGCGATCGGCCAGGTCGCAGATGCGGTCGAGCGGGGCGAGCGTACCGTCCATACTGAAGACCCCATTGGTCGCGATCAGGCGCATGCGGGCATCGGCGGCGGACTTCAAGCGGTCCTCCAACTCGTCCACGTCTCCCGACGCGTAGCGCAGACGGCGGGCCTTGCAGAGACGGATGCCGTCGATGACCGAAGCGTGGTTCAGGGCGTCGCTGATGATCGCATCGTCTTCGGCCAGCAACGCCTCGAACAACCCGCCGTTCGCGTCGTAGCACGATCCGTACAGAATGGCGTCCTCGAATCCAAAGAAGGCGGCCAGTTCGGCCTCCAGCTGCTTGTGTCCGTCTTGAGTGCCGCAGATGAAGCGCACACTCGACATGCCGTAGCCTCTGGCGTCCAGGCCTCGGTGTGCCGCCTCCACGACTGTGGGGTGCGCGGAGAGCCCGAGGTAGTTGTTCGCACAGAAGTCGAGGACCTCTCTGCTACCGGTCCCCGTCTCCACCGTGATGGCGGCCCCCTGGGGCGAGGTGATCACCCTCTCCGTCTTCCAGAGGCCCGCGGCTCTGATCTCGTCTGCCTGAGCAGCGAAGCGTCGGTACGCTCCCTCGTTCATCTTCGCCTCCTCGGCTGCCGCGTCACAGCGGAGCATCGCGTCATCGGCCGTTCATGCGTCAACGCCAATCGAGTATCATTTTCGGGTAGGTGTCGATGAGTCGAGCGAAACGCTCCTGGTCGAAGTCGGAGACGGGGAGCACGCAGTCTCGTCCCCGGTTCAAGATCGTGTCGAAGATGGATCTCTGGATGTCGGGGGTGTGCGATTCCAGCAGATTGCGCGTGATGTGCCACGTCTCCCAGATTCGTCGTCCCACCACGCTGTGAAGGCTGATACCGTAGACGATCACACGGTCGATGTGCTCGATCACCGCGTCGCCGCTGCGTATGCCGAAGAGGATCACATGGCCTCCACGCCCGGCCGCGGCGATCGCGGTGTTGAGCGCCGCCGTGGCGCCGCTCATCTCGATGGACACGTCCACACCCACGCCCTCCGTGAGGTCGCGGATCTCCGGTGTGATGGCAGCGTCATGGATGTAGCTCTGGGGCGTCGACTGAGGCGGAGATCATGCCGCCGAAGGCTCGGCGGTGCCAGATGCCTCGATCCGACCCGCAGAACCCGGAGAGGAGCGGCCGGACGAGCGCCATCCCGGCGTCCCGAAAGTCACGTGAGATCTGGAGGGTGGGGCGGAACACCCGTTGCATGCGCAGTCCGACCGTGGAGTCCCACGGGTCTTGGATGCGTCGTACGTGAGCGCCAGCATGGTCTCGGGCATCGTGGACTCCTCGAGCCGGGTCTCGGTGAGAGGAGAGATACCCAAGGGGACGGCGGATCTCAAACACGTCTTCGGAGAGGGGATGCGTCCTGACCCATCGACGCCGGCCCCGGCGTGTGGAAGGGATAGTGTCCGAGGGGGGACTTGAACCCCCATGAGTTATTCACTCACTAGGCCCTCAACCTAGCGCGTCTGCCAATTCCGCCACTCGGACACGGCGTCGCCGAAAAGCCTCGGTGAGTATAGAGGGTGCCCCAGAGGCCGTCAACAAGCCGGACGCTCTGCAGGCGACAGTGCGCTGTTGCCTGTTCGCCGGTCCGAACTTGGTTCCGTCCGAACGGTCCGCTATACTGAAATACGAACAAATGTTCACTCCGTCAGGGGGCATGGATATGGAACTCACTCCGCGGCAGCACGAGATCCTGGGGATCATCGAGAAGACGCTGAACGAGCAGGGGTATCCGCCCACGGTCCGAGAGATCGGCGTCGCCGCCGGGTTATCGTCGCCCGCTTCCGTGCAGAATCACCTCACCACGCTGGAGCAACTCGGCTACATCAAGCGGGGAGTGGCCAAGCGACGGGCTCTCGAGTTGGTGCGCACACACGGAGACGACATGCCCCGATCCGATGGTGGGCCGGCCGGGGAGAAGTCACGTCGCTTGCCCCTCGTCGGAAGGGTCGCGGCCGGCGAGCCTTTGCTGGCCGACGAGAACATCGAGGAGTTACTGCAGGTGCCGGGCTTCCTGGCGAACGGCCGTGAGTGCTTCGTGCTTCGGGTTCGTGGGAGCAGCATGACCAACGCGGGCATCCTCGACGGAGATCTTGTGGTGGTGCGGCATCAGGATGACGCGCAGAACGGCGACATCGTCGTGGCCCTTCTCGGAGACGACGCCACCTTGAAGCGCTTCTATCGGGAGAAGGACTACGTGCGTCTGCAGCCCGAGAACGACTCCATGGAGCCCATCTTCACCCGGGATCCCCGCATCGTGGGTAAGGTCACGGGTGTGATGAGGCGGGTGTGATGGGCGCCGGGGGGCCGGCGCGGGGAGCCTGCCGAGACATGGCCGACGAGGGGCGCTCTCACGACGAGAGGCAGCTGAGGCTCGTTCCCGCCGAGCAGCCGCAGGCAGTCACTCCTTCGGCCGGCGAGGGGCACGTGTATGTCGAGGAAGACGGACGCAGCGGATCAGTTGTCACCCTGGCCGCATATGTCCTAGGCTTGACAGTGGGCAGTCCGTGTTTCTGTTGCGGTGAGACGCTAGTGCCGGGCGAAGCCGGTCATGCGGGCGGACCGTGGGGAGGGTTGGTCTGCCCCGAGTGTGAAGCCGAGGTCGAGCGCGAGGCGCACTCGTAGGGTCGGTTTGCATCGCTCTGGAGGTCCGCTATACTACCGTCCGTCGCGCTCCTCGGTAGCTCAATGGTAGAGCACCTGGCTGTTAACCAGGGTGTTGCAGGTTCGAGTCCTGCCCGGGGAGCCATTTCTGTTTCTGCGCACACGTTTCTGCGCACACCCACATGCGATCGGCGCCGTCGCGCCTCGAGTCATTCGCCGTCGGGACGGAGCATCCCCGGGTGGCTGTCTGAGTCGGCCGATTTGAGGTGCAGGTCACGCTGCGGGAACGGGATGGTAATCCCCTCCGAACGGAACGCAGCGAAGATCGCGTAGTACGGTTCGGCCCAGAGCACGGCGGCCCCCTAGCCTTGGTTCTGGCTGAAGTTCTGCACCACTTTCGGCAGACTGTAGGGGCTCCACAGCCTCCAAGCGCCCGAGGCTGCGATCAGCGCTGCTACGACCTTCCGCGTTGCGGGCCCCCTGAGCCCCGGGCGACCCATAGTAGGAGTAGCAGACGAGAAAGGTAAGCTATCTGCGTATCCGTGCACTTGCAGGTACAATGTGACATCTACTGGATCCTTTGGAGGAAATGTGCGACTCCCAGAGCTGAAGATAGGTGGCTTCACGGCGCGGGTGCCGATCGTGCAGGGAGGCATGTCGGTGAGGGTGAGCCGCTCCTCGCTTGCGGCGGCGGTCGCCGAGTGCGGTGGGATCGGCACCATCGGTGGGTCCGGTGTCCCACTGGATGAACTGAAAGCGGACATCAGGCGGGCGAAGGAGATGACTCGCGGCATCATCGCCGTGAACATCATGTTCGCCATACGCGACTTCGCCGCGGCAGTACTCGCCTCGATAGAAGCCGGCGTCGACATGGTGGTCACGGGGGCGGGGTTCTCGCGCGACGTGTTCGCCGTGGGCGAAGAGCATGGAGTACCCGTGGTCTCCATCGTCTCCTCGCCGCAGCTGGCCAGGTTGGCCGAGAAGAGTGGGGCGGCGGCCATCGTGGTAGAAGCCACAGAGGCCGGCGGTCACCTCGGCACCGACGAGCCCCTGCGCGAACTGTTCCCGCGGGTGCGGGAGCTGGTCACCGGGGTGCCTTTGATAGCGGCCGGGGGCATTAGCGACGGCTACGACATCGCCGAGATGATCGGCGACTACGGCGCCGACGGCGTCCAGATGGCCACGCGCTTCGTGTTGACCAAGGAGTGCGACGTGGCCGACGCGTTCAAGGACATGTACCGCAAGGCGGGGCGGGACGACGTGGTCGAGATGCAGTCGCCCGTGGGGCTCCCGGGGCGGGCCATCCGCAACCCCTTCCTCGAGGAGTTGGCTGAGCACGGCGTTGTGGGCGACGGCCGCTGCAAGCGCACCTGCCTGAAGAAGTGCACCAAGTCGTTCTGCATCATCGATCGTCTCGACCAGTCACGGGAGGGCGATGTGGAGGGGGGCCTCGTGTTCTCCGGGTCGGAAGTGTGGAGGTACGACGACGAGCCCTCGGTGAAGGAGCTCATGGACAGGCTCGTGGGCGAGGCCGAGAGCGTCTACCGGGGCCGGGGAGTCGCAACGGCGCGGGATTAGGTATCGCGCGGTCCATTCGGCGCCGTCAACCGCGCCGGCCCGCGCTCAGGTGAGAGTCACCTGCGCCACATCGATCATGCCTCGTCTGAACTCGTGGCCGGTCGTCTGATTGGCAAGACGCGCTCCCTGCGTGTCGCCCACGGGCGCTGGTCCGGCCGGGGCTGAATCCACCGAGTGGCGTGGGGCGGCGGGAGGGCCGGCTGGGGTACCATGTCTCCGGCCATGATGGAATCTGAGACCAGACTCGAGCCCCGCCCGGCGGATCGACTCAGCGTGCTGCTCGCGCTGGGCTTCTTCGTCACGGCCATCCTGCAGGGAGCCATCCCGGTGCTCGCGCCGGGTCTGAGGACCGATGAAGGGCTGAGTTCTGCGCAGGTGGGACTGCTCATGTCGGCGTTCCTCCTCGCCTACGCGATCACTCAGGTGCCCGCAGGGGCCGCCGCAGCGCGGTTCCCGGGGCGGGTCATGGGCGCCGGCTTCGCCGGCATGGTCCTCGGGTCGCTGCTGTTCGCGGCGTCGTCCTCCTTCGGCTGGTACGCGTTGGCCAGAGGCCTCCAGGGCCTGGGGGCCGGAACCATGCTCCCTTCCGCCGGAGTGCTTCTCGTGCGCCACCTCCCCCTGCAGAGACTGGGGCGGGCCTGGTCCATCTACGGCGGCGCCTCGGGGATGGGGTACCTGCTCCTGCTACTCGTGCTGGCGCGCATCGTGGAAGCCGGCGGACAGCGCCTGTTCTTCCTGGTGGTCGCGGGCATCACTCTCGCGGCAGGAGCGCTCACCTTCACGTCCCGGCAGGTGCGGTCCGGCCCACCGGCTGGATCCTCGCGGTTGACCGCGTCCGTCGTGGCCACCGATCTCTGGACGTTGATGTGCTCCTGGCGGGTGACACTCTTGGGGCTGGCCAACGTGGGAGGTATCAGTGTCTCGGTGGGCACGCTCACGTGGACCCCCTCGTACCTCCACGATGACCTCGGCGCCAGTCTTGGCGCCGCCGCCGCCGTGACGGCCGGTTTCGCCGCCGCGCAACTCGTCGGTGCTCCCGTTGTCGCCTTCCTGCTGACCAAGGTGGGCTATCTGCCTCTCTTGGCGGTGGTGTTCGCCGGCATGGCGGGGTCCATGGCTCTTATCCCCTTCCTTCCGGGGCTGATCTCGACCTTGCTGGTCGTGATGCTCGTGGGGCTTCTCACGATGGTCGCCTTTGCCCCTAGTTTCGCGTTGATCCCGGTCGTGGTCGAGATACGTCTGGTGGGACTGGCCGGAGGCTACCTGAACGCGTTCGGGTTCGTGGGCGCCCTCTTCGGCCCCTGGCTCTTTGGCGTCTTCATCGACCGCGGCTGGGGATATGGAGCCGGGTACGGGATGTTGGCGGCGTTCGCCGTGGGAGGCCTTCTGGCGGTCATCGGCCTGCATCGCGCGCTCAGCGTAGGGACACGCCCGGCAGGCGCTATACAATAGGGTCCGGGAACGGTCATGAGGAGGTCGAGTATCCTGTGAGTACAGTGAGCGGAGAAAGCGGACACGACGGGGCCGTCGTCGATGCTCCGGTATTGGTGATCATGGCCGGCGGCGCGGGCACGCGATTCTGGCCCGCGAGCACCGAGGAACGCCCGAAGCAGTTCCTGCGACTGCTGGGCGGGCGCTCGCTCCTCCAGCAGAGCTACGACCGTGCGCTCCTTCTCACGCCGCGAGAGCGCGTCCTGGTGCTCACTGGGCGCAGGCTGGTGCCTTTGGTGCGCGAGCAACTGCCTGACCTTTCGGCGGAGCAGGTCATTGGCGAGCCGATCCGCCGCGACACCGCCGCCGCCGTGTGTCTCGCCGCATTGACCGCCCAGGCCCGTTTCGGCGAATGCGTTGTGGTGACCCTAACCTCGGACCACCACATCGAACCCGCCGCGGAGTTCGCCCGCGTCTTGGGCTCGGTCGTCAAGGCGGCCGCGGGGTCGTCCGCGCTCTACACGCTCGGCGTGCGTCCCACCTATGCGGCCACCGGATACGGGTACCTCGAGCGCGGGGCTCCGATCACCGACGTCGGGGAGGCGGGCCATTTCGAGCTCGCCCGCTTCCGGGAGAAGCCGGACCGCGAGACGGCAGAGGCGTTCGTCGCCTCCGGCGGTTTCCTCTGGAATAGCGGCATGTTCGTCTGGTCTACGACGGCCATCCTTGGCAGGTTCGCCGAACACCTCCCGGAGCACGTGGAAGCCCTTCGGCCGGTTCTGGGAGCCGGCGGTCTTCTGGACGAGGGCGCCCTCGATCGGGCGTTCGTCGATCTCGAGCCCATCTCTGTGGACTACGGCATCATGGAGAAGGCAACGGGTACTCGGGTGGTGGAGACGACCTTCTCGTGGAGCGACATCGGTGGCTGGGAGGCCTTGAGCGTCTTCCTCCCGGAAGATGGCGCAGGGAATCGAAGCACGGCGCGCATCGCGTCGCTGGCGGCTGAGGGCAACGTGGTGTTCGCCGAAGACGTCGAGGAACTCGTGGCGCTGGTCGGGGTGCGGGGATTGGCAGTGGTACGTGCCGGCAAGCGGACGTTGGTGGTGCCGCTCGAGCGGGCCGAGGAGGTAAGAGAACTGGTGAGGAACCTGGGAGGGGAAGATCAGTGAGCGATATCGACCGGCGATTGACCGGATTCAAGGCCTACGACCTGCGCGGCAAAGTGCCGAACGAACTCGATGAAGAGATGGCCGGCCTGATCGGTCGGGCGTACGCCCGTTTCCTGGCGCCGAAGAGGGTCGCGGTGGGTAGGGACATGCGCTTGAGCGGGGCGGCGTTGGCCGACGCCTTGATCGCCGGACTCACCGCTTCAGGGGTGAACGTGGTCGACATCGGCGAGGTGGGGACGGAACAGGTGTACTTCGCCACGTTCTCGTTGGGGCTCGATGGGGGCATCATGATCACGGCCAGTCACAACCCGGCCGAGTACAATGGCATGAAGTTTGTGGGGGAGAATGCCGTGCCCATCTCTGGTGACACCGGTCTCGTCGAGATCAGGGACATGGTCGGTGCCGCCCTGGCGGGTGAAGAGGTCTTTCGGGACGCTCCGATCCCCGGCTCCGTGGAGCGCGTCGACAACGCGTCGGCCTTTATCGACCACCTGCTGTCGTACGTGGATCAAGGGAAGCTCACTCCCCTGCGCATCGTGGCCAACGGCGGTGACGGTATGGCGGGTCCGGTCATCGAGCGGCTCCGGGCCCACCTGCCCTTCGAGATCATCCCGCTCTTCCCCGAGCCCGACGGCTCGTTCCCACGGGGAGTGCCGAACCCCCTGCTATCCGCGAAGAGGGCCGTCACCGCCGAGGCGGTGCTCGCCAACGACGCCGACCTGGGTCTGGCCTGGGACGGAGACTTCGACCGCTGCTTCTTCTTCGACGAGCGAGGGGAGTTCGTGGAGGGCTACTACCTGGTGGGGTTACTGGCGGAGCAGGCGCTCCGCCGCTGTCCGGGGGCGGCCATCGTGCACGACCCGCGCCTGGTCTGGAACACGGTGGAGCTCGTGGAGGCCGCAGGCGGGCGGCCGGTCGTGAACAAGAGCGGCCACGCCTTCATCAAAGCCCGCATGCGGCAGGAGGACGCCGCATATGGGGGTGAGATGTCTGCTCATCACTACTTCGCCGACTTCTCATACGCCGACAGCGGCATGATCCCGTGGCTGCTGGTGGCCGAACTCATGTGCGTCACCGGCAGGAGTCTCTCAGAGCTGGTAGGCGAGAGGGTGGCCCGCTACCCGGTGAGCGGCGAGATCAACCTGGAGCCGGCCGACCCCGCAGCCGCGCTTGTCGCACTGCGGGAGCACTACGCCTCGGAGCGTCCAGCCGTGGACGAGCTCGACGGCGTCAGCCTGGAGTTCGCCCGCTGGCGAGTGAACGTGCGCATGTCGAACACCGAGCCCGTGCTCCGGGTGAATATCGAGACTCGGGCAGATCGGGCCTTGCTCCAAGAGAAGACCGACGAGGTGCTTGCCGTGCTGCGGCAGACCGGTTCGGGCGGGGAGTGACGTCGTGCGCCTGGCCCTGGCACAGGTGAATCCGACGGTAGGCGATGTCGCCGGCAACACCGGCCTCGTGCTCGAGTGGCTCGGGCGGGCGCGGGCGGCGGGCGCCGACCTCGTGGCCTTTCCCGAGATGGTCATCTCGGGGTACCCGCCTGAAGATCTGCTTCTGCGCAACCACTTCGTCGAGCGGTGCGAAGCGGCTCTCGAAGAGGTCGCCCTGGGCGGCCGCGGCATGGTGGCCGTTGTCGGGGCGCCGGTGCGGCCCCGAGAGGGGCGCGGCGCGACGGCAGGCCCTCCGGTGGCGAACGCGGCTGCCGTTCTGCACGATGGTCGCGTGGCGGCTCTGTACGAGAAGATCCGCCTGCCGAACTACGCGGTGTTCGACGAAGAGCGCTACTTCTCGCCCGGGGATTCGGTGTTGGTGCTTGCGCAGGACGGCGAGCGCTTCTCTGTGAACGTGTGCGAGGACATCTGGACTCCCCGCGGGCCCACCGAGGAGGCGGCCTTGCGGGGAGGGGCGCGCCTGGTGGTGAACATCAGCATGTCGCCGTATCACGTGGGCAAAGGTGCCGAGCGTGAGGCCATGATCCGCCGCCGCGCCGAGGATGCGGGGGCCTTCGTGGCGTACGTGAACGGAGTGGGCGGGCAGGACGAGCTCGTCTTCGACGGGCACAGCGTGGTTGTCGCTCCTGACGGGACCGTACTTGCCCGGGGCGTCCAGTTCGAGGAACAGCTGATCGTGGTCGACCTCGATCTGAGTGCTGCCGATCGATTCGCGGGCACGGGCACGGCTTCCGGCTCGTTCTGCCTTCGCACGACAGACCTTCGCGGCGAGGGTGCGACGGGTGCGGCGGCGGCGTTCGTGCCGCCCGCTTCCGCCGAGTCGCCCACAGTGCCGCTCCTCTCGAAGACGGCCGAGGTGTACGGTGCCCTTTGCCTCGGGGTGCGCGACTACGTGAGGAAGAACGGCTTCGAGCGTGTGGTGATCGGCTTGAGCGGAGGCATCGACTCGGCTCTCACGGCCTGCATCGCCGTCGACGCCCTTGGCGCCACGGCGGTCACCGGAGTCACCATGCCCTCGCGCTACTCCAGTGAAGGAACCCGCTTCGATGCCCTCGTGCTCGCGGCGAACCTGGGCATAGAGTGCCTCGAGTTCCCCATTGAGAGCCTCCTGGCGCCCTACCTTGAGACCCTTGCTCCCATCTTTGGCGACCGCCCTCCCGACGCGACCGAAGAGAACCTGCAGGCACGTATCCGCGGCAACCTGCTCATGGCTCTTTCGAACAAATTCGGCTGGATGGTGCTCGCCACCGGTAACAAGAGCGAGATGGCGGTGGGCTACGCCACCCTCTACGGAGACATGGCGGGGGGTTTCGCGGTCATCAAAGATACTCCCAAGACCATGGTCTTCGAGCTCGCCCGCTATCGGAACTCCGCGGGGTCGTGGGCTTCGGCACCGATCCCGACCTCCACCATCGAGCGGGCCCCGTCCGCCGAGCTCCGGCCCGATCAGACAGATCAAGACAGCCTGCCCCCCTACGACCTTCTCGACCGCATCATCGAGGCTTACGTCGTACACGACCAGAGCGTGGCCGAGATGACGGCGGCGGGTCTCGATGCGGCCGAGGTGGAACGTGTGGTGGCCATGATCGACCGGAACGAGTACAAGCGCCGGCAGGCCGCCCCGGGAGTGCGCATCACGTCCAAGGCGTTCGGCAAGGACCGAAGGCTGCCGATCACGAATCGTTACCGAGGTTGACGCGGCCGAGATTGAAGGGTTCGCCCTTGCGGGAGAACCCCGCATGTAGTACTTTGTGGAATCTCTAGGAAGGCGATAAGAATTAGGGTGATTAGGCCCGTCAAGAAGGGGGAGAAGACACATGGCAGACACGGAGGGCGCGCCCGTTTCGCGCTTCGAGACCCAAGCCGTCCACGCCGGGCAGGTGGCGGACCCCACTACCGGCGCCCGTGCCGTGCCCATCTACCAGACCACGTCGTATGTCTTCGATGATACGGAGCGCGCCGCCGGGCTCTTCGAGCTCTCCCAGGTGGGCAACATCTACACGCGCATCATGAACCCCACCACCTCGGTCTTCGAGGCCCGGATGGCGGCGCTGGAAGGTGGATCCGCGGCCCTCGGGGTGGCCTCGGGTCAGGCCGCGATCACCGCCGCCATCGTCAACATCATGGGGGCGGGAGACCATATCGTCTCCTCCACGAGCCTGTACGGCGGCACCTATAACCTCTTCCATTACGCCCTGTCCAAACTGGGTATCGAAGTCGACTTCGTGGACTCGTCGGATCCAGAGAACTTCCGCAAGGCGTTGAAATCGAACACGCGCGCTTTGTATGGCGAGACTATCGGCAATCCGCGCCTCGATACCCTCGACGTCGCCGCCGTGGCAGATATTGCCCATGACGCCGGGGTGCCGCTCATCGTAGACAACACCACACCCACCGCCTTCCTGGTGCGCCCGATCGATCACGGCGCCGATATTCTCGTGAACTCGGCTACCAAGTTCATCGGCGGCCACGGCACGTCGATCGGCGGCGTGATAGTCGATGGAGGTCGCTTCGACTGGAAGAACGGGAAGTTCCCGGGTCTCTCGGAGCCCGACCCGAGCTACCACGGGCTCGTGTTCGCCGATGCTTTCGGCGCCGTGCCCGATCTGGGCGACCCGGCCTACCCCGGGCAGGGCAACATCGCCTTTGCCCTCAAGGCCCGCGTGCGGGTACTCCGCGACACCGGCGCCGCGCTCAGCCCTTTCAACAGCTTTCTCTTCCTGCAGGGTCTCGAGACGCTTCCACTGCGCATGGAGCGGCACAGCCAGAACGCGTTGGCGGCGGCCCGATTCCTCCAAGAGCACCCGCTGGTGGAGTGGGTCAACTACCCAGGCCTGGAAGACCATCCGTCGTTCTCGGTCGCGCGGCGCTATCATTACCGGGGACTCTACGGAGCGCTGCTGGGCTTCGGCATCAAGGGTGGCGCGGAAGCCGGGCGCCGGTTCATCGAGTCGGTGCGGCTGCTCAGCCACTTGGCCAACATCGGTGACGTCCGCTCGCTCGTGATCCATCCGGCGAGCACCACGCACCAGCAGCTCACCCCCGAGCAGCAGCAGTCGACAGGGGTGACGGCGGACTACATCCGGCTGTCCGTGGGTCTGGAGCACGTCGACGACATTATCGCCGACCTGGAGCAGGCGCTAGCGGCATCGCAGCGCTGACCGGGGCGGCGGTTCTGGACCGTGACGCCGCCGCGCCCGCACGGCCCGGCGGCGTAGCTCTTCGGCCGGCCTCCGCCGTCCGGGGCGCCCGGGCTGAGGAGGTCGGGTGAGCGACTACCATATCGACGGACAGACATTTGACAGCTCGGTGGGCTGGGTGGAGACCCAATACGCCGAGTTCGAGTCGCTGCCCCTGGATTCGGGCCTCACTCTCTCGCCGCTCACCCTGGCCTACGAGACCTACGGCACGCTGAACGAGGAGCGGTCGAACGCCATCCTTCTGCTGCACGCCCTCTCGGGCGACGCCCACGCCGCCGGCTACCACGAGGGTGATCGCAAACCCGGTTGGTGGGACATGATGGTGGGCCCCGGCCGGGCCTTCGACACCGACAAGTACTTCATGGTCTGCTCGAACGTGATCGGCGGCTGCCAGGGGTCCAGCGGGCCGGCCACCACCGACCCGGCCACCGGCCGACCTTACGGCCTGCGCTTCCCCGTGGTAACCGTTCCCGACATGGTGCGCGCCCAGAAGCTGCTTCTCGAGCACCTGGGGATCGAGCGCCTGCTGGCGGTCACAGGCGGCTCGATGGGGGGGATGCAGGCTCTGGAGTGGGTCACTACCTACCCGGAGATGGTGGCCTCGGCCATCCCCATCGCCTCCACCCACCGACACTCGCCCATGCAGATCGCCTTCAACGAGGTGGGCCGCCAGGCCATCATGCGCGACACCAACTGGCGGGGCGGCGACTACTACGAGCACGATCATCCCGACGCGGGACTCTCTGTGGCCCGCATGATCGGTCACGTCACCTATCTGTCCGACGAGTCGATGCATCTCAAGTTCGGTAGGCGACTGCGGGGTAAAGAGGTACTCGGCTACGATTTCACCACCGACTTCGAGGTCGAGAGCTACCTGCGCTACCAGGGGGACGTGTTCATCCGTCGCTTCGACGCCAACACCTACCTCTACATCACGAAGGCCCTCGACTACTTCGACTTGGCGAACGGCCACGGCACTGTGGTGGAAGCCCTCCGCGACGTACCGTCGGACACGCGGTTCCTGGTGATCGCCTTCAGCAGCGATTGGCTGTACCCGCCGTATCAGTCAAAGGAGATCGTGCGGGCGCTCAAGGGGAACGGGCTCGACACTACGTACGTCGAGATCCATTCGACCTTCGGGCACGACGCGTTCCTCGTGGAGACCGACCAGCAGACTCACGTGATCAAGCATTTCCTCGAGGTCACGGCCCACAGGGAGGGCCGACGCCGTGCCTGACAGTACCATCGCCCGCGCGCCCACTGGAGAGCGCCTCGATCATCTTTTCATAGTAGACGTCGTCGAGCAGGGCGCCCGAGTGCTCGATCTCGGCTGTGGCCGGGGCGTGCTCTTGAAGATGCTCGTGGACCGCAAGGACGTGCGCGGCACCGGCGTGGAGATCTTGGAGGAGAAGGTGTACGACGCGGTGGGCAAGGGGCTCTCGGTGTATCACGGCGACATCGACGAGGGGCTCTCCTACTACCCCGACGGCATGTTCGACTATGTCATCATCGGGCAGACGCTGCAGCAGGCTCGGGAGACCGAGTTCGTGCTCCAGGAGTGCCTACGGGTGGGGCGGAACGTGATCGTGAGTTTGCCGAACTTCGCCAATTGGCGGGCGCGCACCCACCTGCTCCTCGTCGGAAGGGCCCCCGTGACCAAAGCGCTTCCCTACGAGTGGTACAACACGCCGAACATCAGGAGCCTGAGCGTGAAGGACTTCCAGGTGTTCGCACGCGATCAGGGGTTTCGCATTATTCGGAGCCTCCATCTCGGGCGTAGCAAGCCTGTCACCTTCCTTCCCAATCTGCGTGCGGAGCACGGAGTCTTCGTATTGACGAAGGGCTGATCCGCGGAAGCCACCGCGGAGCCGCGGAGCAGGCGTGCGCCGGGATTGTGCGCTTCGCACCGTCGACCGCACCCTCCGTCTTGGTACAATGACGAGAGCTGTCGGGGCCCATAGCTCAGTTGGTTAGAGCTGCCGACTCATAATCGGCCGGTCGCAGGTTCGAGTCCTGCTGGGCCCACTAGGAACACCTGTTCGACCCGCACGGATGCGTCGACGGTCGCCGATTTCTCGGCCGTTGCGGCACACCCCGACTGCTGCTAGGCTGAACGTGTGAGCCGAAACCAGGAGACCCCTATGCTCGTCGAGGATCTCGAGCGCAGCATCGAGGCTATGGTGCCCCGTGCTCTCGCCGAGCCGTGGGACAACGTCGGCCTTCTCGTGGGCCGGCGCGGCACGGTGGTTCGGAACATACTGGTCGCGCTGGACCTCAGCCAGGATGTGGTCATCGAGGCGGTCACCGGCGGCTTCCAGGCCATCATCACCCATCACCCGCTCATCTTCTCGCCGCTGGCCCGCGTCACCGACAGAGATCGTGTCGGCGTCATCGTGACGCAGCTCATCGCCGCGGATATCGCGCTCTTCGCATGCCACACCGATCTGGATGCGGCTCCGGGAGGCCTCAACGACATCGTGGCTAGGGAACTCGGTTTGGCAGACCTGTGGCCGTTGGTGCGGGCGACGGCGGGCGTGAAGAAGCTCGTGGGGTTCGTCCCGGAGCAGGCGCTGGAACAGGTGGCGGAGGCGGTCTTCGCCGCCGGCGGAGGTCGCATCGGGGAGTACGAGCGCTGTGCCTTCGAGACGGGGGGAGAAGGGACGTTCTTGCCGGGCCACGAGGCGCGCCCGACGGTGGGCACTCCCGGCCGGTCTGAGCGTGTCGCCGAGATCAGGTTCGAGACCGTGGTGCCGACGGGCAAGGTCGCCTCGGTCGTACAGGCATACCTCGATTCGCATCCCTACGAAGAGCCGGCCTTCGACGTCTATCCGGTAGACAACGTCATCACCAGCGGCGGGATTGGCCGGGTCGGGAAGACCCGCACGCCCATCTCACTGGTGTCATTGGCGGAGACCGCGGCCGAGGTATTCGGGCTTCCAGAAGTGTGCTTCGTCGGCGATGCCGAGCGCACCATCGACCGCGTGGCCGTGGTTACCGGGAGCGGAGCCGGTCTCATGGAGCAGGCGGCCTGCGTGGCCGACGCATACGTCACCGGCGACCTGAAGTACCACGACGCAGATCGCGCCGCTGCGCTGGGGCTCGCCCTGATACTGGTGCCCCACGACCATCTGGAGACGTGGGCCATGACCCGGTGGGCCGAGGTTCTGGCGGCCCGTCTGCTGCAGCATGGCGTCGCGGTCGAGTTTTCAGGGAGTGCCCGCTCGCCGTGGCGCAAAGCCAGGCCGGTGTCGCACGCGGGAGAGCGAGGCGGCGCCGCGCGGCTCTTCGATCTGGAGGAGGCGGGGGGAGAAGTGCGCGAACGCGCGTTGCAGCTGGGGATGCCGGATTCTTTCGATGGTGACGCCTTCATCCTACGCACCGACGGAGCGTCGCGGGGCAATCCGGGGCCGGCGGCTATCGGCGTGGTGCTCGAGGACGCCGACGGCAACGTGCTCGAGGAGATCGGCGCCCGCATAGGCACGGCCACCAACAACCAGGCCGAGTACCAGGCGCTGCTCACCGGCCTCGAGACCGCTCTCGACCGGGGCGTCGCCCGCCTGCTGATCTCGTCGGATTCGGAGCTCCTGGTGCGGCAGCTGCGGCAGGAGTACAAGGTGAAGAACGAGCAGCTCAAGGAGCTCTACCTGCAGGCGCGCACTCTGATCCAGGACTTCGAGCGGGTGGATGTGAAGCACGTTCCCCGGGAGGAGAACCAGCGCGCCGACGCTCTGGCGAACCAGGCCCTCGACGGGCTGATCTGAGCCGCTCGGGGAGAGTCGGACCGGGGCTACTTGCGCGAGGGCTCCCGGTTGGCGCGGATGAGGGCCATCGACTGATGGGCGGCAAGCCTCCCGGCGGTCTCGTGTACAGGCCGGGCGCTGTTTGCATCTACCAGAAGCCTCGGCTATAATCCTCCCCCGCTGGGAGGTTTCCCGGCGAGACCGCGAAGATCGTGGTGCGGAGCGGGCGGATGTAGCTCAGTTGGCTAGAGCGTCTGCTTGCCATGCAGAAGGTCGAGGGTTCGAATCCCTTCATCCGCTCCAAACCACCGTGGTCGTCACGGGGCTTTCGAGCCCCGTTTCTCGTGTTGGCAGGGCGCCGTGGCCGAGAGGCTGAGGCACGGGTCTGCAAAACCCGATACACCGGTTCGATTCCGGTCGGCGCCTCCTCTCCCGGCGAACCTTGTCTCAGGAACGCGCACCAGGGTATCATTGGCCGGCTTGAACGGGCGCTTAGCTCAGGGGGAGAGCGCTTCCTTGACACGGAAGAGGCCACAGGTTCAAATCCTGTAGCGCCCACTCCTCATGAATGAGAGCCCCTTGGGCGTCCATCCGGAGGACGTCGAAGGGGCTTCTTCGTCAGCAGAAACGCCCTGCCCTGCCCGTTGCACCCCAAGCTTCAGTCGCGCATCAGTCTAGTTATGTGCCGCTCTCCGACCCTTTTGGGGCGCCGCGTACCTTGTGTTATGCTTCGATACGCATCCGGTCTGGCTGGCTTTCAGGCGAAGCGCCGAACCGTTCACGTTCTCCCGCCCGTTTGGGTCGCGACCTCGTCGGATGCGACTATCCAATTCTGGGATGGAGAGGATCGAATGAGTTCGGCGAAACTGTACGTGGGCAATCTGGCGTATACCACGACCGATACAGCGATCAGGGCGCTTTTTGAGGCGCACGGTGAGGTGACTTCGGTCAACCTGATCACCGATCGCGACACGGGCCGCCCCAAGGGGTTCGGGTTCGTGGAGATGGCCACTCCTGAGCAGGCCCAAGCCGCCAAAGCGGCTCTCGATGGCACCGACGTGGACGGTCGGGCGATCAAGGTCGACTCGGCGAAAGAGCAGCAGCCTCGGCGCAGCGGTGGCGGCGGAGGCTACGGCGGCGGTCGTGGCGGGGGTGGAGGCTACGGCGGCGGGGGTGGAGGCTACGGCGGCGGAGGTCGCTGGTAAACGTTACGCGCATGTCGCGGGTGGGCCCGCGGCGCAGATCAGTCGAGGATCGTTACGACGCCGCGGTCGCCATCGACCCGGACTCGTTGCCCGGTCCTGATCATCGCAGTCGCGGGGCCCACGTTCACCACAGCGGGTATTCCGTACTCGCGGGCAATTATGCTGCCGTGACTCAGTAACCCGCCCATGTTCATCACGACGCCGGCGGCGGGCAGCAGAAACGGCGCCCACCCCGGGTCTGTGAAGGGCACCACCAACACCTCGCCTGGCAGGACCCTATCCACGGAGGCGACTGTGGGTATCACCCGGGCCGATCCCTCTACGACTCCGGAACTTACGGGAAGCCCACGTAGCACGGCCCCCGTCGGCGGGGCGTCTTGCGCGACGTCTGCTCCCCAGTCGGTGGGCAGGCGACCCATGAAGACCGCCGGAGGCTCGATCGAGCGGTCGCGCTCGAACTCGGCTCGACGTTCTCCAATCGGTACGGACTCCAGCGGCGCGCGCATCGTGCCACCCACCTCTGTACCATCGCCGGCATCGACCGGGCTCTCGGCCTGCAGCATCTCCTCGATCTCGTCCAGCCCGAAGAAGAAGACGTCGTCTGCTTCGATGAGCACGCCCCGGTCGGTGAGCCGCCGGCCCACGGGG
Source organism: uncultured Actinomycetes bacterium (assembly GCA_947085635.1). GTDB lineage: Bacteria > Actinomycetota > Thermoleophilia > RBG-16-64-13 > RBG-16-64-13 > JAHJSA01. The sequence continues at coordinate 26,871 of CAMTXC010000018.1, read as the reverse complement.
AGCATCACCGTGCGCATGGCGGCGATGCGTCTCACTGCTTCGCTCTTCAAGTTCTCACGCGCGGCCGACCCCATCTGGGCCTGCCGGAGGACGTAGTCGAACACGCCGCGACGCACGGGGTCCCACAGACGTTTTCGTAGGTCGGCTGTGAGGGTGAGCCGACGCCGGGCGTTGGCTTCCTCGCGGGCAGTCGGGTCGGGAGCGTCCTCAGTGCGAAGGTAGTTCGTGAGCAGAGTGAGCAGGTACCCGGGGTCTTCGCGCCAGCGGGTGGTGTAGAGCTCGATCTCTCCACGGGCATGATGACCGTGCTCGTCGAGGAATGCGTCCCATCCTTGAAGGAAGGCGGCGCCGGTTTCGACAAGATCTGCTGCGATCGTGCGCGGGTTTGACCCGGGCGGCGCCTCGAGGAGGGCGGCCTTCAGGGTGGGCTCGGATCCCGCGAGGCGGGCGAGCTTCCACAGGTCCATCGCCGTGCGGGCGGAGTCGAGATCGCCGAGTCCGGTGACCAGCCGGTTGGCAAGCGTGGGTCCCTCGTCGGCGAACCAGCGGCGGCAGATCGACTGGAGGTTGGTGTAGTTGGCCATCGCCATGCCGGCGAAGGCCAAGACGTCGGTGAGGCCGTCGAGACTGGCTGCCAGGGCGCGCAGACTCCGCGCAAGGTCGTCCTCGGTGGCGTTGTTGGGGTCGGGGGGCAGGAGAGCGGCGGTCTCGGCGCGGAGCCGCCGCGCAAACACGGGAGCCTTGGTCGAGCGGTGGGCGAAAGCCCACGAGAGGAAACCGGGGAGTCCCGCAATGAAGCGCAGCGTGCCGGCGAGGCCCGCCTCCGATTCTCGGAGTTCCTGCTTGAGGTACCGAAAGTCGGGGCGCTCCTGCATGCCACCGAGCAGTTTGTTCACGTCGGGTCGGCTGAAGGCGGGGAAGGCGGCGAAACCCACTGTGATCGCCGACACGTTGAAGTACACACGTCCGGCAAAGCGACCGAACAGCGGCTCTTCGCCGAAGTGCACACCAAGGCGGGCGAAGAGCTTGTGCACCATGATATCGCCCACCTTGACGATCACGGAGTAGGTGGCCGGCGTCACCACGCCGGGAAGCACCTCGCCGGTGTTCATGTTGCTCCACACGGTCCTCGACCGGTCGTGCCGCGCAAAGGGGGTGACGTCCACCCAAGGCGCGGCGGTCTGGGAGGGCTCGGGGGAACGGGAGAGCTCGACATGAGGCGTGTCCGGGGCCTTCACATAGTTGATGGGGAGGGTGGTGACGGGCCGAGCCTGGAGCAGATAGATGCGGCCGTCTTGCAGGGCCCATTCGACGTCCACCGGATGTCCGAATCCGTCCGCCGCGGCCACCGCGTGTCTGGCCAGTTCCTTTGCGGTCGCGTCGCCCACCGAGGCGGACCGGGCGCGATCGAGCGGCGTGGGCCACTCGTACACGTGTCCGTCGAAACCGGCGAGCACCTCCACATCCTTCCGGCTGATGGTCCGCTCGAGCAGCTTGAAACCGGGGAGCGAGAACACGAAGCGATCGGGAGACACCTTGCCCGAGACCAACGCTTCACCGAGACCGAAACAAGATTCCACGACCACCCGGTCGGTCGCGCCGGTGAGCGGGTCGACCGTGAACGCCACGCCGGCGGATTCGGCGGCCACCAGGGGCTGGAGTATCACCGCCATCGCCACATCGTCGTGCGCGAGTCCAAGATGCTCGCGATAGGCGAAGGCCGAGTCGTTCCATAGGGAAGCCCAGCAGTGCTTCACGGCCAGGAGGCAGCCCTCTAGATCCGAGCGGAAGTACGTGCCGTGTTGCCCCGCGAAGGAGCGGTCAGGTAGGTCTTCGGCGGTCGCGCTGGAGCGCACCGCCATGGTGCCTCCACCGAGGGAGGCGTGGAGCTCGCGCAGCCGGTCGGCGAGTTCAAGAGAGAGCGGCTGTTCGACTACGCTGTGGCGAAGTTCAGCTAGAGCCTGGGGATCGGGGCCGGCCAGCACCCGACTCAGCGCTGCCGCGGGCACGGGCATAGCCAGGTGCTCCCGGTAGGCCATGGTCGTGATCAACCCCGCCGAGGGAACGGGCAAACCCATGCGCCGCAGTCGGGCGAGGTTCTCGGCCTTCGGTCCCACGAGGACGCTCGCGTCGTGCGGCAGGGAGACCAGGGTGTAGGTGCTGTGTGTCACTTCCTTCGCATTCTGGATGAGCGAAGCCTGTCGCGCAACCCCGGCGGACGGGAGGCAGCCGGTCGGGGATGGGCGGTCGGTTGCTATACTCTGAAGTCGCGGCGGGCAAGACCGTCGCTGTCTGGTAGCGGCTGCGAGCGAGGTTTCATGAACGTCATCCTGCCCGATGGATCACAGCTCTCCGTGCCCGAGGGGGCGACGGCGTTGGCCGTGGCCGAGGCTATCGGGGCGCGGTTGGCCAAGGCGGCCGTCGCCGCCAAGATCGGCGACCGGCTGGTCGACCTGGCGACGCCCGTGCACGAGGGCGACCAGGTGAGCGTGGTCACGTTGGCCTCCGAGGAAGGCGTCGAGGTGCTCCGCCACTCGAGCGCGCACGTGCTTGCCCAGGCGGCCACGCGCGTGTATCCGAGAACCAAGGTGGCCATCGGGCCCGCCATCAAGGACGGGTTCTACTACGACTTCGAGTTCCCCGAACCCATCACCGAGGACGCCCTCGCCGAGTTCCAGGCCGAGATGGAGCGGTCCATCAAGGAGGCCCTGCCCTTCGCCCGCGAGGAGATCACCAGGGAGGAGGCCCTCGCTCAGTTCGCCGACGAACCCTACAAGATGGAGCTCATCAGCGAGTTGCCCGAGGGAGAGATCATTTCCCTCTACCGTCACGGCGACTTCGTCGACCTGTGTCGCGGGCCCCATCTGCCCGACACCGGGCGTATCCCCGCTGTCAAGGTGCTCTCCACCGCCGGCGCCTATTGGCGCGGCGACTCCGGCAACACGATGCTCACTCGGGTCTACGGCACCGCCTTCCCCTCGAAGAAGGAGCTCCAGGAGCACCTGGAGAGGCTGGAGATGGCCCGTCAACGCGACCATCGCAAGCTGGGGCGCGAGCTCGACCTCTTCAGCTTCCACGACGAGGGTCCGGGGTTCCCGTTCTTCCACGCGAAGGGCATGCGGGTGGTCAACGCGCTCCTCGAGTACTGGCGGGCCGAGCATCGAGTAGCCGGCTACGAGGAGATCAAGACGCCCGTGATCCTCGATCGGGCATTATGGGAGCGTTCCGGCCACTGGGAGAACTACAAAGACAACATGTATTTCACCCGCATCGACGAGGGCGACTTCGCTGTGAAGCCCATGAACTGTCCCGGCGGCATCCTCGTCTATCGCTCGGCGCAGCATTCGTACCGCGAGTTCCCCCTGCGCATGGCCGAGCTCGGCCTCGTCCATCGGCACGAGCTCTCGGGAGTGTTGCACGGGCTGTTCCGGGTGCGCACCTTCACGCAGGACGACGCCCATATCTACTGCCTGCCTGAGCAGATCGAGGACGAGGTGGTGGGCGTCATAGAACTCGTCATGCGCATGTACCGCACGTTCGGTTTCCAGAAGGTGCATCTGGAGCTCTCCACGAGGCCCGAGAAGTCCATCGGTTCCGCCGAGATGTGGGAGGCGGCGGAGCAGGCCCTCACCGTCGCCTTGGACCGGACGGGGCTCGAATACCGGCTCAATCCCGGCGATGGGGCCTTCTACGGACCGAAGATAGACTTCCACATTGAAGACGTGATGGGACGCACCTGGCAGTGCGCCACCTGCCAGCTCGATTTCGCCATGCCCGAACGCTTCGACCTGGAGTACGTGGGCGTGGACAACCAGCGCCATCGCCCGGTCATGATCCATCGCACCGTCCTTGGCAGCATCGAGAGGTTCCTGGGTATCCTCATCGAGCACTACGGCGGAGCCTTCCCGGCGTGGCTCGCGCCCGTACAGGCGGTGGTGATACCGGTGGCCGATCGGCACAACAACTACGCGGCCCAGGTGGTCGCCGCCTTGGGCGCCGCCGGTGTGCGGGCCGAGGTCGACGAGCGCACCGAGTCGGTAAGCCGGAAGATCCGCGACAACGAAGTGGCGAAGGTGCCCTACATGCTCGTAGTCGGCGACCGGGAAGTCGAGGGGGCTTCCGTGTCGCTTCGCTCGCGGGCGGAGGGTGATCTCGGCCATCGGGAGCGCGGTGACGCGGTTCGAAAAGTGGCCGAAGGAGCAGCTATCCCTGTGCCTGTTCTTGAGTAGGCGCGGTTACTCCGCTATACTCCCGCGAGCACATAAAGTGGAAGCCACTCTTCCCACCTCACGCCACATGCGGTGTCGGGGTCGATCGATGAGAGCGCTGGAGCGCAGCGGCCTTGGAGCCGTGCGTCGGCGCGGCCGCGCACCTGGCGGCTGGCGAGCGGTGGCTTATGGCTACTGCTTTTTTTGTGCAGGCAAACGAGTCGATCCGGGTCGACCGGGGAGGTGTTGAGCGAGATAGCTGAGAGCGTTCGAATCAACGATAGGATCCGAGTGGAGTCGGTCAGATTGATCGGTCCCGACGGAGAGCAGGTGGGCATCGTGCCTATCCGCGAGGCCTTGGACTATGCCGACCGTCTCAACCTTGATCTGGTGGAAGTGGCGCCTATGGCCCAGCCGCCGGTGTGCAAGGTGATGGACTACGGCAAGTACAGGTACGAGCAGGAGCAGAAGACCAAGGAAGCGCGCAAGCGGCAGACGACGATCAGCATCAAAGAGATCAAGCTGCGGCCGAAGATCGACGACCATGACTTCGCCACGAAGCGCGGTCACGTCGAACGTTTCCTTAAGAATGGCGACAAGGTTAAACTCACCATCATGTTCCGAGGGCGCGAGCTGGTGCATCCGCACCTCGGTGAGCGGCTTCTCAGAAGGATGGCCGAAGAACTGCAGGAACTCGGTGACGTAGAGAGTCAACCGAACCTCGACGGCCGCAACATGGTGATGATGCTCGGACCTAAGAAGCGCTAGGCGCCTGCAGAGCGGAACCATCTTGATCCGATCGCCGGGCCCCGCCCCGTGTGGGTGCGGGAGCTTTCGGGCGGCCCTTGGCGGCTGTTCGGAGATAGGTCACTGGAAGCACAGACAGTAGGGACGCGATGAAGAACAAGACACACAAGGGTATGAAGAAGCGGGTGAAGGTGACGGCCACCGGGAAGCTGATGCGGCGGCGTGCGTTCAGCAGTCACATCCTCACCAAGAAGCCGAGCAAGCGGAAGCGGAAGTTCCGCAAGGACACCGCGATCGACGGCCGCGACGCGCGTCATTGCCGGCGTCTTATAGTTTCGTAGGAGGGCTGGACGATGGCACGTATCAAGCGCAGTATTAACGCGAAGAAGAAGCGTCGCAAGGTCTTAGACGAGGCCAAGGGGTATTGGGGCCTGAAGAGCACCAACTACCGCCAGGCCAAGGAGCAGCTGCTCAAGTCGCACACGTACGCGTACCGCGACCGCAGGGTGCGCAAGCGCGAGTTCCGGAAGTTGTGGATCACGCGCATCAACGCGGGCGCCCGGCTCCACGGCATGAACTACAACCAGTTCATCCACGGGTTGAAGCAGGCCAACATCGACCTGAACCGGAAGATACTCGCCGACCTCGCCGTCGGGGAGCCGCAGGTGTTCGCGGAGATAGCAGGGAAGGCGAAGGCGGCGCTCTCCGCGGTCTGACCCTAGGAATCTGGACGACGGCGCCGCCGCGGCGCCACGCGATGGGTGCGATCTCCGCCCGTGGCATGGCTCCCAAGGCGGCGCCGTCGTCCTTGTGGGGCCTGTAGAGCCCGCTTCCTTCATCCTCGCGGTCCATCGTCATAGCGAGGTGCCTATGATCCGTACCATCGCCGGCCGGCACAACGAGAGCGTGAAGCTGGCACAGAAGCTGCAGAAGAAGAAGCACCGTCGCGACAAGGGGCTCTTCGTGTGCGAGGGTCTCGATCTCCTCGAAGCCGCGATCCAGGCCGGTGAGTCGCCGGTGGAGGTGCTCGTGCGCGACGACCTCCTCGAACGTCTTCCTTCTGAGCTGCTCGAGGAAGCCGAGGAGGACGAACTCGACATAGGCGTGTGCGCGCCGGACGTGCTGGAGCACGCGAGTGGCCTCGGGGGTGCCGCCGACGTGGTCGCGTTGTTCGAACTCATCGAGTGGTCTCTGGCAGACCTTCCCCTGGAAGCGGGAGTGAGCGTGTACCTCTCCGGGGTCGGGGACCCCGGCAACGTGGGCACCATCATCCGCAGTGCAGTCGCGTTCGGCGCGGTGGGAGTGGTGTGCAGCCCCGGCACCGCCGATCCTTTCGGACCCAAGGCTCTTCGTGCCGGCATGGGAGCGCAGTTCTTCACCAGGGTTATGGTGGAGGTGTCGCCGGCGGACCTCGTGGCCAAGATCGAGGCCGACGAGAGGCGCGGCGTGGCGTGGCCGACGATCGTGTGCGCGGATCCGGCCGCCGAGATGAGCAGTTCGGACCTCGGCGTGGACGGGCCGGTGGTGCTGGTCATGGGGGCCGAGCGAGAGGGCCCGGCCGAGATCCCAGGCCCGGTGCTCCGTGTGGCCATTCCTCAGGCGGGCTTCGATTCTCTCAACGTGGCCATGGCGGCCACGGTGTTGCTCTACGAGCTGAGCCGCTCCCGTCTTGGCAAACCTCGCGGGGGTCTGCTAGCGTAGGCTGTTCACCCGAAGGGAGGGGTCATCCCAGCCGATCAATCCATCCTTCAGCAGATCCAGAGGGCCGACCTGCGCGACATCTATTCGTCGGGCATCGAGGCTGTAGAAGCAGCTACCGATCTCGCGGCGCTCGAAGAGACGAGGGTGCTATTCCTGGGTCGCAAGGCGTCCCTCACCACCCTGCTCAGGAGCATTCCGGAACTTCCCATGGCGGAACGCCCGAACGTGGGCAAGTTCGGCAACCTGGTGAAGCGGGAGTTGGAGGCGGCTTTGGAAGCGCGGCAGGCCGTCCTCGAGGCCGGGGAACTTGTCGACGCGCTCGAGCACGACAGGTTGGATGTCACTCTGCCCGGACGGACGCTGCCGCTCGGGCATCTCCACCTGATCACCTCCACCCGTCGCGAGATCGAGGACATCTTCGTCTCCATGGGATATTCCGTGGCGGAGGGTCCGGAGATCGAGACCGACTACTACAACTTCGAGGCTCTGAACCATCCGGCCGACCACCCTGCGCGGTCGCTGCACGATACGTTCTTCGTGTCCGACGACATCCTGCTTCGCACCCATACCTCGCCGGTGCAGGTGCGGGTCATGGAGAAGAAGCGCCCGCCGGTATACGTGATCGCTCCCGGCAAAGCCTACAGGCGGGATTCGGACGCCACGCATACCCCGATGTTCCACCAGGTGGAGGGTCTGGTCGTGGACGAAGGGGTCACCCTGGCCGACTTGAAGGGCACGTTGGAGGTGTTCGCCCGGGCGATGTTCGGTTCAGACCGGCAGATCCGCCTGCGGCCTCACTTCTTCCCGTTCACCGAGCCTTCGGTCGAGGTGGATGTCTCGTGCATGATCTGCGACGGAGTCGGGTGCCGACTCTGCAAGCGGAGCGGATGGCTCGAGATCCTCGGCGCAGGGATGGTCGACCCCAATGTCTTCGCGTTCGTGGGATACGACTCCGAGAAGTACACCGGATTCGCGTTCGGCATGGGCATCGAGCGGATCGCCATGTTGAAGCATGGGGTCACCGATCTCCGTCTGTTCTACGAGAACGACCTGAGGTTCGTGCGTCAGTTCTAGGACTGAGCGCGCGGCATGCACCGACCACACGAGCGATCTTGAGGATGGAGCAGGTATGAAGGCCCCCGTGTCATGGTTGAGCGAGCACGTTGTCGTCGGTCTCCCCGTGGACGAACTTGCCTCCAGGCTTGCCCTCACCGGCACGGAGGTGGAACGTGTCGCAGCCGTAGGGGTCTCGCCGCACCCAGACGTTCTCAAGTGGTTCGTCGTGGGCAAGGTGCTGGCCTGCGAAAAGCATCCCGATGCCGACAAGCTCTCGGTGTGTGCGGTCGATGTTGGGGAAGACGAGCCCCGCACGATCGTGTGCGGAGCCCCGAACGTGGGAGCGGGTCAGACCGTGGCCGTGAGCCTGCCCGGAGCCGTGCTGCCCAACGGCATGGCCATCTCCAAGGCCAAACTCCGCGGGGTGACGTCGTACGGCATGATCCTCTCCGAGGCCGAGGTCGGGTTCGAGGCGAAGAGTCCCGGCATCATGGTCCTGCCCGACGATTGGGAGGCGGGCGACCCGCTCGCCGACCGGCTCCCGCTGGCGGAATCGGTGCTGGAGGTCGAGGTCACGCCGAACCGTCCGGACTGCCTTTCGATACGGGGTCTCGCGCGGGAGATCGCCGCGGTCACCGGCGAGACCTACTGCGAGGAGACCGAGTACATGTTCCCGGTATCGTCCCGTGAGGCGGCCGACGACATCTCGGTGGAGGTGTTGGATCCGGACCTCTGCCCGCGGTACGCCGCTCGGGTGATAACCGGTGTCTCCGTGGCCGAGTCGCCTATTTGGCTGAAAGCGCGCATCACGCACGCCGGCATGCGACCGGTGAACAACGTGGTCGACGTGACCAACTACGTCATGTGGTCCGTCGGGCAGCCGCTGCATGCGTTCGATCTCGCGATGGTCGAGGGAGGCCGCGTGATCGCCCGCAGGGCCAAGGCCGGCGAGACGATCGTCACGTTGGACGACACCAAGCGGGTGCTCACCGACGATATGCTCGTGATCGCCGACGCGGTGAAGCCGTCGGTCATCGCGGGGATCATGGGCAGCGTAGACAGCGAGGTCACCGAGGCGACCACGACGCTTCTTCTCGAGGCCGCCAACTTCCACGGGCCTTCGATCATGCGCACCTCCGGCGCGCTCGGCCTTCGCAGCGAGTCATCCACGCGATTCGAGAAGGGGCTCGACCGCAATCTGATCCCGCTCGCCCTCGACATGGCCTGTGCGATGCTCACCGAGATCTGCGGCGGGGTCGTCTCCGCGGGGACCGTAGACGTGCTTGCGGCGGAGACCCGCCCGTCCCAATTGACCCTGAGGCCCCACCGGGTGGAACAGATGCTCGGCGCCATCGTGCCCACGGCGGAGATCGAGGCTATCCTCGGCCGGCTCGGTTGCGACGTCGACGAGGATCCCGGCGACGACGCCCGGCTGCTCGTGACCGTGCCTACGTGGAGGGCCGACCTCGAGCGGGAGATCGACCTCGTGGAGGAGATCGCCCGCATCCACGGCCTTGACCTATTGCCCTCGACACTGCCGCCACGGACGGAAGGCCGTGGAGGCCTCACTCCGGATCAGCAGGCGGTGCGGCGTATCACCGACGCCCTGGTCGGCGCCGGTCTCGATGAGGTGGTCACCTACTCGTTCATCGAACCGGGTTGGATGGGACACCTGCGCCTCGAGCCCGCCGACGCGCGCTCGGCCCCTATACCGCTCACCAATCCTCTGAGCCAGGATCAGTCCGTGATGCGCACGATGCTGCTCCCCGGGCTCCTTGCGGCCACCCGTCGTAACCTGGCCGTGCGGGAAGAACGGGTGCATCTGTTCGAGATCGGTCACACGTTCCACGCCCGCGAGGGCGGCCTTCCGAACGAGCACCGCCGACTGGGCGTCACTCTCCATGGTCCATGGGAAGTGGAATCCTGGACGGCGAAGGCGACGCCCCCCGACTACTACCTCTGCAAAGGGGTGCTGGAGCGGGTGTTCGCTCTTCTCGGAGTACGGGCCGTCTTCCAGGTGACCAGAGAGGGCTTCCTCCACCCGGGCCGCTCGGCCGCGATCACGGTGGCCGGCGTGGCCGGGGGGTGGCTGGGAGAGGTGCACCCGTTGGTGAGTCGGGCCTTCGATATCTCGGGGCCGGTGGTCGCGGCGGAGATCGACCTCGAGGTTATCCTGCCTGCCGCGCGCGGGGTGACGCTCTTCGAAGACCTCCTCACCCACCCCGTGCTGGAGCAGGACGTCGCGCTGGTGGTGGCCGAAGACGTGCCGGCGACCGCCGTGGTCGAAGCGGTGCGAGCCGCCGGGGGCGGGCTCCTCCGCGATGTCGAGGTGTTCGACGTGTACACCGGGCCGCAGGTCGCAGAGGGGAGCAAGAGCCTGGCCTTGCGGCTGACCTATCGTTCACCCGATCGCACGCTCTCCGAGAACGAGGTCAACCAGCTGCGCGACACGATGCTCGCCGAGCTTAAGACCACCATCGGGGCGACCATCAGGACCTGACGCAGCCAAGCGGCACCACCCTCGGTCACCCCGGCGGCGATTCCTAGAAGGGTCGCGATCTCGGCCGCCCTTTGCATTATGTTGCAAGCGTGTGTATGCTTATGCAGCTGATCAGGTGACGCGTCAGTTCGAGAGCGAAGGGAGCGGAGAGTGATCCAGGCCGGTATCGTCGGCGCGACCGGTTTCACCGGGATGGTACTCACTGAGTTGCTGTGGGCGCATCCGAAGGTGCGCCTGGGTCCTCTCACTTCGTCCGGCTACGTGGACCGGGAGGTGGGCGATGTCTTCCCTCACGTCCGCGTGCCGGGCACCTACGTCGACTACTCCCCTGAGGTGGTGGGCGACTGCGAGTTCCTGTTCGTCTGCTACCCGCACGCCGCGTCGCATCCGGTGGTGGGGCAGCTGATCGACCGCGGGCACCGCGTGATCGATCTGAGCGCCGACTTCCGTCTCGCCGACGAAGAGGCGTACCAACGCTGGTACGGGTTCGAGCACGGCCGCGCGGACCTCGTGCCGAAGGCGGTATATGGACTCCCTGAGCTGCATCGCGAACGAATCGCCACAGCGGCCCTTGTGGCGAACCCTGGGTGCTATCCGACGGCCACAATCCTGGCCGCGCTACCGCTGGTTCGAGAGCTCGACATCGGCACAGTGATCGTGGACGCGAAGTCGGGGGTGTCGGGAGCGGGGCGCGCCCCAACCGCCACCACTCACTTTAGCCGGGTACACGACGACTTCCGGGCGTACGGCGAGGTGGGCCACAGGCACACCTCCGAGATGCTTCAGGAGTTGAGGCGCGTCGCGGGCAAGCACGTCGGGGTCAGTTTCACTCCCCATCTCTTGCCGGTGGACCGCGGCATCCTCGCCACCGTATACTGCATACCGGCGGGCGGCGGCGGGCTGCTCTCAGAGGAGGCCCTGGTGCATCTGTACGAGGAAGCCTATGCGGGCGAACCGTTCGTGGAGGTGGTGGCGGCCGTGCCCTCGTTGAGTGAGGTGCGGCGCACGAACTACTGCCGGATCTCTCCGCGCGTGGATGAGGCCGCCGGGCTGTACAAGGTGGTCTCCGTCATCGACAACCTCGTCAAGGGGGCCTCGGGGCAGGCGGTTCAGAACCTCAACATCATGGCCGGCTTCCTTGAGACGCTCGGGTTGGGAGCGAGCGCGTGAACGGACCGTCCGACTTCGTTCACCCGGTTGTCGTCGAGCCGCCTACGTCCCGGTTCCTCAGCCTGCCCGAGGGAGTGACTCACGGCGCGGGAGAAGGTCGAGACTCCGGTGTCACGTATCCCGCCGGCTTCGTGGGTGCCGGTGTGGCGGCGGGCATCAAAGCCAGCGGCCGCCTCGACGTGGGTATCGTCGCCGTCGAGCCCGCGTATCGCTCGTTGGCCGCCGGGGCCGCCGTCTTCACGCGGAACTCGTTCGCGGCGGCGCCCATCGTGGTCAGCCGCACGGAGACCACGATCACCGGCCTCGCGGCCGTGCTGATGAACAGTGGCAACGCCAACGCCTGCACGGGCTACCAGGGTCTCGCAGCGGCGCGCGCCACACGAGCGACATGCGCGGAACACCTGGGTCTCGAAGCCGACCGCGTGGGCATCGCGTCCACCGGGATCATCGGGGTGCCCCTCGACGAGGCATCGGTCGGAGCCGGCGTCGCGGCTGCCGTCGAGCGACTGGCCCGTGACGGCGGAGCGGCGTTCGCCGAGAGCATCATGACCACCGATCGGTTTCCCAAGGCCCTCGCCCTCGACGTGTCCACCGATGGCGGGGTCGTACGCGTGGGTGCGTGTGCCAAGGGAGCAGGCATGATCGCTCCGGGCATGGCGACGATGCTGTGCGTGGCAACCACCGATGCTGTGGTGCCTCCCAACCTGGCGCGCATCATGCTCGATCGAGAGGTGGGCTACTCCTTCAATCTGATCTCGGTCGATGGGCAGATGAGCACGAACGACTGCGTGTTCTTCATGGCCAGCGGCGCTTCGGGAGTGGAATTGTCGGCGGAGGGAGCGCGGCAGGTGGGCTTCGCGCTCCGCTACGCGTTGCTGCGCTTGGCACTCATGATGGTCGCCGACGGGGAGGGAGCGACGAAGGTGGTGCACTTTGTCGTCAGTGGAGCGCCCGACGAGGAGGCAGCGCGCGTCGCCTGCCGCGCCGTGGCCGACTCGACACTTGTGAAGACTGCCATGTACGGCGGAGATCCGAACTGGGGTCGTATCCTGAGCGCGGTTGGGGCCGCGCTGCCCGACCGGACGTTCCCCGACGTGTCGCTGCGCATCGGCGACGTGACCTTGGTGCAGTCGGGCTCGCCGGCGGACCCCGGCGCCGAGGAGAAGACGCGGCTCCAGGAGGTCATGAGCGGAAGCGAGGTGCAGATCGTCTTGCACCTGAACCAGGGAAACGGCGAGGACGAGGTGTTCTTCTCCGACCTGGGCCACGAGTACGTGACCATCAACGCCGAATACCACACCTAGGAGGGCACGGACGCATGCGCGAGGTCTATCGAAAACGCGTCGAGACCCTACTTGAAGCATTGCCTTACATCCGCTTGTTCAGCGGGAAGACCGTGGTGATCAAGTACGGGGGCGCGGCGATGAGCTCCGCCGACCTGAAAGACGAGTTCGCCACCGACATCGCCCTCCTGCGGTACGTGGGTATCCGGCCCATCATCGTGCATGGTGGAGGGGGTGAGGTCTCGAGTTTCATGGGCCGTCTCAATATGCCCGTGAAATTCGTGGACGGGCTTCGCGTCACCGATGAGGCGGCGATGGAAGTGGCGAAGATGGTGCTTGTGGGCAAGGTCAACAAGGAGATCGTCGCTCTGGTCAATCAGAAGGGCGCGCGCGCAGTGGGCCTTTGCGGCGATGACGGCCTCTTGCTCGAGGCCCGTCGGCTCGAGCGCCGCGGGTCCGATGGGGCCCTGCTGGACCTTGGTCTGGTGGGCGAGGTCGTCCGCGTGAACACCGACCTGCTTAACCTTCTTGAGAGCGAATATGTTCCGGTAGTTGCTTCGGTCGGTTCCGGGCCCGACGGCGAGAGTTACAACATCAACGCCGACACCGTGGCCGCCGCGCTCGCGGCCGCTCTGCAGGCGGAGAAGTTGGTGTTCCTCACCGACGTGGCCGGTCTCTACGCCGACTTCGAAGACGAGAACAGCCTCATCTCAGAGTGCTTCGCCCACGAAGTGCGCGCGCTGATGGAGTCGGGCACGATTTCCCGCGGCATGCTCCCGAAACTGGAAGCGGTGCTCAGTGCGCTCGACGCGGGCGTACGGGCTGCCCACATCATCGACGGGCGGGTGGCCCACTCCATCCTGCTCGAGATCCTGACCGAGGATTCCGGAGTAGGCACAATGATCAGGACGGGCGGCGAAGGAGTGTCTCGATGAGCCGCCCGGTGCACGTGGCCGGCGACGGCGCCCGCGTCTCGTCGGAGGTAGCGGCTCTCGACGCCGAGTACGTCTTGCCCACCTACGCCCGGCATCCGCTGGAGCTCGTGTCGGGCGCGGGGGCGGAGGTCGTGGGAGCCGACGGGGGCCGGTATCTCGATTTCGTCACCGGGTTGTCGGTGAGCAACTTCGGTCATTGCCACCCCCATATCGTGGCGGCGATACAGGCGCAGGCCGGGGTGCTCATCCACTGCTCGAATCTGTACGTCACGAGGCCGCAGGCCGAGCTCGCCTCTCGGCTTTCCGCACTGGCCAACGGGGGCCGGGTGTTCTTCGCGAACAGCGGGGCCGAGGCCAACGAAGTGGCCATCAAGGTGGCGAAGAAGAGGGCGCGGGTCGCGGGAGGCGGGGCGATCGTGACTCTGGAGCGCTCGTTCCACGGGCGTACCATGGCCACGCTCTCGGCTACCGGCCAGCTCGAGAAGCAGGAACCGTTCGCGCCCGTCCTCGAGGGTTTCGTGCACGTGCCCGTGGGCGATCAGGCGGCCCTCGAGGCCGTGTTCCGCCGAGAGAGGGTGGTCGCTGTCCTCATGGAGCCTGTGCTTGGCGAGAGCGGAGTCGTGCTCGTGCCTCGAGAGTTCCTGAAAACCGCTCAGGCGTTGTGCGAAGAGCACGACGCGCTGTTCATGCTCGACGAAGTGCAAACCGGCCTCGGCCGCTGCGGAGCCCCCTTTGCGTACCAGCGCTTCGGGCTCTCCCCCGATGTGGTGACCGTGGCCAAGACCCTTGCCGGGGGGCTCCCGATGGGGGCCGCCATCGTGGGAGGTCGCGCCGAGAAAGTGCTGGTCGCGGGTGATCACGGCTCCACGTTCGGCGGCGGTCCGGTGGTCGCGGCGGCCGCCAACGCGGTGCTCGACCTTGTCGAGGAGGATGGGCTGTTCCGCCGAGTGGAGGAGTCGGGAGCTCGGCTCGAAGGCTGGCTCACCCCGCTTGTCGAGAGGGGAGTGGCGTGCGAAGTCCGCCGGCTCGGCCTGATGGCGGCGGTGGACCTGGTGGGTGCGTCGGCCAAGCAGGTGGTGCTCGATGCGTTGGAGGCGGGGATCCTGCTGAATGCGACCTCCGACGTGACGCTGCGCTTCCTTCCACCGCTGATCGTGAGCGACGAGCAGATCGACCGCGTGGGCCGCTTCCTTGCCGCACGCCTGCCGGCCGAACCGTCCGAGGAAGGGACTCGATGATGGGACTGCGACATTTCCGGAAGGTCTCGGATCTCTCGGCTAAGGAGATCCGCTTGGTGCTGGACGACGCTGCGCGGCTGAAGCTCGAGCCTCGACGCGATGCGCTCGCCGGTAAGACCGTGGCCCTCATCTTCAGCAAGCCTTCGACGCGCACCAGGGTGTCGTTCAGCGTGGGCGTCTATCAGCTCGGAGGTATGCCCCTCTTCCTGGGCGAGAAGGAATTGCAGATGCGCTCCTCGGAGACCATCGAAGACACCGCCCGGGTGCTGTCGCGGTATGTGGACGCGATCGTGATCCGCACGTTCGCCCAGAAGGACGTGGACGATCTGGCCGCGAACGCCTCCGTGCCCGTGATCAACGCCCTCACCGACGAGCGCCACCCCTGTCAGGCGCTTACCGACATCTTCACGTTCGAAGAGTGCTTCCCCGACCCTCGGGGCCGCACGATCACGTACCTGGGCGACGGCAACAACGTGGCGGTATCCTTGGCGATCGCCGGTGCGATGACCGGGGTGAACGTGTGTCTCTCGACGCCGGAGGGATACGACCTTCCCGAGGACATGTGGACCGAGACCCAGGAAGCGGCCGTCGCTCACGGGGTGCGGGTCTGGCAGGAACGCGACCCGCACACGGCCGTGACCGGCGCGTCGGCGCTGTACACCGATGTCTGGATCAGCATGGGTCAGGCGGAAGACGAGGAGAAGCTTCGCGCCCTCCGGCCGTACGCCATCGACGAGCGGCTGCTGGAGTCGGCTCCGCCGCACGCGGTGGTCATGCACTGCCTGCCGGCGCACAGGGGCATGGAGATCTCCGACGCCGCTATGGACGGTTCGCGATCGGTGGTCTTCGACCAGGCGGAGAACCGTCTGCACGTGCAGAAAGCGCTCCTCGCCTTCTTGCTGGGAGCCGACGAGTGCTGAGCAAGAGACAGCGCCAGCATCTGATACGCGATGTGGTGACCGCATCACGGGTGGGAACGCAGTCAGGGCTGGTGCGGGCGCTGCGCGACCTCGGGTGCGACGTCACCCAGGCCACGATCAGTCGCGACCTGCGCGAACTCGGGGTCGAGCGGAAGCGGGACGAGAAGGGTGGCTTCCGGTACGTACTCGGGACCGCCGAGGAACGGCGCGATCCGGAGGTCGCATGCTCTCGGATGTTGGAGGAGTTCAGCACCGCAGTGCTGGCCGCGCGCAACATCGTGCTGGTGAAGTCTGAGCCCGGAACGGCCCCAGGGATGGGGCGCGTGATCGACGAGCTCGGACACCCCGATGTCCTTGGCTGCGTTGCTGGAGATGACACCGTGTTGGTGGTAACCACAGACGATGCCGCGGCGCGTGCCGTGGCCGACTACTTCATCGGACTAGGAGGCTGAACTATGACCCGTGACCTGTGCGTGCTCGCCTACTCGGGCGGCCTGGACACCTCGGCGCTGATCCCGTACCTCATGGAGAACAACGGGGTCGACGTGGTGGCGGCGCTGGTGGATGTCGGTCGCGCGAAGGACCTCGAGATGCTCCGCGAGCGGGCGTTGGCCGCGGGGGCCGTGGATGCGGTGATCATCGACGCCAAAGAAGAGTTCGTGCGCGAGTTCGTGCTCCCTGCCCTTGCGGCGAACGCGCTCTACGAGGAGAAGTACCCGCTGGTCTCGGCGTTGTCACGTCCCTTGATCTCGAAGAAGATGGTCGAACTCGCCCAGGAGAAGGGAGCCCGATCGATCGCGCACGGCTGCACGGCCAAGGGGAACGACCAAGTGCGGTTCGATGTCTCGATCCGCTGTCTCGACCCATCGATCGACGTGCTCGGGCCGGCGCGAGAGTGGAACATGACGAGGCCCGAGATCCTCGACTACGTGGCCTCGCGCGGCATCGAGATCCCACTCACGAAGAAGAACCCGTTCTCCATCGACGAGAACGTCTGGGGACGCACGATCGAGTGCGGGGAGCTCGAGGACCCGTGGGAATCTCCGCCGGAAGAGGCGTTCACAGTGACCGTGGACCCGCGACTGGCTCCCGACGACGGGGCGGAGGTCGTCGTAGGGTTCGCGCAGGGCGTCCCCGTGTCGCTCGACGGCGTCCGGATGGAACCGCTCGCGCTCATCGACACCATCGACGAACTGGGTGGACGCCACGGCTTCGGGCGCATCGACATGATCGAGAACCGCCTCGTAGGCATCAAGAGTCGTGAAATCTACGAGACGCCGGGTGCGTTGGCTCTGATCCTAGCTCACAAGGAGGTCGAAGACCTTGTTCTCCCGCGCGACCTGCTCCATTTCAAGCGGGGTGTCGAGCAGCGCCTCGCCGACATGATCTACGACGGACAGTGGTTCAGCCCCCTTGCGGACGCTCTGAAGGCATTCATCGCGCACACCCAGATCCGGGTCACGGGGGAGGCGCGACTGCGCTTCTACAAGGGTTCATGCGTCGTCCGCGGTCGCCGCTCGCCCAACTCGATGTACGTGGAGGAGTTGGCTACGTATGGAGAGGGCGATCGGTTCAGTCACGAATCGGCCAAGGGTTTCGTCGAGCTGTGGGGCCTTCCCTTGGAGGTCTGGGCCCGTCGCGCGCCAGGCGGCAGCTGATGGAAGAGGGGGGCGCAGGTCGCCCGAAGCCGTGGGGAGGACGCTTCTCGGAGGCGCAGACCCCGCTGTTCGAGCGGTTGAACGCGTCTCTGCCGTTCGACCACGTGCTGGCGCCGCACGATCTGCGTGGGTCGATGGCGCACGTGCGCATGTTGGGCGCCGTCGGCGTGCTCGCGGCGGACGAGGTGGCGACATTGCTCGACGGGCTCGCTCAGCTGGCAGAGGAGGTGGCCTCCGGCGCGGTCCAGTGGGATCTCCGCGACGAAGACGTGCACATGGCCATGGAGCGCCGGCTCACCGAGATCGTCGGACCCGTCGGCGGGAAGGTCCACACCGGGCGAAGCCGCAACGATCAGGTAGCTCTCGATTCACAGCTCTACCTGCGCGAGGCGGTTTACGGCCACCTCCGCGGCGTCCTGGCGCTGCTGGAGACGCTGCTGGCCCGTGCGGAGGAGTGGCGCTCCGTGATCGTGCCCGGCTACACGCACCTGCAGCGCGCGCAACCCGTATCGCTGGCTCACCATCTGCTTGCCTACGGCTCGATGTTGGAGCGAGATGCGGGTCGCCTCATCAGGTGGTTCGAGGGCTCGTGGATGCCGCTCGGCGCCGGCGCCCTGGCCGGGGTTAACTACCCGCTCGATCGCGAGATGGTGGCGGCCGAGCTCGGGTTCGAGATGGTGGCGCCCAATGCGATGGACGCCGTCGCGGCGCGTGACGCCGCTTTCGAGTACGTGGCGGTCGCGACGAACTGCGCCCTCCATCTCTCGCGCCTGGCCGAGGAGCTGGTCCTGTGGTCGTCGCAGGAGTTCGGACTGGTCGCGCTCCCTGATTCATGGACGTCGGGATCGAGCATCATGCCGCAGAAGAAGAACCCCGACGCGGCGGAGCTCGTGCGCGGCAAGGCCGCCGGGTTCCTTGGCCGGCTCACCTCTCTGGGCGCCCTGGTGAAGGGGCTGCCGCTGGCCTATAACAAGGACCTCCAGGAAGACAAGCTCTACGTGTTCCAGACCAGGGAAGAGCTCGATCTGTGTCTGCAGGCGATGGAGGCGATGATCGCGGTGCTTTCTGTGGACGAGGTTCGCGCGCGTCGCGCGGCCGAGGGTGGGTACGCCCAGGCCACCGACGTGGCCGACTACCTGGTCGCAAAGGGTCTGCCGTTCCGGGAGGCCCACCATGTCGTCGGGCGATTGGTGGGACGCGCCCTTGAGATGGGCTGGGATCTATCGCAGGTGCCGCTGGCGGAGCTGCGCGCGCTCAGCCCGCTCTTCGACGAGGAGTACTTCCCGGTGGTGGATCTCGACCGGGTCGTGGCCGCGAAGATCTCGCCGGGAGGCACCGCGCCCGAGCGGGTCGATGAGCAACTTCGAGGCGCCCGCGCCCGCTTGGCCGATCTTCAACGCGCGGTGGACGGGGTCTAGGCGCCGCCGGGATGACCGAAGCCGCGGAGAGCCGGGCATGCCGCACGGCGGTCGGCACACCGGGGTCGTGGCGACCGCCAGGTGCGCCGTTGCGCCCGGAGTTCTTCGAGCGTTCGGCGGATCAGGTCGCGGCCGACCTGGTGGGGAAGATCCTGTGGCGAGACGGGGTAGGTGGTGGGCGGTTGGTCGAAGTCGAGGCCTACCTGCCTTCGGGGGACCCGGCGTGCCACGCGGCTCGAGGTAGGACACCTCGTAACACGGCGATGTTCGGGCGGTTCGGGACCGTGTACGTGTATCTGAGCTACGGCATCCACGTTCTGCTGAACCTGGTGTGCGGGCCGGAGGGTGTGGCGGCCGCCGTCTTGGTGCGGGCGTTCGAGCCCCTCGCGCCGCCGGGGGAGACGCTGCCCGACGTGCGCTTGGCGGCCGGGCCCGGTCTGGTGGGGAGAACCCTGGGTCTCGATCTTTCGTGGAACGGAGCTTCGCTCGGTGCGGAGAGCGGTCTGAGCGTGTTCGACGACGGCCGGGAGGCGGCCGTGGAGGCCACGGAGCGCATCGGGATCTCGGCAGGTCGCTCGCTCCCTCTCCGCTTCGTCCTGCCGGGGAGTCGGGCGCTCTCTAGAGCGCCTCGCCGCCGTGGCTCCGTCGGCCGACTGTCTTGAATGATCTCGGGCCCCGAGGGATAGTCTGCTGAAGGCTGGGTTCCAATGGGTAGTCTGCTGAAGGCTGGGCCACACTATTTCTGTCAGAGTCGGTGACCAAGAAGGGACGCCATGAAGCTCAGTGAGCTGTATGCGGAGGCCGTGAAGGTAGGTATGGAGAACGACCCGCGCGGTCCTCGTGGTCTCGAGCGAGTGTTGGAGCAGGCGTACAAGGCACTCGCCGACCTGGCGGAGAAGGATAAGTGGGAGTTCGACCGCGAGTCGCTCGCCAACCCCTTCAGCGACACCCGGATCCTCGCGGGCGATCCCGACACGGAGGTCAGGCGCATGCTGGTGGGCATCGACATCTCGATCGGCGAGATCCTCTTGGCCGACCGTCTGCGGGAGAAAGGGCAGGTGGTCGATCTGGTCTTGGCCCACCACCCGGAAGGTCGAGCCTTGGCCGATCTTGCCGCCGTGATGGGGGTACAGGCCGACATCTGGCGCCGCTTCGGAGTTCCCATCGGATACGGCGACGCGCTCATGGCGGGACGCCGCGCTGAGGTCGATCGCCACCTCCACGCCGCGAACATGGACCAAGCGATCTCGGCGGCCCGCATCCTCGACGTGCCGTTCATGTGCTGCCACACTCCCGCGGACAACAGCGTGAACACGTTCCTGCAGAAGCTCTGCGACGAACTCGACGAGGACGCCACTCTCGAAGACATCATGGACATGCTGAAAGAGATCCCGGAGTATCGGGAGGCGGTCGGTCAGGGGGTTGGGCCGACGATCTTCCAGGGCGAACTCTCGTACCGTGCGGGCAAGGTGATGGTCGACATGACGGGTGGCACCAGTGGTCCGGAAGAGGCTATCGAGCGGCTGGCTGCGGCGGGGGTAGGCACCATCCTGGGCATGCACATGTCCGAAGAGCATCGAAAGAAGGCCGAGGAAGCGCACCTCAACGTGGTCATCGCCGGCCATCACGCGTCCGATTCGTTGGGTATGAACCTTGTGATCGACCGCATCGAATCAGCGGGTGTCGAAGTGGTGAGCTGCTCCGGCTTCAGCCGGGTCTCCCGCACGTAGCGGATACCAGACGGGAGAGGCCGCCCCAACTCGCTCAGGGGAACGCGTACACGCCGAGGGACACCTTACCCCCGCGTCGTAGCAGAGCTCCGGGCTCGGGGTTCTGCTTGGCGATAGTGTCGGCTTTCTGCGGGTCTTCGGTCGCGATGCGCTCGGTCACCTCGGCCGCCAGGCCGGCGGCTTCGAGAGCCTGGAGCGCACGGGCGAGCTTCTGGCCTACGACGTCGGGCACCGCGACGTTCTCGCGCGTGGTCGTGGTCGTGTCCGCAGGCGGTCCGGAACTCACCACCAGAGCTACGGAGCCGCCTTTCTCGAGACCGACGCCCCCTTGGGGCGTCTGTTCGAGGACGATGCCGGTGGGGGCCTCTGACGTGACCTCGCTCTTGCTGACAGTGTAGCCGGCGGCCTTGAGACTCCGCTCGGCCGCTGCGACGTCGAGTCCCACCACGGCGGGCACCACGCCTGCCGCCGCCCCACCGACGACGTATGTGATGCGCACGTTGCTACCCTGCAGGAGCGGTGTTCCGGCCGCGGGGTCCTGGGAGATGACGATGCCGTCCGGGTAGGAGGCGTCGCTGCTCTCCTCGACCAGCACCACGAATCGAGCATCTTCGAGCGCCGTTCGTGCCGCGGCGAGGGCAAGGCCCGTCACGTCGGGCACAGGCACCTCTTCAGGTGCGTGCAAGGGGCACGGATCCGTGGGGGCGGTGCCCTTGAGGAAGCGGGCGGGGATGCTGTCCGGGCACCACTCGGTGGCGAGCAGCCCGGTCTCAGGGTCGATGGACACCGTGACCCACTCCGAACCCGCGGGCTCGGGGAAGTCACGAGGTTCGACGTCTTCGAGCGCTTCCTTCATGTACGCGGCCCAGATCAGTGCGGGGAATGAACCCCCGGTCACCGAGATGCCATGGACGTCGGTCATGGGCTTCTGTTCGTCGGAGAAGCCCACCCAGACGGAGGTGACGACATCCGGCGTGTAGCCGACGAACCACGCGTCCCGATACTCCTGGGTCGTGCCTGTCTTGCCTGCCGCCGGCCGGGAGATATCCGCCTTGCGGGCGGTACCGCGCGTGATCACGTCCTTCAGGGCCTGCGTCGTTTGATACGCGGCGAGCGGGTCGAGCACGGGGGTGCGTACCAGCCGGTTCTCATCGACCGCTACGCCGTCCGCGGTCTCCACCCGGAATATGGAGATGGGGGCCACCGGGTGATTCGGGTCGAACACCACGCTCCCCGAGAGCCGTTCGCCTCCCGTGGCGATACTGCCGTAGGCGACGGCCATCTCCAGAGGGCTCACGCCTGTGCGGAGGCCACCCAAGGCGATGGCCGGATTCGATTCCAGGGGTGCCTCGATGCCAAGGCGCCGCGCCGTCTCGATCACCTGCTCCGGGCCCACGTCCATGATCAGACGGGCGAACACGCCGTTACTGGAGATCGCGGTCGCTTCCGCGAGGCTGATGCGGCCGGAGTCGTTCGACTTCACGTTCCAGTCGTCGCCGGGCAGTTCGATCGTGATCGGTCCCGAGTCGTACGTGTTGCCCGGACTCACTCCCTGCTCGAGGGCCGTGGCGAGCACGAAAGTCTTGAAGGCCGAGCCGGGTTGTCTGCGACCCTGGGTGGCGAGGTTGAACTGCTGCACGCCGAAGTCGGCACCCCCGACCATAGCGACGATGGCGCCCGTGCGAAGGTCTATCGACACGAGGGCGGCGCTGGGATCCCCCGGCTCGTCGAGAGTATCGGCGATCACGCGTTCCGCGATCTCCTGCAGGCGCAGGTTGATCGACGTGTAGACCCTCAAGCCACCCTGAAGCACGGTGGTGGACCCGTACCGGGCCACCAGCTGTTCTCGCACCATCTCGACCCAGTAGGGCACCGGGCCTTCCAGTCGGTCGGTCTGAGGGGCGAGCACCGGGTCTTCGGCGAGCGCGGCCTGGAGTTCGTCGCTTGCGATGTACCCCTGCTGGTACATGACGTTCAGGATCAGGTCGCGGCGCCCACGGGCCGCCTCCGGATTCCTGCGGGGGGAGTAGTTGGAAGGGGACTTCGGGACGCCCACGAGAAGGGCGGTTTGTGCGAGGTCGAGTTCGGAGGCAGGGATACCAAAGTAGGTGCGGGCGGCGGCCTGGATGCCGTACGCTCCCTCACCGAAGTAGATGATGTTCAGGTACTCGTTGAGGATCTTGTCCTTCGACCACTTTCTCTCGAGTTGATAGGCGAGAGCGGCCTCCTTGACTTTACGGTCCAAGGTCTTCTCGTCGGAGATATAGGCGTTCTTGATGAACTGCTGTGTGATCGTCGAGCCGCCCTGCACGAAGCTCCGCTGTCGTAGGTCCGCCAAGAGCGCCCGAGCGATGCCGATGGGGTCGACGCCGCGGTGCTCGTAGAAGCGCGCGTCTTCGATGGCCACGACCGCATCACGCACGACTTGGGGTATCTGATCCTCGGTCACCACCTCGCGGTTCTCGATGCCATGGAGCTCGGCGAGGAGGTTGGGGGGGTCGGCCGAGTCGAAGATCTTCGAAGTCTGGGCGGCCTCGTAGTCACCCTGTGCTTCGAGTGACGGCAGGTTCGAGGAGATACCCACCCACACGCCGGTAGCTCCGGCAAGCGCGGCGATCATGGTGAGCAGGCCGAGCAGGAGCAACAGTCTGAGTGCACGCACGAGGCGGGATGGGCCTTGGCGAGGTGTGCGGCGCGATGTGTTCCCCATATAGGAGCCCTCTAGGGTCGAGATCCGCTCGGTCCGACGAGGAGCAGTGCGTGGACGGCGTCGGTGCCCGGATCGATGCCACGATCACGTTCGGGTTCGGGTCGATGGTTCGGGTCAATGTTAGCGCGTATCGGGGCCGGCGTCCGCGCGACGGTAGGGGAGAGCGTCACGCCGGACGGGGAGTCTGAGGCTTGTGATATTCTGCGCGGGTCCCCCGAGCCGGCGACGCCAAGGCCCGCCGTCCCGGTCGTCGAAGCCGTCAGAGGTGGGTCGAGCATCATGAACGAAGTCCCAGGTGGTCCGCTGAAACCCGAAGCGATTGAGGAACCCTCGATCCCTGCCGAGATGAGGGAGCAGCACGAGGATCTTCGTACCGGGTGCGTGGACGCCCTCCCCTCCGACGACCTCCTCCATCGTCTGTGCGCCGCCCAGGCGGAGGGACGTCCCTTGCGGGCCAAACTCGGCGTGGATCCAACGGCCCCCGATATCCATCTCGGTCACACCGTGGTGCTACGCAAACTGAGACAGTTCCAGGACCTTGGGCACACGGCCGTGCTTATCATCGGCGACTACACCGCGAAGGTGGGAGACCCGTCCGGCCGATCGAAGACACGGCCCCGGTTGGCCGACGAGGAGATAGCGGAGAACGCTCAGACCTACATAGCGCAGGCCGGCAAGGTGCTCGATATGGATCGCGTCGAGCTCGTGCGGAACAGTGACTGGCTCGCGCCTCTGCGCATGAACGAAGTACTCAGGCTCACGTCGGTGACGACGGTCGCTCGTATGCTGGAGCGCGACGACTTCTCGAAGAGGTACGAGCAGAACGAGTCCATATCGATGGTTGAGTTCATGTATCCACTGCTCCAGGGCTACGACAGCGTGGCGGTGAGGGCCGATGTGGAACTCGGGGGCACCGACCAGAAGTTCAACCTCTTGATGGGCCGCACCGTCATGGAGGCCTACGGTCAGCAGCCGCAGAGCATCATGACCATGCCGCTGCTCGTGGGCACCGACGGTGTGCAGAAGATGTCGAAGACCTACGGCAACTACGTGGGCGTGGATGACGCCGCGGAAGACATGTATGGGAAGATCATGTCGATCCCCGATTCGCTCATGGGCACGTACTGGACTCTTCTGACCGGGGCCGGTCATCGTGAGGTCGAAGACATCCTCGAGCGGCTCGCCTCCGGCACATACCACCCCGCACAGGCGAAGCGCGACCTGGCCGCCCGGATCGTGACCTTGTATCACGGGCCGGAAGCCGCGGATGCAGCAGCCGCCCACTTCGATAGGGTGTTCAAGGAGAAGGACCGTCCCGAGGAGATCGAGGAGATGCAGATCCCTCTCTCGGCCGTGCAAGATGGACGCATCTGGCTGCCGAGGCTGCTTGTGGAGACCGGCATGGCCTCCTCGAACAGTGAGGCGCGTCGCCTGATCGCGCAAGGTGGGGTCCGCGTCGAGGACGTGGTCGTTACCGAATCGTCCGCGGAGTTCTCGCCCGAGGAACTGCGTGACTCCGTGGTGCAGGTGGGTCGCCGACGCTTCCTTCGACTGACGTAGACCCCGGGGAAGCCCGCGTAGGACTAAAGTCTGATTCCCCGCCGGCGCCCTCTTCCGTACGATGCTGGACTGTATACGCATCCTGGGGAGGAGGTCGTGATGATCGAGGGTTCGCGCTTTCGGAGAGGGTCAGTGTTGTGCTTAGGTCTGGGTCTATTGCTCGCGGCTATCTTGCCGGCCGCAACGGGTTGTGGCGACTCGGCACCTTCCGGCACGGCCTCCGCCAGCCGCTGGGCCGCGCCGCCTCCGGCCGTTCTGGACGCGTTCGACGAGGCGGCTGTGACTTTGGGGCGCCCAGTCTACGTGCCGGCGGAGCTGCCCGAAGGGGTTCGGCTGCTCCCGGAGGGGGAGGCGCCGATGGGCCTCGAGGCGCTGAGCGTGGGGTCCGTCGTATCGTTGGCGGTGGAGGAGAGTCGCCTCGACGTGCTCCAGATCGTGCAAGGGGACTTGGGCGACGTGCAGGGGGTCCCCTGTGGAAGCGTCGACGGGCGCCCGGCAAAAGTGTTCGAGGTCTCCGGTGGCCACCTCGTGCAGTGGGAAGATGAGGGGGAGTGGTATGCCGTCTTTGGTCTTGACATGCCGTCGGAGTCTGTGATCAGAGTGGCTCTATCGATGAAGCGCGGACGATAGGCATCGAGCGGGCGAAACAATGTCGGCAAGAAATATCGGCTAAGCCTTGTCATCGGTGTGAGAGGTGCTAGACTACCGCGGTCCCGAAGAGTCAGCGCGGAAACATCAGCGCTCAAAAGCCCGGTGTCCGTTGACACCAGGGTCGATGCGGGATAGAATAAGGGTTCCTGAAAGGATGCGTACCACGTCCAACAGCCCCAACTCTCCACGGAGGGTACACGCGTAGGGTAGGCGAAAGAATGCCGCCCTAGTCGTGGGCCGTCCTGGGATGCTGGGAGGGCCTTTTTGTTTGGGCCGAGTCGGATGATGGGAACGCAGTTGGGACTGGGTTGACGAGCCGAGGCACTGGTGGTAGTCTTCCCGGTCGCGCCTAAGAGCGCAATGGTCTTTGAAAACTGAGTAGCGTGTAGGGAAGGATCTTTCGGGCAGCAATGCTGCTCACAAGATCCAACCTGCCAGCACCAATGAAAACAGGTTCTCATCACCTGTTGAGGTAGATGAGGGCCGACCCCGTCAGTCGATCGGTCTAAAGGCCGAAGAAACTGACATTCTTTGAGAGCTATGTCGAGCTCTTTCCGAAGCTAGATCCGAGCTTAGGCTCGTATCGCAAATACTTCATGGAGAGTTTGATCCTGGCTCAGGACGAACGCTGGCGGCGTGCTTAACACATGCAAGTCGAGCGAGAAAGGGTCCTTCGGGACCCCGGTAAAGCGGCGAACGGGTGAGTAACACGTGGGCAACCTGCCCCAAGGACTGGGATAACTCCGGGAAACCGGAGCTAATACCGGACGTGCTTGCACTACATAAGTGGTTCAAGCAAAGGTAGCTTCGGCTTCTGCCTTGGGATGGGCCCGCGGCCTATCAGCTTGTTGGTGAGGTAACGGCTCACCAAGGCTACGACGGGTAGCTGGTCTGAGAGGACGATCAGCCACACTGGGACTGAGACACGGCCCAGACTCCTACGGGAGGCAGCAGTGGGGAATCTTGCGCAATGGGCGAAAGCCTGACGCAGCAACGCCGCGTGGAGGAAGAAGGCCTTAGGGTTGTAAACTCCTGTCAGGGGGAAAGAAGGCACCTGGGTTAATAGCCCAAGGGCTGACGGTACCCCCAAAGGAAGCCACGGCTAACTACGTGCCAGCAGCCGCGGTAATACGTAGGTGGCGAGCGTTGTCCGGAATCACTGGGCGTAAAGAGCACGTAGGCGGCCAATTAAGTCAGATGTGAAAACCAAGGGCTCAACCCGTGGATGGCATTTGAAACTGGCTGGCTTGAGGACAGGAGAGGTAAGTGGAATTCCTAGTGTAGCGGTGAAATGCGTAGATATCTAGAGGAACGCCGGTGGCGAAAGCGACTCCCTAGAAGACCCCTGACGCTGAGTGTGCGAAAGCTAGGGGAGCAAACGGGATT
>CAMTXC010000017.1:0-41313 GCA_947085635.1 uncultured Actinomycetes bacterium | reverse complement strand
TCGGCCCCTGCCATGGCCGACTCCTGGTTGTGGGCTTCGTCGTTCATGGCATCGGTTCTCCCGAACATCTCTTGCGCCGCTTCCGGGTATCTTAGCGCACGTGGGGAGCGCCCTCCCCTCCTCCCTTCCGCGGGGAGTCGACGACCGATGGCCGGCCGGCGACCCTGGACAGCGGAGGCAGGACCACCACCACGTTGCGACCGTTCACTTTGGCTTGACGGAGCCCTTCGTCGGCGAGTCGAAGAGCGCCATCGACATCGCTCGCCCCACATTCCGCAGCCGCGACGCCCACGCTCACCGTGACGGGTATCTCCCCTTTGTCCGTCGCGACCGAGGTCCGCGAGACCGAGGCACGAAGCCTCTCGGCGACGACAGCGGCTGCGGCCAGCGACGTCTCGGGCAAAAGCATGAGGAACTCCTCCCCTCCGTAGCGCCCGGCCAGGTCGTACGAACGCACGCAGGCGCCGAGCCGCCGCGCAACCTCGCGGAGCACTTCATCACCCACCTCGCGACCGTACTCGTCGTTCACGAGCTTGAAGCGATCCACGTCGGCGAGGACCACGCCGAGGGTGCCGGCGAGCGGTCGGTCCGCCAGACGTTTCATTCGGTTGCACTCTTCAACCGCCCGACCGTAGATCGCCCCTCGATTACTGAGGCCGGTGAGGTGGTCGGTACTCGACTGAGACATGAGCTGCCGCAGGAGCGCTTCGGATTGGCGAGTCGCCCGCGTAAGGACGTAGAACGAGACCGAGAACACGAGGACGATAACCGCCAGAAATACCAGGATCGTGTGGGCGAGCACTCTCCAGAGATTGCGGATCGGCTCGGTGACATCCTGATAGACCTCGAACGAACCGATTACCTCTCCCTGCTGGTTGAAGATCGGAACGTAGGTCTCGACCACATCGCGATCGAACCTGGTCTCTTCCTGGAGGTCGATGACCTCTTCCTTCTTCTCGAGCTTCGAGTCGATCCTTCCGTCGAGCGCTCGAGCCAACCGCGCGTTGCCCTCGTCGACCATGCCGATTATCTTCGCATCGGTGCTGTACACGATGCGTGCTTCGGAGTCGTAGACCTTGATCTTGACGATGTCGAAGGGCTCGATGAGGTGCTCCAGCAGCGCGTCGAGTCGAAGGGTGTCGTCTGCGGTCACGTCGAGCACCAAGCGCCTACCCGGGCCCTCAGTAAGGAGATCATCGGAGCGACTCAGGACGATCGCCCTGCTCAGACGTGCCGCCAGATCCTCGGCATCGCGGATGACATGGTCGGAGTACACACGGAAGGCCCCCAGCGAAGCAAACAGCAAGATGGCCACACCACCTACGACGAACACCCAGATCGACAGACGCATGAGCCGCGCCGCCGAGGTCTTCCGCGGCAAGGTGGCCGAAACGTCGGGAGTGGGCCCCTGCGAAACCGTCTTCTGATCTGCGCTCAACTGAACCGCCTCAAAGTCTCACGAACCTCCGCGAAGTCAGGGGTATCGGCATCAAGCCTGGGGCCGTACGACCAATAGTATCGTCATCAAACACTCCGAACCAAGATGCGGCAGACCCTCATCCGCCCGTGCGGGCGATCTGGGACCGGGCAGCGGAACCCCCCGCCCACTCCAGTTCGGCCTCTTGACTCTCGATCGCGAATGCCCTACTATTCCATACGTAGTACCATGCATTGCGTATTAGTGGTCTATGCGCGGTATGAAAGACGTGAAGGAGGCTCGACGGTGGACAGCTTCTCCTCCTGGGTGGCCCAACTCCGAAAGGGGGTGGTCGAGCTGCTCGTACTGCGCCTTCTCGCGGCACGGGGCCCCCTGCACGGTTATGCCATCTCCCGTCACCTGCAGGAATTGGGCGAGACCGTGGCAGGCGAGAGCACCGTGTATCCCGTGCTCAAACGGCTCGAAGCCGAGGGCTTGGTGACCGGCTCCTGGATCCGGGAGGGCGAGGCGCCCTCGCGCAAAGACTACGAAGTGACCAAAGCCGGCCGGGACTTCCTGGTAAGGGCCTCGGAGCAATGGCAGACACTCGACGGCGCACTCAGACTTCTCGAGGAGGAGACGCGATGAACCCCGCCCACGATAGCCGACCCGAGGACTCCTCTACGAGCGCGCGCATCGCCGACTACCTCACGCGACTCGAGGGGGCGCTCGAACTGCTCGGCCCCGCCGAAGCGGCCGACACCCGCGCCGAATTGGGCTCCTACCTCGCCGAAGCCGAGCGAGACGGCCGGGTCGAGGAGGTGCTCGGTACGATGGGGCCCCGGAATCGTTCGCCGTGGGCATCCTCTCCGAGCGCGGCCGGGTTCCTGCTCGTCGCGGTAGGTATCTGGCCATGGTACTACCGGCGCTCCCGCAACCGGCCGGGACATAACCAGAGCGTCGGAAGGAACGTCGCGGGACTCCGCCTCGTCCGGGCGGGTGGCGACGCGCGGGTCGTGCGGGCAAGCGACATGCCGCGCGGGCGACGAGGGATGACACGGGCGGGAGCCTTCATCAGGTTCATCGTGGCGTTCTGGATCGAGGGAGGCATGGCGTACATGCCGGCCTACTCCTTGATCCGCGGCCACCGGACTCCACCGGAACTCACCCTGAGCGTCGTCGCCCAGGACGCGGGGAGCGCGGTGGGAGCGACCACACAGCTCACTGCAGCGATAGCGGAGGCGGTCTCCGCGGACCGCACCGCCACCAAAGCCCCGCGCGACCTCTTGGAAGACACGGCGATCGAGACATATCCGAAGCTCCTCGAGTCGGCGATGGACAACTCGGCCTATGCCTACGAGCTTCACCGTACGCAAGGACACGGAGGTCATCGACGACGGCGTGTCTTTCGTCACGACGTACCGGGTCTCTCACATCGAGATCGGGGAGACCTGGACACCATGAGGGCGCCCGGGCGCGCCCGTATCGCCCGGCCAAGCGCCTGGGGCACAGCGAGCGCGAGGTCCGGTATCATCTCGACATGACCGACAGGCCGCCCGAAATCACGTCTCCCGATGCGCCACCTCCCGATGCGCCACCTCCCGATGCGCCACCTCCCGATGCGCCACACCCCGACTTCGACCGGCTCGTGGACCGCACGGGCACCGCCAGTCTGAAGTGGGGCCTCTACGAGCGAGAGGTGCTTCCGCTCTGGGTGGCCGACATGGACTTCGAGGTGCCCGCACCGGTGATCGAAGCCGTGGAGGCCTTCGCGGCTCACGGCATCTACGGCTATGCGCGCATGCCCGACTCGCTGCTCGCGGCCATCGTGACCTACCTCGCGATGGAATACTCCTGGGCGGTGCATCCCGACTGGATCGTGTACACCCCCGGCGTGGTGCCCGCGCTGAACGTGGTCTGTCGAGCCTATGCCGCCCTGGGCGAGGGCGTCATGACGCTCACCCCCGCCTATCCCCCCTTCCTTGAGGCCCCGCCGAACCAGGAGCGCCGCCTCCAGACGGTGTCCGCACGGTTGGACGAGGAGGGTCGTTGGCGCATGCCGTTCGAAGAGATGGAGCGGCTTGTAGATCGCTCGACGCGTGTGCTGCTCTTCTGCCACCCCCACAACCCTCTCGGGCGGGCTTGGGAGCGGGCGGAACTCGAAATGGTGGTGGACTTCTGCCGCCGGCACGACCTCGTGCTCTGCTCCGACGAGATCCACTGCGACCTGCTGCTCGACCCAGTGGAACACGTTCCGGCGGCCTTGATCGCACCTGACACAGGATCTTTCACGGTCACCCTGATGTCGCCCAGCAAGACCTTCAACGTGCCGGGCCTCAACTTGGCCTACGCGATCATCCCCGATGCGCGCCTCCGGCAGGCCTTCAAGCAGGCAGCCAGGGGCCTCTTCTCACTGCCCGGTTGCTTCTCGGTGGTGGTGGCCGAAGCCTGCTACCGCCAGGGCGGGCCCTGGCTCTCGGCTCTGCTCGACTACCTGCGGATCAATCGCGACCTGGTGGAGGAATGGGCCGCCGGCCTGGGCTCCGGGGTCACCACGACCCACGTGGAAGCCACCTACCTAGCGTGGCTCGACGTGCGTGCGCTGAGATCGAACGATCCCGCCGCCGACTGCGTGGCAGCCGGAGTGGGGCTTTCCGACGGCACGGTGTTCGGTACACCCGGGTTCCTGCGACTGAACTTCGGGTGCCCGCGCAGCACGCTGGCGGAAGCGCTGAGACGCCTGGACGGCGTTCTCGGGTAGAGCCCACCGGCGCGCCCACGTGCCTCAGTCCTCGCCGCCGGACTCCTCCGGATAGAGCCCTCGCACGCGGGCGTGCAGCCGGGCGAGACCCAGCAGGACGTCAATGTTCGGCGTGGAAACCCCGACCTTGCGGCCAATCTCACCCACCACCGTCACCAGAGCGTCGAGTTCCACCGCCTTCCCCGCCTCGACATCGCGGAGCATCGAGGTCTTGAACGATCCGAGCTTTCGGGTGAGCGCGTTCCGCTCCTCCCCGCTCTGCAAGATGGGACACCCGATCTTGTCGCCTATCGCTGAGGCCTCAGCCATGACGTCGAGGCAAAAGCGGTTCACCAGCGGGTCGGCGAGGATCCGGTCGCAGGTGGCTCCGGTGAGGGCCGAGATGGGATTCATCGTCATGTTGCCCCACAGCTTGTACCAGACCTCGGCCTGGATTGAAGGGACTACCCGGGCTTCGAGGCCGGCGCCCTCAAGCACGTCCGCGACCATCCGCGCCCGCTCCGAATCTCCGCCGGAGGGCTCCCCGATCATGACGAGGTGGCCGGCGACATGACGCACGCAGCCGGGCTCCACCACGGCGCAACTCATGTGGAGCACGCCGCCCAGGATGTGACGGGTCGCGATCGCCTCGGCGATAGCTCCCCCGGGGTCCACCGCGTCGAGACGCATGTCCTCGAACTCGCCGCCGAAGCCATCGAAGAACCACCAGGGCACGCCGTTCATGGCGGTGAGCACCACCGTCTCCGGGCCGAGGAGCGGAGCGATGCGCGCCGCGACGTCTCGCATCGCGTTGGCCTTCACCGAGATCACGACGAGGTCCTGCACGCCGAGATCGCCGGGATCGTCGGACGCTCCCACCTCAACCGTATGCAGATCGTCGCCCAGTTGCAGACGCCAGCCCTTCTCGCGCAGCGCGGCCAACGTGCTCCCACGAGCCACGGCGCTCACTTCGTTGCCCGC
Organism: uncultured Actinomycetes bacterium; assembly: GCA_947085635.1. Taxonomy (GTDB): domain Bacteria; phylum Actinomycetota; class Thermoleophilia; order RBG-16-64-13; family RBG-16-64-13; genus JAHJSA01. The sequence goes on along the minus strand of CAMTXC010000017.1, from coordinate 36,175 downwards.
CAGGGCCAGCCGCACGCCGAGATGCCCGCCGATCGCGCCTGCTCCGTACACGCAAACCTTCACGATGCCTCCTAGAAGACCCTCTCGCCGAAACGGTCCGGCCGTGCCGGCGTCCGATGCCCGCTTCGAGTATATCGGGGCGCCCCGACGACCGCGATACGGAAGGCCTGCCTAGCCCATGCCTACCCCTCCATCACGCGTACGGCATCGACGAAGGCCTCGATGTTCGCCCGGGGCGTGAAGTCCACATCGTAGGCCGGAGACAGCAGCAGGCCCGCCGGTCCGACTTCCGCGACACTCCGCGCCACCTGGCGCCGGATCTCGTCGGGAGTACCGGTGTCCCACAACGCCGCGGTACCAACAGTGCCCCAGAAGGCCGGGCGCGGCCCGAGGGTTCGCCTGATCGCCGCGGCGTCCATGCAATCCGGAGCCAGCGGATTCACCACGTCCACTCCGATCTCCACGAGTTCGGGCAACAGACGCGTGAAATCGCCGTCGGAGTGATAGAACACCCGTAGTTCGGGGCGCGCCTGCCGAACGGCGTCGATCATTTGGACCATCCGCGGCTTGAAGAAGCGTTGCCACGTGGCGGGGCTGATGAGCATGCCGTGCGACCCGGCCACGTCGTCGTCGAGCAGGAGCACGTCCACCCCGGCTTCGACGATCGCCACGCAGTTGCGCACCGACATCGCGGTGAGTTGATCCAGCAGGTAGTCGACCAGGGTGGGGCGCTCCAGGAGATCGGTCATGAAGCGCTGGAACCCGCGCAGCCGGTATGCCGACTCGAACAGTTCACCGCCGAGGTGCGGCGGGGCCCCGGCCACGGCCAGCCCACGATGCTGCAGGCGTCGCACTTCGTCGGCCAGACCCTCGTGGCGTCGCGGGTCGGCGAGGCCGGCAGCGATCCGTTCGACGAACGCCCCTATCCCTCCGCCCCAAGCCAGTGGATTCACGCCGGGATGCTCCGGATGATAGCCCCACTCCTCATAGGTGCGGAGTTGAGCCACGCTACCCACGTGGATGTCCGGAGGAAGCGAATCGAGATACGAGAAGAAGCCCTCCTGGTTGGGCGACGGATCGAACTCCACGAAGCGAACGTCGGTGTCGAAGAGCTCGTCGCCGTCGCGGGAACCGAAGAGCGGTTGCCGGAAGAAGCCGAGTGCGCACGGAACCCGGTCGGGCCGATCGCCCGCCAGGGCGGCGAGTACTCGTTCTCGAGGAGTCACCTGGCGCTACCTCCTCTCGGGCGACACGCCCGCATGCGCCCGCCGCCGGCAACGAAACCGGCGGGGCTCACGAGACCGGCGGCGACCGACTCCTGGGAGCGACGCGCCGGGCTTCCGGCTGCGGCTCGCCCGACTCACGACTCCGGCGCGCCGCGCTTCGTCTCGAGTTCGTCTATGGTCTTCGGCCGGCTGTCTTTGAGCAATCGCGAGAGCGCGCGATCGGCGAGAACATGCCCGCCGGTCTGGCAGCGAGGACAGTAGTTGCTCTCGTTCTCAGCGTACACGATTCGCTGCACGAGTGTGCCGCAGACCGGGCACGGAAGCCGGTAGCGCCCATGCACCGCCATCTCGGGGCGAAACGCGGTGACCTTCTCGGGGAACCCCTCCCCCATCTCGCGTATCAATGATCCGGTGCATTCGGACAGCACGGTCAGCGTACCTTCGTGGAGTCGCGTGAGCTCCTCGTCGCTCAGCCCATCGGTCTGCTTGAAGGGAGAGAGACCCGCCCGATGCAGGATCTCGTCGGAGTACGCGTTTCCGATACCGCTCACGATCCGCGGATCCGTGAGCGCACGCTTCAGGGTGTGGTTCTCGCGACTCAGCGCAGCCCGGAACTGCTCCGCCGAAGACGACGCCACATCGAGACCGCCCGGGTCCAACGCACGCAGGCCGTCGCGGCCGACCGCCACGTACAGCGAGGCCCGCCTCTTCTTCCCCGCCTCGGTGAGGAGCAGCGTGCCGCCGGGGAAGCGGAACGCGGCCAAGCCCCCGCCGCGGGGAACGGCGGCGTCCGGCTCCTTCCAGTGGAGGCGGCCCGCGATCATGAGGTGGATCACAAGGAACAGCTCAGGGTCCCCATCGAGGCCGATCACGATGCGCTTCCCCAACCGCTCGAGCCCCGTCACCGTGCGACCTTCCACCGCTTCCAGTGGAGGCTCGAACGTCCGTAGGAGGAACGGGTTCGCCGGCGTGACACGGAGAAGCTCCGTCCCCAGGACGCGCGGGCGGAGAGCGGCGAGATAGGCTTCCAGATCTGGGAGTTCTGGCACGAGGGCCCGGCAGCCTACACGCCGAGGAGGCCCATGATCTCGGACAGCGACGCGAGGTAGTGATCGGGCGGCGCGGCCGCGAGCGCCTCACTCGTGCTCTCGCCACCCTCGATTATCGCCACGGCCACCCCCGCGTCGCGCGCGGCGGCGACATCGGTGCGGCTGTCTCCCACGAAGAGCGCCTCGCCGGGCGCGATCCCGAGGATGTCGAGCGCGCGGCGAAGCCCATCACCGTCGGGCTTCATGAATCTCACGTCGTCGCGACTCAGCACTAAGTCGAACCACGGACGGATGCCGAGTTCCTCGATGCCGGCGCCCAACGCGCGCCGGCCGATGTTGCTCACAAGGCCCACCTGGAATCCTGCGCGACCGAGCGACTCCAGGGTCTCGGACGCGCCCTCGCGAAGCTGCCAGCGCGACAGCGCGTCGAGGTCGTACGTGTCGTACACAGGGTCGAGAGCCGCGTGGAGCGTCGCCTCGTCGGCCGGCGCATCGGGGGTGCGCAATGCCAGGTTCCACATGCCGGAGTAGCTCTCGCCGGCGAAGGCGTGGGAAGGGAAGCCCAAGGCGTCGTAGGCCCGGCGAAGCTCCGCCTCGCCCTCCTCGAGGAGCCACTCGAAGCTCACCAGAGTGCCCTCCATGTCGAAAAGTACTGCGCGAACAGACGTCTCGGCCATCATTGTGCCACCTCCCCCTTCTCCGTTACCGAATGCCGATTACCCGCCGTCGGTCACTCCAAACACCCGTCCGCGCCGCGGCAACCAGCGACATAAGGAACACCGCGCGGGTCGCGCCCCAGAGCTGCGCGAGGCGACGTCGGGTGCGACAGGGTATCATCGACCCCATGTCTCGAGTCGAAGACCCGCCCGTGGCCCGGTGGACCGAAGCAGCCTGGAACAGACGCTCGAGACGAGCATACCTTCCCGGGCGACCCATCGCGGGCGCCGAAGCCCAAGCTCTCGCCCGGTTCTGCGCGACATACGCACCCTTCGCCGGAGCCCGCACCATCGTGCTGGCCGAGGCCCCGCCCAACATTTTCACGGGCTGGCTCCTCCGCGTCTACGGCAAGGTGTCGTCACCGTCGGCACTCGTGTTCGTTGGCGACAAGAGGCTTCCCGATGCGGCCGCCCGCGCCGGCTACGTGGCCGAGTGCGCGGTGCTGGAAGCCACGGCCCTGGGATTCTCCACCTGCTGGATCGGCGGAGGCGTGCGCCGCCGCGAGGTGATGCAGCGTCTGGGTCTCGAACAGCACGAGCACGTCTATTCGATCTCGGCCCTCGGATACTCCCACAAGGACAAGACCTTCGGCGAACGCGCCACGGCGGGCATGGCCCGGGCGGGCGGGCGGCGCTCCCTGGAGGCGATCGCGCCCGGCAGCGAGTTGTGGCCGGAATGGGTCAGGTCCGGGCTCGAACTCGTGAGGGTGGCTCCTTCGGCCACCAACCGTCAACCCTGGCGCTTCGCACTGGAGGGTAGGTCCGTGCGCCTCTTCTTCGAGGGCCGGGACACCCCGGTGATCTCCAAACGCCTCGACTGCGGCATCGCCATGCTGCATTTCGAGCTCGGCGCGCGTTCCGCAGGAGTCGAAGGCCGCTGGGAACTCCTCGCGGGGAACGACGTGGCACGCTGGACACCGGCCTAGCGCTACGCCACCCGAAAGCCTAGCGCCGCACCACCCGAAGGGTCGCGAGCGTGGCGTCGTGTGGACCGTGCACGGAGAGGCCTCGGGCCGCCGCCTCCTTCAGATAGGCCGCCACCTCGGCCGTTATCCGCTCCCCAGGCGCGAGCACGGGTATGCCGGGCGGGTACGGGATCACCATCTCACCGCTCACTTCGCCCACCGCCTCGTCGAGGAGCACGGTCTTGGTGGTCGCGAAGAAGGCGTCGCGGGGGCTCATCACGGGTGTGACGGGGAGGGGGTCGGCGAGACTTGTGGGTGCGGGAGGTCCGGGTGGCTCGACGAGCCCGGCGGGGCCGGCGGGGCAGGTGGGTCGGGGTGACACCGGCCGCGGCGCGCGCGCTTCCACGCTGAGGCGCCCTCCGATGTTCGCGACGGCGGACTCAGCCACCAGCCGCAGCGCCGCTACGAGCCGGTCGATCGACTCTTCCGAGTCTCCGAAGGTGACGTTGAACACCACGTTGCGCGGGTCGGCCGCCTCCACCGCCACCCTGGATTCTATCCGCAGGCGCACCTCCAGCTCGTATCCGGTGAGTCCGAGCGCCACCGCCGACACGGTGAGCCGCACCGGGTCGAAATCGCAGCCGGCAACAGCCGTCTTCGCGCCGATGTCGAGCACGGTCATCCCCTCGATCTGCGCGATCTCCGCGCGGGCGCGGTCCGCGAGAACCAGGGCCGCCGTCCACAGCCTCTCTCCGTCCGCCACCATCTGCGCCCGCGCACTGTCGATGGAGGCGAGGATCGGAGCCAACGGACTCGTGGTCTGCAGCATTCTCACCATCGCACGCAGCCGGTCGGTGTCGAGGCGTCCCCGTCGCGCCAGCACGATCGAGGCCTGCGACAGCCCGCTCAACAGCTTGTGCACGCTCGCGACCGCCGCGTCCGCTCCGGCCGCCATCGCATCCACGGGGAGCTTCGAGCAGAACCGAAGGTGCGCTCCCCAGGCTTGATCCACAATCAACGGCATCCCAGCGGCGTGCGCACGCTCGGCGAGTGCTTCGACATCGGCGCAGAAACCGTTGTAGCTGGGCGATGTGACGAAGACCGCCTTCGCGTCCGGATGAGCGTCAAGGGCGGCCAGCACCCGGTGGGTGGGCACGTTCGCCGCGACCCCCCATCCGGGGTGCACGGCGGGCTCCACATACACCGGGTGGGCGCCCGAGAAGATCAGCCCGGCCAGCAACGACTTGTGCGAGTTCCGCGGCACGATGATGGTGTCCCCCGGTCCCGCCACCGCGAGCACCAAGGCCTGCACGCCGCTGGTCGACCCGTTGACCAGGAAATGGGCGATGTCCGCGCCCCAAGCCTGGGCCGCCAGCGCTTCCGCGCGGGCCAGCAGGCCGCTGGACTCCTGCGTGTCCTCGAGACCGTTGGCGACGCCGAAGTCCGCCTGGAGCATGGGCCGACCCACAGCCTCGACCAGATCCGCGGGAGCGCCCGCCCCGAGCTTGTGTCCGGGCGTGTGGAACGCCGCCATCGCGGACGCCCGGTACTCGAGCAGTGCGTCTGTCAGCGGCGTCTCGTCCTGTCCGGTGCGGTCGAACATCTACCCATTCTGGCAGGTTCTTGGCCCGAGGGCAGAGCGATCTCGCATGCAAGCACTATCGCCGGCGTCCGCAACGAGCTCACCTACGACTACGCAGCCATCGATGACGAGACAGTCCTGTGTATTGCAATGAGCGACGTCCCCGTGCTCAGGCGTGAGTGCGCAGCGCTCTTGGAGGACATGGGGGGAGCGGACTGACAAGGAGATCGAGCGTACACGAGGCTGTCCTCCTCGTCCCACCACGTCACTTAAGATGACGGGACGACGAATCCGCTCACAGCCTCGCCGGACGAGTCCACCTGGGTTGCGACAGTCCGATCCCAGGCGATCTCCTTCGGTTGCGATTGCGTCGTTCACGTCCGCTCAGAAGGCACGCTTCGACGCAACACGAGGCTACTGGGAAGAACCGTCCAAATGAGAATACCAGCTGCTGTCCGACCTTTTGTGACCCAGGCAATCAGCGTGGCAGATGAGGCGGGAGCAGACAAGCCGACGTCGGCGGGGCGTCAGCCGACTATGGATCCCAGCAGGGTCTCAGCCGAGTATCGGTCCCCGCCGCAACGCGTAGTTGACGAAGCGAGAGCCGAGTTGTTCGTTGGCCAACACGCGATCGGCGGCGGGAAGGGAAGTCAACACGCCCACGACTTGGCCGATGAACCTGTTGCCCCGGCTGGAGCCTTCGTCCACGATCAGATCGGCGAGCCGCCCCTTCTCGAGGCAGCTGCGCACCACCCGCTCGAGCGTGTTCACCGGGATCCTGGGTTGCTCCGCGCGCCGGACCATGCGCATCGCATCCCGCCGGCAGGCTCCGGCACAGACGCCACATCCGATGCACCGCTCCGCGTCGACACTCGACACGAGTGCGCTGCGCGGGGACGCTTCGACGTACCGCGGCCGCATGACGATGGCGCCGATCGGGCAGGCCTTCGCACACCGGCCGCAGCCCGAACAGGCCCCCTGATCGGCCTCCGCCTGGAAGCCGCTCGGCACCACCGCCGGCAGATCGTACTGCCGGATGGCCGACAGCTGCGCACAGCAACACCCGCAGCAACTGCAGATGTAGGTGGGACGATCCTGTACGTTGTCGGCGATGTGCACAAGGCCGAGTTCCCGAGCCTGCACGAGTAGATCCAAAGCCTCGGTCCGTTCCACGGCACGCCCGAACCCCCGCCGGATCACGTAGTCGGCCCCTCCGTTGAGGGTGAGGCAGATATCCGCGGGCCGGTCGCAGGCATGCCCGAGATGCTGGGCCTTGTGGCGGCAGTAGCAGAGGGACACGGCGTGATGGGAGGCGGCGCCCACCACCTCCGACGCGCGCTCCCAGTCGAGCACCTCGGGCAGGTCGGCGGCGGCCACCGCGTCGGGCACCTCGTTCTCGTGCACCATCGTACGCCCGACCACTGTCCTGCTCCCGAAGACTTCGCGGGCGAAGGAGTCGTCGCCGGCGGTGTAGGCGTCGAGCGCGCGGGCCATGCGCTCCTTCGGGATGGAGTCCGCGGCGCGCATCATGGAGAACTCAAAGAAACCCACCACGGGTGGCGCCAGCAGGTAGGCGGTCTCGCGCCGGCCTCGACCCGGGATGTCCATGACGACACCCTTGTCGGCGAGCGCTTCGAGACGGGGTTCGAGTTCAGCCATCGCCATGCCGATACGGCCGGCCAGAGCCGACGCCGAGATGGGCAGCAGCGGCATTCGAGATGCCACCACCGCCTCCTCGGGCGTGAAGAGTATCTCGAGGATCTCCCGCCACCCGCCTCGGGCCGCCTCGTCTTCAGGCTCCGGCATGGCGACGGGCCCGTGCTGAAGCCGGTCGGCGAGCGCCCGGTATTCTTGGCTCAGATGGCCGATGTGCCCCAAGAATCGCTCCGAACCCCAGTGGACAAAGTCATCTTGAACTCTATCGGAACTGCGTACGCGCCCCGTTTGGGCCGGTGCCCACGCCCGGGGATGGCCCCACTACTCCTCACGGGTATCGAGCACCAGCTTGCCCATGGTCTCCCGGCCCTCGAGGGCACGGTGCGCTTCCGCGGCCTCCGCCAACGGGAACACGCCACCCACACGGAACGAGAGGCCGCCCTCGGCCGCCCAGGTCAAGATGCTGCCCGCGCGCTCCAACAAGTCCTCCCGCGAGACGACGTGATGGAAGAGAGTGGGGCGTTGGAGGAAGAGCGACCCTTTGGCGCTCAGAACCTGAGGGTCGAACGGAGCGACCGGCCCACTCGACTGGCCGAAGACGATCATGGAGCCCCGCAGGGCGAGGCAGTCGAGTCCCTTCTCGAAGGTGTCTCGACCGACCCCGTCGTACACCACCTGGACTCCGGCACCCCCGGTGAGACGATGGATCTCGCCTACGAAGTCCCGCTCGGTGTAGATGATCACCTCGTCGGCGCCGGCCTGACGGGCGACCTCCGCCTTCTCCTCGGTCGAGACGGTGCCCACGACCCGGGCGCCGGCGTGACGCGCCATCTGGCACAGGAGGAGGCCGACGCCCCCGGCGGCGGCGTGCACCAGGCAGGTGTCACCCGGCTTGAGTGGATACGAGGAATGCGTGAGGTAGTGGGCGGTCATGCCCTGCAGCATGGCGGCGCCGGCAGTGACCAGATCCAGTCCTTCGGGAACCGGCACGACACGATCGGCGGGGGCGAACACGTGCGTGGCATACGACCCAGGGACCCCGGCCCAGGCGACCCTATCTCCCACTCCTACGAGATCCACCCCCGGACCCACCGCCTCGACCACCCCGGCGCCCTCAAGGCCCAATGACACGGGGAGTGCGGTGGGATACCGGCCCGTGCGGTGGTACACGTCGATGAAATTGACCCCGGCCGCCTCCACACGCACCAAGGCCTCGCCCTCCAGGGGCTCGCGGCCGGGCAGCTCTTCCAGCCGCATGACCTCGGGACCACCGTGTTCCGCAGCTCGGACCGCCCTCATGTCGACACCTCCGTCTCCCGCCGCGTATCACGGCTCGCTCCCCCACGATCGCCCGCACCTCTTCCGAGACTGCGCGACCCCGGATGTCATCGTACCCTCCCCGGGGAAAGCGTGCGAACCCCGCGAGGCCGGGCGCGTCATCCACGGCACGCCGCTTCGGTATGATGGACGCGTCGATAGGATCCCGCACCACGCGAAGGGACCACGTGGAAGACCCGGTCGCACCCACGACTCACGAGCGCTTGGCGCGGCACCTCGCCGCCCTCGGGATGGGCCTCCCGGCGACCGCGGACCTCACGGAGATCCTCGAACGCCCGCTCACCGAGGACGAGGCCGAGCTCCTGCTGGCGTTCCCCACCGGGATCGCGCCCCTTCAGGTGGCTACAGCGGAGCAGATCGCGCACCCGGCAGGGGTCGACCGACCCGATCAGATCGAGCCCACCCTCGAACGCCTCCTCGAACGCGGGCTCCTATATTCGGGATGCACGCCCTCAGGCGAGCGTGGGTACGCTCTACTACAGGCGGGCTTCGGATTCCCCCAGACGTTCTTCTGGGCAGGCGAGGAATCCGACGAGGCGCGCGAGATGGCCGCGATGGTGGCGAAGTACGCGAACAGGCATGTCCTACGCGAGATGTACGGGGCGACACCCACCAAGGCCTCGGCTGTGGGGTCTGCGTCACCCGGTGTCCGGGCGGAGCGGCCGGGATCGCCCTTCGCACCGACCTCGCCCACGAGCCGCCCCCCGATTTCGCCGCCCTTCATCGCACGATCATCGACGAGAAGAGCGAAGCGTAGCCGAGGCGCAGTCGAGGTGGCGGCCGATGCGGGGGGCGACGATGCGCCGCGCTCAACCGTCCCCCAGCACCGCTTGACCGGTTTGTCGCAGCCGCCACCCGGGCATACAGACGTGGCCGCGACCCGTGCACTCGCGGCCACAGACAACGCGACAGACCGTCATTGGGAGGCACCAACAGGTGGAAGAACGGGCGAAACTGCTAACGGCGACGACGGAGATCTCGGATCACCCGGCCGACAAGGCCGTTCAAGTGGTGATCGGCTTCTTGCCGGGCAAAGACTGAGACCACCCTGCGCTACGACATGTCCGCACACTGGGGCGATCCGCCCGAACTCGAAGAACTCGAAAGCCGGCTGGACGAGGTGGAACACGGCCTACCGGGTATCCTGGCACGGCCGGACAAAGCGGGTCGCTACCTACGAAGGGAACTCGATGCCCTCCGAGCCGAGTCGCGCGTGCAGGTGGAACGCTGGACCCGAGTCACGGAGCGCGCCGACGCCTTGATCGCGGCGCTCGACGACCCGCCACCGACCGAACGCCCCGCATAGGCGGCCGGCGGCGTGGGGATTCTGTGCGGGTTGACACCTGCGAAGATCCGTCAGTGTGCACGCGTACACTTGCCACGTTCCGACGATTTCGGTAGCTTCACCGAGGCCTCCGTAGGCGCGATGCTCTCGGAGCCACGATCACCAACCTCAGGAGCGGAGCGACAAGAATGGACCTAAGCGACCTGCGTGTGAACGGCGAGCGGCTTCGGGCGAGCCTCGAGGAGATGGCTAAGATCGGGGCAACGCCGGGAGGGGGCGTCCAGCGCCTCACCCTCTCCGACGAGGACAAGCGCGCCCGAGACCTCTTCGTCGTCCGGCTCGAAGATATCGGCCTCGACGTCACCGTCGATGAGATGGGCAGCATCTTCGGCCGCCGCCCCGGTAAGAACAACGACCTACCTCCGGTCTTCAGCGGGTCGCACATCGACTCCCAGCCGAAGGGGGGCCGCTTTGACGGTATCCTGGGGGTGATGGGCGCCCTTGAGGTCATGCGCACCTTGCACGAGAACAACGTGGAGACCGAGCGGCCGGTGCTCATCGTCGATTGGACCAACGAAGAGGGCTCGCGCTTCGCGCCCGCCATGGTGGCTTCGGGAGTGTGGGCCGGCAAGCTCGATCGTGAGTGGGCGTACTCCCGTACGGACCGCGATGGCAAGGTCTTCGGCGAGGAGCTCGAGCGCATAGGCTACAAGGGGACGGTGCCCGCCAAGGCCTGGCCTTTCCACGCCTACTACGAGTTGCACATCGAGCAGGGCCCGGTCTTGGAATCGATCGGGAAGACCATCGGCATCCCCAAGGGCATCCTCTGCCTTCACTGGTACGACGTGTACATCGAGGGCAAGGCCAACCAGGTGGGCCCCACGCCGATGGAGGGCCGGAACGACGCGCTTTGCGCGGCCGCTGAAATGATCCTGGCGGTGCAATCGGTACCGGCGCGCATGGGCGGCAACCTGGTCGCCACGGTGGGCGAGATACAGAACTATCCGAACTCGCGAAACATCATCCCCGACGGAGTGCACTTCACGGTGGACATCCGGTCCTGGGATGACGCTCTTGCTATCCGCGCGTGGGAGCAACTCAAGAACGACTTCCAAGCGGCCGCCGACAAGAACGGCTGCCCTATTCGCGTCGAAGAGACCTGGCGCGTGGAGCACACCCCCTTCGCCGAGAAGCTGGTGGGGTTCCTGGCGCAGAAGGCCGAAGCCCTCGGCTACTCCTCGCACCACATGGTGAGCGGCGCCGGCCACGACGCGAGCTACATGAACATGCTGGGCGACGCGGCGATGATCTTCATCCCCAGCATAGGCGGACGGAGCCACGTCGAGGTGGAGAACAGCACCTGGGAAGACTGCGAATCGGGCGCCAACGTGCTCCTGCATTGCATGATCGAGTCGGCGAACGAGGCGTAGCTCTTGTTCTTCGCCACTCCCAGCAACGACAAGAGGCATGCGGGCCGCAGGCCTGCATGCCTCTTGTTCATGCGGATCTGATGGGATAGCTGTGAGCGCTCCTGGGTATACCGGGAGCCACACCGCACCGAGACACCAAACGCAAGGGGGGTCAGCATGAGCACCGGCGGCACGACCAAGGTGGAGCAGATCCTCGAGAAGAAGAGCCGGGTCGTCCACACCATCGAAGCGGATAGCACGGTCTTCGAAGCCCTACAGATCATGGCGGAGCAGGACATCGGGGCCCTGATCGTCCTGGAAGGAGAACTGATCGTGGGGGTGCTCACCGAGCGTGACTACGCCCGCAAGGTCATCCTCGCCGGACTCTCCTCCCCCCGCACCGAGGTGCGCAAGATCATGGGCGCGACGGTGGTGTATGCGACGCTCGACGAGACCGCTGACGAGTGCATGGCCGTGATGGCCGACAAGCACATCAGATACCTCCCGGTGCTCGACCACGGGGGGCGGCTGGTGGGGGTGATCTCCATTGGCGACTTGGTCAAGGCCTCCATCGCCGACAAGGAGTTCGTGATCGGCCAACTGGAGAAGTACATCACCGGACACTGAGGCCGGGCACGACAAGATGGGGAAGCATCGCTGCGTGATACATCCCGCCTTAGGCGGCGCGGTCGTCCTAGGTACGCTGCTCGTCGCCGCCGAAGTCGATTCCTACGACCGGCCCCTCGACTTCGACCCCTGCCTGGATTGCGGGCTCTGCAACAACGTGTGCCCAACCGGAGCCATCTCCACGGACGGCGCGTTCGACTTCGTCAGCTGCTACGCCCACAACTACCGCGGGCGGCTCGGTGGCTTCCAGAGTTGGGTGGAGAGCGTCGTGGCCTCCTCGAATGTCAAGGACTACCGCGCACGGGTGAGCGATCCGGAGACGGTCTCAATGTGGCAGAACCTCTCGATCGGCGCACAGACGACATGCGACAAGTGCATGGCTGTCTGTCCCGCCGGCGAGACCGCCATCGGCGAATATCTTCCCGACCGCAAGGGTTACACAGAGCGAGTGGCTCATCGCCTGCGCGACCGCGACGAGACCGTCTTCGTGCTGCCGAGCTCAGACGCCGAAGCCTACGTGACGAAACGCTTCCCAGGGAAGCGAGTGAAGCGCGTGTCGAGCGGCATCCACCCTCAGTCCGCGGCCGGATTCATCGAAAGCCTCCCCCTGGTGTTCCAGAGCGGACAGTCGGCCGGGCTCGACACCACCTACCACTTCACATTCACCGGAGCCGAGGCACTCGAAGCGACAGTCGTGATACGCGACGGCCGGCTTGAATCCCAGCGAAGCCACGCCGGCACTCCCGACCTCCACGTGACCGCCGACGCCGAGACCTGGGTGTCGTTCCTCGCAAAGGAGACCAGCCTGCCCAAAGCCCGCGCCACTCGCAGGCTGAAGATCAAGGGGTCGCCCAAACTGATGATGTCGTTCGCCCGCTGCTTCCCGCTCTAGATCTAGGCGGGCGGCGGGCGTGTCTCAGCTCAGCACCGGTCGTCAACGCCCGGCGTCCGCCCAGAAGTCGCGGGCCGGACGCAGGGCCCCGTAACCGAGTACGTCGTCGAGGCGCACCAGAGCCCGGTTGAGTAAGCCGCTCCGCCTGCGGACGAGGAAGCGGGCCGCGTCATGCACGCGGCGGGGGGCTTTGTTGAAGGGGCACACCCGGATGCAGGTGGCGCAGTCCATGCGGTTCTTCGCCCAGTAACCGAAGCACTTCTCGGCGTCGACGTACCACTTGCGCGGGCCCGACTGATTCGAGATGTTTGTCCCCTCCGTGGTCATCCCCCCGCTCGGGATCGCCCGCGAAGGACAGCGTTCCGCACACTTCTCGCACGATTCGCAGAACTCCACCACGCCGAAGGGACGGTAGCCGTCGTGCGCCAGCGGGAGGTCGGTGAGCACTTTGCACAGGCGGACCCGCGGGCCGAACTCGGGGGTCACGAGCAGCCCCATGCGGCTCCACTCCCCCAGGCCGGCAGCCATGGCCAAGGGCACACTGAGGGCCGTGTCGTTGCCGCAGGGCAGGGCCCTGTAGCCCAGGCCGCGGATGAACGAAGCGACCAAATTAGCCGTGAAGGCCATCTTCGAATAGCCGAGTCCGGTGGCGGCGCCCCCCACACCCGTGGGAGCGGAGCGGATGCCCTGGTAGTCCATGGCCACGGCCAGGACTACTGCGTTGTCGACGCCTTCGGGCACCTCGAGCGGCCGGTGCTCGCGCTGCAGCAGGTCGAACTCGCGGGAATACACCCAGTTCGGATGCAGCGCGCAGATCCCCACGAGGTCGGCGCCGACGAACCGCGCCACCTTCTTTACCACCGCGCTCATGCCTTCCGGGGAATCCTCCACCGGCGGTCCCGCCTCCAGGTAGGGGAGCATCTTGGGGTGCACGCCGTCCCAGGAGTACAGGCCATAGTTGCTACGGGAGTTGCCGCAGGCGGCCGACCACTCCAGGCTCCACGTGCCGTTGCGGAAGGCGTAGTCGAGGCGCCGAAAGCCGGGCTTCTCCTGGTAGACGATGTCGCGGTAGAAGCGCTCCGCGTCGGCGTGGATGGCCTCGTCCCAGACGCTGCGCTTGAACATCTCGTTCTTCTGATCGAACCGGGAGTCGGCGACGGGAAAGGGTGGGGGCTCGAGAGAGTTGGTATTGCGCTGCGTCATGCGCAGGGGCCGTCGTCCGACGCCGGCTGCTCCAAACCGACGACTCTGGTCGCGTGATAGCGGTCGCGGAGGAGCGTGGCCGCCTCCTGAGCGAGGTCCCACGCTCGGTCTTCCCGCTCGCGGAGTTCAACCCGCTCGCGCTCTGCGCGCTCGCGGGCCGCGGCCCGGTATGAGGCCGTCTCCTCTTCGGTCAATTGCGCAGACGTTCGCACGATCCCTCCCGAAGTGCGTGGGTACATGCCCATGATACGTGATGGATCGCCCGGTAGGTGGCATCCGATGGCGCCGGCACGAGCCGCGCCGCGAACTACCGCACCGTCGCGCCTACGAAGTACGGGCCATGCCGGTCTTCTCGCGGGATGAGTCCGAACCCGTGCCGCATGGCGCGCCGGTTCGGGTCGATCAGCTTCTCCTTGGGCCCCTCGAAGAAGTGTCCGAGCTCCGCCTGAAGAGCCTTGAGCGGCAGCGCACCGGTGGCCGCGGCCAGAGCTCCCATCATGACGACGTTCGCCATCTTCTCGGTGCCCAGTTTGGCGGCCACCTCCACCGCGGGCACGTAGAACACGTCGATGTCGGTGCGGTGGGAGCGTTCGGGGACGAGGGTCGAGTTCACCAGCAACACGCCGTGCGGCACCACCCGCGGCTCGAACTTCTCGAAGCTCGGAGTGTTCATCGCCACCGCGACGTGGGGTCGGGCGACGATGGGCGAGGCGATGTCGCCGGTGGAGATCACGACCGTGCAATTGGCCGTGCCGCCGCGCTGCTCGGGTCCATACGACGGCATCCACGTCACCTGCAGGCCCGTGTCCATCGCGGCGTAGGCCAGGAGCTGCCCCATCACCATGACACCCTGGCCGCCGAACCCGGCGATGATGATCTCCAGACGCCGCCCGAACATCAGTCCTCTTCTTCGGTGTCGTCGTGATCGGACGGACGGTATTCCTCTCCATCCACCGAGACCCAGCGGCCCCCGCGGCGCCCGAACGGATGCGCGCGGCGGGTGGGCCTGCCGAGTTCGTCCTCGGCGGCCTGGGTGACCGTCTCGTAGCGGAAGCCGTGCATGTAGTCCGCACGGAAGGCCGTGGGCGGTTGCTGCACCAGGTGGGCCAGATGCACCGGTTCGCGGTCCTTGATCACTCCCAGCGGATAGTAGGCCGACACGGTCTCGTCGATCCAGCGCATCGCGTCGACCGGCTTCATGCCCCAGTTCGTGGGACACGGCGAGAGGAACTCCACCAGGCTGAAGCCCTTCCCTTCCAGCTGGTACGTGAACGCTTTGCGCACGGCGCGATACGCCACCTTGATGTTCTCCGGATGAGTCACCGAGACCCGCTCCAGATACACGGCGCCGTCGAGGGTGGCGAGCATCTCGGCCACCCGGATCGGATGCCCTTGGGTCGTGGGATCGCGACCTTCGGGGCTGGTCTCGGAGCGCTGCCCGACGAGGGTCGTGGGGGCCATCTGGCCGCCGGTCATGCCGTACACGCAGTTGTTCACGTAGATCACCGTGATGTTCTCCGAGCGCGCCGCCGCGTGCACGATCTCGGCGGTACCGATGGCGGCCAGGTCGCCGTCGCCCTGATACGTGAACACCACCAGGCCTGGGCGGACCCGCTTGATGCCCGTAGCCGCCGCGGGTGCGCGACCGTGCGGCACCTCCTGGAAGTCCACGTCGAGGTAGTTGTAGATCAGGATGGCGCAGCCCACTCCGGCCACGCCCACCGTCCGCCCGCGCACCCCGAGCTCGTCCAGCGCATTGGCTACGAGCCGGTGGATCAGACCGTGACCGCACCCCGGGCAGTAGTGCGTGGTGGCGCATGCCCACGATTCGGGATGCTGCACCACCAAAGGGGCTGTCTGCAGTGAGGATCCCGCGGGAACAGTCATGAGGTTCCGCCTTTCCCGCCGGCCGCTCCCGCAATCGGCAGCTCCTCCGCCGGTGGACTCTGCCCCGGTGGACTCTCCGCCGGGCGGCGCGGCAGCCCCTCCGCCACGTTCCTGACGGCCTCCAGCACCTCAAGTGGTGCGGGGATGGTGCCGCCTGACCGTCCAAAGAAGCTCACCGGACACCGACCTTCGACGGCGAGCCGCACGTCTTCGACCATCTGACCGACGGACAGCTCCACCACCAAGATGTGCTCGATCCCCCGCTGCTCGACCACCTCGCGAAGCGCGTCGTAGGGATACGGGTACACGGTGATCGGCCGGAACAGCCCCACCGGGATGTCCCGCTCCTCGGCCAACTCCATGGCGTGGTAGGCGACCCGAGCACTGGTGCCGTAGGCCGCCAGCAGGATCCTCGCTCCCTCGAGATCGTACGTTTTCCAACGCACCTCCGCCTGCCCGATGCGGCGGTACTTCTCCTGCAGCGACCGGTTGTGCTCCTCCAACTCCGCGGGGTCGAGGTAGAGACTCTTCACCACCCGCTTGGGTCTACCGGATGCGCCGGTCGTGGCCCACTCCGGCTCCGGCAACTCCGCGGGGTCGATGGCTCGGGTGAAGGTGACGGGCTCCATCATCTGCCCGAGCACGCCGTCGGCCAGCAGCAGCACGGGAATCCGGTAGGCCTCGGCTAGAGAGAAGGCGTCGAACGTGAGATCGACCATCTCCTGGAGGTTGGCCGGCACGAGCACTATCACCCGGAAGTCCCCGTGCCCCAGACCACGGGTGGCCTGGAAGTAGTCGGACTGACTGGGCTGGATGCCACCCAGTCCCGGCCCCACGCGCATGATGTTCACGATCAGGCAGGGCACTTCGGCCGCGGCCAGGAACGACACCCCCTCCGACATGAGGCTGATACCGGGGCTCGAACTGGCGGTCATGGCGCGCGTGCCGGTGCCCGCGGCGCCGAACACCATGTTGATGGCCGCCACCTCGGACTCGGGCTGCACGAACGTACCGCCTTCCACCTGCATCCAGCGGGCCATGTACGAGGTGATCTCGCTGGCGGGCGTGATGGGGTAGCCGAAGTAGGCCCGACAGCCGGCCTTGATGGCGGCCTCGGCCAGAGCCTCGTTGCCCTTCATGAGCACCCGCTCGCCGAGCGGCACGCGCGGCCCTCCTGAGGTCTCAGTCACCTTCGCCACCTATGTCACCTTCGCCGCAGTCGTCGATGTGCGGCGCACCGTTCTCCGAGCCGTCCAGGCGACCGGCGGCGCCCTCCATGCCCGTGACGTCTCCATCGAGCCGGATCGCCGCGTCCGGGCACACGAGCTCGCAGTAACGGCACCGTACGCACCAGAAAGAGAAGTTGTGATCGAAACGCTCTTGGTCGGCATCGGGCGCGATCTCCGCCGACTGCCCTGAATCGCTGAGGACTTCCGCAGCCGCCTCCAGATGGGCGGGGTGGTATCCGGCCACATTGAGGTGTTCGTCGATGCGCAGATGGCCGAACGGGCAGAACTCGACGCAGAGGCCGCACCCCTTACAGCGGTCCTCGTCGATCGTAGGGGCATGTGACCGTGGCTGATCTGCAGTCACCTCAGTGCTCCTTCGGTCGGATCGCAGCCCACCGGACATGCCACCAGGTGTCCTCCGTGATCGTATCGGCTTCTACCCGCACTATCCTGCACGAAAACGACGCGAAGCGCGAGAGGATCGCAGAACAACTCCCGCGAAGAGAGGTGCACGATGCTGAGGCTCGTACCCTCCCGTGTGCATGTGCAGCGTTGCACGAGAGCGCCCCGAAAGGCACAATCGTGACCTGGCCCAGTCGCAGGTCCTGTCGGCATGCGGGCTACGCGGGACTCGGTCATCGGCTCGAGCCGTGTAGGCTCCAACAAGCGAACCGGCTTTCGGGTGCATCGCCCACAGTGACTGGTCCGAGCCACATCGCTAGAATCGGGGAGAGCAGGGCGCCACGACTGAAGAAACCCGCGAGCCGCGCACTCGCTCGAGGGAACAGCCGCCCGAGAGGCGGGACGAAACGCGTTCGAATGGAGGCGAGGCATGCAGGAGTACGTCGCGTCGGTGTTGGCCCAGGTCAAGGCCAAGAACCCGGCAGAGCCCGAGTTCCACCAAGCGGTGGAGGAGGTCCTCGAGTCACTCGAACCCGTGCTCGATCGTCACCCGGAGTACCGCTCCGGCAAGATCCTCGAGCGCATTGTCGAGCCCGAGCGCGTGATCATCTTCCGCATCCCCTGGGTCGACGACCAAGGGCTGGTGCAGGTGAACCGGGGGTTCCGCATCGAGATGAACAGCGCCATCGGCCCCTACAAGGGCGGTCTGCGCTTCCACCCTTCGGTGAACCTGGGCATCCTGAAGTTCCTGGCCTTCGAGCAGGTGTTCAAGAACTCGCTCACCACCCTGCCCATGGGCGGCGGCAAGGGCGGCTCCGACTTCGACCCCAAAGGCAAGAGCGACAACGAGGTGATGCGCTTCTGCCAGAGCCTCATGACCGAGCTCTTCCGCCACATCGGCCCCAACACCGACGTACCGGCCGGCGACATCGGCGTAGGCGGGCGGGAGATCGGCTATCTCTTCGGCCAGTACAAGCGCCTGCGCAACGAGTTCACAGGCGTACTCACCGGCAAAGGCATCAACTGGGGCGGGTCGCTCATCCGCCCGGAAGCCACCGGCTACGGCACCATCTACTTCGCTCGGGAGATGCTAGGCACCCGCGACGAGACCCTCGAAGGCAAGACCTGCCTGGTGTCCGGCTCGGGCAACGTGGCTCAGTTCGCAACCCAGAAGCTCATCGGACTCGGCGCGAAGCCGGTGACCCTCTCCGACTCCAACGGCTACATATACGACGAAGCCGGCATCGACGAGGATAAGCTCGCCTTCGTCATGGACCTCAAGAACAAGCGCCGCGGCCGCATCAAGGAGTACGTGGAAAAGTACCCGTCTGCCGTGTACACCGATGTGGAGCTGGGCGCCGAGATGAACCCCATGTGGGATCACGCCGCCGACTGCGCCTTCCCCTGCGCGACCCAGAACGAGATCAGCGCGACCGACGCGGGCAACCTCTTGAAGAACGGTGTGCACCTGGTGAGCGAGGGCGCGAACATGCCCACCATGCCTGCCGGCGTCACCCAGTTCCTCGATGCCCGCATCCTCTACGGACCGGGGAAAGCCTCCAACGCAGGCGGAGTCGCCGTGTCGGGGCTCGAGATGACGCAGAACAGCATGCGGCTCAGCTGGACCCGCGAAGAGGTCGATCAACACCTGCACCGGATCATGCGTGACGTGCACACCTCGTGCGTGCAGGCGGCGGAGATATACGGCACTCCGGGCAACTACGTGAACGGCGCCAACATCGCCGGCTTCCTCAAGGTGGCCAACGCCATGCTCGACCAGGGCGTGGTGTAGACCTGCGGCCTTCGTCTCCGGACCGGCGGGGCCGCCCTGCCCCGCCGGTCTGTCGAGGGGCCGCTTCGACGCCTGTGCCGGCGTCGCGGCGCCCACTGGAGCCCGCAGCCGACCGCTCGCCGGTACGTGATTCCGTGTCTTCCGACGGCTCCGACTCTTGGTATCCTGTTCGAGTAGAGGGGGGCCGCTCGACCCGGGCCGCGGCCGCCGCGAGCGCCGATGCGGGGAGTCCCATGCCTTCGATCCACGATCTGCTCACCGATCTCAGCAATCGCAGCCGCTTCCAGGACTTCGAGGTGCTGATGTCCTCCCGTGTGGAGAACATCATCCTGGTCTCGAGTCTCTACGATAAGTTCATCCTGCAGGAAGACGGCCAGCTGAGCGAGGTGATCCTGGGCGAGTTCCTCGACCTGCACCTTCACCACACCACCGGCCTCACGCACGTGGCCACCGGCACGGAAGCGCTCGAGTTGGCCCGGTCGAACAAGACGTTCAATCTGATCATCGCCGCGATCAACGTAGGCGACATGAACGCGGTCGAGCTGGCGGAGAAGGCCCGCGAAGCAGGGCTGGACGTGCCCATCATCGTGCTGGCGTACGACGGCGGCGAGCTCTCCGACTTCATCAACCGGCACGACGTCTCCAAGATCGACAAGATGTTCCTCTGGCAGGGCGACGTTCGGATCCTGCTCGCGATCATCAAGCACGTGGAAGACAAGATGAACGTGGAGCACGACACTCAGGTGGCGGGCGTGCAGGTGATCCTGGTCATCGAAGACAGCATCCGCTACTACTCCTCTTTCCTTCCGATGATCTTCACGGAGTTGATCCGCTACTCGCAACGGTTGATTCCCGGCGGCATGAACATCGCCCACAAGATCCTTCGCATGCGCGCTCGGCCCAAGATACTCCTCTGCACGACGTTCGAAGAGGCGTGGGATAACTTCACGCGCTACCAGGAGGACGTTCTTGGCGTGATCTCCGACATCGAGTTCCCCCGAGGGGGCGAACTCGACCCAGAGGCGGGAGTGGAGTTCGCCTCACGAGTGCGCGAACTCTGGCCGGACGTGCCCATTGTGCTACAGTCCGGCCGTCCTGAGAATGAAGTCCTGGCGAAGAAGGTGGGAGCCTCGTTCCTCCTGAAGGGGTCGGTCACGCTGCTGCACGACCTTCGTCGGGTCATGATCGAGCAGTTCTCGTTCGGCGATTTTGTGTTCCGCTCCCCCGACGGCACAGAGATCGACCGTGCCGGCGATCTGCGTACGCTGGCGGAGAAGCTGCAGACGGTCCCGGTGGAGAGCACGGCTTTCCACGCCGAGCGGAACCACTTCTCACGCTGGCTGAAGGCCCGCACCGAGTTCGCGCTCGCTCACCGGCTGCGCCCCCGCAGGATCAGCGACTACGACAGCCCCGAGGAGATGAAGGCCGATCTCATCGAGACGATCGAGGAGTACCGCCGTGAGCAGGGACGCACCGTCATCGCCGACTTCGACCACCGCAACTTCGACACCACGAGCAGCTTCAGTCGCATCGGCGGGGGGTCGCTCGGCGGGAAGGCGCGGGCCCTGGCCTTCGTCCGTCATCTCCTGAGCGCGGTAGACATGCACTCGCGCTTCCCCGGAGTGCAGGTGTCGGTTCCGCCTTCGGTGGTGCTGGGCACCGATGTGTTCGACCAGTTCCTCGACCGGAACGACCTGCGCGACTTTGCCATCCGCTCCACAAACACCGACGAGGTGCGCAGAAGGTTCCTGGCGGCGCCGCTGCCCCACGAGGTCACACGCGATCTCGCCTCGTTCCTCGAATTGATCACCTATCCGCTCGCGGTGCGCTCATCCAGCCTGCTGGAAGACTCGCAATACCAGCCACTTGCGGGCGTCTACGAGACCTACATGCTGCCGAACAACCACCCCGACGCACGGCAGCGCCTCCGGCATCTCGAGGCCTCCATCAAGAACGTCTACGCGTCGACGTTCTCCACGCACGCCAAGAACTACCTCGCCGCCACACCGTACCGTCTGGAAGAAGAGAAGATGGCGGTGATCGTGCAGAAGGTCGCGGGCGCCCCTCACGAGGAGCGCTTCTATCCGGAGATCTCAGGAGTGGCCCGCTCCTACAACTTCTATCCCACCGACCCCATGAAGGCTGAGGACGGCGTGGCCGTCGTGGCCCTTGGGTTGGGCCGGACGGTGGTACGCGGAGAACGGGCGCACAGCTTCTGCCCCAAGTATCCCCGACATCAACTGATCACCGGTAGTCTCGACGACACGCTGCGCAACTCCCAGCGCGCGTTCTGGGCGATCGAGCTCGGCCCCCCGAAAGACGATGCCTCCCCCGATGTGTGGGAGAAGCAGTTCGACCTCGAGGCAGCCGAAGCCGACGGGACTCTTGCTCAGGTCGGCTCGACCTACTCCCCGGAGAACGAAGCCCTCTATGACGGCATCTCGCGCGACGGCGTACGCGTGGTGAACTTCGCCCCGCTCCTGAAGTTCGACCTGTTTCCGCTGGCGGGCATCATCGACCTTCTCCTGGACGTAGGTGCCCAAGGCATGGGCATGCCGGTGGAGATCGAGTTCGCGGCGAACCTCACCGTCGCCCCAGGTTCGCCCAAGGAATTCGCCTTCTTGCAGATGAGACCCATGGGGCTCTCTCGAGAGACGGAAGAGCTCACCATCGAGGATATCCACAGCGACCGGGTGCTCTGCCACAGCAGCAGCACGTTGGGCAACGGCCGGCTCGACGGCATCCACGACGTGCTGGTGATCGACATCGACCGCTTCGACCGCGCGCGTAGCGCCGAAGCGGCCGGTGAGGTCGCCCGGTTCAACTCAAGACTCGCCCGGGATGGCACCCGCTACATCCTCATCGGCGTGGGACGCTGGGGCTCGGCCGACCCCTGGTTGGGCATCCCCGTGACGTGGGATGAGATAGCGAACGCCAAGGTGATCGTCGAGTCGGAGCTGAGAGACATCGCCGTCGCGCCGTCGCAGGGCAGCCACTTCTTCCAGAACCTCACGTCGTTCCGAGTGGGCTACTTCACCGTCAACCCGGAGTCGGGCGACGGGCGCGTCGACTGGGAGTGGCTCGCCCGCCAAGAAGCGGTCGAGGAGGGTGAGTTCGTGCGCCACCTGCACTTCACGGAGCCGCTCGAGGTCACGATGAACGGCGCGAAGCGGGAGGGGATCATTCTGAAGCCCTCATCGTAAGCGGGGTACCGACAGAGCTTGGGAACGGAAGCGCCCCGCAGGATGGCGGGGCGCAGGTGCCACGGAAAACACAGGGAGGGCTATATGTTCGAGGCAGTGAGAGCGGTGGCGGCGTTACGAGACGAAGCGGAGACCGGCCACCTGGGGAGAATCGAGCGGTTACTCGACTTCGTGAGGGACAGCGGACTCTATCCGCCGTTCCACACGGTGGAGAGCCGGATCAACGAACCCGAGACCGTCGTCGAAGGACGTCCCTACCTCATGTTCGGCGCGAACAACTACCTCAGCCTGTCCGAGGACGAGGCCGTGAAGGCTGCGGCCATACGCGCGATCTCTCGCTATGGCATAGGCCCCGGCGGGTCTCGTCACATGAGCGGCACGGTAGACATCATCGTGGAGCTGGAGGAGCGCCTCGCCGACATCACCGGCATGGAAGCCTGCATGACTCTCCCAACCGGCTACATGGCGAACGTGGGAGTCATACGTTCTCTCACCTGCGAGTTCGTCGGCCGCATGCCTTATTCCGACAGGGAGAGCGTCGTCCTCGTCGATGAGTACATTCACGGCTCCGTCAGCGACGGCTGCCGCCTGGCGGGCGTGCGCACGGTGCGCTTCCGCCACAACAGCCTGGACGACCTCGAGCGCAGGCTGGAGGAGAACCGAGGCTACACCAACCGGGTCATCGTCACCGAGGGGGTGTTCTGCCTCGAAGGAGAGATCGTCGACATCCCGGAATACGTGGCGCTCGCCCGTGAGTGGGGCGCGATGCTCGTGGTGGATGACGCCCATGCCATAGGCGTCCTCGGACCGCGGGGCGGAGGATCGCCCGACTATCACGACTGCGCCGACGGGATCGACCTGGTGATCGGTAGCCTTGACAAGGCCCTCGGCGGCACCGGGGGCTACATTGCCGGCAGCCGCACCCTCATCGACTACCTCTGGCTCACCTTGCGCTCGAACCTCCTCTCCTCGGCGCTGCCCTGTGGGATGGCGGGCGCCATGCTCGAAGTCCTCGACCGCGTGGAGGCGGCGACCGATATCCGCGCCGAGTTGGCCTCCAAGGCGCACCGGCTACGCGCCGCCCTCCGTGCGGAGGGGTTCACCGTCCTCGGCGCCCATGACATCCCCTCAGTGCCGCTCTTCATCGGCGACGAGGCGGAGGGGATCGCCTTCGCCTCCGGACTCCTCGAGTTGGGGATCTATTGCCCGCTCATGCGCTGGCCGGCCGTCCCGCCCGGCCGTTGCCGCTTCCGCCTGAGCATCATGGCCCGGCACGAACAGCGGCACTTGGATGCCCTTGTGGAGGCCTGCGTCACGGTGGGCCGAAGCCTCGGGATCATCTAAGAGTGCCGCGGACGAAATGCGGAGCGGCATCGTCGCCCACGCCTGATACTCAGGCTGCGGGCATAGCGCGCCCCGGGCCCAGGATGGAAGCGATCTTCCCCACAAGGTCGGCCGGAGAGAACGGCTTGTCGATGAACTCGACGCCGGGAGGCAGACCTCCGCGGTCGGTCAACTCGGTTCCGGCATAGCCCGACATAAGGAGCAGGCGTGCGTCGTTGGCCTGCGCCGCCAGGCACTCCACGAGTTCCCGGCCTCCCATGCGCGGCATGACGACGTCGGAGAGGATCAGGTCCACTCCGCCACACACCTTGAGGATCTCGAGCGCCTCTGCGCCGTCCCCAGCCTCGAACACGGTGTAGCCTTGCTGACGCAGCGCACGCGTGGTCAGAGAGCGTACGGTCTCCTCGTCTTCCACCACCAGGATGCTGCCCACCCCCGCAGTCAGTGTCCGCTGCTCCAGTTGCGATCTTAGACCCGCCTCGCTCGTGGTAAGCGGCAGGAAGATCTGGAAGAGCGACCCTCGGCCGGGTTGCGAGTCGACTCTGACAGCGCCGCCGCTTTGGCTCACGATCCCGAAGACGGTGGCCAGACCCAACCCGGTGCCGGCTTCGCCCTTCGTGGTGAAGAAAGGTTCGAACAGGTGGTCGCGAGTGTACTCGTCCATCCCGGTGCCGGTGTCGGCAACCGTCGCCCGCACGTAGCGTCCAGTGGGAAGTCCCTCCTGCGCGATGGGATGGCCCGCGCTCACCCACACCGATGAGGTCTCCAAGGTCAGTCTGCCTCCACGGGGCATGGCATCCCTCGCGTTGACAGCCAGGTTCATGAAGACCTGTTCGATCTGGCTCGGGTCCGCGTCGACAAGCGGCAACTGCTCCTCCAGTCTCACGTCCACTTCGATGTGCTCGCCTACCAGACGACCGAGGATCGGCTCGAAGCTCCGCACCACATCGTTGAGATCGACGACCTGGGGTCGCATCACCTGGCGCCGCGAGAAGGCCAGCAGCTGACGAGTCAGAGCGGCGGCACGCTGGGCGACGTGTCGTATCTCGAGCGCATCCTCCCGCCTGCTGTCGCCCTCGTCGAGATTGTCGGCAAGCATGTCGGAGAAACCGAGGATCGCCGTGAGGAAGTTGTTGAAGTCGTGGGCGATGCCACCGGCCAGCAGGCCCACGGCCTCCATCCTCTGAGACTGCCGAGACCGTTCTTCGACCCGCCGCTGCTCGCTCACGTCTTCGAGGATGCCGACGATCTCGAGAGGGGTGCCGTCGTGACTCCGGGCCAAGGTCATGCTGTCCCGGATCCATCGGTAGACGCCGTCGGGCCCCCGCAGCCGGTAGTCGACCAGGTGGTGGCCGCGCTCGAAGACCGCGTCCATGTCCTTATAGACGTTACGGTCGTCGGGATGCACGTGCCGCTCCCAGAAACCTTGGTCGGTAACAAAGGCCGAGGCGGGGTAGCCGAGGCGTTGCAGCGCGTTCTCGCTCATGTAGATCACGTCGTGATCAGGGGCGGCATCGGCCGTGTACATCACTGCCGGGCTCAGATCCATCAGGTAGTCGGAGCGGCGTTTCTGCCGCACCAGTTCTTCGTGTGCACGGCGCAATTTGATCGTGCGATCGACCATGCGGCTCTCGAGTTCCGCCTTCGCTTCCAGAAGTTCTTCTTCGATCCGCTTCCTTCGAGTGATGTCGCGCATGATGTGAACCCTCCCACGACACCTCCCGCGATGATCTCTCAAGTCCCGCCGTTGCACCTCGAATACGCCCGCCGCCGGCCCGGCTTGCCATTCCGATGGAACGGTCGCGGCTCCGGCTTCCTGGGTGACGATCGCGAGCAGATGGGGCAACGGTGCAAAGGACTCCTCCACGCGCCGGCCGATGACATCTGAGACCGCCAATCCGGTCGCTTCCCACGCGGCGGGATTCATGCCTACGACGCGGCCGGTATCGTCCACCACGATCAACCCCTCGCTAATCTGCTCCACGACGAGCCGGTGCGCGAAGGGGATGACATCGAGGAGTCCGTGCCGGTAGAAACTCACGAAGAGCACGAGGGCCGAGAGCGAGAAAGCCATGGGAGCCGGGTTCACGCGGCTCACGCCGGTCAGGTACGTCAGATCGCCCAGAAGGGGCAGTGCGACGGCGAGCACCAGTCCGAGCGCCTGTCTTTGATACAGGCGGGGAGCGCGCGCGAACGTGCCGGCAAGAACCAAGAGGCCAAGGATCATGAGAAGGTACACGTAGACTGTGTCCGCCCACCACCACAAACTGCCTGTCTCAGCCAGCGTCGGTACGCCGGCCACAATCTCAAGGCGTTGGTCGCGCCAGAGAAGTCCGTGCAGTTCGTTCGTCCACCCGAGGACCACCGTGATTACCGGCACGATGGAGAGTAGGAGTACATTGCGCGCAGTGACGAACCGGTCCAGCCCCACATAGGCAAGCGCGAACAGCAGGGTCGCCGGCCCGAAGGGCGCCATGCCGAGCAACTCGATCTTGTGCCAGAACACCGCGCTCTCCAGGTTGAGCGCCCCGAGCCGCACGGCCATTGCCACCGACCAGACGACCGCCCCGAGGGCGAGCACCGCGAGGGCCGGCGCCCCCGGAGCCTGGCGGCGACGCGCGGCCATCACCCCTACCGCCGTGCCCAGCAGAGCCGCAGCCGGCAGCAGAGCCACCTCGAGCATCATGCGCACGAAACCGCCGCGCTCATCCGCTTCACCTCGGGTTTGTTCACCACAGCGCTCCCTTCCTCCATTAAGTAGCTATCGGCACATAGGCGGACGTCCTGAAGGATGACGAGACGTGTCCGGTGGTTTAGCTCACCGCGCAAGGCGGGCATCCATGACCGAAGAGACACCGCTGGAATCGCCAGCGCCAACACATAGGAGCCGGATCATGGATCAACCCCCCGTCAAGCTCTACGCTCTCAGCACCTGCGGCCACTGCCGGCACACCAAGGAACTGCTCAACGAGTGTCACGTCGAGTACGAATGCGTCGATGTGGACATGTGCGATGTCAAGGAGCGTCAGGCCGTCCTTGACGAGGTGCGCGCAGTCAACCCCAACTGCTCGTTCCCCACCATCGTCATCGGCCAAAAGGTGATCGTGGGCTACAAGGAAGCCGAGATCAAAGAGGCCCTGGGACTGTGAGAGACGACGTCCGAGCCCTGTACCAGCGACTGGGCCCTCTGCAGGAGAAGAAGGGCTACCCGTTCAACGCCGACGTGGAGACGGTGGAGAGCCTCCTCGCAGGCCTACTCGTCAACAAGGAACGCTACGGGTACATGAGCTGCCCATGCCGCCTCGCGATAGGCGACAGAGAACTCGACAAGGACATCATCTGTCCCTGCGACTATCGTGCGCCCGACGTAGAGGAGTTCGGCGCGTGTTACTGCGCCCTCTACGTGTCGCCGGCCTGGAACGAGGGCTCTCTACCGCGGGCCACCGTACCAGAGCGGCGCCCTATCGGGCGCCTTCCGTACTAAACAACCGGCCGCTCGTCGGCGGGCGCCCCGTCTCCGCGATGGACCCGACCGCTCGTTCGCGGTGCGACGGCCTCGATCAACCGGCCGCTTTCGTCTCCTCGTACGCCCAGTCGATCCAGGGGAAGGCGGCTTCGAGGTCTGAGGTCTCAACTGTGGCCCCGCCCCACAGGCGCAGCCCGGGAGGCGCGTCGCGATAGGCGCCCACGTCGAATGCGGCGGCTTCGGCGTCGAGCAGCGAGGCGACCTTCTTCGCCACCTTCGCTTGGTCCTCCGCCGAGAGCCCCTCGAACCACGGGTCGACGATCTTGAGGCAGATCGACGTGCACGAAATGGTCGCGGGATCCTCCGCCAGGAAGTCGACCCACGGAGTGCGGGCCACCCAGCCGGACACGGCGGCAAGATTGCGCTCGCTACGCTCGACGAGACCCGCCACGCCGCCGACGCTTTCCGCCCACGTCAGGCCGTCGTGCGCGTCTTCCACACAGAGCATGCTGGGAGTGTTGATCGTGTCCCCCTGGAAGATGGACTCGTTCAGCTTCCCACCCTTGACCATGCGGAACACCTTGGGCATCGGCCATGAGGGCGAGTAGCTCTCGAGACGTTCCACCGCCCGCGGGCTCAAGATCAGGACGCCGTGCGCAGCCTCACCGCCGAGGACCTTCTGCCAGGAGTAGGTGACCACATCGAGCTTCTCCCAGGGCAGGTGCATGGCAAACACTGCCGAGGTGGCGTCGCAGATAGTGAGGCCCTCCCGCTCGGCCGGGATCCAGTCACCGTTCGGCACGCGCACGCCCGAGGTGGTGCCGTTCCAGGTGAAGACCACGTCGCGCGAGAAGTCCACCTGCGTCAGGTCGGGGAGTTTCCCGTAGCCGGCGACGAACGTGCGCACGTCCGGCAGTTTCAGCTGCTTGACGATATCGGTGACCCACCCCTCGCCGAAGCTCTCCCACGCGCACACATCGACGCCCCGGGCGCCGAGGAGCGACCAGAGGGCCATCTCCACGGCCCCGGTGTCGGAGCCGGGGACAATGCCGAGTCGGTACCCCTCGGGAAGACCGAGCATCTCCTTGGAGCGCTCGATCAGGCTCTTCAAGCGGGCGCGGCCCTCCTTGGAGCGGTGCGAGCGCCCCACGTACGCGTCGGACAGCACTGACGGCTCCCACCCTGGTCGCTTGGCGCAGGGGCCGGACGAAAGATGCGGTTTGACTGGGCGCTCGGACGGCTTGTCCACGGCACTCGCTCCTCCTACTTGGGGGTCCATTCGACCCGAACGTGCATCATTGATGGCACACGGACCGCCATCAGAACCGCAGCATATTCAGGAAAACGGCCTCCGTCAACGTGAGTGCCGTACTCGGGTCAGGAACGTGCGCCAACAACTCCGAGAAGGCGGGCCCGGCCTTTACATCAAGGCCCAGCTTCAACCGGCCGATACACTGGTAATTCACCTGTCGACCAAAAGAGGGGCCGCCCCGCCAGAGGATGCCCCGACCAGGAGAGATCGACGAGACACATGAGCTTCCTGACCCGGTTCTCCATCGTAGGCTTCGCGGCGACGACGCTCGTGGCGGTCGCCATGGCGTGGGGGTTGAGCGGCGAACTCCAGAACAACGCTATACGACAGGCAGCGGAAGCGACGGCCGCCCAGGTGCACGCGGCCATAGAGCGGAGGCTTGGTCCCGAAGACTTCCAGGCCCCGTTCGATTCGACGAAGGCGGATGAGATGGACGCCGCCCTCGCCACCGACCTGCACGACTCCGGGGTGACCCGGGTGAAGCTGTGGAGTCCGCAAGGCGTGGTCCTCTATTCCGATCAGCGCGAACTCATCGGCATGAGCTTCCCTGTGAAGCAGGCTCTCGCAAACGCATTCAGCGGTTCTATCCACGCCGAAGTCACCGACCGAAGCGCCGAAGAGAACCTGGCCGAACGGACGCTCCACTCCGAGCTCCTCGAAGTCTACGCCCCGATCCGGTTTGACGGCTCGACGACCGTCGCTGTGTACCAGGTCTACCGTGATACTGCGACGCTCCGCGCGTCGATCGACAGGCTGCGCATCCGCGTGTGGCTGGGCGCGCTGGGCGGTTTCCTGCTCGTGTACGTCGCCCTGTTCGGCATCGCCCATCGCGTCTCGCGGGCGCTCGTGGCCAGCGAACGGGAGACGAAGCACCGGCTGCAGGAGTCACTCCTCGTGAACAGCATCTTACAGACCTCCCTGGCCGAAACAGACCCTCTCGAGGTGCTCCGCCGTATCTGCGACGATGTGGGCCGATCCTTCTCGGCCACCTGCACACCGGCTCGGATGACCGACGCGGACGAAGGGGGCCTACCCGCGTCTTCAGAAGACTATCTGCGGCTCCCGCAACCGATGTCTCAGAGTACCGACCTCCTCGTGCGACGAGATCCATACACACTCGATGAGGTCGCAACCCATGGTGAATCCCCCCTCGCTCACTCCCTCTACGAGCGCGGGACCCGCTCGGCATTGCTGATCCCTCTTCCCCACCGAAGCGACGAAGGCGAACTCCTCGTGCTCGAATCGGACTCACCTCGCACCTGGAGCCAAGCCGATCGGCGCACCGCCGCGGCCGTTGCCAGAGCTGCCGCCGTGGCCGCCGACAACTCGCTGTTGCTGACAGAGTTGCGACACTCGAACGAAGAGCTCGCCACGGCATACGATTCCACCATCGAAGGGTGGGCGCGGGCGCTCGACCTGCGCGACCACGAGACCGAAGGCCACTGTAGGAGGGTAACCGAACTCACGCTTACCCTGTTGCGTGCGGCGGGAGTCCGTGGAGAAGCACTCGAACACGCGCGTCGTGGGGCCTTGCTTCACGATATCGGCAAGATGGGCGTGCCCGACGCGATCCTGCTGAAGCCCGGGCCTCTCACCGACGACGAGTGGAAGATCATGCGCCTCCACCCCGGCCACGCGAAGAACTTCCTCAGTCCCATCGAACACCTGAGGCCGGCCATCGACATACCCTACGGCCATCACGAACACTGGGACGGCACAGGCTATCCCGAGGGCCGTTCCGGCGAAGAGATCCCGTTCGCCGCGCGGGTATTCGCAGTCGTGGACATCTGGGACGCCCTGCGCTCCGATCGGCCCTATCGACCAGCCTGGTCGGAAGAACGAGCGCTGGACCACATCGGATCGTTGTCCGGCACGCACCTGGACCCCGATGTGGTGCACCTGTTCATGGACCTAGTCGCCTCGAGCGACGAGGAATCACCTCAGAGCCTACCTCGGGACGACTGAGGACACCGCTCAGACAAATACCCCGTCGGATGATCCAACAGGAGTGCGTCCCTCTTCCGCGCTGGAAATCGGGGGGCGTGGTCTTCTGAGTGACGTCCTCGGGGTGAAGGTCGGCCAACGCCTCCGCGTCGAGTCGAAAGCGACGTCTATTCGTGGAGAAGATGAGGGTGCCCGGCGAAGCGAGCAGGCGGACGGTGGCACGGATGAGATCCACGTGGTCGCGCTGCACATCGAGGGTCGTCTGCCCCATCTTGCTCGAATTTGAGAAGGTGGGCGGATCCAAGAACACGAGGTCGTACGAAGCCGGCGGCTCACGTCGGATCCACTCGAGACAGTCGGCGCGGAGCAAACGGTTCGCCGCGCCCGGGGCCAACCCGTTCAGCGTGAGATTCCGCGCGGCCCACTCCAGGTAGCGCGCGGACTGGTCCACCGACGTGGTGGTCGCGGCTCCCCCAGCCGCCGCGTAGACGGTCGCGGTGCCCGTGTACGAGAACAGGTTGAGGAATCGGGCGCCCCGCGCCATGTCGCGGATCAACCCCCGGGTCATGCGGTGGTCGAGGAACAGACCCGTGTCCAGCCGTGAGGTGAAGTCCACGAGGAAACGCAGGCCTCCCTCGCCCACCTCGTGGAGCTCTCCGTGCTCGCTCAGGCGACCGTATTGGTCGCTGCCGCTCTGCTTTCGTCTCACCTTCAAGAAGATGCGGTCCGCGGGCAGTTCGAGCACTTCCGCGACCGCCTCGATCACGTCGCGAAGCCGGGCCTGGGCTCGGCGTGGGTCCACCGTTGGCGGCGCCTGGTACTCCTGCACGTGCACCCGGTCTTCGTACACGTCCACAGCGACCGCATACTCGGGCACATCGGCGTCGTAGAGGCGGTAGCACGTGATCATTTCACGCCGTGCCCACTTGCGAAGGTGCTTCTCGTTCTTGCGCAGGCGGTCCGCGAGCATCTGCCTGCCCGCGCTCCCTTTCGCCGCGGCGCCGGCGCCGCCGGCGAAGCGTTCCGGCACCACATCGAACAGCAGCAACTTCACGGCGATGGCCCCGTTGTAGAGGGCGTACGTCTTGTGAGCGCGGAGCCCTGTCCACAGACCAAGTTCGAGATCGCTCGTGAGCACAGCCGCCCTCCAACCCAGGAACCCCTCGCGGAGAGCACGGCCCAGCTCCGCGTATAGAGGGCCGAGGGTGTCAAAGCTACCGAGACGTTCGCCGTAGGGCGGGTTGACCACCACGAGCCCGCGCGCCCCGCCCTCCGCCTCATGCCCGCCTCTACCTTCCGGGGGCCCGCCCGCGCCTACCTGTTCGCCGCCTACCCGTTCGCCGCGTACCTGTTCGCCACCTGCCTCCGCCCACCCGCCGCCGGGAGGCCCGTCGAGATGGGAAAGATCGCCCTCGCTGAACCGAACGGCTCCACGCAACCCCGCCCGCTCCGCGGCCGCCCGCGCGAGACGAACGCTTCGACGATCGGAGTCGAACCCGTAGATGGGCGGTATCCGCGCTCGGCCCGCGTCGCTCCTCCTGCGCGCCTCGGCCAAGAGCCGCTCCCAGAGTGCGGCGTCGTGGCCCTTCCAGCCCAGGAACCCCCAATAGTCACGGAGTAGGCCCGGGGCCACGTCGCCCGCCATGAGGGCTGCCTCGATCGGTAGCGTCCCCGAGCCGCACATGGGGTCCACGAGCGGGGCGCCGCTGGCGGCGATGTCCGGCCAGCCGGCCCGCACCAGCACCGCCGCAGCGAGGCTCTCTTTCAGCGGAGCGGCTACCTGGGCTCCCTGCTCGCGATAGCCGCGCCGGTGCAGGGCTGCGCCCGACAAATCGAGGCTCACCATCGCCGTATCACCCTCAGCGTGCACATTCACACGCACGTCGGGTCGCTCCAGGTCTATCGAGGGCCGGCCACCCGTGAGATCGCGAAAACGATCCACGATGGCGTCCTTCACCCGCAGGGCGGCGAAATGCGTATGGCTGAGAGGCGAGCGGACCACGGTGACGTCGACGGCCACCGTGCCGCCCACGTCAAGATGGCGCTCCCACTCGAGAAGACGCACCCCCTCGTAGAGTGCGTCGGGATCACCGGCAGGCACCTCGGAGAGCGGTAGCAGCACGCGGCTGGCGAAGCGAGACCACAGGCAGGCGCGGTACGCGATCTCAAGTCCGCCCGAGAAGCGACAACCCGCGCGGGTCTCTTTCGCGTCGGTCGCGCCGAGCGCCCGCAGCTCGTCGGCCAGCAGCGGCTCGAACCCGCGCGCCGCGGTCGCGAACAATCCAAGCGCGCCTGCCGTCACCGTCATCTATCGCCTCCGTGAGCCGTTTCTTGGTCTGCCGGGCCCTTGCCTTGCGCCCTTGTTCCCCTATGATACTCTGCAGACCCAGGCCCACGAGGGGGAGAAGGTTGGCGACCGAGGCACGCCCCACCGGCCGCCCGGGGTGGAGTCCGAAGCCGCGGCCTTGACCGCCCGCGTCGGGGACACGGTCCGCGCCTATGCGTTCGACGGAGCACGACCTGCCTCCGTGCTCCAACGCACCAACCGAGTTATCGCGCCCGGAAGCTCCAGGCCGCACGATACATAGGATCGGTAAGGAGAGACCGATTGGACAAGATCGAGTTCATCAGCAAGAACGACGGGATGATCCGTCAGTTCGGCATGCGGGTGGAGCAGGCCGGCGACGGGTACGCCAAGGTCTCGGTGGTCGTGGACGACGCCTTCCTCAACCAGCACGGCGTGGCGCACGGCGCCCTGGTGTTCGCCGTTGCCGACGTGGCATTCGCGATCGCCGTGAACTCGCTCACCGACGCCATGGGGGTGCAATGGAGCTTCAACATCCTGCGTGCCGCGCGGGCCGGCGAGACTCTCACCGCCGAGTGCTCCACGGTGCATCGCGGCTCGCGACTGTTCGTCGTGCACTACACGGTGACATCCGACAGCGGCAAGCTCGTCGCCCAGGGGCAGGCCACGGCGCTGCCGGTAGAGAACACCGCCCTCAAGACCGAGGGCACGACACCCAAGGAGTGAACACGGACCGGTCAGTCGTCGCTCGTGTTCCACGTGGGCGGAGCGAGGGCCACGAGGGGCTCAGTCTACCGCATTGAAAGCATGCTTCCGTGGTAAGCTACTCGCGATCACTGACCTGTTGGATCACTGGGTCGTGGGCGACGCCCGAGCCGGCGGTTCTGCGCCGTCGACACATCGAATGAGCCTCGCACCTCCGGCAGCGGTCTTCGGCCGACCGCGAGACGCAAGGGTTTCCGCGCCCTACACCCATATTGCGAGTAGGAGGAGACCGGCGACGTATGGCCACGCTCGGAATCGACATCGGCTGTATCAGCACCAAGATGGCGGTTGTGGGAGAGGAGTCGGATCGCGACACCTTCGCTCGACTCGCGCACGATCACCCTCTGTTCCGCACTCCCCCGGCCTCGACGCCCGCGGGTGAGGGCTCGACGGGGGCGGGTGAGGGCTCGACGGGGGCGCCGCTCCTGGTCACCGAGTACCGGCGCATCACGGGCAGCCCCATCGAGACCTCGCGGGGTCTGCTTTCCGAAGTGCTCGAAGCCCTTCCTCCCGACTCCGTGTCGGGAATCAGAGTCACCGGCTCGGGGGCCAAGCTTATCGCGTCCGGTTTGGGCGCCGGCATCGAGAACGAGTTCAAAGCGATCGCCCGTGCCGTGGGCACGCTCCACCCAGAGGTGGCGTACGTCTTCGAGATGGGCGGCGAGACCTCGAAGTTTATCCAGCTCGAAACCGACCCCGACACGGGTCGCGTGGGCATCGCCGACTACCAGACCAACGGAGACTGCGCGGCGGGCACCGGCTCGTTCATGGATCAACAGGCGAACCGCCTGCTGTACGAGGTCGAGGACATAGGCGAGATCGTGTGCGGCGCCGGCAAGGCCGCCACTATCGCGGGCCGCTGCTCGGTGTTCGCGAAGTCCGACATGATCCACGCGCAGCAGAAGGGCTACCAGCCGCCCGAAGTGCTCAAGGGCCTCTGCAACGCTGTCATCCGCAACTACAAGGGCACGATCGCAAAGGGCAAGCACGTCGACGGCAAGGTGGCCTTCATCGGTGGGGTGGCCGCCAACGAAGGCGCGGTCGAAGCTCTGCTCGACGCGTTCGAGCTCCCCCGCGAGCGCCTCGTGATCCCGCACGACTACGCGTGGATGGGAGCCATCGGAGCGGCGCTCATCGAGGCGGAAGAAGCGGCCGGCCGCAATCCCATGGTGATCGATGTGCGAAGTCTCGGCGCCCTGCAGTCGGGCGGCCTTCCCATCTCCGATCCGCTCAACATGGACCGCGTGATCCTCCTGCGCGACCGGGTCAAGCCGTATGAGCTCCCAGCGGAAGGCACGTTCGACGCGTATCTGGGCATCGACGTGGGCTCCGTCTCGACCAACCTCGTGGTGCTCGACGCCGACGGCGAGGTTGTCAAGGAGATCTACCTGAAGACGGACGGCCGCCCGGTAGAAGTGGTCAACAGAGGTCTTGCCGAGATCCGCGACGAGCTCGGCGACAGACTCGTGATCAGAGGCGTGGGCACCACCGGCTCCGGGCGTGAGCTGATTGGGGAGTTGGCCGGAGCCGATACGGTGAACGATGAGATCACGGCCCACAAGACCGGCGCCACGTTCATCGGACGCAAGCTCATCGACCGCGTTCCCGACACCATCTTCGAGATCGGCGGGCAGGATTCGAAGTACATCAGCCTGCAGGACGGCGTCGTGGTGGACTTCGCCATGAACGAAGCCTGCGCCGCGGGCACCGGCTCCTTCCTTGAGGAGCAGGCCGAGAAGCTGGGCATCAACATCGTGGGCGAGTTCGCCGAACTCGGCCTGGGCGCGCCCTCGCCCGTGCGACTCGGCGAGCGCTGCACGGTGTTCATGGAGCGCGACGTCAACTCGTATCTCCAGCGCGGGGCCGAGAAGCCGGATCTGGTGGCCGGCCTCGCGTACTCGATCGTCTACAACTACCTGAACCGCCTCGTCGGCACGCGCCACGTAGGCGACACCATCTACTTCCAGGGCGGTACCGCCTACAACGACGCCGTGGCCGCCGCCTTCAGCCAGGTGCTCGACAAGGAGATCATCGTACCGCCGCACAACGGCGTGGTGGGAGCCATCGGCATGGGCCTGCTCGCCCGCGAGAAGATGTCGGCCACGGGCGACATCTCTCGCTTCCGGGGCTGGGACCTCGAACAGGTGGACTATGCAATCCGCGAGTTCACGTGCAAGGGTTGCACGAACGAGTGCGACATCCGCCAGTTCACGATCGGCGACGAGAAGACCTACTGGGGCGACAAGTGCTCCGACCGATACCGCAAGCGGGCCAAGGTGGACAAGACGCCGGTGATACAAGACCTGCTCGCCTTCCGCGAGAAGGTGGCGTTCTCCTACATCGTCGACGACCAGAGCCCGACGCCCGTGGATGGTCGCAAGACCGGCCGCGACGGGACGCCCGACTTCTCCGGCATGGTGCGCACCG
This sequence comes from uncultured Actinomycetes bacterium, assembly GCA_947085635.1. Classification (GTDB taxonomy): domain Bacteria; phylum Actinomycetota; class Thermoleophilia; order RBG-16-64-13; family RBG-16-64-13; genus JAHJSA01. The sequence goes on along the minus strand of CAMTXC010000017.1, from coordinate 211 downwards.
GCTCCGGCGCGCGCCTGGGCACCGTGGGGATCCCCCGCTCCATGTACACGTTCGACCGCCTACCCTTCTGGTCGGTGTTCTTCAAGGAGTGCGGCTTCGACGTACTCATCTCGGGTGAGACCGACAGGCACATCCGCGAGGCCGGGGTGGATCACTCGGTGGCCGAGCCGTGCTTCCCGATACGCGTGGCCCATGGGCACGTGTCGCAGCT
>CAMTXC010000016.1:0-39377 GCA_947085635.1 uncultured Actinomycetes bacterium | reverse complement strand
GAGATCCGGTTCGCCCGCTTCCAGAAGGCCCCGATGATGATGGCCGGGAAGAGACTGGTGAGCAGCTCGTAGGTCTTGATGGCGATGGTGATGAGCAGGGGCAGGTCGCCCATGGCGAGGAACATGGCGACAACCGACCAGACGATGATCGACCACCGGCTGATACCGAGCAACGCTTTCGCGGAGTACGCGCGGTTGCGGACCTTCTCGACTATGTTCTTGCCGATCACGACGCCGAGGGCGGTGAGCTGGGAGTCCACGGAGGACATCTCGGCCGCCACGATCACGATGGCCGCGAAGGCCAGGAGCATGGGCCCGCCTGCGTCGCTGAAGAACACGAGGAAAGCCGACTCCGCGCCTGCGGTGTCGGTGATGCCGCCCTTGTAGTAGATGCCGCCCATGGCGAGGGCGAAGAGCAGGAAGCTCACCGTGGTGGCGATGATGGGGGCGCCCCGAGCCACCAGCTTGAGCTCGCGCACGCTCTCGGCGATGAAGATGCGGTTGAAGATCTCGAGCCAGCAGTAGGCGCCGATGGCGCTGGCCAGGATGATGCCCGCCCAGTAGGTCGAGCCGTCGACCACGAGGAGTTCCGGTGCGACCCTCTCCACCTCGCGGAAGATCTCACCGAAGCCGCCGAAGAGCTTCTGGGCAACGAAGACGATGCCCACCAGGACGATGACCACGGAGATGATGCCCTGCACGAAGTCGGTGATCACCACGGACTTCATGCCGCCGCTCACGACGTACCAGAGTACGAAGGCGCCGATCAGCAGGATCCCGACGCTGATGGTGAAGGGGCCAACCGTCCACACCGGCAGCGTGTTGTAGGTGACCTCGTTGAAGGCGTACCCGAAAGTCTTGAAGGCGATCACCTGCCACGGGGCGCCGATCAGCAGTCCCGCCAGCGCGAACACGACGCCCAGCCACTTGTCGCTGTACCGGAGCTCGATGTAGTCGGGCATATTGTATAGGTTGTGCACTTTGCCCCAGATCCAGATACGGGGCGAGATGTAGTAGTAGATCACGAGGCCGGCCAGGGTGTAGATGGTCGCGTACTGGGCCAGGGTGCCGTAGAGTACGCCGTAGCTGAAGAACGCGGTGTAGATGGCGCCCACGAACCAGGTGGCCAGCACGGTGAACATGATCATGTACCACTTGAACTGGCGGCCGGCTACAGCGAAGTCATCCATGCTGTCATGCTTGAGGGCGGCCCATTTCCGGACCACGAAGAACACGATGACGAAGTAGGCGAGGGTGATGATAAGAGGCCACCACGATGTCATTGCAGTTCCCCCCTCATCCGCTCGATCTCGAACAGGAGAACGAGGCCCAGGCAGACCAGGAGCGAGATAGCGGCGATCATGAAGACCACGAAAGGCATTCCGACCACCCACGGCTCGACGCGGTTTATCACCTCGAACATCGGTGGCACCACGAGCCAGGCGAACATGAAGACGAAGTAGGCAAGGAACGCCCGTCGGATCGTGGTCTTCTTCAGGCTCTTCAACCAGGGTTTCACGGCATGTCTCCTCCTCCTCGAGGCCGAGGGGCGGTTCCGGTTCCCCAGAGAGTTCCCCACCCCCTTATGCGGAAGCGCATTATCTATCTGGATAAACAATGCGGTCCTTGGTAACGTATCAAGAAGGCGGCGGGTTGCGCAAGCCTGCCAGGAGACACACCGAAAGGGGGTTGCGTGAGCGAAGGGTCCGACGCCCGCGGTGAGACGCCCGCGGTGACTCCGCCGCCACTCCTCCCGCTACAGGCCGACGTACCGCTCGCCGCCATGCCGCCCGTGGCACGGGCGCTCGTAGAAGCGGCGCGCAGGCTGCTCGTCGCCCGGGGCTTCAGGGCCCTCTCCCTCGAGGCCATCGCTCGGGAAGCGGGGGAGAACAAGGCCATGGTGCGTTACTACTTCGGCGACAAGGACGGGCTTCTCGCCGCCCTGGTCGATTCGCTGATCAGGGATAACCAAGTCGCTGCAAACGCGGAGATGCGCGCGCTCCAGCCGGGGCCGAAACGCATCCACGCGTGGGCGGACGGCCTGGGCCGTGTCGCCGCCGACACCGAGTCGTTCTACGAGCTGTTCAGCCTCGTGCCACACATCCTCGGGTCGGAGAGGCTCCGACCCCGTATCGCCGATCTCTACGACTGGTATCGCGGGCTCAACATGGAGGCGTGTCTCCCGGGCGCTGAAGGCGACGACCGACACGCCGCGGGTCTGGGAGCCCTTCTCACCGCGGTGGTCGACGGCATCGCGCTTCAGTCGCTGCTCGACCCGGATCGTTTCGACCCGGACGCGGCCTTCCTCGTTCTGGGCGACATGGTCGAGGCCTACGTGGAGAAGAGGCGCGAGGCCTCGGGCTAGGAGCCCGAGGCCTCGCCGCAGCAACAGGTGCAACGCCGCCGGATCAGCCGGCGGCGTTCAAGCCGGTAGTCGATCAGGCCGCCGGCGGTACCCCTTCCGGCCACCCGCGCCGCACGAAGTAGGCGTCGAGGAGGTCGTGGAACTCCTTCTCGCCGATCGGCGGCTTGTCGTCGATGCCTTCCGTGAGGAACCGCTTGGGGATCGTGTCGTCGCCGGCGGTGAGGCCCATGGCGAAGTTCAGGCGCCGCACGCGCGTGAGTAGGTCGCCGGCCAGGAGCTGGATGGCCGGCACGTCGACCGGCTCACCGTTCAGCTCCGACGCGAGCACGGCGAGGTCGTCCCAGGTCATGAAATCGCGGTAGAAGCGGCACATGATCAGGCAGTCGTACAGGAACATGCGGTCTTCGAAGTCCACGAAGACCTCCACCGTCCCGGCGGCGTCCTTGTCTTTGACCATGCCGGCCAAGATCGGTTTGTAGAAGGTCGAGCGCATGTGGCAGGCTCCGCGAGGGCTCGTGGCGTAGGCGAGCGACATACCGCGCAGCGACCGCGGGTCGTAGCCGGCGGGCTCCATGCCCTTGACGTGGATGGCCTCGTCTTCCATGCTGAGCGCCGCCGCCGCCCCCCGGATGCCGCGGGAGAGGATCTCTCCGAGTTCGGTGTCCTGGGCCGCCATGTGGGCGAGGAGCTCCGAGATCGCCTTGGCGTCGCCGGGCGCGGGCGCGTCGTCGCGGACGCCCTTCGAAGCGGCCCGCATGGCCAGGGACACCAGGTTGCCGGCGCTCATGGTGTCCATTCCCAGCCGGTTGCACTCCTCGTGCAGGTACAGCACGTCTTCGGCGTGCTCGACCATGCAGAGCCCGCCGAACGAGTAGAGCGTCTCGTACTCAGGGCCGTGCACCACACGCCCCTCGTGGGGACCCCTGAGCACAGTGAGCTTCCGGCGGCAACGGATGGGGCAGGGCGGGCAGGTGCCGGTCTCCACCTTGGCCCAGGTGGGGAAGTTCTCGGCCTCGAGGTTCGCCCTGTGCGCCGCCCGACCGGACTCCCAGTAGCCGGTGGGGAAGGCACCCGCCTCGTTCAGCACGGCCACCATCATGGGGGTGCCGAAGGAGCGGTAGGCGTGGGCGGCCGGCGAGTCGGTGGCAAGCTTCGACACGGCCTTTTTTACTTCCTGGAACGCCTCGCCGGGTTCGGCGCGGCGGGAGCCGAGCGACGTGACCGTGATCGCCTTGAGGTTCTTGCTGCCGAAGACCGCTCCGAGGCCGCCGCGACCCAGGGCATGGTCCCTGTCCAGGTGCACGGAAGCGAGCACCGAACGGGTCTCGCCCGCCCGGCCGATGACCATGGTCGACGTGCGCTTGTCCACCGACCGGCGCAGCGATTCTTCGGTCTCGAAGACGTCGCGGCCCCAGAGATCATCGGCGGGGAGGATGGTCGCTCCGCTGTCGTCCAGGTGCACTCGGACGGGGCCCGCGGCGGCGCCGCGCACCACGACGGCGTCCCAGCCGGTCTCTTGCAGCGTACGGGCCATGGTGCCGCCCGAGTAGGTCTCGAGGAAGGCTCCGGTCATCGGGCTCTTGGTGAAGGCGCCGAAACGGTTCGAGCCTGAGAAACCGTAGGCGGCGACCTTGCTGGGCGTGAACACGACTACGTTGCCTGGAGCCAGCGGATCGACGGTCGGGTCCAAGTATCGCTCCAGCAGATCGACGCCGAGCGCCTTGCCTCCGAAACCGGCGAGACCTCGGACGTCGAGGTCCTCCGGCGTGACGGCGCCGGAGGACAGGTCCACGAGCAGCGTTCGGGTCATACGTAGTCTCCAAGTCTCAGGTCCGCGATCAATGCGGCTGTGGGCCTGCCCGCTTCATCCCATCCGCGCACCTGGTAGTAGTCTTTCTTCATGGCCTCGAAGACCTCGGGGGCCAGTGCCTTGCCGGAGTCCTCCAGGGGATTGTGGATGGCGGCCGGCACGTAGTCGTCGTCGGCGGTCCAGCCCTGCTTGAGGTTGAAGAGCCTCACGAGGTTCCAGACCCTCCTGCCGAGGGCGAGGTACTCCTCCTGGGACATGTCGATCCCCACTGCTGCGAGCATAGCCGAAGCGTCCTCCGCCCCATAGACGATGAAGTCGCAGCCCACGAGACTCCACTCGGCGCAGTTCTCGTCCTGCTCGCCCATGACGAACTCAGCCTTGCCTTCTGGGCCGAACGGATCGGCGTTCTCGTCTTCCGAGAGGGCCTCGTTCGCGATCGGCCAGGAACGCATGTGACAGGCTCCGCGGTCGGACGTGGCGTAGGCCAGCGCCATACCCACCGAGCCGCGGGGGTCGTAGGCGGGGAACTCGAGGCCCTTGATCTCGAAGACGGGGACCTTGGAGTCGTCGACACCCCAGGCCTTTGCCGCCGCCCGGATGCCGTCGGCGAGCACCGCCCCGATGCCGCGGCGGTAGGCGATGTCCTCGGTGAGCTTCGCCTGACCCTGCGAATCGCCGAAGCGGATGGGATCGTCGATGTATCCGTTCTCCGCGGCGTCCATGGCGAAGGCCACGGCAGCGCCCACCGAGATGGTGTCGAGGCCGAGGTGGTCGCAGAGTTCGGCGAACTTCACGATGCTCGAGAAGTCACCGTTCCCCGTGTTCGAGGCGCCGAGCCCGATGGTCTCGTACTCAAGCTTGTCGGCTTCCGCGCCCGGGAAGGCACCCTCGCTCGCCTTCACGTGCGGGCCGCAGTTCACGGGACAGTTGAAGCATCCATCGCGAGAGACCAGGTTCTCCACGACCGGCTCGTGCCCGATGAGAGAGGCTGCGTCCTCGAACGAGCCCGACCGCCAGTTGCGCGTAGGGAGCACGTTGACGCCGTTGGTCCAATCGACGATGGCGGTGGTGCCCGCGTCGGCGAGCCAGGAGGAAGCCGAGTCCGGCGCCATGATCTTTGCCGACAGCTCCTTGCGCAGGGCCTTGCCTTGATCGTCCAGGCGGGGGCCTTTACCGCCGGCGATAGCGATGGCCTTGAGGTTCTTCGAACCCATCACGGCACCCGAGCCGCCGCGGCCGTTGAAGCCCGAACGACCGCTCTTCGTGCTGCCCACGTTGTTGCCGATGGCCGCCGTGAACACGGTGTTCTCGCCGGCCGGCCCGATGGCGGCCACGCGGTAGTCCGCGAACGCCGGATCGTCATCGACCTCGCCGATACCCCTGCCGGCGAGATGCGCGGCATTCTTGATCGCGGCTCCTTCGGAAGTGATCTCGAGGTACGAGAGCCTGTCGGCCTTGCCGTTGATGATGATGCCGAGGAGGCCGGCCTTGCGGAGTTCCCAGGCGAAGAAGCCCCCGGCGTACGTGTCGAGGAAGCCGCCGGTTGCGGGGCTCTTGGTGACCACGGCGTGCCTGCACGTGCCGGGGAAGAGGCCGGAGACCGGACCGGTCATGAAGATGAGCAGATTCTCGGGGCCGAGGGGATCGGCGTCGGCGGGAAGCTCGCTCGCCAGGTAGTGGGCTCCGAGGCCTTTTCCGCCGAGGAACTGCTGGATGAGCTCGGCCGGCACGTCTTCTCTGACCGTCGTTCCAGCCGTAAGGTCAACGCGCAGAATCTGAAACTGCTCCATGTTGCTCCCTCTCTTTTCTATTCGACTTCCAGACGAGGCGATCGCTCAGGTCAACCCAGCCTCGGCCGCCACCTCGCGCAGCGACGTGCCTATGATATCGAGACCGCGCTCCAGGGTGGCGTCGTCGATGACGAGGGGCATGAGCGGTCGTATGACGTTGCCGTACGTGCCGGCCGAGATCATCACGAGACCCTTCTCGACGACCCGGCTCACCAGGGCCTTGGTCAAGTCGGTGGCCGGCGTCTTCGTCGCGCGGTCGGTTACGAGCTCTATGGCGACCATCGCCCCAAGGCCGCGCACGTCTCCCACGACCTCAAGTTCGTCGCTCAGCGTCTGGAAGGCGGCCGTGACGCGCTCTCCGATCGTCTGAGCCCGTGCGATCAGACCTTCGTTCTCGATGATGTCGAAGACGGCGAGGGTCGCGCGGCAGGCGCCGGGGTTGCCGCCGTAGGTGCCGCCCAGCCCGCCGGCGTGTGGCGCGTCCATGATCTCCGCGCGCCCGGTCACGGCCGAGAGCGGGTAGCCGGCCGCCATCGACTTGGCGGCGGTCAGGAGGTCGGGAGCGACTCCCCAGTTCTCGATGGCGAAGAACTTGCCGGTGCGCCCGAAGCCCGACTGCACCTCGTCGGCGATGAAGAGTATGCCTTGCTCCTCGCAGATGGACTTGATCTTGGGAAAGTATTCCGGCGGCGGGATCACGAAACCGCCCTCACCCAGCACGGGCTCGGCGATGACGGCCGCCACCTCTTCGCCGCCCACGTAGTTCTTGAAGGCGTCGGAGAGCAGGTCGGCGCAGGCGATGCCACAGCCTGGGTAGTCGAGGGCGAGGGGGCAGCGGTAGCAGTAGGCGTAGGGCAGGCGGTAGACCTCGGGAGCGAACGGCCCGAAGCCCTTCTTGTACGGCATGGTCTTGGAGGTGAGCGACATGCCCATGAGCGTACGCCCGTGGAAGGCGTCTTCGAAGGCGATCACGGCGTCGCGACCCGTCGCGTAGCGCGCGATCTTCACGGCGTTCTCCACTGCTTCGGCGCCGGAGTTCAGTAGGATCGTCTTCTTGGCGAAGTCGCCCGGCGCCACCGCGTTCATCTTCTTGGCCACTTCGATGTACGCCTCGTACATGACCACGTGGAAGCACGTGTGGGAGAAGAGCGCGGCCTGATCCTGCACCGCCGCCACCACGCTCGGGTGACAGTGTCCTACTCCCATCACGCCGATGCCGGCGGCGAAGTCGAGGTACTCGTTGCCCTCCACGTCTGTGATCGTCGCACCCTTGGCGCTCGCCGCGAACAGCTCGGTCACGTTGAAGGGGCCGCGGGGTACGTGGGCGTCGCGGGCCAGCTTGAGCTCCTTGTTGGTCATCGTGCTCTCTCCTACTTTCTGGGTCGGTCTGTAGGCCTGTTGGGTCGTCGTATCCGGTCGTGTTCTCTCATCGGCTTCGAGCCCCCCGGCTCCACGCAGCGTCCATGATGTCGAGGAGCAGACGCGCGGCGAGGGTCGAAGTGAGCTGCGCGTGATCGTACTGCGGGCTCACCTCCACCAGGTCGATGCCCTGCACCCGGCCATGCGCGGCCACTGCGCGGATCAGGTCGCGGCCCTCGATGTAACTCAGGCCCCCGGGCTCCGGCGTGCCCGTGCCGGGCGCCGCAGAGGGGTCGAAGACGTCGATATCGATCGAGAGATAGAGGGGCGCGCCGGCCGGGATGGACTTCAGCGCCGCGGCGATGCCCTCAGCCCGGAACCGCGAGTACGTGATCACGTTCACGCCACGCGAGCGTGCCTCTTCCCAGTCGGCCCGGCCGCTGTTCAGGCCTCTGATTCCCACCTGGGTCACGCCGGTCACCAGCTCTTCCTCCACCGCAAGGCGGATCGGAGTGCCGTGGGCGTGACGAGGCAGATAGGAGTCGAAGTCCATGTGGGTGTCGAGATGCACCAGGTAGGGTTTCGGCGTGGGTCCCTCGGCGAACGCCCGCAGTATGGAGGCCGTCACCGAGTGATCGCCTCCTACGCACACCGGCGTGGCGCCCGCCTGCAAGATGGTCCGCACCGCGTCGGTCATCGCCGCGCGTGCCGAATCGCCGTCGCCCGGATTGATGGGCACGTCGCCGAAGTCGGCCACACACGCGCCCTCGAGGATCGTGCGGCCAAGTTCTACGTCGAAGAGCTCGACGCCGCCCTCGTAGGAGTAGAGGGTAGAGGCGTCGCGGACGGCCCGCGGCCCGAAACGGGCGCCGGGCCGGTTCGAGGTGCCCTCGTCGTAGGGGATGCCGAGGATCACGAAATCCAGTTCCGGCAGCGACGCCACGGTGGCCACGGGGAGTTTGAGGAAGGTGGCGATGCCCACGTAGGGCATCGAGCCCGAATGGCCGGGAAGGACGGTCGGTCCCTCGTTCAATGACGGGTCGCTCATGTCGGTATCTTCCCCCTCGGGTGGTGCGCGTCTCCGGTTCCGCACGGAGGCATGACTACGCTACCAAGAAGAGCCCGGGTGGTTGATTGTTGGAATGCACTCGTTTACGGGTGGGCGTTATAGTTTGCCACACCGGTGACGGTGAGGGGGAACAGCCTAGCCGGGCGCGCCGGCAGTGGGTCCAAGTATTCGCCTGATCTCGCGCAGCAACGTTTCCCGGTCGAAAGGTTTCTGGAGGAATCCGACGGCTCCTGCTTCCATGATGATCGTCGCCTGTCTATCGACCCGGTACCCGGAGCAGAGAACCACCCGTACCTCCGGGTCTTCCTCTCGGAGGAGCTCGAACGTGTGGAATCCGCTCACGTCCGGCATGATCATGTCCAGGATCACGAGGTCGAAGCCCTCGGCGTCGGAGGCGAACAGCTCGACCGCCTCCTTCCCTCCATCGGCCTCGACCGCCGCGAAGCCGATGGCCGTCAACCAGCGAACGTACAGGCGCCGTATGGACGCTTCGTCATCGACGACGAGCACGCGCCCCTTCAAACCCTCGGCGCCGGCCGCGGCGCTCATCGTGATGGCTCCGCGACTCTGGGGGGCCACTCACGGCCCGCTGCATGCGACTTTGTGTGGGAGTGTGGTCTCACACCATAAGTATAACGTCGTCCGGGCTGGTAGTTCTACACCGCGACAAGCGGGTCCGCGGGTGTTTCGGCCTTGTTAGCCCTGGTGTGTATCTAGTAAACTCCAGGCCCATCTTCGGGCGGGTCCCCGAGCAGCCCGCGGCTCCCGCCCGGTACAGTCGTCTAAGGTTCGGAGAGAACGATGTCCAAACGCAGCGATCAGGTGAGGCAGGGTCCGGCGCGGGCGCCGCACCGGTCGCTGCTCTATGCCCTCGGCCTCGATCCGACGGACAGCGCTCGACCCATCATCGGCGTGGCAAACTCGTACAACGAGCTCATCCCGGGCCACATGCACCTACGCTCCATCGCCGAGCAGGTGAAGTTCGGCGTCTGGCAGGGGGGTGGCGTCCCTCTGGAGTTCAACGTCATCGGGGTGTGCGACGGCATCGCCATGAACCACACCGGCATGAACTACTCGCTGGTCTCCCGCGAGACCATCGCCGACTCTATCGAGATCATGGCCGAAGGGCATGGACTCGATGGCTTAGTTCTGATCCCGAACTGCGACAAGATCGTCCCCGGTATGGTCATAGGTGCGGCTCGGCTCGACGTGCCCGTCGTTGTGGTGTCGGGCGGCCCGATGCTCGCCGGCGATTTCCGGGGAAAGAAGGTGGATCTCAAAGACGTGTTTGAAGCGGTGGGCCAATACTTCACCGGGGCCATCGACGCGGACGACCTGGCTGAGCTCGAGGAGTCGGCGTGTCCCACCTGCGGCTCGTGCGCAGGCCTCTTCACGGCGAACTCGATGAGTTGCATCACCGAGATCCTCGGGTTGGCTCTGCCCGGCGACGCGACCATCCCGGCCCCCTTCTCCGCCCGCCTCGCGCTTGCACGGCGATCGGGGGCTCAGGCGGTTGCGGTGGCCAAACAAGGATGGGGCGCCCGCCGCTTCCTCTCTCCTGCCGGTCTGCGCAATGCGCTGGCCATCGATGCAGCCCTGGGTTGCTCCACGAACACGGTGCTGCATCTGCTCGCCATCGCCTACGAGGCGGGGGTGGACCTTCCCATGGAGGCGTTCAACGAGGTCACGGGCGTCACGCCCCACATAGTGAAACTGTCGCCTTCGGGCCCCGATCACATGGAAGACCTACATAGGGCCGGCGGTATCATGGCGGTGGCTAAACGCCTCGCCGAGGGTGGTTTGATCGACGGCTCGGCGCCGACTGTCTCCGGACACTCGTTGGCCGATCAGTACGCTGCGGCGACCATCCGCGACGAAGCGGTGATTCGTCCCCTCGCTACTCCGCACTCTCCCACCGGAGGGCTGGCCGTGCTCTACGGCAATCTGGCTCCCGGCGGGGCCGTGGTCAAAGAGGCGGCCGTGCTCCCCGGCATGCTCAGGCATGAAGGGCCGGCGCGCGCCTTCGACGACGAGCGCAGCCTGGTGGCCGCGATCGAGTCGGGTTCGATCAAGCCCGGCTCCGTGGTGGTGATCCGCTACGTCGGGCCGAAGGGTGGGCCGGGCATGCCCGAGATGCTCACGCCCACGTCGGCCCTGGCCGGCGCCGGCCTCGACGACAGCGTGGCTCTGATCACCGACGGACGGTTCAGCGGGGCGAGCCGCGGCGCCAGCATCGGGCACGTGGCTCCCGAAGCCGTCGATGGGGGCGTCATCGCGCTCGTCGAAGACGGCGATACGATCCGCATAGACATCCCGGCACGCCGGGTGACCCTTGACGTCTCGGACTCCGACCTTGCACAGAGGAGAGCGGCCTGGAAACGTCCCGAGCAGAGGCTCTCGGGCGTTCTGGCCCGCTATGTAGCCCATGTCTCCGGGGCCGACCGCGGGGCCGTGCTCACGCATGGTGGTCCCGGCGCGGTCGAGCGCTAGGCGGGCCGACCCACCGAGGGTCCGGTCGTACAGAACACCCGCCTTCCATCCCGGTCCGAACGGGCCTTCTGTCGACACCTAGAATCCGAGACGCGAGGCACACCACACGATGAACGGAGCCACAGCCATACTCGAATCACTCCGGCGCGAGGGCGTCGAAGTGGTGTTCGGCTATCCCGGAGGGAGCGTCATACCGCTGTACGACGCTCTCTACGATTTCGAGATCGACCACATCCTCACCCGGCACGAGCAGGGCGCGGTGCACGCCGCCGACGGCTACGCGCGGGCGTCCGGCAAGGTGGGCGTATGTATCGCCACGTCGGGCCCGGGGGCCACGAACCTTACCACCGGCATCGCGAACGCCTATCTCGACAGCGTGCCCCTGGTGGCCATAACCGGCCAGGTGCGCACGAACCTCATCGGCACCGACGCCTTCCAGGAAGCGGATATCCACGGCATCACCCTGCCGATCGTGAAGCACAGCTATCTGGTCAAGAACGCCGCGGAGTTGCCCGCGGTTCTCCACGAGGCCTTCTACATCGCCAGGACGGGTCGCCCCGGTCCGGTGGTGGTGGACATCCCCGTCGATCTGACCCTCACCGACATCGACTACGACCCGGAGGGCGCGCAGAAGATCGACCTGCCCGGCTACCGGCCCACGGTGAAAGGCCATCCCAAGCAGATCAAGGCCGCCGCGCAGGCGATCGCCGAGGCCGAGCGCCCGGTGATCTTCGCGGGCGGCGGCGTCATCTCCTCGGGTGGATCGGAGCAGTTGCGCGAGTTGGCTCTCTACGCTCACATCCCGGTCACCACCAGCCTCACCGGCATCGGGTCGTTCCCCGAGGATCACGAGGAGCTGTCTCTGGGCATGCTCGGCATGCACGGCACGCGCTACGCCAACTACGCGGTCACCAACTGCGACTTGATCCTGGGTGTGGGCGTTCGCTTCGACGACCGCGTCACGGGGAGGATCGCGGCGTTCGCACCGGGCGCCAAGGTGGTGCACGTCGACGTCGACCCGGCCGAGATCTCGAAGAACGTGGCGGTGGACGTGCCCATCGTGGGCGATGCGAAGAGCGTGCTCGCGGATCTGCTGGTGCAGCTCAAGAAGCACGAGCTCTCCCCCGAGCGGCACCTGCCCTGGATGAGGCAGGTGGCAGACTGGAAGAAGTCGCACCCCATGACCGTCCGCCGGGAAGAGAATGGCGAGATCATGCCGGAGTTCGTGGTCAAGACCATCTCCGACATCACCAAAGGCGAGGCGGTGATCTGCACCGAAGTCGGGCAGAACCAGATGTGGGCGGCCCAGTACTCGCGGATCACCCGGCCGCGGCACTTCATCTCCTCGGGCGGCTTGGGCACCATGGGCTTCGGTTTCCCGGCTTCCATCGGTGCGAAGATCGCCCGTCCGGACGCCACGGTCATCGACATCGCCGGCGACGGCTCGTTCCAGATGAACATCCAAGAGCTGGGTACGGCCATGAACTACCGTATTCCGGTGAAGGTGTGCATCCTGAACAACCAGTACCTGGGCATGGTGCGGCAGTGGCAAGATCTGTTCTGGAACAAACGCTACAGCGCCACCTGCATCGCCTGCCAGCCTGACTTTGTCAAACTGGCCGAGGCCTATGGGGCGCAGGGCTTTCGTGCTACCCGCGCCGACGAGGTGGAGGAAGTGCTGCGCATCGCGTTTGCCTCCGACGAGCCCGCGGTCATCGACATACGGGTGAAGCGCGAAGCGAACGTGTGGCCCATGGTGCCGGCGGGCGGCGCGATCGACCAGATGCTGGGGGAGGAGGACCGATGAAGCACACGCTCTCCGTGTTGGTTGAGAACAAGCCCGGCGTGCTCAACCGTATCTCCGGGCTCTTCGCCCGGCGTGGGTTCAACATCGACAGCCTGGCGGTGGGGGAGACCGAGGACCCGAAATACTCCCGCATGACGATCACCGTCGACGGCCAGGATCAGCCACTCGAGCAGGTGACCAAGCAGCTGCATAAGCTGATCAACGTGATCAAGATCACCGACCTCGACCCGGCAACGAGCGTCGACCGGGAGCTGGTGATGGTGAAGGTCAAGGCCGATGCGGCGAACCGTTCCGAGATCATGCAGATCGCCGAGATATTCAGGGCGAAGATCATCGATGTCTCGAAGACCATGTTGGTGGTCGAGGTCACGGGTACGCGGGAGAAAGTGGGCGCCATCATGAAGCTACTGCGCCCCTTCGGCATCGTGGAACTGGTGCGCACCGGGCGCATCGCTATGAGCAGGGGGACGGAGCTCACGTAAGACTTGAAGGTGTGGCAGCGGGCCGTGCGGTCGTCGCGCGCGGGGGAGCCCGAAAGGAGTCAGGCGACAGAAGTATCATTCACACGATCGGCAGGGAGGACCAGATGTACTACGATAAGGATGCCAGCCTCGAGCTTCTACAGGGGAAGACCGTGGCTGTGATCGGCTTCGGCAGCCAGGGCCACGCCCACGCCCAGAACCTCAAGGACAGCGGGGTCTCGGTCGTGGTGGCCGAGAAAGAGGGCTCACCCGGCTGGAAGCGCGCGCAGGACGCCGGTCTCGAGGTGTTGCCCACCTCCGAGGCGGCCGCGAGAGGCAGCATCGTGATCATGCTGGTGCCCGATCAGGACCAGAAGGTCATCTATGAGCGCTTCGTGCGCGACAATCTCGCCGAAGGCGACATGCTCATGTTCGCCCACGGCTTCAACATCCATTTCGGCCAGATCCTACCCCCGGCCGGCGTGGACGTGGCGATGGTGGCGCCCAAGGGCCCCGGACATCTCGTGCGCCGCATGTACGCGGAGGGCGGCGGCGTTCCCGGCTTGGTGGCCGTCCATCAGGACGCGACGGGCAAGGCCAAGGACGTCGCCCTGGCCTACGCCAGGGGCATCGGCTGCACCCGGGCCGGCGTGATCGAGACCACCTTCGAGGAAGAGACCGAGACCGATCTCTTCGGCGAGCAGGCCGTGCTCTGCGGCGGCTGCACCGAGCTGGTGCGCGCGGGCTTCGAGACTTTGGTGGAGGCGGGCTACCAGCCCGAGATCGCCTACTTCGAGTGCCTGCACGAGCTCAAGCTGATCGTGGATCTCATGTACGAACACGGCATCAGCGGCATGCGCTACTCGATCTCCGACACGGCTGAGTACGGCGACGTTACCCGCGGCCCGCGCATCATCAACGAGGACACCCGCGACGAGATGCGGCGCATCCTGGGCGAGATCCAGTCGGGTGAGTTCGCCCGTGAGTGGATCCTCGAGAACCAGGCCGGCCGTCCGGTCCTCAATGCCCTTACGCGCCGGTCCGCTGATAGCGAGATCGAGGTCGTGGGCAAGAAGCTCCGCGGCATGATGACTTGGATCTCAGGCGGCGGCACGCTGGAGTAGTCACCCGCACCGGGAGGGGACGGTGCGCGATGGAACGATGGAACGGCGCCGCCCGTCGCCTGACCCGCGTACAACGATGGGACTGTACACCCGTACAGTCCCATCGTATGCTTAGCGTTCAGGGGTGCCCGAAATCCGGCTGTCTCGTTCCGATCGCCCGATCGGCGAGGGTTATGGGGAGGAGTCAAGACATGGCTGCAGAGAGTGGCAAGGCCCGAGTACTTGTGAAGGAGAAGATCTCGGCCACCGGCATCGAGTTGCTGCGAGAGCAGTTCGATGTCGATGTGAACACCGCAATGACCGACGCTGAGCTGAAGGAGCGCATCAACGACTACGACGCGCTGATCGTTCGGTCGGCCACCAAGGTCACGGCCGATATCCTCGAGAACTCCACGCGGCTGCGCATCATCGGACGGGCCGGTTCGGGTGTCGACAATATCGATGTGAAGGCCGCCACGAAGAAAGGCATCGTCGTGGCCAACGCGCCGGAGTCGAACGCGATGGCCGCGGCCGAGCACGCCGTCGCCCTCATGATGGCGCAGGCGCGTCAGATCCCGCAGGCTCACGTCTCCCTGAAGTCGGGGAAGTGGGAGCGCTCGAAGTTCGGCGGTGTGGAGCTCACGGGCAAGACCCTCGGGCTCATCGGCCTCGGCCGTATCGGCATGATCGTGGCGCAGCGGGCCAAGGGCCTGCGTATGGAGGTGATCGCTTACGACCCCTACGTGTCCAGCGACCGCTTCCGTGAGAACGGCCTCGAGCAGGCCGTCGATCTGGACGCCGTGTACGAGAAGGCCGACTTCATCACGGTGCATCTGCCGAAGACGCCCGAGACCCTGGGCATCGTCAACGACGAGGCGTTCGGCAAGATGAAAGACGGCGTGCGCATCGTGAACGCGGCACGCGGCGGCATCGTCGACGAGGATTCGCTTGTGCGGGCGCTACAGTCGGGCAAGGTGGCTTCGGCCGGCCTCGACGTCTTCTCGCAGGAGCCGCCGCCGGCCGACTTCCCACTCCTCGCCTTCGACAATGTGGTCGCCACGCCGCATCTGGGCGCCTCCACCGAGGAGGCCCAGGACAAGGCCGGCACCATGATCGCCGAGCAGGTGGCCGCCGGGCTTCTCGGGCAGTTCGTGTCGAACGCGGTGAATATCCCGTCGGTCTCGGCTGAGGACATGGAAGCCGTGGGGCCGTTTCTCCATCTCGCCGAGACGGTCGGCAAACTGATCATGGCTCTCGCCGACGGCCCGGTCGAGGAGTTCACCGTTCACTACGAAGGTCAGATCGCCGAGCAAGACACCCGTCTGCTCACCGTCGCCCTGACCAAGGCGCTGCTCGAAGGCCGTGTGGAGGATGTGGTGAACTACGTGAACGCGCCGTCCATCGCCGAAGAGCGGGGCCTCAAGATCTCGGAGGTGAAGGACCGTCGCTCGCGCGACTTCACCAACCTCATCACCTTGACGGCCAAGGGCCCTAAGGGCGAGTTCTCAGCGGGCGGCACCACGTTCGGGCCGAAGCACAGGCCGCGACTGGTGCAGGTGTACGGCCACGACATCGACATCGAACCGTCGAAGCATATGGCCTTCTTCCGTTACGAAGACGTGCCGGGAATGATCGGGCGTGTCGGCACGGTGCTCGGCTCGCACGGCATCAACATCGCGTTCATGAACGTTGGGCGCAAGAAGATGGAGGGTGCCGCCATCATGGGTGTCGCCCTGGACGATCCGATCCCGCAGGCGGTACTCGACGAGATCCTCGCCCTGGACGGCTTCTCCGAGGCTCGGGCGGTCGAGCTGTAGCAGAGCCTGCGATCGATCCGGCGATGCCCGAAGTGGGGCACCGGACCGCATACATCACATCACGGGGGCCCGGAACCGGGCCCCCGTTTCGATCCCGTCGTGCCGCGCGGGCCGCGTCGTGGTCCCCCGTCGGCCCGGGCGCGCGTCGTTCAGCAGCAGGTCTTCCCCGCCGCGGCCGAGTCTTCGCTGTCGTCCTCAGTCTCCTCCGGCGGCCGGGTGCTGTTGGGGTTGCCCAGCGATTCCCAGACGCCCTCCCACGGGCCGTCGGGGCGGCGCCGGAGGCCGGTGACCCGGCTCCGCGGGCCCCGCAGCTCCGTGAGTCCGCCGTGATTCGACGAGCCCCCGGGAGAGGCGGCGCGATTCGGGAGTAGCGCGTCCGCAGCCCGCCCTGGTGCGGCAGAAAGGGAATGATCGCTCGACGAGCGCCGCAGGTCGTCGGAGGCCCAGGTGCGCCGGAAGACGTCGAGGCGGCGCGTGGCGGGTTCGAAACGGAACTTGACCTGGCTGGCTCCATCGAGGTTCCGCTCCACGCCGAACACCGCGTCCCCGGCTTCCTTGGCGCGTTGTTGGTGGGATACCACGAGAAGTTGGCGGGTCTCGGCCACCGAGTCGAGCACAGCCTGGAGGCGACGGATGTTGGTGTCGTCGAGGGCCGGCTCCACCTCGTCGAGCACGAACAGGGGAGCCGCATGCTCCTGGAAGACGGCCAACGCCAGCGAGAGGGCGGCCAGGGAACGTTCTCCGCCCGACAGCGAGTTCACGCGGTCCAGCACCTTGCCCGGCGGACGGACCATGACCTCGACGCCCGCACCATCAACGCTCGAGCCGTCGCCGCCCGAGCCGGCGCCACCCCCCGAGCCGTCGCCGCCCGAGCCGGCGCCGGCGGCACCGTCACGGTGTCGCTCGAAGGGGAGTGAGGCTTCGCCTCCTGGGGCCAGCAGTTCGTAGTAGTCGCGGAAGCGGCTCTCGATGCGGGCGTGGACCTCGGCGAACGTCGAGGTCATCCTTCCCGCCAGCACCGCCGCTTCTTCGGCGAGTGAGTCGAGTGTCTCTTCGGCGGTGCGTATCTGCCCGTCGAGTTTCCGGACGCGGGCTTTCGCCTGTTCCAGCTCCTCGGGCGCCCCGGAGTTGGTGGGGCGCACCGCGCGCAGCGATTCGACGAGCGCGTCTAGTTCGGCACGCACGCCGGTCCAGTCGCGGTGCGCCGACGCATCGGTGGGTGCGGGTAGGTCGAGCGCTTCGAGCAGCGACGCCGCGTTCGGCGTCCGGCCGCCGGCGCGGTCCGGGGTCTCAAGCGCCAAGAGCACGGCGGCAGCGCGAAGGTGCGCGATGCGGTCTTCGAGCGACCGCGCCTGCTCGAGGGTGCGAACAGCCTGCTCAAGTTGGACCACGCGTTCCGCGACCTCCTCGCGCTCACCCAGGAGGTGCTCGTGCCGCAATCTCACGACGGAAGTCTCTTCGACGGCTTTCTTCCGTCGCGCTCCGAGATCGGGTATGCCGGCCGCCTCCTCGATCAGCTTCCTCCGAGTATCCGCGTCGATCAGAAGGAAGCGCTCGAGCTCTCCCTGCCGGATCACGGCGACTGGGGGAGACGCCACACCGGCCTCGGCGAGAGCGGCGCGAACCTGTTCCCTGGTGACCTCGACGCCGTTCAGAACGAATGTCTCGGCGCCGTCCGCCTGCATCCGACGGGTGATCGTGAGCATGCCTTCGGGCAGTTCGCGCGAGTGCTTGGCCGGGTGGCCGTGCTTGCAGGCGTCCATGGAGAGTCCGTCCGGCGCCCGGACGCGTGCGGGTCTGGGGTCGAGCACCGCGCTGACCACTCCGACGCTCATGGGAAGGAGTTCCTCGGTGCCGGCGAAGACGAGGTCGGCCGTGTCGCGAAGGCGAAGCGACGAGAGATCGTCCTCTCCGAGCACCCAGGCGACCGCGTCGGTGAGATTGCTCTTGCCGCTGCCGTTGGGACCCACGATCACGCACACTCCGGGGGCCATCTCGAGCCCGGAATACTCCGGGAAGCTCTTGAATCCCTCGACGTACAGGTGCTTCAGATACATGGCTTCTCCTCAGCCCGGCGTCGCGCCCAAGGTCGCGACGTGCCGCGCCGGCCGATCCTGTCGCTCTCGCCCCAATCGGCGTAAAAGTGGATGTTACTCCCTCATGAGCGCCCTGGTGGCGGGGCTCTGGTTCGAGAGTGCAGACGTGCGTATGTGCACCATCAGAGCGCGTGTGGCCACCGAGGCATAACGGTCCCGATTGCGGATGAGGTTGAGGTCGCGCGTGAGCGGTTCTGTGAACGGCACGAGCACGAGCGTGTCGTCGTCGGTGGGACGGAAGGCCATCTTCGGCAGCACCGAGATGCCGAGCTCATGCCGCACGAAGCTCTTCACCGAATCGAGACCGCCGGTCTCGTAGGCGACCCTCGGCTCGAAGCCCGCCCGCCGGCAGGCTTCCGTCACATGGGGCCCGAGCGTGAACGTCCCTCCCAACATGATGAAGGGCTCGTCCGCGAGTTCGGCGAGCGACACCGAGTCTCGTGCGGCCAGCCTGTGGTGGTCGGGAACAACCAGAAGCAGGTCTTCCGTGAGCAAGGGGGTGACGTCGAGATGCTCGGGCGAGACGGGATCGGCGACGATGGCCAGATCGGCCGATCCGTCATGCACGCTGCGTTCCAGCGTGGCCGCGCCGCTCTCGAGGAGCGAGACCGCCACTCCCGGGAAGTTCCGGGTGAAGGAAGCGAGAATCGAGGGCACGATGTAGGCGGCGGCGCTGGGGATACACCCGAGGCGTACGCTGCCGGTCATCACCCCGAGCCGGTCCTCCATCACGCCGGCCGCCTCCTCCACCTTGAGGAGCACCATCTGCGCCAGTGGTAGGAAGGTGCGACCGTCGACGGTGAGCGAGACCTTGCGGCTGGTGCGGTCGAAAAGGCGGGCGCCCAGCTCGTTCTCGAGTCGCTTGATCTGATAGCTGAGCGCCGGCTGCGACACATGGAGTCGCGCGGCTGCTTCCGTGAAGTTCTTTGTGTCGGCGACGGCCGTGAAGTATCTGAGTTGCGTCAGTTCCATGGCCGGCTCCCAAGCAGCGCGGATCGGGACGACCCCTGCGAGGGAGTCCCGAACGTCCCCCATCGATCAAAATGGATTATAGCAGGCATAGGAACAATATATTGGACGAATCGTGGGTGCGCGAGTACACTACGAAACAGCTGAGCACTGAAACACCGCGGCCCCCGGGACTCCCCCCGTCCCGCCCGCGTCAGAGCTCGGCAGATTTCCCCGCAGTGTAGCCGGTCCTACCCCCTGGGACCGGCTATACTTCTTTTTTCTGGTTCTTCTCGTCCCGCTCGCCCTCTCGCACCAGGCGCTTTGACAGCCCGCCTGCGGGTGGGTAGCATCGCGTGAACATTCACGAGCGGAGCCGGAGGCGCTTCCGTTCTACACCTTCGCGAGGGGGATACGTCCATGGCCATGTATGTGGAGTTGTTCGAGAGGGACCGCTACTACGGAGGCATGCTCCGGGAGAGCCGCGAAGACGAGTTCGTGTCGAACGTGTTCGGCCCCCTCCGCAACTTCGAGACCACCACCTGGCTGGTGGAGCTCCTCGGCAAGGCGTTCCGCGGCGACGACCACGAAGCGGCGATCGAAGGCGGTTACACACTCGAATTCTGGAGGCGGTTCGCGCCGCCCGCCGGTCGGGAGACCCCAGAGAACGAGACCGAGGTCTCTTGTGTGATCGAGGCGGGATCGGTCACCTTCCTTGTGATCGCGCGCTACTGGCACGAACTCAGCCGTCAGACCGCCCACGACGTGGAGCGCGACCAGGTGATCCGCACGTTCGACGCGGGGTATGCAGCGCTCGGTGACGCCTGCAGAGTTCTGGTGCTCACCAGCGACGTGGAGCCGCCCGACATCGTGTCGCGCTATTGGGACGACCCGGAACTCCTCGTTGGGAAGATGACCGATCTGCCGGAGGGTGTGACTCCCGAGGCCCTGGCCCGGCACATCGGGTGGACCAACTGGAGCGAGCTTCGCGAGGCGCTCGCTAGTCGTATCGGCGACACCCCCATCAACCGTACTCAGTGGAGCTTTGCGAAGGACTTGGTGGCATATCTCGACTTGGTCTCCACACGGGGGCGGGGCCTGCTGGTGCGCGCCGGACAAGGTCAGACCGAGAGTGACGCCTAGCCGGGGCGATACCGGAGGGTCGCGGGGGCATCGAGGTCATCTCGACCCCGATGAGCCGTACACCATCTACCGCGGGGGGCGCGGAGGTTCGCGTGGCACGCGGAGGTTGGTTCGGCTCGCGGCCCTGAGCGCGGCCATCCTGCTGACCGTGGCGGCCCTGGCGGCCGCCGTCGCATTCTTCGCGCTCCGCGACGGACGCGGAGAGGACTCCCCGGCCGCGGGTGCCTCTACGACCACCTCCACGAGTCTTGCGGCTGTGACGCCGGTCGGCGGCGGCGGGCCATCCACGACTCTCGAGCCCGAGCCCGTGGAAGGGCCGCCCGCGGGCGGCCCGGCCGAGTTCGCTCCGATCAACACCTCCTTCGCCGGGTTGACTATGTTCCGCGGCAACTCGCACCGCTCGTACTACGGAGAGGGGCCGGTGCCTCGAGCGCCGCGAGTGTTGTGGCGCTTTCCTGAGGGCGGCCCGATGATCTCGAGCTCTTCAGAGGGCGGCGAGTCCCGCATCTGGGCGGGCACAGGGTGGACGGGTCAGCCCGTGGTCTGGGAACAAGACGGTACGACCCGGGTGATGTTCGGGGCCTATGATCGCGCCGTTCACTTCCTCGAAGCCGCGGACGGTTCGCGGTTCCTCCCCGATCTTCCCACTGGTGACCTCATCAAAGGATCGGTCGTGGTCGATCCGGATGGCTATCCCCTTCTCTACTTCGGCTCCCGCGACAACTACTTCCGTGTGGTCGCTCTCGATCGCGCGGAGCCGGAGGTGCTGTGGAAGCTCGACGCCGCATCGGTGCCGAACCCGGTGTGGAACAACGACTGGGACTCGAGCGCCGTGGTCGTGGGCGACTACCTCTTCGAGGGCGGTGAGAACAGCTACTTCTTCATCGTGCGGCTGAACCGGGGCCTCGACGCATCGGGGAAAGTGGCCGTGGCGCCCGAAGTGGTGTTGGCCTATCCCGCGTACGACCAGGAGCTCATCTCGGCCATCGGCGACCGCACCGTCAGTATCGAGAACTCGCCGGCCGTACACCTCGATCCGGAGCGTGGCGATCGCGTCTATTTCGCCAACGGCGGCGGCCGGGTGCTCGGTTTGGACATCAGCGCCTTGGGCCTATCGGCCGCCGGCTACGGCCCCGCCGGGCAGGCGCCCGGCGCGTGGGAGCGCGGGGTCGTCGTGCCCGGGCCCCCGGGCGCTGAGGGGGTGGGTGATTCGGCCGGTTCAAGTGCAGTCGAGACCGCCCCATCCTCCCCGCCGCCGCTCGCACCCGGTGCGGAATTCCCCGTGGCGTTCAAGTTCTGGGGCGGCGATGACATCGACGCCTCGATCGTGGTGGACGAGGAGGGCATGCTCTATGTGGCCTCGGAACTCGAGCGGATGCTCCCGCGGGCGAAAGAGGTGGGTCAGCTCTTCAAGCTCGACCCATATCGCGAGGGTGATCCTCTGGTATGGTCTGTGGCTGATCCAGCGCGGGGCGGCAAGGGCGGCATGTGGGCCACTCCAGCCCTGCACGGAGAGATGCTGTACGTGTCCACGCATACCGGGCGTCTGTTGGGCGTGGATCGACGCGACGGCGCTATCGTATGGGAGAAGCCTTTCACTCCCCATGCCTGGAGCTCGGCGGCGGTGGTGGACGACACGCTGATCGTGGGCGACACAGACGGTTGGATCCACGCCTACGACATCGCGGACCCCGCGCTCGATCCGCCGGAGATCTGGAAGGTCAGCGTGCCCGGGGGTGGGGCTGTGGAGTCCACGCCGGCCGTCTGGCGCGGGCGCATCTACGTGGGTTCACGCAACGGATATTTCTACTGCTTCGGAGACGGATGATGGAACCGGTGGTCATCACCGCGGCGATCGTAGGGGCGGAGGTCACGCTCGAGCAGTTGCCGCACCTGCCCGTGACGACGGAGCAGATCGCGCGGGCCGCGGAGGAGGCGGCCGCGGCCGGAGCGACTGTCATCCACCTACACGTTCGCGACGCGGCCGGATCGCCCACGCAAGATGCGGTCCGGTTCCGAGAAGCCATCCTTGCGATACGCGAGAGCTGCGAGGTCATCGTGCAGGTGTCCACGGGTGGCGCGATGGGCATGACCCCCGAGGAGCGCCTACAGCCCGTGACCCATCTCGAGGGCGCCGCCCGCCCCGACATGGCGTCGCTCACTCCGGGGAGCTGCAACTTCGGAGACGAGGTCTTCTTGAACCCCCTGCCCGAAGTCGAGGTGTTCGCTCGGGCGATGCGCGACCGTGGCATCCGGCCCGAGGTAGAGGTATTCGAGGCGGGCATGATTGCGGCCGCCCAGCGCTTGGCGGCGTCCGGCGTTCTGGAGGAGCCACTGCACTTCAACCTGGTGATGGGCGTCCCCGGCGCGATCCCCGCAACCATCCCGCACGCGGTGCACCTGGTGGAGTCGCTGCCTCCCGGCGCCACGTGGACGGTGTCCGGCATCGGACGAGGGCAGACGGCCATGGCGGCGTTCGGGTTGCTGGCCGGCGGTCACGTGCGCACGGGTCTCGAGGACAACATCTACTACCGACGCGGCCGGTTGGCTGAGGGCAACGCCCAGCTGGTGCAGCGGGTCGTACGACTCGCCGCCGAATTCGACCGACCGGTCGCGACCCTCGCGGATGCGCGGCGCATCCTGAGACTGGGAGTCGTGTGAGCCACTTCCGCGTCGCGCCGACGCCGTCCTCCCGGCGTCGGCGCCGGTGACCGCTACCGCCTGAGCACCAGCATCCCGCCTGCCACGAGCAGGAGGATCCCCAGGGCGCGGTACCATGTCACCCCTATCTGGGTCATCCCGAACAGCCCCAAGCGATCGATCAGCATCCCGCCCGCGAGCTGTCCGGCGATGATACCCGCGAGCAGGGCCGTGGCCCCCACCCGCGGTACGAGCACTATGGTGGACCACACGAACAGCGCCCCGACGAACCCGCCGGTGAGTTGCCACATGGGGACGCCGCGCACGGCTGCGAAACTGCCTCCACCCGCGATCAGCGCGATGGCGAGGAGCACCAGGGTGCCTATGGCGAAGCTGACGGTGGCGGCTTCGAACGACCCTGTCCGCTTGGCGAGAGCCGCGTTGATGGGGGGCTGCATGGCGCCTATTACTCCCACGGCGAACATCGCCGCGCCGAGCAGGTATCGGGTCAGCATCAGAACATCCCTTTCCTTGGGCGGGAGTCGTTTGACATATCGTGCGCGATGCGAGGGTCCGGGTCAAGGCTGACTCCCGCGCGACGCAACGGGAGCGACTCACTACAAAACCCCTCGACGTTCTCTATAATGCCCGGACCGGGTGCCTTCGTGGAGGCGTCGGGGGTGGGGGGAACGACGTATCGGAGGTCCGCGATCATGCGCAGGGACACTGCAGCCGTACACGTAGGGGTGGCTCAAGACTCCACCTTCAATTCGGTGACGACGCCCATCTACCCGTCGTCGACGTTCGCGTTCGATCGGGTGGGCGAGACCCGGGGTTACGACTACACGCGCAGCGGGAATCCCACCCGCACGGCGCTCGAACAGAACCTGGCGGCGCTCGAAGGCGGGACGTTCGCGCGCGCCACCTGCACGGGTATGGCCGCCGTGTCCGCCGCGCTCTTCCTGCTCTCGGCGGGCGATCACGTGGTTGCGGGTCACGACATCTACGGTGGCAGCTACCGGCTGTTCGAGACCGTGATGCCGCGGTTCGGGCTGACGTTCTCGTTCGTGGACATGCGCGATGAAACCGCGGTCCGCGCGGCCGTCCGCCCCGAGACGCGCATGCTCTGGATCGAGACGCCGTCGAACCCTCTGCTCAACATCGTCGATATCGCGGCCATGGTCGCCATCGCCCGTGAGCACGGGCTCATCACGGTCGCCGACAACACCTTCCTCAGCCCCTACTTCCAGCGGCCGCTCGACCTGGGGGTGGACCTCGTGCTCCACTCCACCACCAAGTACTTGAACGGCCACAGCGACGTGGTGGGCGGCGTGATGATCACCAGCCGCGACGATCTGGCCGAACAGATCGGCCATCTGGTGAACTCGATGGGCTTGGCCAACTCTCCGTTCGACGCGTGGTTGGTCCTGCGCGGGGTGAAGACCCTCGGGCCGCGGATGCGGGCGCACGAGCGCAGCGCCGCCGCGGTGGCCCGCTTCCTCAAGGGGCACCCCAAGTCGTTGCGCACCTACTATCCGGGCCTCGAAGACCATCCCGACCACGAACTGGCCAAGCGGCAGCAGACGGGGTTCGGCGGCATGGTTAGCTTCGACCTCGACATCGACGCCCTCGACCCCGACGAGTTCTTCTCGCGGCTCCGGCTCTTCACGCTGGCGGAGTCACTGGGTGGGGTGGAGTCACTCATCGAGCAACCGTGGACCATGAGTCACGCGGGCATGAGCGAGCAGGCCCGCCGGGCGGCCGGCATATCGCCGGGCACCATGCGCGTCTCCGTGGGTATCGAGGACCCGGAGGATCTGGTGGAAGACCTGGCCGGCGCTCTGCGGTGAACCCCCGTCGCCGACCGATGACCCTCGCCGATTCATGGCCCTCGCCGACCGATGACCGCCGCCGCCGGCGGGCGCCGTCGACTGTGGGATGGCGGCGCGCGACGGAGCGGCACCAGGTTCGGGGCCCGCATCCTCACACAAGCTTCACATGTTTCGGGCACCATTGTTGGGCAGTATTCTCGCGAGAACAGCACCCCGCAGGGGGCTCTCCGGGGCTTTCCGCGTCAGACGACCTAAGGAGGATTCGACAGTATGGACTACGGTATCTACGAACTCGGTATGGGGATGATCGGCCTTCTGCTGATGGCCGCGTTCTGGATTGCGATCATCGTGGGGGTCGTTCTGCTGGTCAAGGCGCTGATCCGCCGCGACGAGCGCAGTGACGCCCAAGCCCGGCACAACGCGGCGGCCGGAAGTCCGCAGGCACCGGGGTACCCGCTGCCGTCGATTCCGCCCGTGAACTCCAATCCCGACGCCCTGCGCATCCTCGAGGAGCGCTACGCGCGCGGCGATATCGACCGCGAGGATTTCCTCGCGCGGAAGGCCGACCTCACCGCCTGAGACCGCCTGCTCGTGGCACGACGGGCACCACCCCGCGTCTGCTCGACCACCCGCGCCTGTCCCGGCCACCGGAGTCGGAGCCGGAGTTGCCCCGTGCCGCCGCTCTTTGCCGCCCCCATGCACCGCTACGTTGCGTGGAGGCGGCTCTCCTGCTACCGTATAACCGGGTAAACGGTTGCACGATTGGAAGGGGAGACATGCGTGAACTGGCCGGCCTGTTCAAGGCCCTCGCCGACGAGACACGCTTGGAGATGCTGGCGCTCCTGGTGCAGCGAGACGAGCTCTGCGTCTGCCGGTTCGAGGAAGCTCTCGGCATCACGCAGTCGAAAGCCTCACGCCACCTGCGCTATCTCCTGAACGCCGACCTTGTGACCGATCGTCGTGACGGCGTATGGGTGCACTATCGCATCGCGGCCGACCTCCCCACCGCGCAGGGTGAGCTGCTCAAGGCTCTGCCCCTCATCCTCGGAGACGACAGGTTGGAGCGCGCCTTGCTGCGTCTGGCCGCGGGCGACGAATCCAGAGAGAAGCAGGCGGTCGGGGTGTGCGTCCCGTGACCGGCAGGTCAGAGACCGTGACAGGCACGCGAGGAAGGCGGTAGGTATGGAGATCAAGGTGTTGGGCACGGGGTGCGCCAAGTGCGAGCAACTCTATGAGACGACCCGCACGGCGGTCGAACAGGCGGGCATGGACCCGGGGCTGGTGGCGAAAGTGGAGGACATCGACGAGATCCTCGCCCACGGAGTCATGATGACCCCTGCACTGGTCATCGACGGCGAGGTGAAGTCCACGGGCAGGGTGCCGGAGGGCGCGCAGATCGCCGTGTGGGTGGTGGAGGCGGCCGGCTGATGTCCGATCGCGCGGCTTCGACGCCGGGAGAGGCGATCCCCCGGCTCGCGGGTGCCCCCGCCGGCGCCGACGGTGGAGGGATCCGAGATTCCGGCGCGACCATCGCGCGGTATGGAGGGGCGCTGCTCGCGGGCCTCGCCCTGTGGGCGCTCCTCTGCCGTCTACTCGATCCCGCGTCGCGCTGGCTCGCGTTCACGCTCCTGAGCCTCGAGCCGGGGAGCGCTCCAGGGTCCGCGGTGCAGTTCTTCCTCTACGACGCTCCCAAGGTGCTCATGCTGCTCGTACTCGTGGTGTTCGCGGTGGGCATCGTGCGCACGTTCTTCACCCCCGAGCGCACGCGGGCCATGCTCGCCGGTCGGCGGGAAGCCGTGGGGAACGCACTCGCGGGCGGGCTGGGCATCGTCACGCTCTTCTGCTCCTGTTCGGCGGTGCCGCTGTTCATAGGGTTCGTCACGGCTGGGGTGCCCCTTGGGGTGATCTTCTCCTTCCTCATCTCGGCGCCGCTGGTAAACGAAGTGGCCGTGGTGCTGCTCTTGGAACGCCACGTCTAGCCCTGGGTGTACGAGATGAAGGTGGGCGAGGCCGAGACCCAGGCGCCGGCCTGGCGGGAACGGGTAGACGCAGGTCGGACCGCGGTGGCGGAGGTCGTCGGCAAGGTGTGACCGTACCTGCTGGGTGGGATCGCGGTGGGCGCGTTGATCCATGGCTACGTGCCCGAGGGCTTCCTGGCTTCGTTCATGGGGCGGGGAGCGTGGTGGTCGGTGCCGCTGGCCGTGCTTCTTGGTGTGCCTATGTATGCGAATGCCGCCGGGATGATCCCGGTGGTGGAGGCGCTGCTCGGCAAGGGAGCGGCCCTGGGGACGGCCCTGGCCTTCATGATGGCGGTGATCGCCCTGTCGCTGCCGGAGTTCGTGATCCTGCGCAAGGTCCTGCGGCCACGCCTGCTGGTGGTCTTCGCCGGCGTGGTGGCTTCCGGCATCCTGCTTGTGGGTTACCTGTTCAACATCGTGGACATCGCTCGGCTGGTGGTGTCGTGAAAGTGTCGGGCGCCGGGGAGGGTCTGCGGATAGGGCGGGGGTCTAAAGCGACGAAAGGAGCATCGTGCACCGACTGAAGTCCCTGGACCGGTATCTCACCCTGTGGATCTTCCTGGCTATGGCAGTCGGGGTGGGTGTCGGCTGGTTGTGGCCGTCTATCTCGGATGTCATCACCCGGGCGAGCTGGGGTACGACCTCGGTGCCCATCGCGGTGGGGCTGATCGTCATGATGTATCCGCCCCTGGCCAAGGTGCGCTACGAGGAGCTCGGCGAGGTGTTCCGCAACAAGCGGGTGCTGGGACTGTCGCTCGTGCAGAACTGGGTGGTGGGGCCCGTCTTGATGTCCCTGCTGGCTGTCCTCTTCCTCTCGGACAAGCCGGAGTACATGCAGGGGCTCATCCTCATCGGTCTGGCCCGCTGCATCGCCATGGTGATCGTGTGGAACGACCTTGCCAAGGGCGACTGCGAGTACTGCGCCGGGCTGGTGGCCTTCAACTCGGTGTTCCAGGTGCTCTTCTTCTCGGTGTATGCCTGGGTGTTCATCAGCGTACTGCCGGGGTGGCTGGGTCTGGCGGGCGCCGTGGTCGACGTTACCATCGGCCAGATCGCCAAGAGCGTATTCATCTACCTGGGCATACCGTTCTTAGCCGGCATTCTTACCCGGTTCACCCTTATCCGCATCAAGGACAAGACGTGGTATCACGAGTCGTTCATCCCCCGCATCAGCCCGTTGACCTTGATCGCGCTGCTCTTCACCATCCTCGTGATGTTCTCTCTGAAGGGTGAAGTCATCGTCGAGTTGCCGTTCGACGTGGTGCGTATCGCCGTCCCCCTCCTGCTCTACTTCGTGATTATGTTCTTCGTGAGCTTCTGGATGAGCAAGCGCATGGGAGCGGACTACGAGAAGAGCGCCACACTGTCGTTCACGGCTGCCTCGAACAACTTCGAGCTGGCCATCGCGGTGGCCATCGCGGTGTTCGGTCTCGCGTCGGCGCAGGCGTTCACGGCGGTGATCGGGCCACTCGTGGAGGTGCCGGTGCTCATCAGCCTGGTGACCGTGGCGCTTTGGCTGCAGCGGCGGTGGTGGGGCGGTCCGGCGTCCGTCGAGGCTGAGGGGCCGGCGTGAGCGTGCGACTCGAGCCGCGGCGGCGGAGGGCATGATTGCCGGGTTGAACGATGCGCGCGCGCCGGGTTCGAGGTGCCCGGAGTGCGGCTCCCCGGGGCGCCCCGTGGGCTTGAAGACGGTCAAGCACCTGCTCGAGTACCCACAGTCGCGAACCGCGGCGGGGGAGGGGTGGCTGTTCTGCCCAGACGGCGAGTGCCACGTGTACTACTTCCAGGCCGGCGGCGCGGGCGCTGCGACGGACGTCTCCGCGACCGCGCCCGACGCCCACCAAAGGCCGAACGTCTACCATGCCGCCGACATCAAGGAACGCGCTCGGCCCGACGCCCGTGGAGCAGACCGGCTGGTCTGCTACTGCTTCGGTCACACGGCCGGCGACATCGCCTCCGACGCCCGCCGGGGCCGCAACGAGATACCTTCGGCCATCGCCGCGGAGGTCAAAGCCGGTATGTGCGCCTGCGAGGTGCTCAACCCAGGCGGTGGCTGATGCACCGCCCAGGTCCGCGGGGTCGCCGCGGAGGCTAGCGTTATGACGGAGCTCGCCTTCTTCTCCGACGTACACGGGAATCTCGCCGCGCTTCGGGCGGTCCTGGCCGATCTGGCTTCCCGGGGGATCGACCGGGCCTACTGCCTCGGGGACCTCGTGGGCTACGGCCCCGACCCGAACGGCGTAATCGACCTGATCCGCGCCGCCGGTGTGGTGGCGATCCTCGGCAACTACGACGACGGCATCGCCTTCGACCGCGGCGACTGCGGCTGCTACTACCCGGACGAAGAGGCCCGGCGCATCGGCGACGCCTCCTACGCTTTCACCGCCGCCACCGTGACTTCCGAGCGCAAGGCGTGGCTGCGCGACCGACCTCGAGAGCTGCGCATGGAGGCGGCGGCTCTCCGTCTCCGCCTGCTCCACGGCAGTCCGCGCCGCATCAACGAGTACCTGCAGGCGGATCGCGACGAGCGCACCTACCACCGCCTGGCCGCTCAGGCCGACGCGGACGTCCTCCTGTTCGGCCACACCCACACGCCCTGGCATCGGGAATACGACGGCGTCCTTTTCGTGAACGTGGGTTCCGCGGGCCGGCCCAAAGACGGGGATGTACGCGCCATGTATACGGTGCTCCGTCTCGAGGAGGGGCGGCCGCCCGCGGTGGACGTGCACCGCGTGGCGTACGACGTGGAGGAGACGGCCCAGGCCGTCCTTGCCGCTGGACTGCCGGCCGAGCTGGCCGAGGCCTTCATGCGGGGGGAGTAGGTGCGCAAGCCGGCATCGCGAAGTCTACACGCACGCCTTGACCCCCGGGGTGACCAGGGCGTGTGCAGCCCGCTTGATGGGTGGTGAGGCGGCCTATGCGGTCTGGAGATCTGGGCTTGGGTCCACTGCCAAGTGCGACGATAGAGAAGCCCGAAGCTGTGTTAGGCTATGGCGCAGTGTGAGGAATGGCACACACGCCTGTTTGGAGGCCCCCCATGCTCGAACCGCAGTCTGTCAACCTCGGCAACCTGCTTCTCGCGTTGTCCGACGCCGTCGATCTGGCCAGTCCCAGCATTGCCTCTCATCAGATGCGCACTGCTTACGTCGTCTGGCAGCTCGGGATCGCGGCTGAACTCCCACCGGAGGAACTGACATCCTTGTTCACCGCAGCGCTGTTCCACGACATCGGAGCTCTCACGTTGGAAGAGAAGATGGCGCTCCATGCGTTCGAGGTCGTGGATCCGGACTCACACTGCGTTCTCGGAGAATCGGTGTTCCTGCAGAGCCCCCTTCTGGCCCCAGCGGCCCTGATCGTAAGACAACACCACACTCCGTGGAGGGGGTCACCCGAGGTTCCCTCGGGGGCTGTGGAAAGTGCCTCACAGATGCTGTTCTTAGCCGACCTAGTCGAGCGGTTGATCGATCGCGGCACGTACATCCTGCACCAGAGCGCGGATATCACCCGTGCCATCGCGACTCAGTCCGGTGAGGCGATCGACCCCAACGTGGTCGATCTCTTCATGAGTGTGTCGAATCGGGAGGACTTCTGGTTCGACTTGACCTCTTCACGGCTCTACTCACTGCTCTTGCATTCCGGTCCCCTGCACAGTCGGGAGATAGAGCTGCCTACCATGTTCTCGATCGCGGACGTCTTCCGCGCCATCATCGATTTCCGTTCCCGCTTCACAGCAACACACACCGCGGGCGTCTCGGAGGCCGCTGTAACGCTCTGTGAGTTGCTCGGCTTCACTAGGATGGAGACAACCGCTATGGAAGTCGCGGGCTGCTTCCACGATCTCGGAAAACTGGCCGTCCCCGAGAGAATACTGGAGAAACCAGGCAGGCTCACCGACGATGAGTTCGCGATCATGCATCAGCATACCTACATCACCTACACCATCTTGAATTCGGTTGGCGGACTGGGTCGCATACCGGAATGGGCGGCTTTCCACCACGAAAAGCTGGACGGCAGCGGGTACCCGTTCCATGCGGATGAGCGGCGGATAGACATCGGTGCGCGCATACTCGCGGTCGCAGACATCTTCACGGCGCTGGCTGAAGATAGGCCCTATCGTGAAGGCATGCAGAAGGACGGGATAGTCAAGATACTGCTCGAGCAGGCCGACCGGAACCAGCTCGATACGGGCGTCGTCGCTCGTGCGCTCGACAACCATGACATCCTGCGAGAGAGGGTGATGAATCGCCAGGCCCAGGCGCTTGAACAGTACAAGAAACTGTACGCCGGGTATGGGCGACGCGCAGCTGTGGAGCGTACCGGCTCCGGCTCCCTGGACACACGATAGCAGCTATGCGGCTGCTCTTTGATCCCGGCAGCGGACTCCGAGGCCGTCAGGGTAGGAAGGGACCTGGGATGAAGTCGGATTCCCAGCGGCGCGTGCTCCAGTCGCTGAACGACGACGAGTCACAGACTTCTTCGACCCCGATGAGAACGGCAAGATCGTGGAACGCTGGGATGTCATCTCCGCCTACGCGCCGATGACTCCCTCGGGTCACACCTCCATCGATGGCCCCACCGAGGTTCGCGATCTCGAGAAGGCGGAAACGAGCAAGGCCGTGGTGCGCGGACTCATCACCGACGTCCTGATGGAGGGCGGCGCCCCCGAGAGCATCGACCGGTACATCTCCGTCGAGACGTACATCCAGCACAACGCCGAAGTACCGGATGGGCTGGGCGGCCTCATCGTGGAGCACTGGGACAACGCCGAGCCGGTGCCTTCGGCCGATGAGTCGGTGAACAGCGGCAAGTTCTGAAAGGGGCCTGAGGTGACGCAGAAACGCCGGGCAGGATCTCTCGGGCCCGCGTGCGCTGTGCACGTCCGCCACACCTTGGTCGCTTCGACCGGATGAGGGAGACCCGTCGAAAGGACCGCGTCATCGGGGACCAGGAGACCTGGGATCTCCTGCGTCGGGCCGAGTTCGGTGTGCTGTCCACCGTTTCGGCGGACGGAAAGCCCTACGGCGTGCCCCTGAACTACTGTCTTGGGGGTGATTTCATCTACTTCCACTGCGCCCTCGAAGGCAGGAAGTTGGAGAACCTCGTGCACGAGGCGAGGGTGTCGTTCTGCGCCGTCGGGGATACCGAGGTCATGCCGGAGGAGTTCGGCACGAAGTATGAGAGCGTCATAGCCGCCGGGCGTGTGGAAGAGGTTTTCGGCGAGAGCAAGCAGGTAGCTTTGGAGGGTCTGGTGCGCAAGTACTCCGCCGACTTCCTCGACGAAGGACTCGGCTATATCCGTACGCTCGGAGGGAAGACCAGGGTCTTCGGAATCAAGATCCACCACCTCTCAGGCAAGGCCGGGAGACGATGAGATCGTGGCTCGCCTCTCTCGAGGGCGAGATGCGGAGGTCGACGGGGCGCATCGTGGCGAGCCACTGTGTAGGGGGAGCGCGTTGACCGTGCTCTGGTCGATCGCGTTGTTCTTCCTGGCCGGTCTCGCCGAGATCGGCGGCGGCTACCTGGTATGGCTCTGGCTGCGCGAGGGGTGGGCTTTCCCCGCGGGCGCCCTCGGCGCACTCGTGCTCATCGCCTACGGCGTCATCCCCACCTTTCAGCCGGAGGGGAGTTTCGGTCGCATCTATGCGGCGTATGGCGGGGTGTTCGTGATCATGTCGACGTTCTGGGGCTGGTGGATAGACGGCAAAGTGCCCGATCTTTGGGATTGGGTGGGGGCCGCCGTCTGCGTCGTGGGGGTGGGCATCATCATGTGGGCGCCGCGCTAGGCGTCGTCATGCTGGTCGGGGGCAGCGGTAGCTGGAGGCACACGTTCGCTCCGGCGGTGCAGCGCGGCTCGTCGGCGCGCTCCGCGCCTACTTCGTGAAGCCCTCCACCACGTAGGTGCCCCCGGCCTTGCGGTCGCGGCGGATCTTGAGGAACCCGCGCTTCTCCGCATCTTCCAGCATGTCGCTGAAGCTCCGGTAGCCGTAGGTGGACTCGGTGAACGCCGGGCGCTTCCGGCGCATGGTGTCCTTCACCATCGAGGCGAAGATGGGGTCCTTGTTCTCCCTGATCAACGCGGCCACCGACTCGAAGAGCAGGTCGAAAACCTCCTGCTTGGCCGTCGGGATGTCGCCTGCCGCCTTGGGTAGCGGCAGTGCCGCCGGCGCCTTCTCGAGGTCTTCGTAGTAGATGAACTCGTCGCAGTTGCCGGCCAGGAGGTCCGACGTCGACTCCTTGATGCCGATGCCGATGATGTGCTTGCCGTTCTCCTTGAGCTTTGACACGAGCGGGGAGAAGTCGGAGTCGCCGGACACGATCACGAACGTGTCGATGTGCTCCTTCGACCAAGCTAGGTCCATGGCGTCTACCACCAGACGGATGTCGGCCGAGTTCTTGCCGGTCATGCTCCGGCGGGGGATCTCGATGAGTTCGATCGCCGCCTCGTGCAGTTGTCTGGTGTAGGCCTTGTACTCGCTCCAGTCGGCGTAGGCCTTCTTGACGATGACCTTGCCCTTCTCGACCAGGCGCTCGAGGATGGGGTCCATGCTGAACTCGCCGCGCCGGTGCTTGAAGCCGATGGCCAGGTTCTCGAAATCGATGAATACCGCTAGGGTGCGGGCTGAGTCTTCTGTCATGGGGTCGTTCCCCGCCTTCCGTTCGAATGTGACGCCCACGCGGGCGCTCCATTTCCTAGCATAGCCGAAATGAGCCGAACGGCCTATCGACCCGCGAAATGGGCCGAGCTGCCCACGACCCCGAGCCGCCCACGACCCCGGGCGGTCTCGGCGCCTACAGCATCTCCAGGAAGCTCTCGAGCCTATCGACCCCGCTGTTGGAGCCTCCTCCAGGGCGGTCAAGCGCGTCGCCGTCGATGGTGAGAAACGGGATGCCCTCGCCCGCCAGGACTTCCCGCAGCACTGGAAGGGTGCCGAGTCCCTGGCGGCAACCCCAGTGATTGAAATGGATCACCCCGTCGGCTCGTGCGCCGCGCGTCAACTCGACCACCAGGCGCGCCCGCCGCGTGGAGCTCCCCCATACCGGGTGCTCGATGAGCCGCCGCGCCAGACCGGGGAAGGGGTCTGCGGCATCGAGCTCATGCAAGTGCGTGCGCCCCATCTCCTCGAACACCACGGCCCCGCCGCGGGCGCGGATGAGTTCGAAGGCGGTGTCGTCGTGGTGCGGCACCGTGTGTAGCCAGACGAGGCGGGGCCGTGGCCCAAGAGCGCCGCCTGAGCCGTTCGTGGGCACGAGGAGGTCACTGCGACCGCGCTCGGTGAGGAGTTTTTCGAAGCCACGCGCTCCGGCGACCGTGCCCCAGAGTATCTGCCCAAGGAAGGCGAACGCGAACGTGTGCCTGCCGTCGAGCAGCAGGTCGCCCGACATGCGGCTGTCGTCGATCGAACGCCATGCCCGCGCGGCGCGGTTCGAGTTGTGAATTGCTTCGGACAGCGCCGGTCGCCGTCCCGTCAGCGGGCCGAGTCGTTCGTGGAGTGCGCGGAGCTGGTCCGCCACGTCGGACACCTGGTCGGGGTGTGCGGAACCCTCGTCCGGCGGCAGCGGCACATGGATGCTGATGAAGGGCACGTCGTGCTC
The DNA here is from genome assembly GCA_947085635.1 of uncultured Actinomycetes bacterium. Lineage (GTDB taxonomy): Bacteria > Actinomycetota > Thermoleophilia > RBG-16-64-13 > RBG-16-64-13 > JAHJSA01. The sequence continues at coordinate 5,036 of CAMTXC010000016.1, read as the reverse complement.
CTGGGCCAGGGCGTCGAGCAGGCACTCCTTCGCCGTACACAGCGGGGTCGTTCCCAGGCAGATGGAGGGGGCGGGGAGCAGGCGGTCGTCGAGCGCCGCCCGCGCCGCGCGGTGATAGCTGCAGAGGTCACGGGGAAGCGCCGACCGGTTCATGGCGGCCTCTAGCTCCTCGCGGAAGTCGGTGCCCATGAGGGTGGTGGCCGCCACTTCAGGGATCAAGGGGGTGAGCCCGTAGGACGCCAACAACTCGGAGGGGAAGAGGTAGGAAACCCATGGTACGAAGGCTCCCTCCTCGTGGAGAGCGAGCGCGGCGGTGAGTGCGTGGTGCTCGAGATATTTCCGGGCGGTGCCCGACTGGAGGGCCCTCACCCGCGTGCGTACCGAGAGCACTCTCCTGGCGATCGTGCCCGCGAGCCGAGGTTGGATGACCCCACCTCTCATGAGCGCCCGCTTCCCGCTTCCTCGGGCTCGGCATTCGAGAGCAGGGGGGCGCCGGTAGGGTCTTCAGGCGGAGCTTCGTCGCCTGGGTATTCAGACGGATGGTCATCGAATGCGAAGAGGTCGTCGAGTAACTCATCTTCGAGGGTGAGCGTCTCCAGAAAAGCCTCCAGGCGCACCCGCACGGGCCCGGTGACCTCCGAGGGGAAGCCCACTTCGATGTCGAGGAACGGCAGGTGGAGCTCGTCGGCGAGACTCTTCGTGAGGGCGCCGTCGTAAGCGCCCGGGTCGCAGAAAGGCAGACGCGCGTGGACGAGGGCCGACGGGCGTGCCTCCGCGATGCGCGAGGCGAGGTGTTCCCGGCGGAGGTTGGCTGCGGAGCGCGGGCAAACGGCGCCGGCCAACATCTCCCTTGCTTCGGCGTCGAACGAGAGCCGGGCATCCCACGCGGCGAGGCCGGCGGCTCGATCCACGCCGGTGCACGAATCGAGACCGGAAACGGGAACTCCCAAGTTCTCGATCGCCCGCAGCAGATCTGCTCCGCCGAGCGGACCAGCGACCACGAAGATACCCCCGGGTCTCGGTTCCGACGGCGGGGAGACCACCGCGTCCGGAGTCACGGCGGTCATGGCGGTGGCTGCCGCGGTGGCGGTGTTGGTGGCGGTCTGCCCTGCGATGGCGGTCTGTGTTGTCTCGTGCTGCTCGAGCCAGTCATCGAGCGCCTCGAGTTCTGTCGCGAGGCGGCGTATTGCGGCTTCGTCGGTCGTGCGCGGCACCCACGGTCGGTACACGCGGTCGCCGAGCCGCACGGCGAGCATGTCGCCCATGCGGCGCATAGCGTCGCAACCTGCGGGGGTCACGACGAGATCGGCGCAGCCGGGTTCGGTCAGCGCCCACTCCGCGGCCGTCAGCAACTGGACAACCCATGGACACGTATTGGGGTGTGCTTCGAAGCCGTCTGGGTGGTGTTTGTCGGCGTTGTCAAGCGCGAGGGCCGCGAGCGGCCGCGGAGCGAACCCTCTCCGGGCGAGGAATCCGGGTCGTATCAGCGTGCAGCTGTAGTAACAGATTGCAGCCATGACTCCACGCGGCGCCCGTGGTCTCACGTGCCAGGACACCGCATCCGACAACGCAGCGATTCACCGACCAGACTACTCGGGTAGTCGGCGCGAGGCAAGACTCCCTCCAGATTGAGCGCAATGAATCATGCAGAAAGAGAATTGCGCAATGCATGGTGCATTGGACGGTGGGGTCACCTGGTCGCCAGAGAACTTGTCGGCCATCGAGCCTTCGGCTATCTTCTGGGCACGAGGAGACGACTTCTTGTGCAGAGGCATCCGACCAGCCGACTGGGAGGAGCCAAGGGGGACACATCATGAAGATCGCGATCATGGGGGCCGGCGCCCTGGGCGGCACGTTCGGCTTCCTTCTCGCAGAGGCCGGTTTCGACGTGACTCTGATAGACGTCGATCAAGCCAAGGTCGATGCCATCCGCTCCGAAGGCCTCACTCTGGTGATGCCCGACGGGAGTTCGCGGCACCAACGGATACGGACGACCACCGATCCTGGCGAACTGGGCCAGGTGGATCTGGTGCAGGTGGCGGTCAAGGGCTACCACACGGTCTCCGCCGCCGAACTCGCCCTGCCGCTGGTCGGGCCGGCCACCTACGTACTCTCCCTACAAAACGGACTAGGCAACCTCGATCGGATCGCTTCCGTGGTCGGGCCCGAGAGGGTGGTCGGCGGAGTCACCGCGCATAGCGCCATGTCTCTGGGGCCCACGCTGATCAGATACAACGGCGGCATGGGCGGTATCCACATCGGCCGTTTCGACGGGGAACGCGATGATGGGCTGGTACGCTTGGCCGATCTGTTCACCGCTGCTGGTTTCGAGGCGCACCTGATCGAGGGCGACGTGCACGAGCCGATCTGGCGAAAGCTGCTCGCCAACTCGTCGGTGAATCCCGTGGCCGCGCTCATGGGGCTCACCGGTCGCGAGATCCAAGAGATGGAAGAAGCCGCCGATCTGGTGCGCGCTCTCGCGTGTGAGACCGCCGCGGTGGCGCGCGCCCAGGGCTTCACGTTCGCCGAACTCGACGAGCCGGGCGAGTTCGTGATCAGGACTCTCGACTGGGTGGGCGACAACAAGGTTTCCATGCTCCAGGACGTGGAGGCCGGCCGTCGCACGGAGATCGACACGCTCAATCTTGCGGTCGTCGAGCGGGGAGAGAAGTACGGTGTGGATACTCCGCTGAACTGGATGATCGGGTCGCTCGTCCGGACGATGGAACGGAAGATGCTGCGCGATCGGCGCACAGGCGGCGCAAACCCGGCGTAGCGGCGTGACGGCGGCTTGACGGCGGGCCTGAAGGAAGGCCGGCGTAGCTGCGGCGTAATGGCGCCTTGACGGCGGCTTGACGGCGGCCTGAGGAAGGGGTCCGCCGTAGCGGCCGCGCACGTGGCCGCGTCACCGGGCCGTTTCGCGTGTCGGCATCCTACCCGCGGCTCGTGGGTAGAATAAATCTGGTTTCCTTACCCGACACACCTTGGCCTGCCGCTTTGCGACGGCCGCCAAGGTTCTGGAGGTATCATGCTCGTTGACGTCATCGGTGGGTTCCTCGGCTCGGGGAAGACCACTGCGATCCTTCACCAACTCGGCGAGAAGTCGTTCGATCCCGCCCGCACTGTCATCCTCGTGAACGAGTTCGGCGAGGTGGGCGTGGATGGAGTGCTTCTCGATACCGGGGAGAGCTCCGTGCGCGAGTTGCCGAGTGGATGCATCTGTTGCAGCCTCAAGGCCGATTTCGTGATTCAGGTGGAGGACATCGCGCGCACGTTCGCGCCGGAACGGCTCGTCGTGGAGCCTTCAGGGGTGGCCGCCATGCGCGACATCCTGCAGGCGTTGTCACATGAACGAATCGCTCATCTGATCGAAGGAGTCCGCACCGTCCTGGTCCTCGATCCGGACGACCACGACTGGTTCATCGAGATGAGTGACGTTTTCGTCGATTCGCAGGTGGGACTCGCGCAGCTGATCCTTCTCAACAAGGCCGATCTGGCGTCGCCCGAGTTGCTGGCCCGCGTGACGGCCGACCTCGAGGAACGCAATCCGCATGCTGTCGTGCTCCCTACGAGCCATGGCCGGTTCTCGTGGGAGCAAGTGGACGGGATCCTGCCGCCGCTCCCCTCGCCCGTCGGCGAATCAGCGCGTCTCGATGGGTTCGAGTCGTTCTCCGCGGAGTTGCCCGACGTATTCGACCTCGAGTCGTTGCGCGGGTTCTTCGCCGGCCTGGCCGACGGCACCTTCGGCGACGTCGCCCGGGCGAAGGGCGTGTTCCGCACTGATGGCGGTGGCGGCAGTCATCGCCTCGATCTGGCCACCAGACGCGTTCACGAGACGTCATGGCCGAGCGCGGCTTCCGGCCGCATCAACGTGATCGGGCGCGGGGTCGATGCGGATGGCATCCGGCAGGCGTTGCTCGCCGCGGCGACCGCGGGGGACCGAGCATGGTCGCCGTGAGCGATGAAGAGAGGGGCGTCAAACCTTCGGTCGACTTCGGGGCATCTGACACCAAGAACGTAGGCCTTCGAGGTGTGCCGGTGGCCGACACCATGGTCAGCGACGTCGACGGCCAGGGCGGCCGGCTGATTTATCGCGGTTACGACATTCGTGATCTGGCCGAGCACTCCACGTACGAAGAGGTGGTCTATCTCCTTATCTACCAGGCCTTGCCCACCGCATCCGAACTCGGGGCGTTCGGGGCCCGACTGGCCGAGCGTCGAGCGTTGAGCCCGGCTCTGGTGAACATGATCCGGGGACTCCGCCCCGAGACGCCGACCATGGCCGCGCTCCAGTCGATGCTTGCCGCTCTGGCCGCGTTCGATCCGTTCCCGAGAGACACGGATGTGCATGCCGAGCGCGAGCGGGCCGTCGATCTCGTGGCCAAGACGGCCGGCCTGGTGGCGGCGTGGCACCGCATCCACCGCGGCTTCGACCCTGTGGACCCGTCACCTCAACTGAGCCACGCCGCCGACTTCCTGCACATGGTGCACGACGCCGAGCCCGACGCGGAGCTGGCCCGCGAACTCGACATCGCCCTGATCCTGCATGCCGATCACTCCATGAACGCTTCCACCTTCACCGCCCGAGCCGTCGCCAGCACGCGCGCCTCCCTGTACGCATCGGTCTCGGCGGCCCTCGGTGCGCTCTCGGGCGAGCTTCACGGCGGCGCCAACGCTCGCGTCATGGAGATGCTCCAGCAGGTGGGCTCGCCCGAGAGCGCTGAGCAGTTCGTGCGCGAGGCGTTCGCGGGCGGCGGCCGCATCATGGGGATGGGGCACGCCGTGTACCGCACCGACGACCCGCGCGCCGTGATCCTGCGGGAGATGTCGCGGCGGTTGGGTGAGCGCCGCGGTGACCCGGTCTGGTACCGGACGACCGAACGCATCGCGGAGACCACACGGCAGGTGTTCCGCGAAACCAAGGAGGCCGACATCTATCCCAATGTTGACATGTACTCAGCTTCGTTGTACCACGTCATGGGTCTGCCCACCGACCTCTTCACGCCCGTGTTCGCCATCTCGCGGGTGGCCGGGTG
>CAMTXC010000015.1:0-49263 GCA_947085635.1 uncultured Actinomycetes bacterium | reverse complement strand
GGTATAATTTTTCGGGAAATTAGGTTGTATGACCATGTGTTTACCCATGGCCCTCTGTATATCTCAAGTTTTTCGCCGAGTCCAGAGAAAAATTACATGCCCACTCAAAACTGAAGCGGTAAAAACTCCGATTCCCCCTCCCCCGGTGGGGGGGGCAGGGGGAGGGGGATATAAGCATTCGATATATCAACTATTATCACCCTCTCCCCAACCCTCTCCCATCAAAGGAGAGGGCGGTTTTGACTTTTTGCCGCTTCGTCAAAACTGAATCTTTACCAAAAAAATACGCCAGGATTTTGTTGACAAACCTCGGGGTTTTCCCTATAAATCCCTTCAAATAACGAAGGTCTCGCCAAATATTTTCTCGCCCCTGATTCAATCTACAGCATAGCATTGAACCGGCAAAGAAAAATACCCACCTGCCTGAGGCAGCCGCGGGAGGAGCTGAATATGCAACCAAAAGGATATTGGGGTCATTTCAAGACGGTGATAATCTTTTCCTCGGTCTTTTTGTTTTTTGTTTTTCTCCTGACGGTTTATCTCAGCTATCGGGCCTCCATTCATGCCGCCACGTCATCCTATGCCCACTTTCTCCACCAGCAACACGAAAGCCTCGGGGAGCATCTTAATCGCTATGCCGATGATATCCTCTTTTTGAAGGACGTTCCTCCCGTCCAGGGAATGATCAGGGCCAAGGATGCCGGGGGCTGTGATCGGAAAGAACAGACCCCTTACGCGGTGTGGGAAAGAGGGCTCAAACAGATCTATGTAAGTTTGGGGAATAGAACGCCCGCCTATAAGGAATGGGTTTTTCCTTTGTTTCCTACCGGTTTCTCTTTTTTACCCGGGTTAATTTCCCCGAGACCGCTGACAGATACCTGGTGATGATTTCCTCCGTTTCTCCTCGGATTGTGCTGGCGCCGATGTTGGGAACAAGCCTGACCGTCCTGGCGGGGATCTTGCTTTTCGCCCTGCTGCTCCATTACTTCATGCGACGCGCCCTCCGGGAAATAGGCCGGGGTGAAGCCTTGCTGCAAAAGGCCCACGAAGAGTTGGAGCTACTCGTCCAAGAGAGAACCAGGGCACTTGCCGAGGCCAATAAGTTGCTCGGCGCCCTTAACACCGCTCAATCCATGTTCATCTCAGAAACGGATCCCAAAATCCTGTTCGATGGAATCCTGCTAAGCATCCTTCTGTCCAAGGTCGAGGCGGGGAAAATGCAGTTGGAGCTTTCCCGTGTGGATATCACGGCTTTACTGAAAAACTCCCTGCTCATGATCCGGGAGAAGGCCCTCCGCCATGGAATCGCTGTGGAGCTAAACATCCCTGCCTCGCTGGAAGGGATAGAAATTAATGGAGATGAGAGAAAACTCAAGCAAATCATGTTTAATCTCCTTTCCAACGCCGCGAAGTTCACGCCGGACGGCGGGCGCATCACCTTGGCGGCGCGGAAAACTGAGGATTTCGGCCTGCGGGTTGCGGAAATAGAACAGACTCAAACAGAAAACTTAAATCAATCCGCCATCGAAATAAGCGTTGAGGATACGGGGATCGGGATCAAGGCGGAAGACCTGGAACGGATATTCGCCCCCTTCGAACAGGTCAAGGGGGGAATGCTGGATAAGACGCCGGGGACGGGACTGGGCCTTCCTCTTACGAAAGAGCTTGTCGCGCTGCACGGGGGGCGCATCCGGGTGGAAAGCGAGGGCCTGGGGAAAGGAAGCCGCTTTTATGTACTCCTGCCGGTCTCCCGGGTCATTTCGGACCCCGTATCAGGGTACGGGACAGGCTTGAACCGGAATCCAGAGAGGAATGGTAATACGTGAAAAGCACTGGATTCCGGATCAAGTCCGAAATGACACAAAACGATGCTTTTGGGACTTTTTCCGCATCGTCAATCTTGCAGATTGAACCAGGAAAGGACTGAAGGTGGATAGGCTGAAGACTAAAGAATCCTAAAAGCCTTCACTTATTCCAACAGCGCTCCCAGCGCTTTGGCTCGCTTGATGTCAGCCTTCTGGGTGCGCTTGGAGCCGCCGACGAGCAACACAATCAACTGAACGCTAGGCTGCACGAAATAAATGCGCCAGCCCGCGCCAAAACCACACCGCGCACCGACGCATCGGACAGACCGTCCAACCATTTGGTAAATTCTGGCACGGGCTTGATCAAGAACATGGGCGGATTGTAACCGAACGATTACGGCGTGTCAACGATCATTCCCCCCACTGTAGAAAGCAAGTACAAGTAATATGTCCGGTATTGTAGCACAGCATCTGTCCGGTTTAAGATGTTGCCAGGAGGTGACGGATGAGACGGACGGAGACACTACTGCTAACAACACGAAAATATAAAGTTGACAATTTTTCGTTAAAACGATTAGACACTGTCAAAGGGAAACAACTCGTAGCAAATCTCTCCTCTCGGAGGCACCCCATGCCACTGGTCTTGTTTTATTTTCAACTCCACCAGCCCTTCCGGCTGCACCCCCATCCGGACAGGTTCCTCTGGGATGACTTAAACCGGGATGTTTTTAAAAGAGTCTCCGAGAAATCATATCTGCCCGCCCTGGAGATGTTCCAGAATCTAATCGCGGAATACGGGGATTTCAAGATTACCCTGGGTATTTCGGGGACATTCCTGGAGCAGGCGGAGCTACACGAGTCCCGGGTGATAAAGCTGCTGGAAGGGCTAATCAGGGCCGGTGAAGACAGACGGGTCGAGATTCTCGACGAGACCTATTATCATTCCCTCTGTGGTCTCTTTTCCGATCCCCTCTTGCAGGAGTTCCGCGACCAGGTTTCCCTGCACCGTGACCGGTTGAAGAAACTCTTCGGGGTGTTCCCCACCTCCTTCCGCAACACCGAACTGATGTACAATAACCGGATCGCGGAGACGGCGGCCCAGATGGGCTATCGTTCCATCCTCTGCGAAAAACGGGCGGACATGTACGCCTCCGGGGAGAAACCCGTCTCGCCCAATGCGGTATTTCGCGCCAAGGGATGCGACCTCCTGGTAATCCCCAGAAACAGGGAACTAAGCGATGACATTGCGTACAGATTTACCGGCAAGCCTGTCTCACCCGAGGACTATGCCCGGGCTTTGGCCGAGATTGATGGCGAAGCGGTCCTCCTCGGTTACGATTTCGAGCATATCGGCGAACATATCTGGCGCGAGCGGGGGATATTCGAGTTCTGGCAGGGCCTGCCCGCCGCCCTCCAGAGACGGGCCAGCATCGTCCAGGCCGTCCCCGCCGAGATGGCGGACCACTTCCGGGATACCGACTGTCCCATCGCCGATATTCATAGCCTATCCACCTCCTCCTGGGCGGACGAAACGCGGGACACGAGGGGCTGGCTGGGGAATTTTACCCAGTACACCCTCTTTAAAGAAATAGAAGAAATGGAGGCGCGGGCCAAAAAGGCGGGGGGCGAGATCCTGCTCAGATGGCGGCAACTCACCACCTCCGATCAGGTATATTTTCTCCATGAGGGCAGCGGCGAGGATCATGCCGTTCATTCCTACTTTAACCCTTATGGCGGATCAATCGCTCAGGCGTCCCATGTGCTTACCCGCAAGATAGATCAGCTTGGTTTTGCCGCAGAAAAATTGCAGATACTCAAAAGGCCGGTCAAGACGGCCATCCTCATCATCACCCCCGAAACCGGTCGGCTGCCCGAGGATATGGGGGGGCTGGCCAAATTCATTTCCGGCAAGAGCGGTGGTCAGGGCGAGGTGGTGTCCGCCCTCTGCGAGGGACTTTCGGGCCGGGGCGTTGATGTCCATCTGGTGACCCTGAACCTGAAAAAAAGGTTTCAGCGGGAGGCCGGGCTGGATGAAAAAGAGTGGCGGGAGATGAGGTACCGGATCGATCCGGCGAACATCCACTTGGTAGGATCGGCCGTTTTTGCCGAGAACCTCAGCGCCTACGAGGGCGACCCCTTGCGAACCGCCGCGGAGTTCCAAAAGGGGATCGTGAACAATCTGCTGAAGGATATTCGGGCCCATCATCAGGGGAAACTTATTATCCACAGTCATGACTGGATGGCCGGGGGGATCGTTACCGCCTACGCGAAAGCAACGGGATTGCCGGTACTCCATACGGTCCACAATGTGTTCACCGCCCACTTGCCCCTTGATTACCTCGCTGGTGTAAATGTTGCCAATATTACAGATAATCTTTTCTACTACAATGATAATGGCCGATTATACATCGACTGCCAGGCGACGGCGATTAAAAATGCCACCCTGATTAATTTTGTGGGAGAACAATTCCTCCGTGAAGTGGTCCAGGATTATTTTATGGACCGGCCGCTGGTGCCTCCCGGTGTCCGCAAGGAGGTTAAAGCCAAGTATGAGAGTGACGAGGCCCTGGCCATCATTAATGCGCCGTCGCCTAACGTGTATCCGGAGCGATCCCCCCATATCATCCGACGCTATGGACCGGACGATGACGTCCTGGCGGCAAAGAGAGAAAATCTCCTGGAGTTTCAGCGAAGGGCCGGTCTGAACCAAAACCCCGAGGCCATCCTTTTCTTCTGGCCCTCCCGGCTCGATCCATTTCAGAAGGGGGTCGAACTCCTGGAAGAGGTAGCCGTCCCCTTCGTTAACACCCATCGGGATGTCCAGATCGCGATCGTGGCGGATGGAATAGGTCGGGAGCGAACCCACCTGGAAATCCTGGGCGCTATGGCCTTCGCCTCCGGGGGGCGTATCGCCTGTTATCCCTTCCGGGAGGACCTCTCCCTGCTGGGTTACGCCGCGGCCAACGATGTCTTCGGGGCCTCCCTCTATGAGCCCTGCGGTCAGATTGATCAGGTGGGAAACATCTTCGGGGCAACAGCAACTAATAGGGATACGGGCGGTTACCACGACAAGATAAAAGAACTCGGACTGATAATGGACGGGGCGCCCGAGGATGGCGGAAATGGGTTTCTGTTTCGGGATTATGACGTGGGGGGGCTGAGACACGGGCTGGAAAAAAGCCTTGCCTTCCACCGGAAGCCCGACGATATCAGGGAGAGGGAGATAAAAAGGATCATGCGCGAGGCGAGGGAAAGGTATCAACTTCCCGGGATGATTGACCAATATCTCGGGGTATATGAACGTCTTAACGGAGGGGAACCCCTTTTTTAAGTATCCTTTCGCCCGGGAGAGGATCGGGGAGGCCGATCACGGCCGGATGTATCGCGGACAGTATCTCATTAAAAACGAGGAGGTTGAGTGATGTATAAAAAAATCATGGTGCCTTTGGATGGTTCGGAGCTGGCGGAGTGCGTCCTTCCCCATGTGGAGGAATTATGCAAGGAGGAAGGAGAGCGCACAATTCATCTCGTCCGGGTAGTGGCGCCCTTTCAACCCTATGTGGGCGATTACATCCTCGATGCCCGGGAGGTGGAAAGGATCGACCGGGAACAGCGGGCGGCGGCCGCTCGTTATCTGGAGGAGGTGAGCGGCCGGCTAGTCTGCGATCAACTGCGGGTCGAGAAGGCAGTGCTGGAAGGGCGGGTGGCGGAAGGGCTGGCGGATTACGCGCATGCCAATGAAATAGAACTCATCGTCATTGCCACCCATGGGCGTTCGGGTGTGAGCCGTTGGGTGAGGGGGAGCGTGGCCGACCGGATCCTCCATTTCTCCAATGTTCCCATCCTGATGATCCGCGCCCCCTGGATTGAGGAAAAGGGTTGATTTTAGAGTGACGATCCGCCTAGTTGCAGGGTGCGTTAGCGAAGCGTAACGCACCAATGATGCGGTGCGTTATACGGCGAAAAGCCGCCTAACGCACCCTACTGCCTGCCTACTGCCTGATCTCAGGTGATATTTCCAGGCCTGTGGGCGTCGTAAGGATCAGCTCGCCCTGAAAGGTCATCTTCCCGAATGGTGATATGTTCCTCCACCAACCGATGGTCAACGGTCCAGTTTCATCCGGCGGTGGATCGTGGTTCAGCGAACCCCTGATGCGCGGGTCGGGAAATTGGGGGCGATTTTCTTCCAGCCTGATCTGAACTTCATGATCGTGTTGATTCCAGAGGCTGGTCTGCCATTGCAGGCGATGAAGGTTGAACGACCCGGAGGCCTCGGTGAGGATTGCCGGTTTGTGGTAAACATGACTGACGGAGAGGCGGACCAGGGGATCGGCGCCGAAGGCCAGTTCTGCCGTCTGTTCCGAGGACGAGAAGGTTCTCTTGCCGAAAAAGGCGCCTTCCACCAGGTAAAGGGCATCCCCGGCCGGCAGGCTGCGCTGCGGCGGGGGCGTGACCAGGCCGATAAGAAGGGCCCGGGCGGAGATTCCCGGTCTGGCCCGATGAAAGAACTCCGCCGGCCATGATTCCTCCCCCAGGACCACATTAGATCTGGTTTGGTTGGCGATGGTTTTGTTTTCGCGGAAGACGGTGCCCGCCGGGGGAAAACTGGAAATCCCCGGTCCCGGTTCTTCCCCGGCGGGCGGGTTTTTTGCCTGCCCTCCCGCCAGAAGGTCGGATTTACCCTTGGGCAGCCTGGTTTCCGGCAGGGGTTTGATCGTCCAGCCGGAAGAGGCGATATTTACGGACTCGTCACGGACTTGGCCTTCGGCCAAGGTGAGGAGGACTTGATTCCAGTCCTGGCCGGTATCTTGCCAGACCTCGGCCAACCGGGTGACAACGACCCTCTTTTCTCTCAGGAGGGCATTAAACTGGTAAATGGGGCGCCAACCGCAGCCTACCGTCTGGTAGGTGTAGCTCAGGGTGGTTTCGCTCAGTGGGGGGCCGGTGAAAAGGACGGTAACCAGCCAGCTTTGCTCCGGCTTTTCCAGGGCCCGCTGAAGTTCCCCCTTCAGTTGTTTGAGCTGCTGGTCGATCCGTTCGCCTTCGATCTCCAGGGCAAGTTTATCTTGGAACGCCTTTTTCAGGCCCTTGCCGATGGTCTGAGAAAGATTGACCGCCTCAGTGCCGTTCTTGGCCCGGCCTTTTGCCTGAGTTTGCCAGAAAAGGATCTGTCCCTCCAAGGCCTGCAGGGACGACCGCAGGCGGATTCTCTCCTCGCTAGCCGCCTGCTGCTGTTTTTTTAACTCCCGGAGCCGGTCATCCTGCCTTCCTGCGTGATTCTGGCAGGAAACATCGATTATTCTGAGCCGGGAGTCCAGGGGCAGGGAAAGGGTAAGTGATCGGGGAAGGGCAGTTCCGGGCAGGAAAAAGCTGGCCGTCCGCTGGTCTCTGCCCTGGTTGCCGACCCGGACCTTTTTTGCCTCCGTCACAATCGCCGCCTCGGGATATAAAATCACCTCCCGCGGGCTTGCCGAGGAGAAAGCCGGGCAAAGCAGGAGAGATGGTATTGCCGCGAGAACCAGCCGAGATGGTTTCATCCGTCCGATCATAAAACCTCCTGGGAAATAAGATAGATAGGCTGAAGGCTGAAAACTTGGAACCTGAAGGCCTACGTAACTACTCAGGAGTCAGGAGCCAGAATAGAAGCAGGACCGACAAGGGAGTCCTGCGGTCTCTAAAATCCTGAAAAAGGGTTTGCTTTTCATTCTGACTCCTGACTCCTGAATTCTGGCTCCTGGCTCCTGAGTAGTTACAGGTCTACAGCCTATTCTTACCTGGTCAATTCGGCAAACTTGACGCCCTCGGCAAAGGCCTTATCCAAGGCCCCCGGTTCTTTGAGAATATCTCCCTTGCCGTCCACTTGGCGGAACAAGAGCTCTCCGTCGTAGCTGGTATTCACGGCATCGAAGAAATATTTCGCCGTGAGGATCGACCCTTCAAACATCTTTTCCCCCTTCGTTCCCCCCACGGAAATGAAATAGCCCTTTTTTTTTTCGCCTCCGGCCCCAGGGAAGGGTCCTTTAGGACATATTTCCTGGCCCATACCGCTTGTATCCGATCAACCGGGGCCTTGGCCCAGGCGGTTATCCCGTAAAAAAAGATCGGGGAGGAAAGAACGATTCCCCGGGCGGAAAGAAGGCGCTCATAAACCCCCTGCATGTCGTCGTTTATGACGCAATTTCCGTCGTTAAAGCAGGAGAGACATTCCACGCAAGGGGTGATGGAAAGTCCGCCTAGATCGATAATTTCCCCCGCCTCGCCAGCGGAGGCTACGCCCTCAAAAAATGATCTCAGCAAAAGACCCGTATTGCCTTCCTTTCTTGGTGATCCATTGAGTCCCAATATTGTCATAATCGGTTCCTTTCATCTTAATTGCCAGGTAGATAGGCCCTAGTCTTTTAGGCAGCCAAGACCAATTGAGTTCGCCAAGGGGCCTCAACCCCTGAAGCGCCGGAGGTTCCACTCCCCGATACTGAATCAGCGCCTTCATCGCCTCGCCCATGCCATATCCCGGCTCTATGAGATGTTTAAGGGATAGACGCATCTTGAGGGCTTCCGCCTGGTCCATGCCGATAGCGAGCGCTTCTGCCTCCTGCGCAAGGCCCATCGCCAGAAGAAACCTCAAAACGGGCGAAGGGGACTGGTCCGTTTTGTCCGATCTGTTCCGAGATGTAGATATTCAGCTCTTCGCCCGTCATTATCCGGCCAGACTTGTCTTAATCCTCCGGGCCAGGTCGTTTACCCTCGCCATGACCTCATCTTCCGGGATGGTAAGGAGAACACGGTTTTTCATCACCAGCCTGCCCTCGATCATAACTGTGTCCACATCGGCGCCGCTCACGGTATAGACCAGATGAGAGTATTCACTGTAAAGCGGGGTCAAATGGGGTTTACGGAGACCGATCATAATGATGTCCGCCTTCATCCCAGGCGCGAGGACGCCCGTATCATCGAAGCCGAGCGCCCTGGCGCCCTCGCAGGTGGCCATCCTCAACACCGTCCTGGCGTCCATGACGGAGGAATCCAGCCGGGCCACCTTGTGGAGTTTTGCGGCCGTATCCATTTCTCCGAAAAGGTCGAGATCGTTGTTGCTGGCACAGCCATCCGTCCCGAGGCCGACGGGTATTCCCGCCTCGATCATCTCGGGGATCGGCGCGACACCGGAGGCGAGCTTCATGTTGCTCTCGGGATTGTGAATAACCCGTCCGTCATGTTCTGTGAGGACCCGGATATCTTCATCATTCAGCCGGACGCCGTGATAGGCAATCAGGCGGGACTCCAAGAGGCCAAGTTCTTTCAGAAGAGGGATCGCCTCCATACCGTGCTTATGATGGATGAGCCTCTTTTCTTCCTCGTTCTCCAGCAGGTGGATTCCCAAGGGGATCCCGTAGTCCTTGGCCAGTTTAGCGGCGGATCGCAATAGGGCAGGGGAACAGGTATAGAGAGAATGGGGGACCGCCAGGATATTCACCAAGGGATCGGCGGACCATTTTTTCAGCAACGTTTCCGTATATTTGAGGCCTTCCGCGGGTGTTTTCGCATTGGGCGATGGAAAATCGAAGAGTCCCTCACCCAGGAGGCAGCGCATTCCCGCCTCCTTCGCCGCCTGGGCGGCCTCGTCTTCAAAGAGGTACATATCGGAAAAGGTGGTGGTGCCGGAGCGGATCATTTCGGCGCAGGCCAGCAAGGTCCCCCAGTAAACCAGTTCCGGACTGAGATTCTTCGCCTCCGCGGGAAAGATGAAGTCGTTTAGCCATTGCAAGAGGGGCAGATCGTCGGCGATACCGCGAAAACAGGTCATGGCGGCATGGGTGTGGCCGTTGATCAGGCCGGGCATGACCAGAGACCCCTGTGCATGAATGACTTCCCGTGCCTGGTAATTGCCCTCAATCTCTCCTCGGGGACCAACGGCGGTAATCCTGCCACCCGTTATCGCGAGCGCGCCATCCTTGATAATCGAGTCCGTATCATCAAGTTGTAAAATCGTTCCGCCGGAAATGATGGTGTCTGCCTGTATCAAAGAAGCCTCCTCAAATTTCCTCATTCACCAGGGAAGTTACGAAGATTATCGAGGCTTGATGCTACAAATTTCAGCGGCTTTATTTTCATGGGGCATTATATAAGTTTTTGTATATTTGGCAAGGATAAATTCCACGATAAATTCCAAGGTATTTTATATTGATGAACTCGTAAAAAGTCTCCACGGCGTCATTCCGGACTGGATCCGGAATCCAGACGGCTGTGAATATACGAAAACACTGGATTCCGGATCCAGTCCGGAATGACAAAATGGCGGCTTTCGCACTTTTCAATAAAAAAGGGCGCACCGCGATACCCCCTTTTCAGTGTATGCACTCAAAATGATGCGTTAATTTCTGCGTCGTAGTACTCTGCCCATAAATTTGTCGCACACCCCTTTTTAAGGGACATCCTATTTAAAATGGCGGTATTACGATCGGGATTACGTGCCTTGGGCTGTTAAAATGCACCCGGAATGCGACGAAGCACATGGTGATCTGAGTCCGGGGGACGAGTGGACGGAGGGCGTACGCCCACGAGGTTGCAACTGCGGGTATCCAGTCTATTGAAGTAAGAATTGACAAGCAACCCATAGTCGTTATATGGCCCTCGCATGAACATCCTACACTACCAAATAGCCAAAACGATTGTACGGGAAGTGTACGGTTTTTCCCGTACAATTTAGCATTATTCAGGACTTATTAGTGATGAACTCGTAAAAAGTCCGAAAACCACTCTTTTCGTCATTCCGGACTGGATCCGGAATCCAGTGTTTTCAAGTACTTCTGGATTCCATATCCAGTCCGGAATGACGTCTTGGTAACTTTTTACGAAGTCGTCATTAGTACTGTCCACAAAACGCACATCGTTCTAAAAAGTGCCGAAAACATTGACAATATAAGACATGCCCGGGTGGCGGAACAGGTAGACGCAAGGGACTTAAAATCCCTCGGTCCTTGAGGCTGTGAGGGTTCGATTCCCTCCCCGGGCACCAGCGTAAATTAAAGTATCCGGAATATCTTATGAACGACAGAAAAGGAGAGACAAAAATGGGAGACAAGGGCGGCAAGAAAGATAAGGAAAAGGGTCAGAAACAGAACGCCGAAAAGCAGAAACAAAAGTCAAAAAACCAGAGTGATAAGCAGCCCAAAAGAAAGCCTTGATTGAAATCGCGGTGCGGAGGATATCTCCCGCACCGCCTCGACGATTCCAGGTCCGGTTGAACGATAAAGGAGGGAAGGACGAGGTTGAAAAGCACATTTAACTCCGGTTTGGTCGCCATGATCATCACCTTGTTGCTCGTGGCGGAGATTGGATTGGCCTCCAAACAGAATCCGTTATTTCCGTCTTTTGGAACAGGCCCCGTCGAGGTGCGGATATACACGGATTATTTCTGTCCCCCCTGCCAGGCGATGGAGCCGGCCGCGGAGCCATTGCTGAAAGACCTCTTGAAGAAAAACGCGATCCGACTGATCATCGTGGACACCCCCTTCAATCAACAGACGCCTCTTTTTGCCAAGTACTTTCTTTACGCCCACCATGAGAATAAGACTGCGGATCATGCCTTTCGGGTCCGGAATATCCTCCTTGAGCTTTCCGCCAACAGGCAAGTCACCACGAGTCAGGAGCGGATCGAGGATGTATTCAAGGAAAGGGGGATCCCCTTTACCGTCTATGACGTCAAACCCGTCTTTGACAGGTTCAACGCCATGATCAGGGAGGATAAGATCAACGCGACCCCCTCCTGCGTCATCATCAAGGGCGGACAGAGGAAAACGTTCGTCGGGGGGGTAAGCATCCTCAACGCCCTCAAAGCCCTGCCATGAATCGGCATCTTCGGGGGATGTTGGCTACGATCGGGAAGGTGGATTTATGACGGGGGAAAAAGGCTTAAAAATCATCAACGCGGTTGTCCCCGGCATCGGCATCGGGCTGATGGTCTTCTACGAGGTCTGCGACACCTCCTGTTCCTCTCTACAGGGGACATTCTTGGGTGTGGATTTGAAGGTCATCGGGATCATCTATATGGTCGCGCTCCTGGCGCTAATCCTGCCGCCTCTCTCCCCTTACCCCGCAATAGTCCATCACTTGCGAACAATCATGCTCGGGGGCGCAATGGGTGGAGAAATTATCCTGATCCGGTTTCAAATCGTTCATGATTTTTACTGTTTCCTCTGTCTGGCCTTTGGTTTGTGCGTTGTCGCGCTCTTTGCCGCCAATTTTCTGAACATGAACAGATACCTGGCCCTTGTTTCCTTTCTGGCCGGGATCGCCGCCTTCGCCCTGTTCTTCAAAGGGTCTATCCTGCCGCTCTACGGTTAAGCCCCCCTGTTTTTAGCCGGACGTGATTGCCTTGCCGGGAACTGCGAGGTTGAAGCCTGTCGTCCGGTCCTGGATAGTCGCGTTATTTGCAGCGCCGTTGGCGGAGGCGGGGTTTCTAATGCGCTTCCTCCATCGCCCCGGCGAAGTACATCATGGACAGGAGGACAAAGACCAGGGTCTGGATCAGGGCGATAATCAGCTTCAGGAACATGATCGGCAGTGGCACCAGGAAGGGCACCAAAAAAAACAGGACGCCCAGGACAATACTTCCGCCCTTCATGTTTCCGAAGAGACGCACCGAGAGGGAAAGGGGCCGGGCCAGGTGGCTGATGATCTCGATGGGCAGCATGAGGGGGGTGAGCCACCAGACGGGTCCGAGGAACTGTTTGATATATTTGAAGCCGTGTACCCTGATCCCGATGATGTGGGTGGTAAAGAAGACCACCAGGGCCAGGGAGATGGTGGTGTTCAGATTCGCCGTGGGAGTGGTGAACCCGGGGATCAGTCCGATGAGGTTTGACGTGAGGATGAATAAGGCGAGGGTGGCGATCAGGGGGAAGACCCTCTTTCCTTCAGGTCCCATGGTTTCGACGATGAAGTTGTTGATGCCGTCCACCATGACCTCGGCGACATTCTGCAATTTTCCGGGGTAGATGTCCATCCGTCTGGTGGCGAAGAAGCCAAACAAGGCAAGGATCGCCATCGCCACCCAGGTGTAGGTGACATGATCGGGAAGGTAGTTGTTATGAAAAATCAGCCAGGGATACATTTTGTGGTCTCCGGAATATTTTAGTTATCCTGTTAATTCATCGGGTCTTCGCCACCGGCGCGACCTGTCCGTTTTGTCATTTCGAACGCCCTGTTGAAATCCCGTCCGCTGCCTTCTCCCTGCCCCCTGGTGATTCACTGCGCGAGCAGGCTTTTCCTCTCCCGCCAGAGGGTAATGAAAATACTCGCCACCGTCAGGGAGAGACCCAGCAGCAGCCCGACAATATCCGCCCACTGCCGGGAGACGATCAAATAAATCAGCGCCGCTGTTATGGTCAATCTCAGGTAGAATGTGAAGATCGCCGAGGACTTCCCTTTGTCGTCCTTCCGCAGGAAAAACCTCTTCAGGTCCCTTCTGAGCCAAAGAAAATTCAGGGAACTGATCACCCCCCCCAGCAGGAGGCCCAGCGTAAATCGCCCCGGCATGAACAGGCAACTGGCGGTAACGAGACTTGTCAGAAGCAGCCAGCCGGAGAGTTCAATTTTCTTTTCCAGTTTCTTTTCGACCCGGGTCCCTATCATATTTGTCATCAATATTCAACAGCCCTTTGTCACCGCCGTACCTCTTTACCAGGCGAAAGAAATTCCGATACCCGGCAATGATCCCCATAAGGAGCATCAAGAAGGTGAGCAGATAGCCCGTGCCCAGTTTCCCGTCCAGGTAAACCCCGAGAAAGAGCGAGCCGAAGATCGCAATGGCCATGCCGATGCCCACCGAGCTTAACTGGGCGATCTGCATGAGCGAGCGTTTGCTGTCCCTGTCCATAATTCGCTGAAATTTCTATCTTTTGATTATTGGCGCCCCCGGCGCGAGTCGAACGCGCGGCACACGGATTAGGAATCCGTTGCTCTATCCTACTGAGCTACGGGGGCCCCGGTGATTTGCCGGGGACAACTAGCATGGTTTGGAAAACCTGTCAATCACGTTTCGGGGAAGGGGTGTGCGACAAAAATGTGGGGAGCCAATTCTTTCCGTGCCTTATCCCCCGTGGCACGGGCGTCCCGCCCGTGAATCACGGCCAAGATGGCCGTGCCACAGGGGGGCAGGGGGGGATTTGTCGCGCAGCCTAGGGGGAGCTCAGGGACGGCGGCACGCGGGCAGGCAGAGATTCGCGGCCCTTCACGCCTGGTAGAACCTCATTGTCGGCAGCTCCAGGCAGGTCAACTTTCCTCCGCAGAACGCCCCGGTATCGATACCGATCCTGTCCCGTCCGACAAATGGTTCGGGAAAAACCGTATGACCAAAGATCACGGTCTTGGGAAAGAGGTGGGGGTAATTGATGAAATCGTCCCTGATCCAGGTCATATCGTCGATATGCTGATTCGCCAGCCCGATCCCCGGTCGGATGCCCGCGTGGACAAAGAGATAGTCTTCAGTTTCGAAGAAGGGCCGGAGGGAGCGGAAAAAATCCAGATGTCCCTCGGGAAGGGATAAGGCCTGCCCGGTTTCTTTTTTGAAATTGGCAATTCCGAAAGGCCGCCCCGGGGGTGTTTCCGGGTTTTCGATCAAGGAAGGTTCTTTTTCTTCGCAGTACGAGGCGATGGTGGCCTGACCACCGTTTAACAAAAACATCTCCTCCTTCCCCCGCAAGTAGTAATCCAGAAAAAGACCTTCATGATTTCCCAGCAGAAAGACCGTTTGTCTGTATTCCTCTTGCAGGCGGATCAGCCGGGCCACCACTTCCTTGGAATCCTGTCCCCGATCGATGTAATCGCCAACGAAGACAAGCAGGTCTTCCCGATGATCAATCCGGGGCTGCTTCAGAAGATTTTCGAGTTGGGCGTAAGATCCGTGGATATCGCCGATGGCAAATATTTTTCCCATGATACGATTAATTTCCCAAGGGCAATAGTTAATCCGCCTTAAAGAGGGCTTCGACGAATTCCTCGCTGTCAAATCTGCGCAAGTCATCTATGCCTTCACCTACGCCGATGTAACGAATGGGGATCTGAAATTCCCGGGCAATCCTGATGACCACCCCGCCCTTGGATGTGCCATCGAGTTTTGTCAGCGCCAGACCGGTTACCCCCAATTCTTCCCGGAACATTCTGGCCTGGGCAAGGGCATTCTGGCCGGAGGTGGCGTCGAGAACCAGCAATACCTCATGGGGCGCCCCGGGAAGCTCCCTGGCCATGATCCGCTTCATTTTCTTGATCTCTTCCATGAGATTCACCTTGTTGTGCAACCGGCCAGCCGTATCGATGATCATAACTTCCGCCTTCGTGGCATTTGCCGATTTGAGGGCGTCAAAAACTACCGCCGAAGGATCGGCCTGGATCTGCTGTTTCACCAGGGGTACACCCGCCCTGGCGCTCCATATCTCCAGTTGTTCAATCGCCGCCGCCCGGAAGGTATCGGCAGCCACCAGGATGGCGGAAAGACCGCGATCTTTGAAGTCATGGGCCATCTTGCCAGCGGTCGTGGTTTTGCCTGTCCCGTTAACGCCCACCACCATAATGGTGAAAAGGCCGTTCCCCTGGATCGCCAGTGGGATGCTTACCTGGGTGAGAATCTCCCTGACCTGCTCCTTCAGTATCTTCTTCAAGGCCGATGGGTCGGCCAGTTGGTTCCTGCTGATCTTATCCTTCATAATCTCGATCAGTTCCATGGTAAAGGCGGGGCCGACATCCGCAGTGATAAGGAGTTCTTCGAGTTCGTCAAAGAGGGCCTGATCGATCACCTTGCTGCCTAAAAAGAGGAGATCGATGTTTTCTACCAGGCTGGTCCTGGTTTTGGTCAGCCCTTCTTTCAGTCTCTGGAAAAACCCTGTCTTTTTGCTGATTTCCTGCATTCGATTATCGTATCCTTTTCCCGTAACTACTTAGCCACTAAGCCACCAAGACACTAAAATCAAAGTATCATTCTTATCATCTGTCTGAATGGGCAACTATATAATAACTTCGTGCCTTCGTGCCTTGGTGGCGACCCGGGGTCCTTACCTTTCCCCTTGATAAAACAGGCGCCAGGGACAGGTTGGTCGTCCCGAGGCGCCTCGTTTGCTGTTTATGCCTTATGGCCAAACCAGCCTGGACTCTTCCCCCATATCATGTTTTTCCAGGATTGTCTTGGTCGGGATGCCTTTTCCCCGGTCCATTCCCATGAGCCGGTAAAATTTCTCCTTCATCCCCGCCAGATTCATTTCTATCCCGGCGGGTTCCCCGTCCCGGGCCGGTTCCAGCATCCGGGGGGTAAGATCGTCGTCCCTTGCATCCAGCCCGAAGCGCCAATTGAGCAGGCGCTTGAGATAAAAGACCCTTCTCCCGGCGGTCATCATCTCGTTGATACCCCAGCCATAGCCGGCGGCGGCATTGAACAGGGCCACCCATTCGGGAATGGTGATCTCGGCATCGGCGAACTGGCAGAAGCAGGCGCTGTTTTCGATCGCCCCGAGTTGGACCGAAATGGCCGCCGCCTCCGGCTTGTTTTCATCCGTCAGGGGAGAGAGTTCGTATTCAAAACCGATTTCCGGATAATAGCGGGCGCCCATTTCCATGAAGAGCATGGGATCGGCCACATGGCAGGCCCCGCGGGGGCTGATGGCATAGGTCAGCGCCATGCCATGTCCGCCGCCCCGGGGGTCGTGCATGGGGGCCTCCAGGCCCTTGCTGTGGGCGGTATAATTGATGGAATCCTTGCCGATCCGGCGTGCGGCCTCGACGCTTCCCTCGGCCAGGAGGTTTCCCAGTTTTCCCTCCCGGGCGGCGATGGCAGGCAGAATTCGGTTGATTACCTGATCCACATCCCCCCAGGCGAGGGCGATGCCCTCCGTATCATCAAGGGTGAGGTCGCCTCGCTCGGCGGCCTCCATGGCCCACGCAATGGTGGCGCCAGCGGAGATGCTGTCCAATCCCAGGTCGTTGCAGATGCGACCGGCCAGGCAGGTGGCGGCCAGGTCCAGGGAGCCGATGAGGGTGCTGAAGGAGACGATGGTTTCGTATTCCGGTCCCGGTCCTTCCGGGAGGGCGTAGGGGCCTTCCCGGACCTCCACGATTCTCTTGCAGGCGATGCTGCAATAGGCGCAGGCCGCCCTTCTGGTCAGGTATTTTTCCGTCAGCGTGCTACCCGTCAGGGCCTCCGCTGCCTCTTCCCAGAAGTTGGATGTCCAGTTTTTTATCGGCACATCGCCCGCATATACGCCGCCCATCAGGTTCGCCGCTGTGCCGTTTTCCCGCAGGACATTCGAGGCGACGGCGTTTTTGATCTTCTCGTTGAGGTCTTTTCTCAGCCCCTCCAGAACTTCCGGTTCGGCGACCGTAATTTCCCTTTTCGTTCCCTTGATCGCAATGGCCTTCAGGTTCTTCGAGCCGAAGACCGCCCCGAAGCCGGCCCTTCCCGTGGCATGATGTCCATCGTTCAGGATGATGCTGTACCGGACCAGGTTTTCCCCGGCCGGGCCGATTACCATGGTGCGGCAATCCCTGCCGTGTCTCTCCTTCAAGAGGGCGGTCGTCTCGCTCGTGGATTTTCCCCAATAGGGGGCGGCGTCCTCTATCTCGATCCGGTCATCCACGATCATGATCAGGGAAGGAACGGCCGCCCGTCCGGTGATGACAATGCCGTCATAACCGGCATACCGGAGTTCCGGGGCAAAATAGCCGCCACAGGAGGAATCGCCCCAATGACCGGTCAGGGGGGAAAGACCGGCCACGCTGTTCCTGCTGGCCCCGGAGAGGCGTATCCCTGCCAGAGGGCCGTTCATGAGGAGCAGCATTGCCTCCGGTGCGAGGGGGGCCGCCTCGAAGTCGCCGCGCTCCCAGAACAATTTGGCCGCCAGGCCGCTGCCGCCGATGTATTTCCGGTAATAATCCTCGGGGACATCCTCAATCCGGATTCCGCCTGAAGAGAGATCGATGAAAACAACCTTTCCCGTATTGCCCTTCATGGTCCTGTCCTTTCTCTGATTCAGCATTCAGCATTCAGTATTCAGAATGAGAAAGACACCCGACGAGGCTTTTCGTGCCTGGAAAAGTCAGTTGGTTAAGGGAGAAATAGACTGCTTCTATTCTGCCCCCTGTCTCCTGACCCTGACTTACTTGAGAATCTTGTCTCCCCAGCCCAGGTCCCGGAGCGCCTGCTCGTAGATGACGGCCACCTTCTTGAGCTTCGGGGCGAGTTTCAGCAGGCCCGTTGCCGAGCCCTTCACCCGGATCTTTCTCCTGGTGATGGCCATGACCGGGTTGAGTTTGTTGGACCAGGAACGGTGGGCGTCGTCGGCGGAGAGGCTCATGATCAGATCCGGCTCGTCCGCCGGTTTCCCCTGCGCAACCTTGACCTCCTGGCCGCCCCGGGCATCCACATGAAAGGAGCAGTTGGGGCCGTCTTCCGTGTAGTCAAACCAGATGAGCTGGTTCACCTTTTTCAGCCCCTCATGGAGTTCCGCGTCCTGTGCGGCTGTTTCGAATAACTTGACAAAGGCCGTGATCGGTTCTGTTTCGTTTTTCCAGTATTCCATTTATTCCTCCTATTATTTCCGGGCGTTGAGGTAAAGGTTGAGGATGTCGTTATCCTCCAGGTAACGAGGATTGTAACCGATCTGCCCGTCGCTGGCGGCAAGTTCCACCAGGGGGGCCAGGGCCTCCAGTTCTTCCGGAACGCCGAGATCCGCCAGGGATTCGGTCAGGCCGATCTCCCGCTTTAGCGCAATGACGGCAGCGACGGCCTGGACAGCCGCCTCCCGGGGCGGCATTCCCCGGACATCGACACCCGCAGCATCAGCGATCATCAGGTAACGTTCGGGTATCTCTTCCAGGTTGAAGGCCATCACCGCCGGGAGCATGATGGCATTGGCCAGTCCGTGGGGGATGCCGTAGCGGGCCCCCAGGGCGTGGGCCGTCGCATGAACAGCTCCGCACATACTGTTGATGAAACACATCCCGGCCATCGTGCTGGCGATCAACATGTTTCCCCTGGCCTCCAGGTCATTTGGCTCCTTGACCGCCCGGGGCAGGGAGGCGAAGATGAGCCTGATGGCGTGCAGGCCCAGGGCGTCGGAGACGGGTTGGGCGCCCCGTGATACAATCCCCTCGATGGCGTGGGTCAGGGCATCCATCCCGGTGGCGGCGGTGATCCTGGCCGGCAGATTGACCGTCAGTTCCGGATCGAGCATGGCCACATCGGCGCAACAGAAGGGGTGAGTCACGGAGAGCTTGGCCTGCGCGATGGTATCGAGAACCACCATGGCGGAGGTGATTTCACAGCCTGTGCCGGCGGTGGTGGGGAAGGCGATGTGGGGCGGGAGTTGCTTCGCCCCCTCATAAAGACCGGCCTGATCGGCCAGGGGCTGAAAGTCCTCTTCCCGCTGGCCGATCATGATATTTACCGCCTTGACCGTGTCCATCACGCTGCCGCCGCCCACGGCGATGATGGAATCGGCCCCCCTTTGCCGGTAATAGGCGGCGCCCCCGTTAATAATGTCGATCCTCGCATCCTGGAGTATCCCGTCGAAGACCCCGACCACATCCAGTCCGGCGTCTCGGGCCGCGGCAAGGACCATTTCGGCCACCCCCGCCTTTGCCACCCCTTGATCGGTAAATACCAGGGGCCTTCTCCCTCCCAGTTGGGTCATTTCGTAACCCAACTCCCGTCTCACCCCCGGGGCGTACAATATCCTGGGCCGGTTGTACCAGGTAAAGAAAGGCTCGAAGGGCGCATGGGGATACTTCATCGTCAACTCCTCCCTCTTGATTGGCATGTTGCGCGTAAGTGCATCTTGACCTGCCTGGTTAACAAGTAACCGTCTGGCCCCTGAATTGTCAAGGGATAAATATTCCATCCTGCGAGCCCCCTGGTAAATTCTGCTTGACAGACCGTCGCTGGTAGTTTAGAGGACAAACCGTAAAACAAAAGTGACGCGGGGTGGAGCAGTCCGGTAGCTCGTTGGGCTCATAACCCAAAGGTCGCAGGTTCGAATCCTGTCCCCGCTACCAAATAGAACAAGGGGTTAGGCAAGTTGTCTAACCCCTTTAATTTTTCACTTCTACCCTATTTATACCCATTTCCTTTTTTCTGACAAAAACTGCCCCTAATTATACAATAGAATGCTGTGTATTAAATATGCGCTATAATCCTGATATTATTAATATACTTCCGCTAACTCAGGAGTAAGTCATAAGGAAGCAGAAAGGTTTATTCCCTTCCGCGACCTCAGTACTTTCAAAGACCTCAAAGAGATGGTGGACTGCTACAGCGGGCGGAAGCCAGGTGATAAGGGTAGCATCGCTGTTTATGAGGGCCGTATCACGTTTATAATTTAGGAATGTTTTGGCTTTCAATATATTCATGGTTGCGATAGGTACTTCCATACTTCTGATTTCGGAATATGCATCACAGAAGCGGTGACGGAAAGTTGAGTTCATTTCACAATAACTGCGGTGGATAAAAATGCGGAGACTAGCCGGGGGATTCTGACCCGGCCACAGATGGGGGATTTTCAAGTGGCCATCTACCTGAAAGCCAAGGGCAACCTCACCACGCTCCAGACCCGCACCTTCTACGGCAAGGAAAAGAAGTCGCTGGCCTTTGTCATTGCGATTATGAACATGATCCTGCACGGCCTCGACGCCCCAAATATCCTGCACACCAACACCCTCACTGAAAACCTTGCCGACGTACAGGAGAAGGACCGCTACGACGTTATCCTGGCCAACCCGCCCTTCGGCGGCAAGGAGCGAAAGGAGGTGCAGCAGAACTTCCCCATCCGCACCGGCGAGACGGCCTTCCTCTTCCTCCAGCATTTTATCAGGATGCTCAGGGCCGGAGGACGCGGCGGCGTGGTCATCAAAAACACTTTTCTCTCCAACACCGATAACGCCTCCACGAGCCTCCGCAAGCTATTGCTGGAGAGTTGCAACCTGCACACGGTTCTCGACTGCCCCGGCGGCGCCTTCTTGGGTGCGGGCGTAAAGACCGTGGTGCTGTTCTTCGAGAAGGGCGCACCGACCCGGAAGGTCTGGTACTACCAGCTCGACCCGGGCAGAAATTTGGGCAAGACGAACCCGCTCCACGACGACGATCTGGCCGAGTTTGTGGAATTGCAGAAGACATTTGCCGATCCCCCCATAGCTGGAGCGTGGACGCCAAGACTATGGACCAGACCACCTTTGACCTCTCCGTAAAGAACCCCAACGGCGGGAAGGAAGTCACCCACCGCACCCCGGAGGCCATAATGGACGAAATCGCTGCGCTGGATGCCGAGAGTGCGAAAGTGCTGGCGAAGATCAGGGGGTTGCTGTGAAGGAGGGGTGGAAAACAAAGACGCTTGGCGAAGTTCTTAAAAGGACTGAGACGATCAATCCACTTCAATCTCCAGAAGTTGAGTTTGACTACATCAAGAAGGGGAAAGTGCCCACCAACGGCAGCTTTTTCTTTACCATCTTCCAGACCTTTATGAGCGACCCGCCGAAAAACGGCAGGCCCTCACCCTATTCCGGTGAATACCCACCGGATTTCTTTGACTTTATCGTCATCGACGAGTGCCACCGGGGCGGCGCAAACGATGAAAGCACCTGGCGCGGTATTCTTGATTACTTTGCCCCCGCTGTGCAGATGGGCATGACCGCCACGCCCAGGCGCCAGGACAACGTGGACACCTACGCCTACTTCGGCGAGCCGGTTTACATCTATTCGCTCAAGGAAGGCATCAACGACGGCTTCCTGACTCCCTTCAAGGTGAAGCAGATTGCCACGACGCTCGACGAGTATGTCTATACACCCGACGATACGGTGGTCGAAGGGGAGATAGAGGCGGGTAAGCGGTACGAGGAAGCCGACTTCAACAAGATCATCGAGATCGGGGAGTGGGAGAAGAAAAGGGTCGAAATCTTTATGTCGCAGATCAACCAGAGCGAGAGAACCCTGGTGTTCTGTGCCACGCAGATTCATGCGCTGGCTGTGCGCGATCTCATCAACCAGATGAAGACCAGCCAAGACCCGAACTACTGCCAGCGGGTCACGGCCAACGACGGCGCAATAGGGGATCAGCACCTGCGGGCCTTTCAGGACAATGAGAAGACCATCCCGACAATCCTGACCACATCCCAGAAACTGGCCACCGGCGTGGACGCTCGCAATATCCGTAACATCGTTCTCATGCGCCCGATCAACTCCATCATCGAGTTCAAGCAGATCATCGGGCGGGGGACACGGCTTTACGACGGCAAGGACTACTTCACGATCTACGATTTCGTGAAGGCGCATCATCATTTCAGCGATCCGGAATGGGATGGAGAACCCATTGAACCGGAAACCTGTTTGAATTGCGGCCGTTACCCCTGTCGGTGCATCAGGGAACCCCAGCCGCCCTGTCTGTTTTGCGGCCAGCAACCTTGCGAATGCCCGAAAGATCCTTGCCCGAAATGCGGCCAGTGCCCCTGTGTGTGCAAGAAAAAGGCTAAGGTAAAACTCGCCGATGGTAAGGAGCGGATGATTCAGCACATGATGGTGACGAGCTTCTGGCATCCCGACGGCACGCCCGTGTCGGCGCAGCAGTTCATGGAAATGCTCTTTGGCAAGCTGCCGGAGTTTTTTAAGGACGAAGACGAGCTGCGCTCCCTATGGAGTGCGCCGGATACACGCAAGAAGTTACTGGAGGGACTCGCTGAAAAAGGCTTCGGCAGGGACCAACTGGCCGAGATGCAGAAGATCATCGACGCGGAGAAGAGCGACTTGTTCGACGTGCTGGCTCACGTCGCCTATGCCCTGCCGCCGCTCACCCGCGAGGAACGAGCCACGAAGGCCAAAGTCATTATCAACACGCACTTTAACAGCAAACAGCAGGTATTCCTCGCTTTCGTGCTATCCCACTACGTCAGCGTCGGCGTGGAAGAACTTGATCAGGACAAACTCACCCCCTTATTGCGGTTCAAGTATCACGATTCCATCGCCGATGCCGTGGCTGATCTGGGAAGGCCGGAGGAGATCGGCAACGTGTTTTCTGGCTTCCAGAAGTACCTATATCTCCAATCTGCCTTCGCAAGACAGGCGGGATGAAGAAAAGGGCAAACGGGTAGCTGGGGATTTTCTCCTGCTCCCTGAGAATCAATTTCATCAGCATTAAGCTACCAGAAGGCGCCCAAGCGTAGAAAAATACCCATTTCCCCTAATGGTTATCTCAATGGTGCGAATAAAATCCGCATCTGGCCACCTTTCTTTTTCTTCAGAATATTCACTCTAAAAATAATAATACTGCATTACAGGTAGTTATAAGTAATATGTTGCTGCTACTCCTGGTGGCATAGCTGTTGCTAGCGGGCAGTGGAATATGGAAAGGAAGGGAGAACTCTACTTGGAAAGAATAAGATGCGACCATTGCGGGAGGGAGGCTTCACTTTACGGTGATGTTTGTTGTTCCGAAGGTGCGATGACTATAGGGGGGAAAAAAAAGGGATACCGGCGCTATATCATCCTGGCCGGGGTCTTAATCCCGCTCGCCGGTTCGCTGCTTTGGCATGGATACAGTGGCGCCGGGAAGTATTACTGGGAAGATCTGAGCGGAGCCACGGCGGCGGTAATAAACGGAGAGCCCGTGACCCGCTCCGAGGTGCGTGAGAGATTGAGAATCAGCAGGGTCATGCTGGAAAAGCAGTATGGCAGTGAGATTTTCGCGGGCGAGAAGGGCAGGGTACTCTTGGTGAACTTGGAGCAGGATCTGCTGGAGAAAATTTTGGCGGAACGGCTCGTGGCCCGTGAGGCGCGGCGGATGAATATACAGGTGGGCGATGAGGCGGTAAGAGAGAAAATGCAGAAGATTGCCACGGAAATTTACGGAAACTGGGATAATTTTCAGGCCAGCCTCCGGGAAGATGGCATTTCTCAGGAATACCTCAGGAACCATCTCCGGAATCTTCTTGTTCAGCAGGAGGTGGCCAGGGCCAAAGCCCCGCCACAGGCCGATCCCGACGCTTATTTCGTCGTCTGGTTGAACCAGGCCAGAGAGGAGGCGAAGGTTGACTTTATTAGAAAAACCGTAAGCGCTGTCGAGGCGTCTTCCCAAGGGCAAGGGGGCTGCGGGGGATCCGGCGGAGGCGGATGCGGCGGATGCGGGGGGAAACAGGCCTCCGCCGGTCCGCTGGATCCGGCACTGAAAAGCCAGGCCAGCGCGGTGGCTCTCGAGGCCTATCGCCAGGCGAACCCGGCCGCGACCGGTTTAGAGGCAAAGGTTACCGATTTTGGCTGCCACATCCAGGTCGATATTGAGAAAGGCGGAAAAATAATCTGGTCTTATACCTATGAAAACGGCAGGGTAATTGACAATTCGTGAGAAAATACGCGCCTGACCCGGCGAGTCACCGGGATTCGTCGGGAAGCGCTCCAACGGGGGGCAGATTTAAAATCTGCCCCCTAACAGCATGAGGAGGTTTTCATAATGGAGAACAAGGTCAGGCCAAGGACACTTCCGCGGCGGGTCATCGCGGCTGCCGTCGGCATCCTGGCACTTACGGGAATGCTCTTTTCCCTGTCCGGGGTAAGGGAGGCCGCTGCGGCCAAATCGACCACGGAGATCGTTTATGCGGTAAAAACTTTCCAGGACGGGGAGGCGAAATATTACAGCTACAAGGCTAGCGATGGCACGACCATCAAATACTTTATCCTCAAGAGCTCCGATGGAGTGATACGGGCGGCCTTCAACGCCTGTGACACCTGCTGGCAGGATATGGGGAAAGGCTACGTCCAGAAGGGGGATTTCATGGTCTGCACCAAATGTGGGCGTCGCTTCTCTTCGGTCCGGGTAAACGAGATGCAGGGGGGATGCAATCCGGCCCCGCTCACGCGGGAAATCAAGGGGGATAAGGTCATCCTCAAGGTGAAAGATATTCTGGAAGGGAAACAATACTTCGCCTTAGGAAAGGGAGGCGGAAGATGAACCTGGGGGATATCGCCCTGCGGAACCTGAAAAGGCGCAAGTCGAAAGCGGCTTTTGTACTCATCGGCTTGATGATCGGCGTGTCGGCCGTGGTGGCTTTTATCAGTCTGGTGGAAGCCCTCACCCAGGACATCAACCACAAGATGGAGCAGTACGGGGCCAACATCCTGATCGTTCCCAAGACGGAAAACCTGCCCATGAGCTATGGCGGGCTCTCCCTGGGGGGGGTTCTTTTTGAGATGCAGGAGATATACCAGGAGGAATTGGAAAAAATCAGGGACATCAAAAACGCCCAAAACGTGGCTGCTGTGGGGCCGATGCTCCTGGGGGCCATCGAAATGGGGAACCGCAAGGTCCTCCTGGCCGGGATGGATTTCCAGGCCGTTCCTCACCTTCGACCCTGGTGGAAGTTACAGGGGAGCCTTCCTGATCAGGAGGGGGTTCTGGCCGGGGCGGAAGCTGCCCGGGTCTTGGGGCTCGGCGTCGGGAAACCCGTAGTCGTGAACGCCCGGCGCCTTGTGGTTTCAGGGGTCCTCGATGCCACCGGTTCCCAGGACGACCATATCCTCTTCACCGGCCTTGCCACCGCCCAATCCCTTCTGGGCAAAGAAGGGCGGATTTCCCTGGTCGAAGTGGCCGCTTTATGCGCCGGCTGCCCCATCGAGGAGATGGTGAGGCAGATCTCCGAAATCCTTCCCGGGGCCAACGTGATGGCCATCAAGCAGGTGGTGGAGGGTCGGATGGAGACGCTGAACAATTTTCGCAAGGCCTCCTATGGCCTTTCGGCCATCGTGGCCTTGGTGGGCGCGCTGGTGGTGCTGGTGACCATGATGGGAAGCGTCCGGGAGAGGACCGCCGAGATCGGCATCTTCCGGGCCATCGGCTTCCGGAGCAGCCATGTAATGAAGATCATTCTGCTGGAGGCGGGGATCGTTTCGGTTCTGGCCGGGGTGCTGGGCTATCTCCTGGGCCTGGGGGCGACCAAGATCGCCCTCCTTTTCTTCACCGCCGAGGGGGGCCACAGCGGGCATGGCATTGCCGTTCCCTTCGACCCCCTGCTGGCGGGGGCGGCCCTGGCCCTGGCCATTCTTCTGGGCCTGGCGGCCAGCTTCTATCCGGCGCGCTTGGCTGCGCGGCTGGATCCCTGTGAAGCCCTGCGGGCCCTTTAGGAGGATGAAAATGAGCTATATTCAGGTTAACGATCTGAGTAAACAATACGGCAACGGAGAGGCCGCGGTCCAAGCCGTGCGCGGCATTAACTTCAGCATTGACTCCGGCGAATTAATCGCCATCATGGGTGAGTCGGGGTCGGGAAAGTCCACGCTCCTGACCGTGATGGGGGCGCTGAACAGCCCTGGACGGGGAAAGTACCTGGTGGACAACATAGACGTTTATGCCCTTGGTCAGGAGGAAAGGGCCGACTTTCGCCGGAACTATCTGGGCTTCGTCTTCCAGAGTTTCCACCTGATCCCTTATCTGACCGTCCGGGAAAACATCATGCTTCCGCTGACCCCGGTCAACATCAGGGAAAAGGAGAAAAGGGCCATGGCCGAAGAGGCCCTGGGACGGGTGGGATTGGCCGGAAAGGGCGAGCGACTCCCCAGCCAGATCTCCGGCGGAGAACAGGAACGGGTGGCCATCGCCCGGGCGGTGGTGAACAAGCCCCCGATCCTCTTGGCCGATGAGCCCACCGGAAACCTGGATACGCGGACCACCCGGGAGGTCATGAATCTCCTCCAGGAACTCAATTCCGACGGCATGACCATCATCATGGTCACCCATAATCCCGAGTGCGCCCGCTATGCCCGGAGGATTCTGCGGCTTTCCGATGGACTGCTGCAGGCGGAAGAAAATAGCGCCCACAGGGCGGACGATCACTAGGGTGACGCAGCGGGCTGAATTGCGCCGCACTTGCCCGCGCAATAGTCCGGTTTGGAGAAAACAGAATTTTAAGGGAAAAGATTGGGAGGTTTATATCATGTGGATAATGGGAGTGGTAATGATGACGGCGATGTTTTTTGGCTTATTTGATCATGACAGCTGGCATCGCCGGGGACACGGAAACCGGGAGCCGGTTCATACGACGATCCAAATGGATCATGGCCATTGGCAGGACAGGGAAGGGCGGCAACAGATGATTAATGACGGTTACCAGCCGGTAGACGAGGAGAAGAAAGACAAACTGGAACCCTTGTCGGGCGAGTAAGAACGCGTTTGGGGACAGATTTAAATCTGTCCCCCGCAGTCGCAAATGACGAAAAGGAGGAGGATGGAAAAATGAAAAGGGAATTGCTGATTTTTTTTATGCTTATACTTTCCCCGGCGGTGTTGTACGCACATGGGGAGATGAAACATCTGGAACTGGGGGAGAATATTCTCCGGGCAGAAAAGAAGGGTGTTAAGGTGAGGGGATGGATAGACAATAGGGAAAAATCCCTCAGCGGGGCGGTGAAAGACCCGGACAGACAAGGCGAGACGGACAAGATGACGCCGCTGCTGACTTATCGAACCACCTTCTGGATTGGTAAATCCCCTTCCTCGGGCGCGATAAAAAGGGTCTATTTAAAGATTGCCTCCGAGGATACCCCCCGGGAAGAAACGTTGGCCAGTTTTCAGGGACATTATATCGCCGACCTTACCCTCCGGGAAACTGGCAGGTACGAAATGGCATTGGTTGTTGAAACAGCAAGAGGCGGCAACGTTGAATTCAGTTTTGAACCGTTCCGCAATTTCCGCTGGTTGACCGAATGAGGTCTGCCAGGACTTCATTTCGTTTATTTCTTTGGTCTGCGCGGCAATAATATCTTTGGCCAGCGCTTTCAGTTCCCGATGTCGGGCATTTGCCATCGCCAGCTTGGCCATGTCCACCGCGCCTCGGTGATGCTCGATCATCCCGGCGATAAACGTGCGGTCGTAGTCTTCGCCTTTGAGTGCGGCATATTGCTTATAAAGAGTCGAATCGTTGTCGGCCGATTTAGCATTGGAACGACCCATATCCTTGCGGCCAGCCATGTCCTTCCCCTTCTGGCTCAGCACAAAAAAGCCGATGCCCGCAATCACAGCAAGGGCGACTATCGTCACGATGATTGTAGTCGTCTTGTTCTCCTTCTCCTTCTCCCTTTCTGTTGCGGCGTCAAAAATACCGGGCGATCAGTTCGTCCAGTTTGTCTTCCAGGATACTATCTTCGGCCCCGCTTATTTCCTCGTAAAGCGAACCGGCGATTTCGGCAAAGGCCTCGACCAGCATCGGGTCAAAGGAACTCCCCTTGCCTTCCTGCAGGATCTGCATTGCGGCCTCCGGCGTATAGGGTTCCTTATAGGGACGCCGCGAGGTCAGGGCGTCGAAAACATCGGCCAGGGTGAAAATCCTGGCACTGATTGGAATGCCCTGCCCCTTGAGGCCGGTCTCATAACCGCTGCCGTCGAATTTCTCATGATGATACCGGACCACATCGGCGGCATCCTTCAGCCAGTTGTAATGATCGATGATGTCCACGCCATGATGCACATGGGTCTTCATAACCTCCCTTTCCTCCGCCGTGAGTATCCCGGGTTTGAGGAGAATCCTGTCACTGATCGCGATCTTGCCCACGTCATGGAGGAAGGAGCCCTTGATGAGTTCGGCAATATGCTCCCGCTTCAAACCCACCGCCGCCGCCAGGCGGATGGCATAGATTGTGACGCGGTAATTGTGTGTGCTTGTTTCACTGTCCCGCTTGGCGATGGCGCCGCCCAGGACCTTGAGCATCCCGATATTGGCTTGCGAGAGATCCTTGGCAACTCTGATCAGCCCTCTGTTCAGAGACAGAACAATCGGATAAATCGCCAGGGCCGTGAAGAAGATGATCACAACAACCTGCAGGAGGGAGAGAAATATCCGGTTTTTGATCTCTGCCATCGTCCGGGGATCCGCTTTATAGACCCCTTCGAAATATCCTTCGGTCTCCTGGACGGCGGTCTTCAGAGGCGCCTGAACCATTACGAAGATCTGAGGGCCGCGGCCATAGAACTTCCGGAAGTGGAGGGCTTCGTCCCTGCTCATGTCGCGGCGGTGCCGGCTGATCTCTTTTTCAATCAAACGGGCGTCGGGATGGCTTTCCTCGACGATCAGTTCCCGGTTGCGGTTATATATCCTGACGTCGATGAAATGTCCATCCTGGATGTGCTTCCGGCTTTCCTCCCGGAGGCGTTCGAGATGGGAAGCATCGGGACTTTTGAGAAAATTCGCATGTCCCCGCTCTAAATCACGGGATTCCTCCCGGGCCAGCGCGACAACATAAGCCTCGAGCTTTCCCATCTCCAGGAACAAGACCACGGCGCCGATCAAGACGGAGAGGAGAATCCAGGCCAAAAGCAGCCTGATGATCAGTTGTTTGTGTACAGGATGGTTCATCTAATTCCCGACGATGCGATAAAAACTACCATACCATTTCTTTCGTCATTCCTGTTTCGCTCCGGAATCCAACGTTCTGGTCGGGTTTATTGCAATTGAAATGTGGTTACACAGGTCTTGCTGTCCGAAAACGTCTCAATCACCCCGTTGGCCGTCAGCTCCCCGCGGCGAACGTTCAGCATGATCCTGCGATTTCGCGGCAGCCAAAGTTCAAAAAAACCATTTTCGAGGGTGGTAATCGCCTCATCGACCAGAATATTTCCCTCCTGGTCCACCGCCTTTACCTGAAATTGCTGTTTGGTCAGCTCCCCCTGACAGGAGGAGATATAATGCGTAATTCAGGTATGGGTACTCTTTATGTAGGGCGCCGCCGCGACGACCATCTTGTCTCGGGGAATGGGGATTTTTGTCAGCCTTCCCCGAGGAAATTGGAAGACCAGCTCCCGGGAATTAACGTAACTCTTGATCTCCTTTTTCGACCACTTCCATTGGTTTGCAATGGCCAGGGCCTGGATTGCTTCAAGGCGCTCCAAACGGACTTCATCCGGTTCTCCATTGCCCTGACTGGCATATGACGGAAAGGCGGCGATGACCCCCGAAAGGGCAAAAGAGGCCAAAAAAAATTTTATAGCCCGGAAACGATACATACGTTGTCACCTCCAATTATTAGCAATGAACTTGCTCTTATCCTAATGCAATGTTTCTTGAGAAGTAAAGAAAGAACCCCGGGGTCGGACCCGGGGTTCCTTAACTCGGCGATAACTTATGGCCCTTGCAGCGGATGATTCCCGAGAAAATCCCGGTGGACGTCGTCCCAGGGATTGCTGGACCAGACCTTTGTCAGCGATTTGCCGGAAGCGATAGTATATATGTCCGATGCTGAAAGGGTTTCCGAGGCCATGTTTACAGCCCCTTCTATTTTGACCTTTTGGTTAATGAGTTTCGCCAGGACCGCTATGTCCACGTTCTGAATTAAATAATGTTTGCCATTCAGCCCCTCTTCCAGGAGTACAAAGGCGGTTTCCACAGCAGCGACGTGAGTGGGCATGTGGACTTCTTTTCCGGAGGGAGGGACCTTGCCCCGCGCCACGCTGTTGTATCCCTGGATGGTGCCGGTCAAACTCGTTGCCATGGCAAAGACCGGCATTAGCAACATTGTCGCACCGATAATCGTCGATACCAGTAACTTATTCATAATCTTCTCCTTTCTCAATATTTATGTTCCAGTTTGTGTTAATTGAAGGCCTCGTGAAAAGGCTAACCGCTTCCGTATTATCCCTCTTGCTTAGTTCGATCCATACTTTTTAATGTCCTCACCTCCCTTCCCGTTCTAAGCAATACTACGCAACTGTTGTGCCATCGGAAAAAACACGGATATTTCCTGGATAACAATTTAATATTATTGCATATAATTACGATACTCATATTTTGTGCCGGGATCGTTCCAGCGCCTGGTGCGAGATATTCCCCCGAAATCGGGATGATAACCCCGGGGAATGAGAATTATTTCCGCACCAGGCGGGTGGTCGAGGAAGGATAGCCAATCTTCCGGATCTAACAGTTAAAACGGTCAATTCATCGGCTACAAAGCAGGACATATCTATTTGTTGCTTACAAAGGTCTAAATGCCCGCTTGAATAATAGGTCGGGATATTATAAACCAGTTTCGGACTGGCGTTGATCCTGCGGGACCGCTTTTGTATCCGGGATAGACCGGCCATAGCCTCCATTTTGCTAATATCAAAGACTTTTCGATAGGTTCGGGGGGCCGGTTAAGATGAAATTTCTGCTATTTTGAACGGGCGATAAATGAAGAAGGGCAAAAGCTTTAAATCCCTTTACCTGCCGGCCTGGACCATCCTGGCCGCCGTCCTTACCCTGCTGCTGGTCATCGCCGTTTCCACCTACCGGAACATGGGCCGAGAGCGGGTCCGGATGGAAGAATCCCTGCTAAGGGACGGCCTGGTCGTCATCCGCGCCATAGAGGCCAGCATCCGCGCGGACCGCCCTTCCGGCCCCCCCGACCCTGTTCGCCTGCAAAAACTGGTGGAGGAGGTTTCCCGCGAACCGGAAATAGCCACGATCATCATTTTTGATCAGGAGGGGCTCATTGTCGCCGCCAGTCAGATGGCCGGCCCGGCCGCAGACAAGATCGCCGGGGTCTCGTCCCTCCGGCTCCTTTTGAAGGAGCGGGGTTTGGTCACGCGCTACCGGCAGGAGTCCGGTCAGGGGCGGGTATTTGAAATCATTCAACCCTTCCGGCCCTTTTCCTACCAGACCCATCCTTCGTTGCCACCGGGAAAGGAGGCAAAAGCGGCCTTGCAAGAGGGGCCGATACGCCGGTGGGCGGAGGATAAAATGATCGCCCTGGGTCTCAGCCTGACAACCTTTGAAGCCGTCAGCCGGGAGGACAGGCGCCATACCCTCCTGATGGGGGCGATCCTTGTAGCGCTGGGTACGGGCGCCCTCTACTTCATCTTCATTGTTCAGAACTACTATCTCGTGGATCGAACGTTGGACCGGATGAAGACCTACACGGAAAACGTCGTGGAGAGCATGGCCGACGGCCTCATCTCCCTGGACCAACATGGCAAGATCGTCACGCTGAACCGTCAGGCCGGCGAAATTATCGGCGCCCGACGGGAGGCCCTGGAGGGCCGGAAAATAGCGGAGGTACTAGGCCGGGAGGCGGAGGGTCTGTTCCCTGGCACAGGTGGCCAGACCGTCCTGCGGGACCGGGAAATCGAGATCAGGAGAGGCCGGGAGGGCGCGG
Organism: uncultured Actinomycetes bacterium; assembly: GCA_947085635.1. Lineage (GTDB taxonomy): Bacteria > Actinomycetota > Thermoleophilia > RBG-16-64-13 > RBG-16-64-13 > JAHJSA01. The sequence continues at coordinate 17,322 of CAMTXC010000015.1, read as the reverse complement.
TTCCGCTCAGCCTCAGTGTGACGCCCCTGACCGACGGGAAGGGCGGGGAACTGGGGTCGGTGCTGCTGCTTAAAGACCTTAGGGAGATACGTGATCTCCAGGAAAAGGTGCGCCGCAGCGAGCGTCTGGCCTCCCTGGGGCGGCTGGCGGCGGGTGTGGCGCATGAGATTCGCAATCCTCTAAGCTCCATCAGGGGATTCGCCCAGTATTTCGTGAAACGTTTTAAGGGGCAGGAAGAAGAGTTGGGGTTTGCCTCTGTTATGGTCAAGGAGGTGGACCGGTTAAATCGAGTGATCACCGAACTTCTGAGGTTTGCAGGGCCGAAGGAACCCCACCGGGAGCCGCAATCACTGGAGAATATTGCCGAGGAGGCCCTGAAAATCCTGGCCCCCGAGCTTGCGGCCCGCCAGGTGGCGGTCTCCAGGGAGTACGAGCCGGGCCTGCCGGCGGTTTCCGTGGACCGCGACCAAATGGCGCAGGTATTTATCAATCTCCTTCTCAATGCCCTCGATGCGATGGAGGGAGGGGGGAATCTCCGCATCAGTCTATACCGGAGCGGTCCTCCGCCGGCCGTCGCGGTAGCCGTTGCCGATACGGGGTCCGGCATCCCGGAGGAGGACCTGGAAAAGGTTTTTGAGCCTTTCTTCAGCAGGAAGAGGACGGGGACCGGTTTGGGGTTGGCGATAGTTCACCAGATCGTTGAAAGCCATGGGGGCGACATCGGGGTAGAGAGCAAACCAGGCGCGGGGACGACTATCCGGATGCGCCTGCCCGTGGATAGGGTCGGCGAAGGTTCTTTCAGCACCGGGCTGGTTAAGGATAGGGAGCGGACATGAAAGAAAAACCCCGGATACTCGTCGTGGATGACGAAGAAAGCCATCGGATCATGCTGCGGGCCGTGTTGAAGGAAGAAGGATATGCCGTGACGGAGGCGGCAGACGGTTTGGAAGCCCTGCGAGCCGTGGAAAAGGAGGCCTTTGACCTCATCCTCCTGGACATCCGCATGACCGAGATGGACGGAATTGAGGCGCTGACGGAAATAAGGAAGATAAGCCCGCTCGTACCCGTCCTGATCATGACGGCCTATGCCTCGGTAAAGACCGCGGTGGAGGCGCTCAAGGCCGGGGCCTGGGATTATCTGACGAAACCGCTGGATATTGAGGAATTGAAGCTCCTCATCGAAAAGGCCCTGGAGCATTATCAGCTCCGCGAAGAGAATTTAGCGCTGAAGGAACGCCTGGGGGACCGCTTCAATTTTTCCCGAATCATCGGCCGGGGCCGGGCCATGAAGACCCTGCTGGATACCCTTTCCCTCGTGGCGCCGACGGACGTCACTGTCTTGATTATGGGGGAAAGCGGCGCCGGCAAAGAGGTGGTGGCCAACGCCATTCACCACAACAGCGCCCGTGCCGCCGGGCCCTTTATCAAGGTCTCCTGCGCCGCCCTGCCGGAGACGCTCCTGGAAAGTGAACTCTTCGGTCATGAGAAGGGCGCCTTCACCGGCGCCGTTTCCCGCCGTGCGGGGAGATTCCAGCTTGCCCACCGGGGAACCATCTTCCTGGACGAAGTGGGGGAGATGAGCCCGTCCATCCAGATCAAACTCCTGCGGGTCCTCCAGGAAAAAGAGTTCGAACCCCTGGGAGGGGCCCGGACGGTAGAAGTGGATATCCGGATCATCGCCGCCACGAACCGGGAACTGGAAAGGGAGGTAAGAGAGGGGCGTTTCCGGGAGGATCTTTATTACCGTCTGAATGTGCTTCCCATTTTGCTGCCGCCGCTCCGGGAACGGAAGGAGGACATCCCCCCCCTGGCGGAGCATTTCCTGGCCCGCTACCAGGAGAAGAACCAGAAATCCTTGAAGGGCATCTCGGACAAGGCGCTGGACATGCTGGTCCGTTACCACTGGCCGGGCAACATCCGGGAATTGGAAAACTGCCTGGAGCGAGCCGTAATCATGGCGAGGGAAGCCTTCATCCTTCCCGTTGATTTACCCCCTCCGATCCGGACCTCGTCAGCGAGCGAGGAGGATGAAGAATTCCACTTTCCCTCCGGGGTCAGCCTGGCCGAAATGGAAAGGGCGCTGATCATCAGAACGCTGGAAGAGGCCAAGGGGAACCGCACGAAGACAGCGGAAATCCTGGACATCAATCGCCGCACCCTCCAGAACAAGCTGAAGGAATACAAGATCAATCCCGATCCGTGATCCGGGGTCAGTTCTCACATTCCAACAATCAATCAACATTCACGCGTGATATTTTAGCTTGTAAATTTAATTCAAAATAAGTATAATACCCTTGTATTTTTAATTTTGCGATTAATAAGGTACTCAATGCGTAGATTCATTGATGAAGAACTCCGGCGATGGAAGGACGCGACCAGGCGCAAGCCGCTGATATTGAGAGGGGCCAGACAGGTCGGCAAAACCTGGTCGCTGAAGGAATTCGGGAAAAACCGGTTTGAATCCCTCGTCCTGGTAGATCTGGAGCGCAATCCTCCCTTGCGCAGGCTGTTCGAGGGCGATCTCGGCGCGGCGCGCCTCTGCGCAGACTTGGAGGTGCTGCTCGGACAGAAGATCACGCCGGGGAAAACCCTCCTCTTCTTCGATGAACTCCAGGCATGTCCGCGCGCCATAACCGCCCTGCGCTATTTTTACGAGGAAATGCCCGAGCTGCATGTCGTGGCCGCCGGATCACTCCTGGAGTTCGCGCTCAAGGACGCCTCCTTTCCTGTCGGTAGAATCCAGTTTCTCAACCTCTATCCTCTTTGTTTCGCCGAATATCTGGAGGCGATCGGCAACGCTCCCGCAAGCGCCGCCGCACTCGGCAATCCGGGCGATATAACCCCTGCCGTGCATGAACTTCTCCGCGACGAACTGAAGCGCTATTTTTTCATCGGCGGAATGCCGGCGGCCGTCAAGGCTTACGCGGAAGGCGGCTCTTTGCGTGACGCCTTCGAGGTTCAGTGGGAGATTGTGGAATCATACCGGATGGATTTTGCCAAATATACCCCCCAGGTTGACCGTTACTGCCTCGACTCGGTTTTTACCTCGCTGGCGCAGACTGTCGGGCAACAGATTAAATATGCACGGCTGGGCGAAGGGTATGCCAGCCCGACCCTGAAGAAGGCGTTTGAGGCCCTCTGCCTTGCGCACGTTGCGCGCAGAGTTCCATCCGTCGATCCCTCCGGCCTGCCGCTGGGGGCGAGCGCTTCGGCAAAGATATTCAAGGCGCTGCTGCTGGATGTGGGGCTGATGCGTTCTCTGTCCGGCATGCCGGATGACGTGGAGTATGCCAGGGGCGATCTGCTTGCCATCTATCGCGGCGCCATGGCGGAACAGTTCGTAGGGCAGGAGATGCTCATCTCGCAAAACGGAAGCCTGTATTACTGGGATCGACAGGCCAAGAGCAGTTCTGCCGAGGTGGATTATCTGGCTGTTCTGAATGGCAGGATTCATCCGGTGGAGGTGAAAAGCGGCGCCACCGGCAGCCTGAAAAGCCTGCATCTGTTCATGGCCGCATACCCGGAGTGCGGCAAGGCGCTGGTCTTTTCCGACCGACCCTTTGCCGATCTGCCGGAACAGAAAATCACCTTCATGCCGCTCTACAGCGCCTTCACGGCATCCAGAGGTGATGTGCCGGGAAATCCTCGATGACATTGCTCTTTTCGTTGGACAGAACGAGCAAAGCGATGATGTCATAATCGGGGTAGAAATTCTCTCCTGGTGTCTCATGACAAATCATGTTCACTTCATCGCTGTGCCCGGAGAAGACACATCTTTTACCCGAGGTTTTGGAGAAGCCCACAGAAGATATACCCGCATGGTAACTACTCAGGTTATCCGGTTCACGGTTCATGGTTCACGGTTATTCCAATAACGGTGGGGTCATGCTTCCCATGTTTTCATGAAAACAGGAACAACTGGACCAGCCATATGTAAGCCTGATTCACAGGACTTAGCGAAACAAGCCTCTTTCTCAGTTTAACAGTGAACCGTCAACCTTTTAACTTTGAACCTGAGTAGTTACCCCGCATGAAGAATTTTTCGGATGGCGTGCGCGGTTATCTTTTTCAGGGGAGATTCGGTTCTTGTGTGCTGGATGCGCGCCACCTGATGGCTGCCGCGCATTACGTGGAAACAACTCCCGTGCGAGCAGGCATAGTCAAGGAAGCTTGGGACTATCCCTGCTCGAGCGCCGCCTATCATATCGGCAAGACCGAAACGGATATCCTGGTTGAAGGCCGAAATTTAATGGGTCTTATTGAGGATTGGCAGTCATTTCTTGCGGATGCGGCGGATCGGCAGCCGGAAGCGCATCATTCTGGACAGGTCGAAAACCTACGAAAAGAACCTTCGAAATGATCTCGCTCAACTTCATGGGTTGGGCCAGCGATGAGGAATTGGAACGACATATCGAGAAACTCAAACCAAATGTCTGAAAATCTATAAGGCGAAGCTTACCCTTCTGACCCGAAAGGGATTGGTGCGCCTTTTTACCTACCCCTTTTAGCAGCCGCAACCTTGACCAAAACCTGCTGCCACCTTGTATCCCTCACATTCTATTACTGTTGCCTTTCCCCGCACCTTCCGCTATGGTCCCTCAATCCACGCAAATTACGTACCGGACAGTATTGTATCTGTCCCTATTTTTATCTATTTTTATCCCTCAATTGCCCTTTATTCGGGAATTTTTTCAGCACTCAGCGTGTATTTCCCTTTTGAAAGATTATAATCCTTCCTTCCTTGTTTTCTGTCACCACGCTCACATAAATTTCGCCGCCCTTTATGTCCACCGCAAAATCGGATAAGTATCCGTCAATCATCTCAGAGATATCAGCTTCTTTGTAATTTATTTCATCAAATTTAAGATAAGCCACCTGTCCCCTGTCAAACTTCTTAAACCTCGCAAAAAATCTGCTCCCTTCGTTTTTCAAGACATAGAGTGAATCCGTATCTTCGCCTGCAACTCTTATCATGCGCTGAAAGAGAGGGGAAAACTTTTCCCCTCTCTCTTCGTAAACCTCTCTGAAAATACCCTGCATAGAGCCGCCGTATCGTTCTTTAAGGCGCTCCAGCACCTTTCCTTTTCCATCCATTATTTTCAAAAAATCGCCATCGTCAAAAAATGCGAGCGCATTTTGGCCTTTATATCTTATAGGCTGAATCTGATATAGATTGCGTTGTCCTTTTAACTCAAAAGGGGTCATTGCGAAAATGCCTGACGCGTTGTAGCCGAGTCGGTATATCTCTCCGTAAAAGGCGTCGTTCTTGCCCATCTTTTGCCCCAGCAACAGTTCTCCCTCCGACGGATGGTTTACTACCCTGACATACCAGTCGGTTTCGCTTTGTTGTCGGAGATTGTCGCCTTGCGTTCCTTCGAAGACGACTGTCACCGCATCGCCCAAATGCAACGCCGTCACATAGAGTTCTTCCTTACCGTTTTTATTGAAATCGCCGGCATTGATGGATAATATCTCATATCCCTTAAGATTATAACTGCGAAGCAGATTCAGCTTGGCATCGCCTATCCGGTAAACATATATCGTACTGGCCCCTCCCGTTATCAACTCTTTCTTCCCGTCACCGTCTATATCCGCAAGGCATATCCCTGCCGTGGGCGAATAATTCAGTTCTACGGGCTTCAGTCTTTTGAAGGCTTTTTCCACTTTTTTCATATCTTTGGTTGCGGCTGTATCTTTAGCAGCAGCAGTTGCAGCTATATCTTTAGTTACACCTTTCAGCGCGGGACCTCCCTCTGCAATAAAAACCGCAACCTGCCGGGAAATATCTTCTACCGCTGTAAAAATCTTGCTTTCTTTATCCATGGACACGTAAAAGGCTTTAAAATCTGTCCCGCCTTTTTTCAAAACCTTTACATCGAGGGAAAAGGCATCCCCCATCTTTGTATAGGCGCCGGTGACAAGATACTGATAATCCCCGGCGTCCATGATTCTTCTCGCTTGTGCAAACTCATCCTTATTTTCAAAGCCCTTTAACGCCTCTTTCAAGGCATCCTTTCCCAAAACCTCTTTCGCACTGTAAGGGAGTCTGCTGAAAAGCATGTGCGGAACCGCATCCTGCATATACTGAAGTTCATGGGGGCCGAACACCTTAAAAGGCGTAATGCCGATCTTGTCCTGCGCAAGGGCAGGGGAAATAAAAGTAGCAAACAGCAAGCAGCAGGCGGCAAGGGAAAGTTTCAAGCTATTGCCGGTTCCCCGTCCCCAGTGCCTATTCCCTGATATTTTTTCTCCATCCGCCCCGTCTTTGACCATTCTCAAATCCTCCCGCTATTACTCCAGCAAATAGGTCAATCAAATCTGCGCAATGCCCGCATTTTCTACAAACGTTGCTCATGCTTTGATAGTGTCTGTTAGTTGGTTGCCAGTGTTTAATATGTTGAGCCGAAGCTCAAGGCATTCTACCATAATCAGCGCGATAAAAAACATTTATTGCCGTGGCTGCACTACCGTCTCAATATCAGTCAAATCGGGACAGGAAAAGGTCTCACGGCCTTCGCCCTCCCGCATCTCCGGGCATCATACGAGGCCATACACGGCGGGCGGTTCTCATCCGGTCTTACCCCTGCCCCCCTCCGGCCGTGTGCGCCAATAATAACGGCCTCAGGGATCTCTCCCTGGGGCCGTTATAATCTGAAATCCCTCTGAAGCATATCGCCTTAGAAGCTCAGGGACAGCCTGTGCATCAGGATGTAGTCGCTGCCGACCACGCCGGCAGAGGTGTCTCCCTTGAAGTAATCGCCGGTCCAGAGATAACCGGCGCCTACCATATAGGACAGGTTGTCGTAGATCTCGTACTTGGCAGTGATGTCGAATTCGGTCCACATGGATTTGGAAACATATTTAGCGGACCCCTTGTTGCGTGTAGCCGTGGCTAACATTACCCTGACATTCAGTTTCGGCGTCATGTTGAAACCGCCGAATACGCTGTACCTCACCGAACTGGTCTTGTCGCCGTCGAAGGGAGTCACACCTTTCGTTCCGCCATTGCCACCCGAGGCTTCCCAAATCCGGAGCGCATCATTGCCCAGGAGCAGGCCGGCGTGCAAGTCCTGGCTCTGAGGACCGGTCCTTACCATGGTTTTGTCGCTCCCCTCGCCGCCGGAGGAGTACAGGGCCGAGATGCCGACATACGCCGGTCCCAGATCCACCTTGGCCTTGATATAGGCGCCCGAGGCGACGAAATCTCTTTTGTTGGCGCCGGAGTCAAACGCTGCTACCTTGCCGAAATAGTAGTTCACGTCCGCGGCCGACGCTGTCATGAGGAAGGCTAAGATCAGGCCCGGCGACAGTAGAACGACCAACAGTTTTTTCACCTCTCTCCTCCTGGTTTACCGGTTTCATCCCCACGGGCGCGGGGATCATCTTTCGGAAAACCGATCAGACTTGACCGGGTCTGCGACAAATTTATGGGTAGAGCGGTTTTCTCCCCTCTTTAGCAAAGAGGGGTTGGGGGAGATTTGACGGATAATAAATAACCTCCTGTTTTTATTAGAAATCCCCCCTGCCCCCCTTTTCCAAAGGAGGATAAGTCTCTGCAAGAATAGGATACCCACATTTTTGTCGCACACCCGGCTTGACCCCTAAAAATTCACTCTGAAGACAAGTGTGGTATAGGATACGTTATCCGGATCGGTGTTTGCCTTAACGCCTTTTGTGGACGCCAAAGCTTGTGCAGCCGATACTTTATAGAAATCGCCCGTAAAGGCATAGGCAGTATTGAGGCTGATGGAGGTGTGCGGGTTTATGGCATAGCGCAGCGTCCCGTTCACCTCCGTCCCCATGTAGCTGTTTCCGTTCACTGCGCGTTTTTCCGCAGAATACATTGTTCCCAAACCTATCTTGCCGGAGAAATTGCCCGGCAGGGGGAACCTTGCGTTGCCGAAAAGACCCGTAACGCCGAGAAAACGGTCTTCGTAGATGTTCGAAACGTTGGAGGCGTACGCAGAAGAGTAAGAGTAGTCATCGCCGTCAGGGAGCAGGATCATCATCCCCTGCCGAAAGTTGAAGTTGGAAACTACCGAATACAATGCACTGTTGGTGAAACCGAACTCCTTATCGGCGTCCTTTGTGCTGCCGCTGACATACAGAGCGTCCAGGGACAGCGCCGCTGCCTTGGTCTTCACGCTGGCCCGCACATCCGCTGCGAAGCCCCTGATATCGATACTATCTCTCCCCGGCTGATCGACCTTCCCGAAGTTATATACGCCCCAGGCGTCGAATTTGACCGGGCCGATAGTGACATCACCGAAGATGCCCGCGAAGTAGGAGTTCAGATCGTATTTGATGCCCGCTGGGATAAGGGCCTTGTTACCGGTGGCTGCATTGAACCCTAAGTTGGCGAAGGCGTTCGCCGCGACGACCTGCTGAGAGAGGAGGCCGCTGCCGTCAGCGCCGGACCCATCCTTGAGCCAATACCCGGCCGCACCGATTCTTGATGTCGGGGACAACTGCTTGCTGCCGGACAGCATGAAGAAATCCACACTGTCAGTCACGCCTTTGATGTTCGGATCCCAAAACCGGTATGCGCCGAACTTGGCTTTTGTCCCGGCAGTTGCGTAGTCGAACTGGAACCCGGCAGCGTCATTGCCGATAACGACCCAGTCAAAATCGTCCGTGATCCAGTCAATGCCGACCGTCGCTTTCAGGTTCAGGCTCGGAACTTTGAAGTAAAGATAAAGCTGCTTGGTTTCGAGGTTGGTGGTGTCCGAGCTGAGGCCGCCGCCCAGGCCCCTTCCGGTTTGGTAGGCCTGCCCGCCAAAGTTGTAATCGATTTCGTTGTGCCACACAACTCCGGCGACTTCGCTCGGTATGAGCTCGAACCGCAACCTTCCTCGCACTTCGGTGAATTCGTAAGTGGCCATCCCCTTTTGGGGATAAAGCTGCCCCAACGGAGCAAATCGGTTTGATCCCGCTACTGTTGTCTTCGTTCCAACCCAGCCACTGGCCTTGATTACTGTCGCGCTTGCGATGGTCGCGAAGAGAAACAAGCCCAGAGAAGCAATAACGAGAGTTGCCAGCTTTATTGACAGTCCATAATGTTTTTTCATCGTATTCCTCCAGTATTCCTCCAGAAAAATAATCGAGAAGTTTTCTCATTCTCCCGCCTCCTCACTTTATCGAGCCATCGTGCGTCATTCACATAACCTTCAAAAGTTTCAGGGCTTTTGCTCGAAACGGATGAGAGAGAAAATTTCGCGCCCCACTTCGGACATTTAACTTTGGTTTCCTTTGATGCGTATCCTGCACACACCAAGGGAAATGCCGCTAAAAAACACTACTGTTGACCCGGCCTTTTCATTCTTCCCCACCTCCTTTCTTTCATCAGACGGCTGCTGCCGGAAGGAGATCCCATTGAGAATTCGCAACTGGTTACAGGTCGCGAAATCATCCGAAACGCCCAAACGATCAAAGATATCCGCAAAAACTCTTTAAATTTGGATGTTCCATGAACTCTCCGGAGAGATATTGCCGATCCACCCGCACAATTTGGCACGCCTCTATTTGCGTCATTCCTTCAGTGAGGGGATCTATTAACATCTGCCGTTCCAAGTCCAGCCTCGTTTCTGAGGTGCTCACTTCTTCATCGCCGCCTTTTTCTGGCTACCTGTGGATTTCCGTATGGGAATTATAAAGGGAGATTTGGGGGTGTGCTGCTAGTAGGGTTTAGTAGGTGCGTTACGGTGCTTAACTGATACTTAATTGATCCATTTCAGGGCTTGACACATATTTTTCATCGATCTTTCTATTCAACCATTCCTGAATTTTAATCTCTGTCGCCCTGTATTCCCGGCCTATTTTTACTGCGGGAAAACCGTTGTGCTTTATCTGGTCAATGGTTTTGTTTTTCCCCCAGCCCATCCGTTGGCATATTTCATCGATCATCTGATAGTCTGTTTTAATGATCTGGCTTTTCATAACTCCCCCCAATTTACCTGAAAAGATTTTTTTACGCTTTTCCTATTTCAGACCCCTCAAACTGTCATAATGATCATCCGAATAAACTGAAAGCAACTGCTATGCCACCGGGCAAAGCGTCGCTGTTTCCCATGATAACCATTCGTAATATAAGGTAATTAACTTGTTGTAGGGATTATCCTAAAAGAGTGCACAAGATCGGATTGCGCGGATTTTCTTCCCACCATTGCCCGATTAGTCAGAGGAGATGAGAATTTTTTCAGCACTCACTCAGCGTAACGGAAGGCAGATGCACATTGGGGTCAGTTCTCACATTCCAACAATCGATCGTCATTGGTCGCCATTGCGGGTTATAGGTGAGTTCATGTCGATGGCGCGGGAGCAGTCGAACATGTCGGTTGAATGGCAAGGTGAGGTTGGCGACTTCTTCGGCGTCCATTAGATGACGCTCAAGGTGTGCGACAAAAATGTGGGTATCCTATTCTTGCAGAGACTCATCCCCCCTTTCGAAAAGGGGGGTAGGGGGGATTTGTAATAAAAACAAAAGGTTATTTATTGTCCGTCAAATCTCCCCCGGCCCCTCTTTGCTAAAGAGGGGAGAACAACCGCTCTACCCATAAATTTGTCGCAGACCCTGACGCTCAGCCGGGCCGTGCGCCAAATCGAGGCGTATGAACGAACCACGAAAAGCGCGGATGACGGCAACGGGATGCAGGAATGTTAGAACTGACCCCTTCACGGGTGGAGTGAATTGATAGGCAAAAATAAATCTGTCCCCTTTTTCTCTCTTTCAGTCTTCAGCCTTCAGTCTATCCACCTGAGCAGTTACGATGTCACAATGTATACGTTCCGTTTCCACGGATGCGAGCCGCCGGGCTGTGAGCCGTCGGATCTCTCTGAAGCCTTGGGGGGGATACTCCATACGCCTGGTGCGAAAATAATTCCCATTATCCCTGATTATCAGCACAATCATGGGGGAATATCTCGCACCTGATGGAGAAGCTGTTCCGGTGTAAAGATCGACAACCAATAATATAACTAATAATAACAGATCGTTGTCTGAGCGAACGTTTGTATTTATCCATTGGCATAACAGTTGCTAGTATATAGGACGCCGCAAACAACGACCGCAAGGTAAAGTAGCGGAAAAGGGTCCGCGTATTAATTGACAAGGAATAACTTTATGTTTATGGTAAACGCCATACTCGCAAATCTACTATAACAGTAGGATATAACCCAGAAAGGAGAAATAAATTATGAAGGAGATCCTGACCATCAGTATGCTCGTGCTTTTAGTCGCCGGTTTTGCTCAGGCGAAAGAGTACGAGATAAAGAAGACCGCCGGTGAATACAGCTTCGATATTTCCATTGACCGGAACCCGCCGGTAGTGGGGGATAACAAGGTTAAGATAGGAATAAAGGATGCCGCCGGAAGCCCGGTGACGGACGCCAGGGTATTAATTGAATATTCCATGCCGGCCATGCCGGGAATGCCCCCGATGAACTACAAGGCCGAGGGTGAATTGAAGGATAAGCTTTACCATGCCGTTATGAAACTTAACATGTCCGGTTCCTGGAATGTCTCCCTCCGGGTAACCAGGGCCGGCAAAACAACCACCCTGAGGCTTACGGTCGATGCCAAATAGAGAAGCGACCCACCTGGGCAAAGGTTCAATCCGGCCGCAAGGGAGTGCCTGGCGAAGGTACTTTGTTGTCTTATCTTTCCTGGGCCTGGCGGCAGCCGGAAATATTTCCGGCGCCTTCGCGGAAGAGCTGGTTTTACCAAAACTGGTTGCCGAAGCCCTGAAGAATAACCCGGAAATCCAGGCCCTCGAGGCCCGGGCGGCGGCAGCCAGATTTAAGATCCCCCAGGCCAAAAGCCTGCCTGATCCCATGGTAATGGCGGGCTATCAGAACGAAGGCGCCAGATACCTCTACACCTTCGGAACAGAGACGGATATGGGAGGCTCCCAGTGGATGTTCTCCGCCTCGCAGATGTTTCCCTATCCCGGGAAGCTGCCCTTGAAGGCGGAAATGGCCACCCGCGACGCCGAGGGCCTGGGGGCCTCGGTGGAGGCCTTACGGCTGAAAATTGCGGCCAGGGTGAAAGAGCTTTACTGGGATATCCTGCTCAGCCACAAAAACATCAGTCTGATTCAGGACCGCGTCCGTCTCTTCGCCGCCGTGGAAGATGCAGCCTACGCCCGTTATTCCTCGGGAATGGGCCCCCAGCAGGAATTGTTAATGGCCCAGACGGAAAGGTACATGCTCCGGGAACGGGAACTGATGTTGCAGCAGAAGCTCCAGGCTTTCGAGGCCATGCTGATCGCCGCCCTGGGACGGAAGTCTAATGGCGACCTGGGGAAACCGGGAGCGATCACCGCCAGTCGTTTTAATCAAACCAGTGATGAGCTTGTCCGGCTGGCTCACGAACGCTCCCCCGAGATCAGGTCCCGGGAGAGGATGCTGGCCGGCGCGGAAGCCAAGGTAAAGATGGCCCAGCGGGAATATTACCCCGACATCACCGTTACCGCCAATTACTATGCCCGAAGCTCCCAGTTCCCCGATATGTGGAGCGTTACCACCCAGGTTAACATACCCATCTTTTATAAAACAAAGCAGAGAGAGGGAGTAAATGAAGCAAAGGCATCGGTCACCGAAGCACAGCGGGAGACCGAAGGGATTAAATTGATGATCGCCTCGGCCATCCAGGACAATTATTCCATGATTCTGGCCGCTGATAAACTGATGGAACTATACAAAGAAGGCCTGATACCAAAGACTCAGCGTGATTTCGAGGCGGCCTTGGCGGGCTACCGCACCGGCCGGGTGGAGGCTATTACGGTGATCAGCCGACTGAAATTCCTCTTGGAGTATGAAACCCTTTACTGGAGTCAGTACGCGGAGCGGGAAAAGGCCATCGCCCGCCTGGAGTCCATCACGGCAGAGGGGCTGAAATCACCTGTAGAGGGGACTGGAAAGGAGAGGACACTTGAGAAAAAGGAACCTGATAATCATATCAAGCTCTTTGATATTAACTACAGCGCTGATCATTTATTTCCTGGCGCCCAATTATTCGGCTGACCTTTTACGGTCGATCCGGCAATACTTTTCCGGATCGACCGTAGCGAAAAAAACGGCTGACAACCAGGAGACCTCCACTGCTCTGACCCCCGGCGGGCCGGAAAGCAAGGAGGCCCAAGAAGCCCCGCCCCCGGAACTGGAAATACCCCTGGAAAAACAGCAGTTGATGGGGGTCAAGACGGAAGAAGTCGCGATCCGGGCCTTTCAGAAGATTATCCGGACGGTAGGAAGAATCGAGTATGACGAACGGCGCCTGGCGACGATCAATTCGAAGTTTGAAGGCTGGATAGAAAAACTTCATGTGGATCAGACCGGCCAGTACCTCAAAAAAGGTCAACCCTTGGCCGAGATTTACAGCCCGGAACTGGTGGCCACGCAGCAGGAATTCCTGGGATTGCTCAAGTGGCAGACCGGGTCCGGCGCCCCAAGCCCCGCTTCCGATCTTAACCGCATGCTCGCTCGCGATGCCGAGACCATTATCGAGGGGGCGCGGGCGAGACTCCGCCTTTGGGACATCTCGGAAGAACAGATCAGGAAAATTGAAGAGACAGGAAAACCCATTAGAACCCTCGCGATCTTCAGCCCGGTGAACGGTCATGTGCTGGAGAAAATGGCCGTCCAGGGGATGCGGATCATGCCCGGCGAAAAGCTCTTCGACATTGCCGATCTCTCTAACCTGTGGGTAATTGCCGATATCTATGAATATGAACTTCCCCTGATAAAGATCGGCCAGGCGGCGAGGATTGGGCTGAGTTATCTGCCCGGTCGCGATTTTGTAACAGTTGTAGATTATATCTATCCTGCTTTGTCCGCCCAGACCAGGACGGCAAAGGTAAGGTTCACCATCCCCAACCCCGAGGGGAGATTAAAGCCTCAGATGTTCACTAATGTGGAGCTTAAGATCGACCTGGGGAAGAGGCTCTCCATCCCGGAAAATGCCGTTATCGATACGGGGCTCCGTCAGATCGTTTATGTGGACAAGGGGGAGGGAATATTTGAACCCCGGGAGATCGAACGGGGAATGGGCGTGGAGGGATGGCGGGAGGTTAGGAGAGGGTTGAAGGCGGGAGACCGGGTGGCCATGTCCGCCACCTTCCTGATTGATTCGGAGGCGCAGCTCAAGGGTGTGAAGCCTCTGGGGCTCGAGGCGAAAAAATGATCCCGAAAATTATTGAGTATAGCGCCCGCAACAAGTTTTTCGTTTTCCTCATGATGGCTTTTCTCTCCGCTTGGGGCTTGTGGGCGTTGAAAAATACCCCCCTTGACGCCATTCCCGATCTCAGCGACACCCAGGTCATCATCTACACCGAATGGCTGGGACGGAGCCCGGACCTGGTGGAAAACCAGGTTACCTACCCCATTACTTCCACGCTCCTTTCGGCGCCGAAGGTCAAGGTGGTGCGGGGCTTTTCCTTTCTGGGGAGTTCATTCATCTATGTGATCTTCGAAGAGGGAACGGATATCTACTGGGCCCGGAGCCGGGTCCTGGAGTATCTCCAGTCCGTCCGCAACAAGCTGCCCGCGGAGGTCAACCCGGTCTTGGGACCCGATGCGACAAGCGTGGGCTGGGGGTTTTCCTATGCCCTGGTGGATGAAACGGGTCAGCAGAACCTGGCGGAACTCCGGTCGCTTCAGGACTGGAATATCAAGCTGGCCTTGGAAAGTGTCCCGGGGGTATCACAGGTAGCGAGCCTGGGCGGGTTCGTGAAGCAATACCAGATAAACATCGATCCCACGAGACTGCTTGGCTACAATATTCCCCTCATGAAGGTCATGGAATCGGTGCGGAAAAGCAACCTCGACGTGGAGGGGCGGATCGTAGAGCTCTCGGGGATCGAGTACATGATCCGGGGGCGGGGCTACCTGAAAAATATTGAGGATCTGGAAAATATTGCCGTGGCGACGACCTCCGGAGGAACGCCCGTCCTGCTGAAGAACATTGCCACCGTCCAGCTCGGTCCAGAGATGAGACGGGGAGTGGCGGACCTCGATGGGAAGGGAGAGGTGGCGGCGGGCATCGTGGTGGTCCGCTTTGGAGAAAATGTCCTCAACGTGATCGAGCGCGTTAAGGAGAAGATCAAAAATGACATCGCTCCCAGCCTGCCCAAAGGGGTTAATATCGTCACTACCTATGACCGGACCGATCTGATCAACCGGGCCATCGGCACCCTTAAGGACAAGATCATCAAGCTTACGATTGCCGTAAGCGTGGTCTGTATCGTCTTTCTTTTCCATTTCCCGAGCGCGCTGGTGGTCATTCTGACCCTGCCCGTGGCGATCCTCATCTCCTTCATCTGCATGTTCTACCTGGGCGTCACCTCCAATATCATGAGCCTGGGCGGGATTGCCATTGCCATCGGGGCCATGGTGGACGCCTCCGTCATCATGGTGGAAAATGCCCATAAGCGGCTGGATGAGTGGGAACATGGCGGTCGTGTGGGCGAACGGGTGGAGGTGATCATCAACGCGGCCAAGGAAGTGGGCCCCTCGCTCTTTTTCGCCCTCCTGGTCATCACCGTCGGGTTCCTGCCCGTATTCACCCTGCAGGGACAGGCGGGGAGGCTCTTTATCCCCCTGGCCTATACGAAGACCTTTGCCATGCTGTTCGCGGCCTTTCTGGCCATTACCCTCTCGCCGCTCTTGATGACCATGTTTATCCGCGGCAAGATCCGGCCGGAAGAGAGACATCCGATCAGTATTTTCCTCTACATGATCTACACGCCTGTGGTCGTCCTGGCGCTTCGCTTCAAGAAAACGGTGATTGTATTGGCCCTGATCATCATGGCTTTTACCATCTATCCTTATCAGAAGCTGGGGACCGAGTTCATGCCGCCCCTCTACGAAGGAACCCTGTTCTACATGCCCGTTACTGTTCCGGCCATCACCATTGCGGAGGCCTCACGACTGCTCCAGATTCAGGACGGCATCATCAAGCGTTTTCCCGAGGTGGCCCAGGTATTCGGCAAGGCCGGGCGGGCGGAAACGGCCACGGACCCGGCGCCGCTGGAGATGTTCGAGACCCTGATCAATCTCAAGCCGGAATCCGAGTGGCGGCCCGGCATGACGGTAGAAAAGCTCAAGGACGAAATGAACGACGCGCTTTTCATTCCCGGCGTGGCGAACTCCTTCACAATGCCCATCAAGGCCCGGGTGGATATGCTGGCCACCGGCATCCGGACCCCCGTCGGGGTGAAGGTACTCGGTCCGAAGCTGGAGCGGGTGGAGCAGGTCGCCCTCGAAGTAGAACAGGCGGTAAAGGGCATCGCCGGGACGAGGAGCGCCTATGCGGAAAGATTGACTACGGGCTATTTTCTCGATATCCACCCCAAGCGCGAACAGATTGCCCGCTACGGACTCGCCATCGGAGACGTCCAGGAGGTCATCGCCACCACCCTGGGGGGCATGACTCAGACGATTACTGTAGAGGGACGGGAGCGGTACTCCGTCAACATCCGGTACCTGCGAGAACTCCGCGACGATGTCGAGAAAATTAAACGCATCCTCGTCCCCATCAGCATGTCCGGCAGCGCGAGCGCCATGGGCGGAGCGGCCTCATCCGTGGCTCAGATACCCCTGGGGCAGCTCGCTGACATTTCCATTGAAAAGGGTCCCACGGCGATCAAGAGCGAGGAGGGTCTTCTGGCCGCCTATGTCTATGTGGATTTTTCCGGCCGGGATATCGGGAGTTACGTGGAGGAGGCCAAGAAAAAAGTGTTGGCGGCGGTTAAGCTGCCCGAGGGGTATCGCCTGGAATGGAGCGGGGAATACGAGTATCTCGTGAAGACCCATGAAAGGCTGCTGGTTGTCATACCCCTGACCATCCTGCTCATTGTTATCCTGCTCTACCTGAACACCAAATCCGCCGTCAGGACGATGATCGTCCTTTTGGCGGTCCCCTTTTCCCTGGTGGGCGCTTTCTGGCTCCTCTATCTGTTGAATTACAACATGAGCATTGCCGTCTGGATCGGAATCATCGCCCTGGCCGGGTTGGACGCCGAGACCGGCGTGGTGATGCTCCTTTATCTCGATGTGGCCTATGACAAGTGGCAGAAGGAAGGGCGGATGGCGACGCGGACGGACCTCCGCGAGGCCATCATGTATGGCGCGGTGAAGCGGATCAGACCCAAGGTGATGACCGCAGCGGTCATCCTGGCCGGCTTGGTGCCGATCATGTTCAGTTACGGGGCGGGGGCCGATGTGATGAAACGGATCGCCGCGCCCATGATCGGCGGCATCGTTTCTTCTGTATTCCTCGAGTTGGTGATCTATCCCGCAATTTACATGATCTGGCGGGGGAGGAAG
>CAMTXC010000014.1:0-127030 GCA_947085635.1 uncultured Actinomycetes bacterium | reverse complement strand
GAAGCGAGTAGCGTTCCGTTCATCAAAGACTTGGTCTCCAAAGGCGTCGGAGTAAGCGTCCTCACGATGCTCTCTGTGATCGACGATGTGTCCTCGGGAGTGCTCTGCGCCATTCCGTTCGACGGCCCCGGCCTCCGGCTGCACGTCGACATCGTCACACCCAAGGAAGGCTACCGCTCGACGGCGGTAGACAGGTTCCTCGAGTATCTGGTCGATTCCAGCCTCCAGAAGAAGGACACCTACGACAATCTGACGCTCAGGACGAGAAACGACCTGCTCGAGTCGTGACCTTCGGGGAGGTAACCGCCGTGCGTGAGTGACTGGGGATAGAAGCCGTGGGTCGCCCGGCGACCGAGCATCCGAGCCTGTACCCCATCTGGCCGCTTCGGCAGCGGCCGTCGCAGTCGCCGCACGGGACGCGCGCCCGCCCGAGTCGGCAGTGCTCGATGCGCTCAGGCCGCACGCCATCGTAGCGACGGGCGGCGCGGCACACGCTCCGCATCCGTCACACCCACTACGACATCTGCACCCGGAACGGATTCAGACGCCCCAGCGTGGTGATCACGACCCCGATGGGGCATCAGCTCGGAGCTCTGTGTGTCGCTCCCCGGCGGCGCCGGGCCTGAAGTGTTCGACGCGGCCGACACCCCAAGTAGGACTACCTCAGAACTTCAGTGGCCGGGTCACCTCGACGTCGCTGAGGAAGACGATCATGGCGTAGTCTTTGTAGTAGGTCTCCTCCAGATGGCGGATGAGCTCCCGTGCCCTCCCCTCGTTGCACACGGTATCGATGCGCACGTTCCTGCTGCCCTCCCATTCGCCGGATCGTACACCCCGGAAACCTTCCCCCCACGCTTCAGACCCCGTGTAACCGCGTATACCATGAGCGCGAAGGTCGGCGGCGATCTTCCGTTCCAGGCTGGCTTCGGTGATGATGGTCACGAGTTTGCGAACCACCAATTCCATAGCTCCGTCCTTTCTTCGTTTCCAGGACTACGCTGTCGACGGCGCGCGGAGGAGAGACCGGCCCGCGCCCCCCGCGCGACCCAGAACAGCCCGGCATCCATCACCTCCGGGCGTGACTGAACCTCATCCTATCGCAACACAGTCTCCAACGACTCCCGCGGGCACAACTCCACGCAGAGTTCGCAGCCTTTGCACCTTCGCGCAACCACCTCCACCTTCTTCACTCCGTCGGCGTCGACAAGGAGCCGGATCGCGTTCCCCTCCGGACAGGAAGTAATACATATCCTACATCCGTTGCAGTCGTTCTCCTGTTTCAAGCGAGCGGCATAGTACATTACTCTACCTCTCCGGACTCTTGGTCATATCGAACGCCGTTCGGATCGAAGCCATGTTCTTGTCGATGAGCTCCTTGGTGCGGGAATACTTGCGGCGCAGGACGTCGTCGAGAACGGCCGTCGTCCCCGAAGCGATGAACTTCTCCACCCCGAAACGCTGAGCCAGAGCGGCCTCGAGCCCCGCGAGCGTCGCAACACCGGTGGCTCCGGCAAGCGCCCCGAGGATGGCCATGTTAGAGGCCAGCTCCGTTCCCGCGACCTCCCGCGCGATCTGTGCGGCCGGCACGTAGACGATGTGGGCCTCCAGCGCCTCCAGCCTCGCCAGGTCCCGGTCGGACACGACCGGTGTTTCCGAGTTGATCACCAGCCAGCCACCCTTCCGGAAGCCGGAGTAGAACGGCATGGTGAAGCACTTGTCCTCCACGATGACATCGGCATGGAACACGACGATGACGTCGGGGTAGGTGACCTCACCGCACTCGTGGATGCGCTCCGAAGCGATGCGCACGTAGCTCTCGGTGGGCGCCAGGCGCTTCTCGGCCCCGAAGAACGGTACGACGGTGCTGAACCGACCCTCACTCACCGCCGCCATACCAAGGAGCGTCGCCGCGGTGACCAGGCCTTGACCGCCGAGCCCCGACATGCGGATGTTCGCCCGCTCACGCAGGTCGGTGCTTGCCTCCATGCTCACGCCGCACCTTCCAGACTCTCGAGATACTCCCGGGCCGCTTCGGTTATGTATTCGTCGGTCTGGGAGACGAGATCCTTCGACTTCCGGTGGGCCTCGATGGGGGTCAGTTTGTAGTTGGTCGCGCACACGCAGGCCAACCGCACGAAGGTGGGGCCGACCTCGCGCGCCACCAGGATGGCCCGGCGCACCATGCTCTCGACTTGGCGCGGCTTCGTCGGGGACACCGTGCCCACGTACGCGCACCCCGCGAGCTTGGCTATCTCGACGAAGGGGATCTTGTCGAAGCTCTTGCCCTTGGGGGCCATGTTGAGCACGACACCTTCGGGTGTCATCCCACTGGCCTGGCCGCCCGTGTTCGCATAGCACTCGTTGTCCAGCATGAAGGAGGCGAACTTCTCGCCGCGGAACCACGAATGGGCGGTAGGAGCCAACCCGATATCGGCGAACGAGCCGTCACCGCCGATCGTGATCACATCCTTCTGCTTCTCGGGGAAGCGGATCCTCATCGCCCGGGTCAGCCCCGAGGCGAAGGCGTTCTGCGTGCCGAAGGGTGCGATCGTGGCGTGCAGGGCGATCTGGGGGTGAATCACGCCGAAGCAGCCGGCGGTGGTCACGATGAGGGTGTCCTCGGGTTTCGGGAGAGAGGCCAGCAGCAGCCGAAACGACAGGGTCAGGTTACACCCGGCGCATAGCGGGTGGTCCTCGATGAGCTCTTTGAACGTCCCGAGGTCTTTGACTCCCAGGCTCCGACCGTACGGGCCGTCGGCGACGAGTTCCTGGTACTCGAGCGTCATTATGTCTTCGAAGCCCGGTGCGGGTTTGATCACATCCATGGGGTCTCTCCTCCCTACGTCCGGGCGCCGACGAGCTTGTGCATCTCGTCGAGTATCAGCTCAGGCGGCATGGTCATCCCGGCGAAGACGCGGGGGCCGGCGAAGATCCTAGAGTTGTTGTCCACGCGCGACTTCACCTCGCGGGCCAACCACCCGTTCATGTTGAACTCCGGGATCAAGATGTGCTTGGCCTTCTTGCAGGCTTGCACCACCTCCCGCTCCGGGAAGGGGCGTATCACCTTGATCTTGACGAACCCGACGTCGAGGCCTTGCCGGCGCGCTTCCTGCATGGCGACGCGGGCCTGCGCCGCCGCCGAGCCTGACGCCACCAGGAGGTTCTCGGCGTCGGGGTGTAGCACCTCGACCGAACCGCCCATCAGCCGGTCGATGTGCTTGCGCGCCCGGTGCTGGGCCGCCCACACCTCCTGTTGCCAGCTGGCGTTGGCGTTGTAGCTTATGAAGTTGCTCTTGATCACCAGGCAATCCCGGGCCATCCGTACCGCGACGGTCTCCATGTCCCTGGCGGGCACCGGTGCCACTGCGGGATCGTATCGCGCAAGCACCTCGCCCTCCGGAGGCAACTCGACCACCTCCCGGCTGTGCGTGACGAAGAAGCCGTCGGCGAACACGGCCACCGGTACGTGCACCTCCGGTTGCTCCGCGATCGCATAGGCCGCGATGGTCATGTCGAAGAAATCCTGAGGGTTCTCCACGTGGAAGATCATCATGCCCGTCTCCAGCAGGTAGGAGATCTCCACCGAATCGGGTTGGATGTTGGCCGGTGTGCCCACGCCCCGTCCCATGAAGGCACAGACCAGAGGGAGTCGATAGCCGGGCCAGCAGGAGAGGGCTTCCATCGCCCGCATGGTCCCAGGGCCGCTGGTGGCGGTGAAGACACGGACGCCTCCAGTAGCGGCGCCCATGGCCGACACCATCACGTGAAGCTCGTCCTCGCCGCGATAGTAGTCGCGAATGAGCCCACGTGCCCAGAGATCGCCGCAGAGGTGACTCACCTCGCTTTGCGGGGTTATGGGATAGACCACCACGAAGTCGACGTTCGCCCGCTTCACCGCCTCCGCCACGGCCTCGTTGCCGATGAGGTAGCGCTGCTCCCGGGGGGCGTCGAACAGCATGTGTTCGGCGGTGACCACCGTGCGCGCGGGAATCTCGACTCCGATATCAGGCATCGTGCCCTCCTGCCTTCAGACGGCGAACCGCCGCGGTAATCGCCGCCACTTTCCCCTCCCCCACGTCGCGCATGGTGACCATGGCGTCTTCGTGGCCCCGCTCCCCGCACAACGCGATGGTATAGCAGTCGGTGCCGGAACGGATTATCTTCAGAGCGATGTTGGCGAAGTGACAGTGCACGCCGGCGAACACGCAGACGTCTATCTCGTTGTGCCAGATCGTCAGGTTCGGGTGGTTCGGATTGATCTCGATGGCGGGGTCGATCTTAGGATACTTCGGACGGTAGTCGGGCATGGGAATCATCTTCATGCCCGGTACCTCCCGTACGAGTTCCTGCAGAGCCCTGGCCTTGCGGATCGAGGCGTCTGACCACCCCCAGAGGACCAAGGGGCCCGGGAAGAGGGTGGGGTTGTGCGCTCCGAGCAACCGCTCGGCGATGATGTCCGGAGCCAGGGAATCCGAGATCGACTCACCTTCGACCAGGCTGTAACCTTCATTGGGGAGCTCGATCCCCATCGCCGCAGCGGCGGGCGAAAGGTAGCCCTCCGGACCGGCGACCACCCGGTAGCGCGGATCGGGCGCCCTCGGCGGAGAGCCCGCGGTAGCCGTGTTACCCATGCTCGACTTCCTTCCCCTGTTTGGAGTTCATCTACCTGCGTTGCCTTCGTGGCCTCGGAAGGCGGGCACGCGGAGGGGGTGTTCCGCCCCCACGACGGCCAACAATCTCTCCAGGCTCGAATTCATCGTATCGGCATCTACGCCGGCGACGGTGGCGTGTCCGACCTTCCGCCCCGGTCGCGGCTGCTTACGATAATCGTGGAGGTGGACGCCGGGGAGCGCCAGCAAGTCTTTGCGCTTCGGCATGGCGCCCAGGATGTTCACCATGGCCGCCTCGCCCCTCGGCGCCGTCGATCCGAGTGGCAGGCCCAGTATGGCCCGCAGGTGGTTCTCGAACTGGCCGGTCACGGCGCCCTCGATGGTCCAATGCCCGGAGTTGTGGACCCTGCAGGCAAGCTCGTTGGCGAGTAGGCGTTCTCCGTCATCGAAGAACTCCACCACCATGACCCCCACGTGCCCCAGGGCGTCCATGAGTCGCGCGGTGTGACCCACCGCCGTATCCTCGACGGGATCTCCGTGACGGGGGACCGAGAGACGCAGTATCCCGTCCTGGTGGTAGTTCTCGACAAGCGGGTAGAAGGCCGTCTGACCATTCCGACCCCGCACGCCGATCACAGACACCTCGCGCACGAAGCGGACCATGGTGTCGAGCATCGACGGCACTCCGCCGAGAGTAGCCCAGGCATTCTCTACATCTGCCTGGGTCCGGAGCACTCTCATGCCCTTGCCGTCGTAGCCCAGGCGCCTGGTCTTGAGCACGGCTGGGAGCCCGAGCTCTTCCGCAGCCGCGCGGAGCTGCGCCTCGGAATCCACTCCCAGATACGGAGGCACCGGGATACCGGCGTCACTCAGGACCTTCCGTTCGGCAAGCCGATCCTGCGCAGCGACCAGACTAGTCTCGCCGGGGAACGTGGGCACACGTTGCGCCAGGGTCCGGACGGTCAGGTTCGGCACGTTCTCGAACTCCACCGTCACCACGTCGCAGTCGCGGGCGAGCTCGGAAAGTGCGCACTCATCGAGGAAATCCGCCACGATGTGCCGCCCAAGGTCTCCGGCACACGCATCCGGAGCCCGGTCCAGGAAGACGAACTCAAGGCCCAGCGGGAGGCCCGCGAGAGCCAGCATGCGCCCAAGCTGGCCGGCACCTAGGACCCCGACTCTCACGGGTTGGTCGCGGAGATCAAGTGCCGATCCTGGGATCAGGCTGCGCGAGCACGGCCTCGGTCTGACGCGCCCGATGCTCGTCCAGCGCGCGTCGCACCATCGGGTACTTGTTGGCGAGGATGCCCGCCGCCAGAAGAGCCGCGTTGATCGCCCCCGCCCTACCTATCGCTAGAGTGCCCACCGGGATACCGGCGGGCATCTGCACGATGGACAGGAGTGAATCGACGCCGCTCAGCACCTTTGACTGAACGGGCACGCCGAGCACCGGAACCGAGGTCTTCGCTGCCGCCATTCCCGGCAGGTGCGCCGATCCACCGGCCCCCGCGATGATCACTTCGAGGCCACGCTCCCTCGCGTTGCCGGCGTATTCGAAGAGCAGATCGGGGGTGCGGTGGGCCGAGATGACCCGCACCTCGTGCGGGATCCCAAGCGACTCCAGAGTCTGCGCGGCGTGCCGCATGGTCTCCCAGTCGGAGGTCGACCCCATGATCACGCCCACCAACGGCGCGGTGTCTCCGATTATCGCGGACGAGGCCGTATCAACTCCCCCCTGGGTCATCGTCCTCCACCACCGTATCCACCACCGAGACCATACTGATGGACGCCTTCGAACACTCTACTTCGCAGAGACCGCAGCCCTTGCACCGTTCCGATACGATGCGCACTTTCTTGTCTCCCGAAATGAACGCGATGGCATTCGGCTCGGGGCACGAGCGGATGCACGACTTGCATCCGTTGCACGACTCTTCATCTACGTATGCTACAACGTACATGTTCCTCCTCCAGTCCGGCGGGTCGAGACCGAGGCGCTACCACCTCGCGCCGGCCGCCACCGCCGACACGATTCTCAGATGCCCCGCCCTGCCACGAGCTCAGCAGATGCCCGTAGGACCTTCATGTTCGATGAGATGAGCTTCTCTGTCTTGTCGTACTGCTTGCGGATCTGGTCATCAAGGGCCGCCGTGGTTCCTGACGCCACGAACTTCCTGGCGCCGGCGAAGCGCTCGGTGAGGGCCTCTTCCATGGCCGCCATCGATACGATCTCCGATGCGCCGATGAGGCCCCCGATCATGGCCATGTTGGCGGCCAGTTCGGTGCCGCCCACGTTCTTCGCGATGCTCGTAGCAGGCACGAAGTGTACCGACGCGCCCATCTCCTCGAGCATGCTCCTCTCGTCTGGCTCGAAGGTGATCGTTCTTTCGGAGTTCACGACGATGACCCCGCCTTTGCGTAGGCCGGAGAAGAACGGCATCGTGTATGACTTGCCCTTCAGTATCACGTCCGGATGAAAGATCAGGATGATGTTCGGATAGAGAACCTCGCCGGTGTCCCAGATCTCTTCTGTGGAGATGCGCACGTAGCTTTCCGCGGGAGCGAGCCGCTTCTCCGCACCGAAGAAGGGGTTCACGATGGCGTTCTTCCCATCGATGACGGCGGCACTTCCAACGATATGGGCCGCGGTAACGACACCCTGGCCTCCGAGGCCCGACATCCTGATCGCAGTCTGACCGCTCATGCCGAATGCATCTCCTCGTCCTTCGACGTCACACGCACCTGCTCTTCGGTCTTCTCGGCACGAGCCGCCAGGAACTCTTCAGCCTCCGGGGAAACGTGCTCGCGGAACGCGTAGGTCCCCTTGGAACGCGCCTTAGCGAGACTCACCGACTCCGACGATTTCAGCTTGAGATTGGTCGGGCACGGAGTATAGATCTGCACATACGTGGGGCCGATCTCGCGAGCGACCAACACCGCCTTCTCGAAGCACTTGCTGATCTTCAGCGGACTACCGGTCGTGACCACCGCCACGTACGCGCAACCCGCCTCGATCGCCAGGTCGGCTACCGAGATCTTCTTGAACTTCTTGCCGGTCGGCGCCATGTTGCGGATCTCGCCGCACTCGGTCATGCCGCTCTCTTGGCCTCCCGTGTTGGCGTAGATCTCGTTGTCGAACATGACCGTGGCGAACTTCTCGCCGCGGAACCAGGAGTGAAGCGTCATGTCGAGGCCGATGTCGGCCGTGGCACCGTCGCCGGCGACGACGACCACATCTTTGACCTTGTCGGGGAAGCGCAGCGCGAGGCCCCGCTTGAGTCCGCTGGCGATCGCGTTCTGATTCCCGAACAGAGAGTGCACGTTGTGCAGGGCGAGTTGAGGGAAGGCGATGCTGTTGCAGCCGGTTGAACCTACCATGATCGTGTCGGCCGGGTTGGGCAGCGAGGCCACCAAGATACGGAAAGCCAAGCTGAGATTGCAGCCCGCGCACATCGGGTGCTCCTCGAACAGCTCCTTGAACGACCCCAGGTCTCTGGCGCCGAAGTCGCGTCCGAAGGGGCCGTTCTCCACGAGATCGGTGTATTCCTGGGGCATGACATCCGCGAACGCCGGGTTCATGCGGGTTATCTCGAGCGACATGGGATTCCTCCGTTGTATACTGGATCGCGATGTATTCGCCGGTCAGACACCGACGAGCACGTCGCCCTTGATCACGTCGACGATCACCTCGGGCGGCATGGTCATCCCTCCGAACACCCTTGGTCCGGCCGCGATCCGATCGTTGTTGGGGATCATCGAGGCGATCTCGCGGGCGAGCCAGCCGGTCCTGTTGAATTCGGGGATGACGATCCGCTCTGCCTTGGCGAGCGCTCGGCGAATCTCCTCCCGAGGAGCCGGGCGAAGCACCTTGATCTTCACCAGCCCAACTTCCAGGCCCTCTTCACGGGCCATCCTCACCGCTTCACGACCCTGCGACACCGCGGTGCCGCACGCCACGATCTGGATGGGCGCGTCGGGGTTCTCGTGCTCCACGAACGAACCCAGATGCGCTTCGATGTGAGGCCGCGCTCGCTCCGCCGCCGCCATGACCTCCTGCTGCCAGCTCGCGTGTGCCGCGTAACTGATGTAGTTCGACTTCATGATGAAGGGATCACGCATGTAGCGGAACGGCGGTGTCTCCATGTCTATCGTGGGAACGGGTGAGTGCGTCGGATCGTACGGAAGGAGTTTGACGTCTTCCGACACGACCTTCACTTTCTGACGCGTATGGGTGACGAAGAAGCCGTCGACGAAGACTCCAACCGGGATATGGACGGAAGTGCGTTCCGCCACCGAGAACGACATGAGGATCATGTCGTACAGGTCTTGAGCGTTCTCAGCGTGGAGCATGATCATGCCGGTGTCGAGCAGCATGCCCATCTCGATGGTGTCCGGCTGGATGGTGAGCGGAGCGTTGATCCCCCGGGTCATGAAAGAGATGACAATCGGAAGCCTCGTGCCTGACCACATAGGGAAGTTCTCGAAAGCGCGCAACGTGCCCGGGCCGCAGGTAGCCGTGAAGACCCTGACGCCCGCCATGGCCGCCCCGGCGATCTCGGACATCACCGCGAACTCGTTCTCACCCCGGAAGTAGTCGCGGATGTAGCCTTCGGCGTACAGGTCGCCGACAAGGTGCATACTCTCGCTCTGGGGCGTGATGGGATAGGCCACGGCGATATCGACGTTGGCCCTGCGGATGGCCTCCTTGACGGCCTCGCTCCCCGTGATGAACATCTCCTCGCGTTGGCACTCGCGGAGAAGATGCTCAGTAGATACCGGTTTCAACTCGACGTCGGGCATAGGTTACTCCCCCCCTTGCTTCACGATTCGGACGGCCTCCAAGAGGGCGGTAAGCGACGCGACATCGGTGTCCCTGAGCGACGCGTTGGCGTCTTCATGCCCTTCGTGCGCGCACAACGCCACGGTGAAGCAGCCTGTGCCGCCTCGGATGATCTTGAGGGCGAGGTTGGCCTGGTGGCAGTGGACGCCGATGAACACGCCCACATCGATCTTGTTGAACCAGATGGTGAGGTTCGGGTGGTTGGGGTTGATCTCCACCGCCGGATCGATCATGGGGTACTTCGGCCGGTAGTCGGGCATCGGGATGACCTTCGCCCCGACCTCCCGGGCGATCTCCCTCACCAGCCTGCCCCGCTCCTGCGCTTCTTCCGTCGACTTCCACAACAGCAGAGGACCCGGAAAGAACGTGGGCACCGAGGCGCTCACCAGACGCTCCGCGATGGCGAGCGCCGCCGCCTTCCCCTCCACCCGAACGCCCTCGACCAAACCCTGACCGGGGAGTGGAAGCTCCACTCCGTGCAGGGCGGCGGCCGGGGGCAAGTAGCCCTCCGGGCCCGGAACAACCCGATACCGCTCCATCACTTCCTCCTTGACAGTGTGCAGGCAATCTCTCGAGACGGCGACCGCCGCCCCGCAACGTCGAAGCGACAACCGATCATCCGATCAGGCCCTGGATCGTGCGAGCCATCCAAAGATACACCGGTATCCCCCAGATGATGTTGAACGGGAACGTGACCCCGAGCGCCGTCGTCAGGTAGATGGATGGGTTTGCCTCAGGCACGGCCAGGCGCATCGCCGCCGGGGCCGCGATGTACGAAGCGCTGGCGGCCAGGGTGGCCAGCACTGCGGCGCCCCCTACCGACAGGCCGAGAACCAGACCCAGAAGAGCCCCCAGGACCCCGGACAGAAGAGGCCACATCGTGCCGAACGCCAGCAGGAAAGGACCAAGCCGGACGATGTCGCGGAGGCGCCTGGAGGCCACCAAGCCCATCTCCAGCAGGAAGAGAGCGAGCACCCCTTTGAAGGGAGTGAAGAAGACGGGCTCCAGGCTCTCCGCCCTGACCGGCCCTGCCACGTAGCCCACGATCAAGCCCACGATCAAGAAGTAGACCCCCTTGCCGAGAAGGATCTCGCGGGCCGCCTCAGCGTATCCGCTCTTCCGCCCGGAGCCACGGCGAGCGAGCATGATGCCTACGGCAAGCGCGGGGATCTCCATGAAGGCCAGCAGAACGGCCACGTACGATTCGTACGGTACACCTTCCCGATCCAGGAAGGTCAGGCAGACGGCAAAGGTGACGGCACTCACGGATCCGTAATGCGCGGCCAACGCCGCCGCGTTGGGCTTGTCGAGTCTGCCCATCCTCAAGACCGGGTACGCGAGTAGAGGCAAGGCTGCGCCTGCGAGAGCCGCCGCGATCACGGCCGGCCCGGCCACTACTATTCCCGTCTTGGCCAGGTCGACTCCACCCTTCAGGCCTATGGCGAGGAGCAGGTAGATGCTGAGGGTCTCGTAGAGCGCCTCCGGCAGACGGATATTCGACCCCAGGATCCCCGCGAGCACGCCGAGCGCGAAGCATAAGACCGCCGGTTCCAGAAGATTCTGAAGCACGATCACCTCACTAGATCCGTTTCCCACGCGAAGGTGGGAACCAATTCGACGTAACCCCAGGGCCCGGGCCCCCCCGGGTCTTCCTTGGAGCTTATGCAAGGAGCGTCGATCGCTCCCACGGAGACTGGTCCCCTCACGTGGAACCACGGCTTCGCTCGATCCATGAAGACCGAGCAAGGACTCGAAACTGACCTGCAGTCGGCGGAACGAACGTCCACCGCGTGAAGCCCGCACAACAAATACCAGACAATGGTAGCATGGTCAAGTCGAAAAACTCGGTTCGTCCGAAGATTTGGTACACTCAGTTCGGGCAATCCGAAGACCTTTTCGGCGAGGTGCAGCGTGGAATTGAACTACCACCATCTTCAGTACTTCTGGGCAGTGGCACGCGAAGGGAACCTGACCAAGGCTGCTGCCTCCTTGCACGTAACCCCGCAGACCGTCAGCGAGCAGCTACGAGAACTCGAGGCCGAACTCGGCCACGGGCTCTTCGATCGGGCCGGTCGCAGCCTCGTGCTCACGGAAACAGGCCAGATGGTGTTCCGCTACGCCGACCAGATCTTCACGCTGGGCAGGGAATTAGGGGAGACGCTCAACGCGAGCCCACACAAGGCGCCTCTCCACCTGTCCGTCGGCGTCGTGCATTCGGTGCCCAGGTTCCTGGCCCAACGTCTGGTCGCCCCGGTTCTGGAGCGGGAGCAACCAGTCCGCATCCTCTGTCGCCAAGGATCCCTGCACGAACTACTCGCCTTGCTTGCGGCGCGCGACCTGGATGTGATCGTCTCCGACGAACCTATGCCGCGGGGCCACCACGTGAGGGGCTTCAGCCGTGACGTAGGAGAATGCCCCGTGCTTATCATGGCTGAGTCGGCCCTGGCTGAGCGCCTGGTGGAAGGGTTCCCCGATTCTCTTGACGGCTCACCCATGCTCCTGCCGACCAGCAGCACTGCCCTGAGGAGAGAGCTGGACACATGGCTCGAAGATCGCGGTATCCGACCCATCGTGGTGGGTGAGTTCGAGAGCCTGTCGCTTCTCAAGGCATTCGGAAGGATCGGCGCCGGCGCTTTCGCGATCCCGGCCATGATCGAAGAAGACGTCGCCTCGTGCGAGAAGGTCCGGCGAGTCGGGATCATCGAAGGCCTGACACAGGTCTTCTACACAATCACGGCGGAGCGGCGATCAAGCAACCCCCTCGTCTCTGCCATCTACGACTCGGCCCGCGGCGCCCCGAGGGAGAAGGCGCCATTTCCAACCGCCTGACGCTCGCAGCTTCGCACGAGTGCATCATTGCCACCTTCGCACGAGTGCATTCGCGTCTCCCAGGAGGGGCATCCGTGCGTCCTACCACGCTCCGATAGGGTACCCTTGCCGACATGACCGCAGAGCCGCAGACTAGAGCCTCCCGCCCCCCGAGGGGGAAACGCGCACCACTCCAGGGCCGATGACGCCGCGCCTTCCTGCGCCCATCGCAGCAGCGATGCGGCCCTTCCAGCAGTTCGCCAAGCTCCAGGCGTCGCAGGGCATCGTGTTGCTCTTCAGCACAGCGGTGGCTCTGATATGGGCCAACTCGCCATGGAGTCACAGCTACGACACGCTCTGGCACACCGAGATCGCCGTCGCGGTGGGAACGCATGTCCTGGAGAAGTCTTTGCTCCACTGGATCAACGACGGCCTCATGGTGATCTTTTTCTTCGTGGTGGGTCTGGAGATCAAGCGAGAAATCCTCGCAGGGGAACTGGCCTCCCCCAGCAGAGCCGCCCTCCCGCTCGCTGCGGCCCTCGGTGGGATGATCGCGCCGGCTCTCATATATCTGGCCTTCAACTACGGAGGAGAAGGCGCCCGGGGGTGGGGGATCGCCATGGCTACCGACATCGCCTTCGCCCTCGGCGTCCTCACGCTCGCGGGGCCACGGATCCCGGTGGCGTTGAAGGTGTTCCTGGTCGCCGTCGCGATCGTCGACGACATCGGTGCCGTGCTCGTGATCGCCGTGTTCTACTCCGAGGGAGTCTCGCCGACCGCTCTTGCCGCAGCGGCCGGGGTGCTGGTGCTGCTCGTCATCATGAACCGTGCCGGCGTACGCCGGCTCCTGGTCTACGGAGCCCTTGGAGTCGCACTCTGGCTCTGTTTCCTCGTAAGCGGAGTTCACGCCACAGTCGCGGGCGTCTTGCTGGCGATGACCGTGCCTGCCCGCAGCGACATCAGCTCCGAACGATTCACCCACAAGGTGCGAGAACTCCTCACGGTGTTCGACCGCGGCAACGGCACGACGGTGTTGGGCGATGAGCGCCGTCAGGCTGCGGCCCTCGGCATCGAACACGCGGTCGAGCAAATTAGTGTGCCCCTTATCCGGCTCGAACACACCCTTCAGCCATGGGTCGCCTTCTTCATCATGCCGCTGTTCGCCCTCGCGAACGCCGGAGTGGCCCTGGGCGGCGACTTGGCGAGCCAGTTGCGTCACCCCGTGAGTCTGGGCATCATTTTCGGTTTGGTGGCAGGCAAGCAGCTCGGCATCATGAGCTTCTCCCTCGGTGCGGTGAAGTCGGGCTACGCTCACAAGCCGGCGAGTATCGGGTGGGGCCAGATATACGGCACAGGCTGGCTCGGGGGGATCGGGTTCACGATGGCGTTGTTCATCGCGAGCCTGGCCTTCGAGGATACGCCGCTCATGTCCACGGCTAAGACCGCCATATTGGTCGCGTCGGCCGTGTCAGGTGTGGCAGGCTGGGCGATCCTACGACTCCTCCTTCCCGCCGTAGGCCGGAGGCAGATCAGACGCAGCCGCTGACACGCGGAGGTTGCGTGCCTACGCCTCCATGAGCGCGACGAACTGACGGAACAGGTAGAGGCTGTCGTGCGGGCCGGGCCCCGCCTCCGGGTGATACTGCACGCAGAACGCAGGCAGGTCGAGCAGACGAAGCCCCTCCACCGTGCCGTCGTTCAGGTTGAGGTGGCTCACCTGCACCGGCCCGAACTCTGAATCCACCACCATCGCGGCCGGGTCGAGTGAAGAGAGATCCCTTCCCGCGGCGCGGGCCTCCTCCACCGTCGCGGGCGCGGCCACGGCGAAGCCATGGTTCTGACTGGTGATCTCGATCGCGTCGAGCAGGTAGTTCTTCACGGGGTGGTTTATGCCCCGATGCCCGAACTTCAGCTTGTAAGTGCTAAGCCCGAGGGCGAGAGCCATGAGCTGGTGCCCCAGGCAGATGCCGAACATAGGCACTCTTCCTAGGAGGCCGCGGATGGTCTCGACCGCGTAGGTGACCGGCTCCGGGTCCCCCGGGCCGTTCGAGAGGAACACCCCGTCCGGCTGCAACTCGAGCACCTGCTCCGGGGTCCAATGGGCCGGCACTACCGTGACGCGACACCCCACCTCGAGGAGGTTCCTCATGATCGAGCGCTTCATACCGAAGTCGAACGCGACCACGTGCAGCCGGGAGCCGGGCGCGTCGGCCACGTACGGCTCGTCGCAGGTGACGGCCCTCACCAAATCGCGGCCCGAGAGGCCGGGGAAGGCGCGCACCCGGGCGAGGACCTCGTCCACGTTCAGTTCTTCGCCGGCGGCGACGCAGGCCGTCATCGCTCCCCTGTCGCGTATGCGACGCGTGAGCGCACGCGTATCCACGCCTCCCACGCCCACGACGGCCCTCTGCTCCAACCACTCGATCCAAGCCTGAGGACACGTGCGATTGTAGTTGGTGTTCTTCACCTCACGCACCACCAGCGCGCGCGAGCGCACCTCAGCCGACTCGAGGAGGTGGTCGGCCGCGCCGTAGTTGCCGATCATGGGATACGTGAAGGTGACCATCTGCCCGTGATACGAGGGGTCGGTGAGCACCTCCTGGTAGCCGGTCATGCCGGTGTTGAACACGATCTCACCGAACACCCTACCCGGCGTGGCGAAGCCGAAGCCTTCGTAGACGGTGCCGTCCTCCAACACCAAGTAGCCGGGCACGTCGCTCCTATACACTCCTGCTTCTCCTCTCGTGGATCATCACGCGACCTTCAGACGCCCGGATGCCCGCCGTCTGGTGCTTCTCTCGCCCGCTCGAACCGGCGGACGCCTTTCACCATGGTCATGGCCACTCTCCCGCGCACCCGCCTGCCCAGGAAGGCCGAGTTCCGACTCTTCCCATACAGGTCGGAGGTGGTCACCTCCCACGACTCCTCGAGGTCGACCGCGCACAGGTCGGCGGCACTCCCCACTTCGAGGCGCGGAGCTTCGACGCCCAGGATGCGACACGGGGCGGTGCTCAAGGCTTCCACGAGCCGGGCGAGACTGAGTGATCCCGTCTCTACGAGACCTCCGTAGAGAGCGGGGAACGCCGTCTCGAGACCCACCGACCCGAAGGGCGCGTCCTCGAAGGGTACCTCCTTCTCGTGCGGAGCGTGGGGCGCGTGGTCGGTGGCCACACAGTCAATCACTCCCTCGACCAGGGCGACCAGGAGCGCCGCCCTGTCCTCCGCGGCACGCAGCGGCGGATTGATCTTGAGGCTCTGGTCGAAACCGGCCACCAGGTCGTCGCCGAGGAGCAGGTGGTGCGGCGTGACCTCGGCAGTGACGGGGAGCCCGGCGGCCCGTGCCTCGCGCAACAGGCGCACCGAAGCGGCCGTGGAGAGGTGCTGAAGATGCAGCAAGGGGACCCCGCCCGCGGTCGCGTGGGCGGGCCTGCGCATCGCACGCTCCTCCACCACCGCACGGAGCACCTCGAGGTCGCGGGCCAGTGGGCCCGACTCGGCCGCCGCCGGGATGCCGCGCAGACCGAGACGAGCGCTCCAGGCCCCCTCGTGCATCACCCCGTCCACGGCAAGACTCGTGTCCTCCAGGTGCAGGAGCAGAGGGCGACCTATCGAGCCGGCGTATCGCAGGGCGGTGAGGAGCAGGTCGAGGTCGCGCAGGGCACGACCGTCGTCGGAGAAGGCCACCACCCCGGCGTCCGCGAGTTCCCAGAACTCCGACAGCGCCTCCCCGCGAAGACCGTGGCTCACGGCCCCCACCTGGGCGACCGCGACGTCGGCGACCTCGTC
The DNA here is from genome assembly GCA_947085635.1 of uncultured Actinomycetes bacterium. GTDB lineage: Bacteria > Actinomycetota > Thermoleophilia > RBG-16-64-13 > RBG-16-64-13 > JAHJSA01. The sequence continues at coordinate 110,989 of CAMTXC010000014.1, read as the reverse complement.
CGCCTGATCCAGTACCCACGCAGCCAAGGGGCCCGCGTCGACCGGCGGATCGGTGTTCGCCATGCCCGCCACAAGCACGAATCCGCCCGCGGCGGCCGCGTGTGCGGCCGAGGCCAGGTCTTCCTTATACTCCTGGCCGGGCGTGCGCAGGTGCGAGTGCATGTCGACGAAGCCGGGGAAGACGTGACAGCCGGCCAGGTGCGAGAGCACCGTGGCGCCCGGCGTGTCGGCGCCGAGGCCGTCAGGCCCGCCGATCGCCACGATCACGCCGTCGCGCACCAGCAGCGAGCCTCGGCGGTCAAGACCGCAGGCCGGGTCGAAGAGATGCACATCGGGGAGCAGCAGATGCTCGGGAGGCCTGCTCCGCAGGGCGAGGCGCGGAGCCGACCGGTGGACGGTGATATCCATCCGGGTTTCCTTTCGGTCTCACGGGACACGTTTAAAGGCCGTCTCATGGTACCCCGACCAGGCCCCTGGTGGTAGCCCGACGGCGCCGATGGTAGCCCGACGACGCCGGGTCGGCACCCGGTGGGTCTACAACTCGGCGCTCCGGGTAGTATTCACTCACGCTGAATGGAAGGAGAGCCAGTGAGTAACACGTGCTACAACTGCGCGACGGAGAACGTTGAGGTCGAGAAGTTCTGCCACAAGTGCGGCGCGGCGCTCGGCAGACTCAGCGACATGCAGCAATCGGGCATCCAGGCCGGCTCCGGAGAGGAACGTGTGCTCTGGGAGATGGGAGACATCCGCCTCACCACCGAAGCCGTGCTCATCGGGATGGAGACCGACGCTCCCGACGTGGTGCCGCTCGACACCATCTATGACGTCGTCGTCGATACCCGCTGCCTCGTGCTCAAGGTCAAGGACGGCGACGACAAGTACTGCATGATCGAAGATCCCACCGAGCTGGCCGACCTGGTGCGCGACCACATGTTCCGGGGGCGGCTGGCCCACCAGCGCAAGGACATGGGTTACATCCCGCCCGACTGAGGCCGACGGCCCGAACCGAGCCTCGCCGCCGACTGAGGCCCGGGGTCGGGCTCCTAGATCAGCCCATCTCCCTCGGAGTGTGGTGCAAGCACGTGGTACAGGATGGCCATGCGCACGGCCAATCCCGACTCCACCTGGTGCAGGATGAGCGAGCGGGCGTCGTCGGCCAGATCGCCGGTGAGTTCTACGCCGCGGTTGATCGGTCCCGGATGCATGACCCGCTGCCCCGGACGAAGTCGCGCGGGCGACAATCCCCACAGACGGCTGTACTCCCGCAGACTGGGCACCGGGGGCACCTTTCCCTTCGCCCGCTCCATCTGCATACGCAGCAGGTAGACCACGTCGACGTCGTGCAGGGCGTCGAGGTCTTCGTAGATCGGGACGCCCCATTTCTCCACGCCCGGCGGCATCAACGTGCTCGGGCCTACCAGCCGCACGTCGATGCCCATCTTCCGGAAGCCGAAGATGTTGGAGCGCGCGACGCGGCTGCGCAGGACATCGCCCACGATCGCCACCTTCATGCCCTGCAGGTCGCCGAATTCGCGGCGAAGGCTGTAGAGGTCGAGCAGACACTGGGTGGGGTGCTCCCCCGCTCCGTCACCGGCGTTTACCACGCTCGCGTTCGTGTAGCGCGTCGCCATGCGACAGGCACCCACCTTGTCGTGCCGCATGACGAGGATGTCGGGGCGGTAGCTCTCCAGCGTGAGGATCGTGTCCTTCAGGCTCTCCCCCTTGCTCACGCTCGAGCCGGACGCCTTGATGTTCACCACGTCGGCCGAAAGACGCTTGCCCGCGAGTTCGAACGAGGTGAGGGTGCGCGTCGACGCCTCGAAGAACATGTTCACTTGAGTGCGGCCGCGAAGGGTGGGCACCTTCTTGATGGGGCGGGAGGCGACTTCGAGAAACCCGTCGCTCGTGCTGAAGAGATTCTCGATCTCGTCCACAGAGAGATCGTCGATCGATATCAGGTGCATGTGAATCCCCTTCCGGCCTCACAGGACGCGCTTAAAGGTCGTCACATCCTAGCGCGAACGGGTCTCGTACGATAGTGCCCCCGAGTTGGGAGGCGACAGCGCGCGCCTCAGCGCGACCCCGCCACCCGTCACGCTCGCGCGCGTCAGGCGCGGCTGGACTCCAACAACACCTCGTCCACCCCGTCCAACTCCGCCAATCGCACGTCGATGCGTTCGAGGCGGCTGGTGGGGATGTTCTTGCCCACGAAGTCAGGGCGTATGGGCAGCTCGCGGTGACCGCGATCCACCAGCACCGCAAGCTGCACCACCTGCGGTCGCCCGTAGTCGAAGAGGGCTTCGATCGCGGCGCGGATGGTGCGGCCGGTGAAGAGTACGTCGTCCACGAGCACGATGCGACGCCCCTCCACGTCGAACGGCAAAGATGTGGAGCGCACCAGAGGCTGGTCGTATGCCGGAACGCGGGCCCCGAGGTCGTCGCGATAGAACGAGATGTCGATGGAGCCGGTCACCGGCCGCGCTCCGTGATACTCCTCGAGCAGGCCCGCAAGGCGGTCGGCCAACTCAACGCCCCGCCTCTGAATGCCCACGAGAGCCAGGGCGGATACGTCTGGTGTGTGCTCGGCGATCTCATGCGCCATGCGGATCAGAGTGCGTCGCATGCGTTCGGGATCGAGCAGGATCTTGCTCACATCCCCGCCGGGATCGTGGCCGTGGCCTTGGTTCAACACGGGCATCTCCCTCCACTCGACACACCACTCGACACACCCGCAGGTTCCGCCGGATTCTAGCTTACCGGCCGAGTCGAGGCCAGACAACGCCCCGGCCGAGCGGGGGCCAAACGGGGCCCCTTCCTCGGCCCGTCCATCAGGCCCTCCAACCGCGCTTACCCTGCCGCGGCCTCGTCCATGATCCACGTGAGGGCACGCGCGCCGGCCACCACCAAGCCTGCCGGCATGGTGGGGTCTTCCTCGTGCAGGGCGCGCTGCACGAGCTCCCGCTTTGGCGAGCCCGTCACCAGGAACATGACGCGGCGGGCCGCAAGGAACACCGGCATGGTTAACGTGAGACGCCGCATGCCCGAGTGCTCGGCCGTCGCTACCACCCAGCGGTCGCGCACTACGACCTCCGGCGACCCTGGGAACAGCGACGCCGTGTGACCGTCGTGCCCCATGCCCAGGAGGATCAGGTCAAGCTCCGGCCCCCCACCCGTACCGTCCGCCAGCGTAAGCAGCACGCGGTCGTAGGCCGCCGCGGCGTCCTCGGGCGGGTCTTCACCCCGCATGCGGTGGACGCCCGCGATCGCGCGTTCGAACAGTCCGGCATTCTCGGCGAGACGATAGTTGCTGCGCTCGTCCTGAGGAGGCACACAGCGCTCGTCTCCCCAAAGCAGGTGCGTGGAGGCCCAGGGAAGATCGTCGTACGCCGTGCCGGCCAAGACTCGGTAGAGCCCCTCAGGCGTCGAGCCACCGCTGAGCGCGAGAGTGAACACACCTCGAGCTTCTACCGCAGCCCGGGCCTCTCGGGCCACCCGGACCGCGGCGGCCACGGCGACGGCCTCCAGACAGGACTCCACGACGATCTCCCGCGAAAGCCCCCCGACCTTCTCCATGACTCCCCCCTTACGTATCGCGCCCGATGCCGTCACTGCCGGGAAGCGCCGCCAAGGCGGCGGCGAGCAGAAGTGACTCCTCGAAGACACGGTCGGGGCCGAGGTAGTCGAGCTCATCGGCCAGCAACCGGTCTTCGGGAACCGGCGAAGCGTCCGCAGTGTGCGATATCGGCCCATCGGCCGGACCCCTCACTCGTGTCTCGCATATGCACGAAGTGCCCACTCGTCCGATCGACAGGACGAACGACCCGTCCTCACCCGACGCTCCGGCGATCTCCGCTTCGACCGCCACCAGACCTCCCGAAGCATCGAGGGGCAAGGACTCGGACTGCAGCACCACCTCCACCGCGTCATGGTCCGCAGATGCCTCATCTGAGCCGGCGGGTCCGTTCCAGACACCGCTCCCGCGAAGCCGATGGAGCTCCGTGCTCGCAGAAGGACCCTTCAACGTCCACTCCGCACCGGCCACTGTCCAGCCCAGGCGCGAGGCGAACCACCCCACGAAGAGCAGGGCCCGCGACGCGGCGGGGGGGATGCTCCGATCCGGACGCTCGTAGGTATCTTCAGCGCCGAACACCACCTTCAGCCGTCGGATCCTCGAAAGCCATTCCAGCCGTGAGGCATCGTCGAAGACCCCGGCCGTCATCTCCCGCCAAGTGGTCAACCGCGCCCAGTTCAGATCGTTCACGTGAAAGCCGCGGGAGTCGTCGCGCACCACCGTCGCCAAACGACACAGACCCCGCACCGGTTCCGCAAAGCCGGCTGAGTCCACCACCAGCAGATCGGTCACATCCCCGAGGCGTCGGAACGTATCGCCCTCGAGATCGGGTTGCCCGGGCCACCACAGCACCGTGGGCAGATGTGGCACGAGCACCGGCATGGCGGCCGTATCGAGAAGCTCCACGGCCTTGCCGTAGGCGGGGATGGTGACCTGCTCCCAGCACACCTGTCGCTCGCCCTGGGCCGTAAGGTAGCAGGCTGCGCTCACCCATGAGTCGGTGACCCCCTCGCCGGGTGCGGGAAGGCCCACGTCGAGGAGCACGATCGCCCGAGCCGGGTGCCGCTCGGCGAGCCGTAGTACCACCTGGCTGACCCGCTCGGCGACCGCTTCGCCCGCCGCGTACACCACCAGGTTGATCTCACGCAGGCGGAGCACTCCGCCCTGACCCGCCTGCTCGGCCTCCCGGGCCGCGGTCTCCCACAACCCCCGCAGCTCGACTTCGGCCTCGCGCAGGCGGACACGGCGCGAACTGCCCAGCGTGTAGACGAGATCGGTGCCTTCCACCGGCGGCGGTGAGGAGGTGTCGTCAGGCTCGAAGGCGATCATAGCCTGCGCCACTCCCGTCGATCGGCGTCGACCAGGTCCTCCGCGGCCTTGGGACCCCAGCTGCCTGCTTCGTACAGTTGCGGCTCCGGCGCCTCGAGATGGCGCCAACGCTCGATGATCTGGTCTACGAACGCCCACGCCACCTCGACGCCGTCGCCGCGCGCGAACAGCGTGGAATCGCCGAGAAGAGCGTCCAGGAGCAGGCGCTCGTAAGCGTCGGCGCCGGCGGCGCCGAACGAGCTGCCGTAGCGGAAGTCCATGTTCACCGAGTGCACGTGCACGGTCGGTCCGGGCACCTTCGAGCCGAACTTCAGCGTGATCCCCTCGTCAGGCTGGATGTGCATCGCGAGGACGTTGGCCTCGGTCTCGGCCGCCACCTCATCGCCGAAGAGGGGCAAGGGTGGGCGCTTGAACTGGATCGCCACCTCGGTGCATCGCTTGGGCAGTCGCTTGCCGGTGCGCAGATAGAAGGGCACACCCGCCCAGCGCCAGCTGTCGATGAAGACGCGCATCGCGACGAACGTCTCGACCGTCGATGCCCGCGCGACTCCCTCTTCGCCGAGGTAGCTCGAGACCGCTTCTCCCTGCGACAACCCTGAGCCGTACTGACCCCGCACCACGGCCGCGTCGACCTCGGGTCCCCGCAGCGGGCGCAGAGCCATGAGCACCTTCACCTTCTCGTCGCGGACCGGGCCGGCGGCGAATGTGATCGGGGGCTCCATAGCAACGAGCGCCAGCAGTTGCAGAACGTGGTTCTGGATCATGTCGCGCAGGGCGCCCGCTTCCTCGTAGTAGCCGGCCCGCTGCTCTATGCCGATATCCTCGGCGACCGTGATCTGCACGTGATCCACGTACTGGCTGTTCCAGAGGGGCTCGAAAATGGCGTTGGCCAGGCGGAACACCAGGATGTTCTGCACCGTCTCCTTGCCGAGGTAGTGGTCGATCCGGAACACGTCGTCCTCTGCGAACCACTGCCCCAAGGTACGGTTCAGAACGCGCGCGCTCTCCAGGTCGCGACCGAAGGGCTTCTCGACCACGATCCGTGTCCAGCCCGCTCCACGTCGACCCGCGAGACCATGCCGTCCGATGCCGTCGATCACGTTCAGATAGGTGCTCGGCGGCATGGCCAGATAGAAGAGGCGATTCCCGTTCCGGGGACGCTCCGCGTCCACCGAGAGCAAGGTGTCGTCCAGCGTCCGATACGCTGCAGCGTCGACAAGATCGCCGGAACAGAAGAAGAGCATGGCGGCGAAACCTTCCCACATACGCTCGTCCACGCCCTTGCCCAAGAAACGGTCGAGAGCCTCACGCACCATGTTCCGGAACTGCTCGTCGTCCCACCCCCGCCGGGCGACGCCGAGAATGGCAGACCCGGGGGGCAAGAGGCCCTTGCGGAACAGACGATATAGCGAGGGCAGCAGCTTCCGGCGGGCCAGGTCGCCGGTCACACCCAAGATCACGAGAGTGGCGGGCGGCGGCACCCGGCGCAGGCGCATTCCCGCGCGGAACGGGTTCTCCGTAAGACGCTCCGTACTCACGATCCCGTCATCGCGGTGACACGCCGCACGGACGTCAGCCTTGGCCGCCGGCTAGAGCGTCCCGTTTGGCGCGCAGCGTGGCCATGAGCGACTCGAAGGAGTCGGCGAAGGCTGCTACTCCCTCGGTCTCGAGGCGGCTCGTGACGTCGGACATCGCGATGCCCGCCGCCTCGATGGCCTCGATCAGCCTGCGCGCGGCCTCGACTCCTTCGGTGAGCGTGACGCGAGGCTCCCCGTGGTCGCGGTACGCCTCGAGGGTCGCGTGCGGCATGGTGTTCACGGTGTCGGGACCGATCAACTCGTCGACATACAGCACGTCGCTGTACGCCTTGTTCTTCGTGCTGGTGGACGCCCACAGCGGGCGTTGAACTTTGGCGCCTGCCGAGGCAAGCGCTTCCCATCGCGGGCCGGCGAACGTCTCGAGGAACGCCTGGTAGGCGAGCTTGGCGTTGGCCACCGCGGCCTGCCCTCGGAGGGCAAGGAGAGCGTCGGCCTGCCCGGCACCGGCGGCGTCGGCCGCCGCTTCGAGCAACGTGTCGCAGAGCGAGTCCACGCGACTCACGAAGAAACTGGCCACACTGCGTACCGTTGCCGGCTCCGGCAGGTCTTCACCCTCAGCGCGGCGGGCGATCAGGCGCTCCATCCCGGCCAGATACGCTCCCATCACCTCGCGGTAGCGATCGATCGAGAAGATGAGCGTCACGTTCACGCTCAGCCCCTCGGAGATGAGGCGCTCGATAGCGGGGATGCCCTGCTCGGTGGCCGGCACCTTCACCAAGACGTTGGGTCGCCCGACCATCGCCCGTAGGCGCCGCGCTTCGAGCACCGTGCTCTCGGTGTCGTAGGCGAGCGTGGGATTGACCTCGATGCTCACCCACCCGTCCAGCGAAGCGGAGTCGTCGAAGGTGGCACGGAGCAGATCGGCGGCCATGCCCACGTCTTCCGCCATGAGCGTGTCGAGGACACGCTCCGCGTCGGCGCCGTCGGCGACGAGGTCGGCTATGGCCTGATCGTACTCGTCGGTAGCGGCGATGGCTTTCTGGAAGATGCTCGGGTTCGAGGTGAGCCCCACCACCGCGTCCTCGTCGACCATCTTCTTCAGGCCGCCGGACATCAGCAGACCTCGGCCGATGTTGTCGTACCAGACGCTCTGACCGAATCCCTGCAACTGCCTGAGCGGGTTGCTCCCCATGTTCTCCTTCACTCCCTTCCCGGGCTACTTCACGCCCCTCGATCTTCATGCGTACCGCCGAACGCTCACCGTGCCGCGGTGTCTCGCCGCGCGACTAGGTCGCGTGCCGTGTCGGAGACACGAGCCGCGCTGATGCCGAACTCCTCCATCAGCACCGGCCCGGGCGCGGACGCACCGAAGCGATCGATGCCCACCACACCTCCGCCGTCGCCGACGTATTTCCACCACCCGAAAGTCGCCGCCGCCTCAACGGCCACCCGAACCGTGACCGCCGGGGGCAGGACGGTCTCACGGTATCCGAGGTCCTGAGCGTCGAACAGCTCCCAGCTCGGCAGCGACACCACACGCGTCGCGAGACCTTCGGCCTCCAGTATCTCCCTGGCGTCCAGGCCCACGGATATCTCCGATCCGGTGGCCAGGATGACCACGTCGATGCCCCCTGGGCCGGCTGAGGCCTCGGCGAGCACGTAGCCGCCCCGTTCCAGTCCGCCCGCGGCACCCAGCGTGCTCCGGTCGAGTACGGGCAGGTTCTGGCGCGACAAGATCAGAGCGACCGGGCCCTCCCGCCGCTCGAGCGCGACCTTCCACGCGAAAGCGGTCTCGTTGGCGTCGGCCGGCCGGATGACCACCAGGCCCGGGATCACGCGCAGCGCGGCGAGGTGCTCGACCGGCTGGTGGGTGGGTCCGTCTTCTCCCAGTCCGACGCTGTCGTGGGTGAAAACGTAGGTTACCCGTGCCTTCGAGAGCGCGGCCAGCCGAATCGCCGGCCGCATGTAGTCGGAGAAGATGAGGAACGTGCCCCCATAGGGGAACACGCCGCCGTGCAACGCCATACCGTTGAGAATCGCCCCCATCGCGTGCTCCCGCACGCCGAAGTGTAGGTTCCGGCCCCACCGTTCCCCACGCTGGAACGTGCCGCACGCCTGTTCGCCGCAGGCTTCGAGAAAGGTGTTGTTCGAGGGCGCGAGATCGGCCGAGCCGCCCATCAGGGTGGGCACGGATGAAGCGATCGCGTTCAGGACCTTGCCCGAAGCGGCACGAGTAGCCATGGCCTTGCCGTCGGCCGGGAACTCAGGCAAACGAGCCGCCCATCCTTCCGGCGGCCCGCCGGAGAGCGCCGACCGGAGCGCCGCGGCGACGTCGGGGTGCTCGTCCGAGAAAGCCTGCATGCGTTCGAGCCAGGCGGCACGCGCCGCGACGCCGCGACCGGCCGCGCGGGCGTACAGATCGCGGACGGCACTCGGCACGAAGAACTCCTCGGAGGCGGTCCAGCCGAGGTTCTCCTTGGTCAGCGCCAGTTCCTCGGAGCCGAGCGGCGCGCCGTGAGCCTCGGCGGAGTCCTGCTTGTTGGGGCTCCCAAAGCCTATGTGTGTGCGCACCATGATGAGCGAGGGATGCTCCATATCGGCCTTCGCCTCGATCACCGCTCGATCGATCTCGGCAAGATCGTTGCCGTCCTCGACTTCGAGCACCTGCCATCCGTACGACGTGAACCGGGCGGCTACGTCTTCCGTGAAGGCGAGATCGGTGGAGCCCTCGATGCTTATGTGGTTGTCGTCGTAGAGATAGATCAGGCGCCCGAGGCCGAGGTGTCCCGCGAGAGAGGCCGCTTCCGACGCCACGCCCTCCATGAGGTCGCCGTCGCTCACGATCGCGTACACCCGGTGATCCATGACGTGATGCCCCGGCCGCGTGAACGTCGCAGCTAGGAACGATTCCGCTATGGCCATGCCAACACCGTTCGCGAAGCCTTGCCCAAGCGGTCCCGTGGTCACCTCGACCCCCGGGGTGAGACCGTTCTCGGGGTGTCCCGGCGTGCGGCTGCCCCACTGGCGAAACGCCTTCAACTCCTCCATGGGCAGGTCGAACCCCGAGAGATGGAGCAGCGCGTACAACAGCATCGATCCATGACCGGCGCTCAGGACGAAGCGGTCGCGATCGGGCCATTCGGGGTGATCAGGGTCGAAGTGCAGATGGCGAGACCAGATCACGTGCGCCATGGGCGCCGCCCCGAGTGGCATCCCCGGGTGGCCGGAACGAGCCTTCTCGACCCCTTCGATCGCCAGCACCCGTATCGTGTTGACGGCCAAATGGTCCGTGTCGCTCACATCGGTCTCACTTTCTCTCGTGTCTCCACCGTAGACCGCACCCTCTTCCGGCGTGGCTCACGGTATCACCGGCCAACCCCGCTCGAGCGCGATCTTCGCAAGGGCCGGGCGTGGGTTCACCGCCACCGGCCTGCCTACCGCCTGCAGGAGGTCCACGTCGGTCTCGTGGTCGGCGTAGGCGGAGCACGACCCCAGCTCAACCCCGCGGTCGGCCGCGTAGGCCAATGCCACCCGTGACTTCTCGGCACCGTACAAGGACAGACCTTCCAGCCTCCCGGTGTACACGCCCGCACGCTGCTCGAGGCGCGTACCCTCGCAGACGGTCACACCCAGATGGCGCCCCAATCCCTCCACGACGGGAGCGAGGGCGGCGGAGACGATCACCACCTCGTCACCCACCCGCTGATGCTCCCGCAAGGCCGCGACCGCGGCCCCGTGCAGCCTCGGCACGAGCTTCTCCCCCACGAAGCGGTCCATGAGCGCTGTCACCTCGCCCACCGGCATGCCTTCCAGCAACTCGGCTCCCCGAGCGCGTGCCGCATCTGTGGCCTTCACGAGTCCCAGGCGGTAAGCTGCGAACCAGAGCGCGACGCCCACCAGGAACCCGAATCTCACCGTGCCCTCTGCACGTAGGAAAGAAACGAGGAGGCGCTGCGTCTGCCCGACGACCAGGGTGCCGTCGAGGTCGAAAAACGCAACAGCCCCGATGCCCGGGTGCGTCTGCTCCATAGCGTTCGAGTCTATCACGTTGGCACGGGCGCTCCGCCGGGTACAGGACCACAGCGGTGGGGTCTCGACCACGATGTCTGGAAGGTGGATCATGGTGCTCACGGTCCCGGAAGCTTCGGCGCAGGAAGTGCAGATGCGGGCGATCGGGAAGCAGCTCTTCTCGAGCATGGCTGAGCAACGACCCTCTGTCTTCAGAGCGGACTGGTGGCAGGGCCAGGCTCTCGAATGGGCTATGCGCGACGAGTCGTTCAAGGTACAGCTCTTCCGCTTCGTCGACGTCTTCCCCACGCTCCGCACGACCGACGACATCGCGGAACACCTCGCGCAGTACTTCGCTCATCCGAGCGGAGAGCTCCCGGCGGCGTTACGGTGGGGTCTGAAGGCGGCCTCGCCAGGCCACGCCACCAGCGGGCTCGCGGCGAAGGCGATAGGGCACAACATCCACACGATGGCCGAACGGTTCATCGCGGGTCGCGACGCAGCCGAGGCACTGCCCGCACTCGAGAAGCTGCGGGCAGCCGGCGTGGGGTTCACCCTCGACGTGCTCGGGGAAGCCTCGCTGAGCTCGGAGGAGGCCCTCCGATACCAGGACAGGTATCTCGATCTGCTGCGCACCCTCCCCCGGGAGGTGGCCGCGTGGCCGGCCGACGCCGCAATGGACCGGTCGCCGTGGGGTGAGGTGCCACGATTGAACCTCTCCCTCAAGATCACGTCGCTCTACTCTCAGATCGACCCCATCGACTTCACAGGCTCGAGGAAAGCGATCATGGACCGTCTACGCCCGATCTTCGATGCGGCGGTGAAGAGCGGTGCGTTCCTCAACCTCGATCTCGAGCAGTTCCGGTTCCGGGACCTCACGTACTCTGTGTTCGAGGGATTGCTCGAGGAGGAAGCGTTCGTCGACTACCCACACTTCGGTGTGGTCGTGCAGGCGTACCTGAGGGACTCCGAGAACGACCTTCGCCGACTCATCGACTTCGCCCGGAAGCGCGGGATCCCGATCACCATACGCCTGGTGAAGGGCGCATACTGGGACTACGAGACGATTTACGCACGCCAGCAGCACTGGCCCGTCCCGGTGTTCACGAGCAAGAACGACACCGACGCCCGGTTCGAGCACCTCACCCGCATGATAGTCGCGTCCAGCGACGTGGTCCGTCCCGCCCTCGGCACCCACAACGTGCGCAGCATCGCGAATGCGGTTGCCGCGGTGCGGGCGGCGGGACTCCCCGATGACGCGATCGAGTTCCAGACGTTGCACGGCATGGCCGAGCCGATCAAGCACGCGATCGCCCTAATGGACCTGCCGCTGCGCGAGTACGTGCCCATCGGCGAAGTGGTGCCGGGCATGGCCTATCTGGTGCGTAGGCTGCTCGAGAACACGGCCAACGAGTCGTTCCTGCGGCTCACGTTCGTAGATGGTGCCGACCGTGACCGACTCCTCTCCCCCCCACTCCCCACCCCCGACTACGGACTCGGTCTGCCACCGCGGATCGAGGTCCATGCCACCGACCCCACGACCCCCGCCGCGTTCTCGAACGAACCGCACACCGACTTCTCCCGCCAAGCACACCGTGTCTCGATGGTGAGGGCGCTCGAGCGCGTCGGGGGATCCCTCGGCGCACATCATCCCCTGTTGCTGGGGGGCGCGGAGGTCGATACGGATGCGGCCATATTGTCGGTGAACCCGGCGGCTCCATCGCAGGTGATCGGCACCGTGGCCGCTGCGGGCATCGAGGAGGCGGAGCGCGCCCTGGCCGAGGCCGGGCGGGCATTCCCCCTCTGGCGCGACACGCCTCACAAGGAGCGCGCGGCGGTGATCTTCCGCGCCGCCGACCTGATGCGTCGACGTCGCAGCGATCTCGTCGCTCTCGAGATACTGGAGGCCGGCAAGACCTGGCGGGAAGCCGACGCCGACGTCGCGGAGGCCATCGACTTCCTCGAATACTACGGTCGAGAGATGCACCGTCTCGGCACGCCCCGCTCGCTGAGCGATGTGCCCGGCGAGATCGATCTGCTCTTCTACGAACCCCGGGGCATCGCCGTGGTGATCGCCCCCTGGAACTTCCCACTGGCCATCCTCGCCGGGATGACGAGTGCCGCCCTGGTGGCGGGCAACGCCACGATCATGAAGCCGGCCAACGCCACCCCCGTCGTGGCTTGGGAGCTGGCCGGCATCTTCCGCGAAGCCGGGTTACCGAAGGGAGTGCTGACCTACCTGCCCGGCCCGGGATCCACGGTGGGGGCCTTCCTGGTGCGGCACCCCAGCGTAGATCTCATCGCTTTCACAGGGAGCCGCGTGATAGGCACCGGCATCGTGCGCGAAGCCGGGATCGTTCACAGCGGACAACGGAACGTGAAACGGGCGATCGTCGAGATGGGCGGGAAGAATGCGGTGATCATCGACTCCGACGCGGATCTCGACGCGGCGGTGGAAGGCGTGGTGACCTCGGCGTTCGGCTACTCGGGACAGAAATGCTCGGCGTGCAGCCGGGCGATCGTAGTCGGCCCCATCTACGAAGAGTTCGTCCGCCGAGTGGTGAACGCGGCCTCCAGCCTCAAAGTCGGCGACCCCGCCGACCCGGCCACCCGTGTCGGCCCGGTGATCGATGAGACCGCGCTCACCAGGGTGCGGCGTTACATCGAGATCGGCACGGAGGAGGCGACCCTGGCCCTCGCGGCCCCCGCTCCCGCCGGCGCCGGGTACTTCGTAGCGCCGCACGTGTTCGTGGATGTCACTCCGGGAAGCGTCATCGCCCAGGAAGAGATCTTCGGGCCGGTGCTCTCCATCATGCGGGCGAACGACATCGACGAGGCGTTCCGACTGGCGGCGGACAGCGACTACGCGCTCACCGGCGGAATCTACTCGCGAAACCCCGAGACCGTCCGGCGCGCCTACCGGGAGTTCCGAGTTGGCAACCTCTACATCAACCGAGGCATCACCGGCGCCATGGTCGGGCGGCAGCCGTTCGGCGGCTCGCGCATGAGCGGCGTGGGCTCCAAGGCCGGCGGACCCGACTACCTGCTGCAGTTCATGGAGCCGCGGGTGGTCACCGAGAACACCTTGAGACGCGGTTTCGCCCCGCCCCACGAGCCGGAGGGCGAGGGCTCGTGACCCACCGCGCGGCCCCCGCGGCCCGCGCGACTGGGGAGGCCGGAGAGCTCGTGAGGGTCTAGCGGGGAGCTCGTGAGCGCCTAGTAACGAGCCAGAGCGAGCGCTACCACCTTCTTGACGGACTCCTCATCGCTGCCGGTGACTTCGACGGTGATCTTGCCCTCCAGCAACGCGTAGACATCGTAGCGCTGGTCATCCGGATGATATGCGCTGAAGGCGTCATCGCCGAGGCCGGCGACATCGCCGGTCAGGTCTTCCTCCACATCCTTGAGGAGATAGAAGTCCTCCGGCGGCATGGTCCACAGGACGAACACCTGTTCCTCGCCGGCGGCGTCGATGACCTTGTAGATGCAGCGTGTCTGGGATTCGGGCGCCTCCAGCGGAGTCGCGGAGACGAGCTCGGCATCAAGTGCCTCCGCCAGCTCCTCGCCCGAGACGACACACCCCTCGCCCCCGCCGGCAGTCGACGTATCGACGCCTGTTCCGCCCGTGGCATTCGTGGTTTGGCCGGCGCCGGGCTGGGTCGTCGTGACCTCAGCGCCGCCGCCGCATCCCGTCGCCACGACGAGGACGGCCACAAGCAGTACCAACACAGTCCTCATCGCCCCCTGCCCCCCTGTTCATCGTCGGATCACGGCAGGCAAACTACCACAGGCGGATCCTTCTCAAAGCGCGCGGTCAACCCAGCCGCACACCTGCCCGAGCCCGCTCCAGCACCTCCTGGAGATCGGGCGGCAGAGGGCTCTCCACGCACACCTCGGCGCCATCCACCGGATGGGAGAAGTGCAGACTGTGGCTGTGCAGGAATTGCCGCCCCAGTCCCGCGACATCGCGCCGAGCGTAGGTGGGATCCCCGACCACCGGGTGACCGATAGCCAAGAAATGCACGCGTATCTGATGGGTGCGTCCGGTCTGGAGCCTGGCTTCCACCAGGGTGAACGCGCCGAGGCGCTCGAGCACTGTGAAGTGAGTCACCGCGTCCCGCGCGGCGGCTCCGCCCACCGCCATGGTCTTGCGTCGGTGAGGGTCGCGCCCTATCGGCGCCTCGATCGTGCCGGTGGGCGCCGCGAGATCCCCGTGCACCAGAGCCAAATACCGGCGATCGACCGCCCTGTCTCGGATCATCTGCTGGAGCTTCCTGTGGACGCCTACGTCCTTCGCCACCAGCAGCAGTCCGCTGGTGCCCTTGTCGAGACGGTGCACGATCCCGGGGCGGAACGACTCTCCACCGGCCGGCCCGTGTTCGACCAGAGCATCCACCAACGTGCCCGACGTATGGCCCTTCGCGTGATGCACCACCATGCCGGCGGGCTTATCGACGACCAAGAGCCAATGGTCTTCGTAGGCGAGTTCCACTGGTGTGGTGCCCGTCACGGGCGCGGATTCGACAGGCTCCGGGAGGGCCACGGAGATCGTCTGACCGGAGACGACCCGTGTGCTCTTCGCCCGGGGCCTGCCCTCGATCGTGACGGCCCGTCGGTCGCACAAAAGAGCGGCCTGGGATCGGCTGCCCACCTCGTCCCTGGTCGCCAGGATCACGTCGAGCCGGAGGCCGTCCTCCTCGGGCTGCACCACGTACGTGCGAACCGAGGCACCTGATCCCGGGTTTGACCCTGCGGTATCGGGACTCACGATCACACCTGAGGCGGTACGAGAGTCGTCAGCGACCCTCGGACGCCGGCTCCCTGCGCAGGTCGAGCGCGAGGTTCAGCAGGAGCAGACCCACCCCGGTCACGATGAAGACATCGGCGAGATTGAACGTGGGCCAGTACGGTAGGCGCAGGAAGTCGGTGACGTGGCCGTACACGATCCGCTCGAAGAGGTTACCCACACTCCCACCGGCGAGCAGGCCGCCACCGGCAGCAGCGAGAGGCCGCCTGTCGAGCGCCACGTACGCCACCACCGCGAGTAGGGCGACGGCGACGGCCGGAAAGATGATGGAGGGTCGGCCGGACAGCAGGCCGAAGGCCACCCCATCGTTGACACCGTAGTGAAGGTCGAGGAACGGAAGGACCTCTCTGCGCTCACCGAGCGCGAGGGACTCCACTACCGCACTCTTCACCCAGAGGTCGAGTGTGAGCGCGACGCCCGCCAGGACGACGAAGATCCACCACCTGGCTCTCGTGCCACCTCCGACCACTTCGTCGGGCGCGTTGAGGGACAGCTCGGCCAAAGATCTACAGGCCTCTCTCGGCCAGTCTCTGGCAGTCGATGCAGAGGCTTGCGTCCGGCGCGATCTTGAGACGTCCGTGGCCGATCGCCTTCGCGCACGCGTCGCAGATTCCGTAGCTGCCGTCGTCGAGCTTCCCGAGGGCGCGCTCTATGCGGGCCAGCCCGTGCCGCGCGTTCTCCTCGAGCGTGAGGTCCATCTGACGCTCCTGAGTGAAGGCCGCGGCTTCCGCCATATGCTGATCGTACGGGCTCTCCTCCGATGTATCGGCGAGCGACACCGCGAGACCGTTTTCCAGTTCGTCGATCTCCCGGAGTAACCGGTCGCGCTCCTGCAACAGCTTCGTGCGGGTCTTGCCGTCATCCATGGCCATCTCGCTCCCGCTCAGTCAGCGGGGTCGGTCGCCCGACCTCACCGAGCTCACCACTGGAATTCGCGGTCCTCCGACTCGTGTGGAGAGTCGCGCCTGGCTTCATCGGATCTGTCCTTCCTGCCGAACAGGAAACGTCGCACCGACGAGTCCTTGTGTTGCTCCTGACCGTGCTCCCCGGAGTCGTCCAGTACAGATAGGTCGTCACCTGTGTCATCGTCGAACTGCAGGTAGGAATCGGAGGGGTCTGCGGATTGTGCGGCTGCGGCCGGCGGCGCCGAGCGATCAGAGGGCGAAGGTGCGACTGGAGTCGCCCCTTGGGAGCCCTCAGTAGCGGGCGCGGAATCCGCTGCCGGACGACTCTGAGGAAGAGTGGCGGCGCGGTCGTCGGCCGCGGCTGCCGGCGAAACGACTGCCGAAGAGGCCGCGACGTCGACCGCGGGGGTGGGCGCGGACGCCGCAGCCGCGGACGCGGCGGGCCCAGGCTGCTCCTCAGATGCGGCCGCCTCGGAGCTCTGGCGCGCGAGCGCAGCCTCTACTCCCGAGACCAGGCTCCGGAACTTCTGCCGATCGCCAGAGGTCTCGTCCTCCGCCAGAAGGTTGAGATGCGCTTCTAACAACGAGCGGAACTTGAAGCGAAAGTCTTCCTCGACCTGCTTGAGTTGGATCAGGTCCTGCTGCAGACGTCGCTTCTCGCCGTATGACTCGCCTAGAAGGTCGCGCCCTCGTATCTCTGCGTCCTTCAGGATCAACTCCGCTTCCTTACGGGCGTTGGATTTCGTGTGATCGGCCTGTTGCTGTGCCGAGAGCAGGGTCTTCTGAAGCGTCTCTTTGAGCAACTCGTACTGACGTATCTGTTCCTCGAGACGATCGATCCTCTCGCGTGATTCGATGTTCTCCTGGAACAACGACTCAAAAGCGTCGGCTACCTCGTCGAGGAACACATCCACTTCCTCGTCGGAGTAGCCGCGCATCGCGCGGCGGAACTCCCTGTGCCGTATGTCAAGAGGCGTGAGCTTCATGGTTTCTCCTTCGGACCCGCTACAGTGCACCCCGGATCAGGTTCTCCACTAGGATCAGCACAAGGATCGCCAGCATGGGGCTCAAGTCTATCCCCATGCCCCCGCGTCCGAGCGAGGGCATTATGCGGCGGAACAGCCCCAGGTAGGGCTCGGTGATGTCGTAGATCAGGCGATAGAGCGTGCGGACCGTGTCGTTCTCGGGCAGGGGGATCCACGACAAGAGCACCCGGATGATAATCAGCCAGTAATAGACTTTGATCACTGCGAGAAGATAATTCACACCAACCCCTTGGGCCGCTCTATCATAGATAGCTGCCGTCCGCGCTCAACCGCTGCTTCGACGGCTCGGATCATGGCACCTCGCACGCTTCGGTCTTCGAGCACTGCCAGACCCGCCATCGTGGTGCCGCCGGGTGAGGATACCTGGTCTTTCAGCACGCCGGCGGGACCCGCGTCGTCCATGAGCAACCGTGAAGTGCCCAGCGCCATCTGCCGCACGAAGGGCCGCGCCACGTGGCGCGGCAGCCCGGCGCGCACCGCCCCGTCCTCGAGACCCTCGAGCACCACGGCCAAGAACCCGGGGCCGCTTCCCGTGACGGCGGTGACCACGTCGAAATACTCTTCGGGCAAGACGCCGACAGTGCCCAGGCCCTCCAGGAGACCGCTCACAGTGACAAGCGCGGATGGTTCAGCGCCATCCTCACCCGCCAGAGCGACGACCCCTTGACCGACGCCCACCGCCATGTTGGGCATCATGCGAAGAAGGATCGGTCCGGAGCCGACAGAAGCCCGCAGCCGGGCGAGGGTCACGCCGGCCGCCGTCGAGACGACCTTCTGGCCGTGGCGCAGGAACGGAGTCAGCTCCGCCATGAGCGCGTCCATGTCTTGGGGCTTCACCGCTACGACGAGCGGATCGGCGACGCGGGCCACTTCTTCCAGGGTACCGGCGTGCCCGACCCGGCTTCCGGCTTCGGCGGCCGCTTTCGCCGCGCGCGGACCATCCTTGTCGAACACCACCACCGACATGATCGCCGGGCCATGCTCGACCCACCCCCGCACCAGGGCGCTCCCGATGTTGCCCACCCCGATGACGCCTAGGATCGTGCTGTCTTCCATAGCGGTCACTCCGATTGTTGCATCTCCTCCCAGGGCGTGCCCGTAGATGACCAGAACGCCGCTCGGGGGACGGCGACCGCGGCTAGAATTGGTTGAAGAACCCCTTCTCCACGAGTCGCTGCCGCTCTTCCGCCGACACCTCGACGTTCTTCGGCGTGAGCAGGAACACCTTGTCGGCGACGCGCTGCATACCGCCGTCAAGCGCGTACGTGAGCCCACTGGCGAAATCTATGAGCCTCTTGGAGAGCTCGGTCTCGCTGGTCTGGAGGTTGAGGATCACCGGCACATCGATCTTGAACTTGTCGGCGATGAGTTGCGCGTCGTTGAAGTTCTTGGGAACCACGAGGTGCACTTTCACGGGGGGAGCTTCGGCGGGCGTGGGAACGGGGCGGATCACCGCGGTGCGCTGGCTCCGCATGCCGTCGTCCTGGCTGTAGATATTGTCGAAATCGTTCGAAGACGACGACCGCCTGCGACCCGTCACGCGGCTCTCGCGCTCCACGCGCTTCACGCTCGGACGCTCCCTGTACGATTGCTCGAGCTCCTCATGGGGCGCAAGCGTCTCCTCGTCGTAGTACTCGTCTTCCTCGGCGATGCCGAAGTAGACAAGAGTCTTGTGCCACACGTCACCCAGAGCCATCCCTTATCCTCCTTGCGCGCCTGCGAAGAGCGTGCTGCCTAGCCGCACGATCGTCGCGCCTTCCTCGACCGCAACCTCGTAGTCGTTGCTCATCCCCATCGAGAGCTCGCTCAGCGAGTATCGGGGAGCGAAAAGGGGGGCAAGCCGGTCCCGGAGCTCCCTCAGCCCGCGGAACACCTGGCGGACATCTTCGGGTTCGCGCACGAGGGGAGCCATGGTCATGAAGCCCTTAAAACGCACCTTTTCGAAGGCCTGAGACTGCTCCAAGAAAGCCTCCGCGTCGCCCGGAAGAATACCATACTTGCTCGTTTCCCCGCTCACGTTCACCTCTAGGAGGGCGTCCACAGCGGACTCCGCCCGTCGATCCATCTCACTCACCAACGAAAGTGAATCTACCGAGTGCACCAGCGAGACGCACGGCAGCACACTGCGCACCTTGCGACTCTGCAGGTGGCCGATGAAATGGAACTCGAACATCTCCGAGAACGCACCCCACTTCCGATCGAGTTCTTCAGCCCTGTTCTCGCCCACCAGACGGACGCCCGCCTGCGCGAGCGACTTCATCTCGTCGAGACCCACATACTTCGTGGCCACGAGCAGCCGTACCTGCTGTCCGCGCCCGCCGCGACGCCGCGCTTCTTCGATGCGCGCCTCCGCCGCAGTCACGTTCACTCTCATCTGTTCGGTGTCGATGGCCATTTCCCCTCTTGCGGCCCGATGGATCGTCTCGTTCAGACGCCTGTCGCCCACAGAGCGGCGCCGTGCCTGCCGGTGTCGGCCCCGTCTCCTCTGTGAGAGAAGAACAGGTCTCGATTGCACTTGGTGCAAAGGCGCGGGTTCACCACGTTCTGCCGGGAGATGCCTACCTCGCCCGCGGCTCTCGTGGCTACCTCCCACAAGTCCAGATAGCCCTCCCGGGGAACGACCTCGGAACCAAACCGCCGCCGGAAGCCCGCCGTCAATTGAGAGTCGACCTGGTAGCAGCACGGGCCGATGCTCGGCCCGATCACCGCGAGACCGGGCGGTCCGGTCATGGCGGCGGCGCCCTGTTGGACGATGCCGTCGAGGAGACCGCGCCATCCACCGTGCACGAGCGCCGCGTCCACCTCCCCCACCAGAATGACAGGGACGCAATCCGCGAAGACCAGGACCGCGGCAAGACCTGCGTCTAGCCCCGGGTTGACCACGAGTCCGTCGCAGGGAGCTTTCGTCCCATCGCGCGCATACTCCGCCGCGCCGGCGACGCGCACCCCATGCACCTGTTGAGGAGACACGAGGACGGGATCCGCATCGGCCCGGCCGTCCAGACAGCCGAGACCACGGGCCAGGAGTCTTCGGGCGACGCGCCCAGCGTCGTCTCTCAGATCGAAGGGCCGCGCGTCGGACAGACGCGGCGAGTCCCAGCGCGTGGTGAACACGGCGCGGAACGGTTCGGGGAGCCTCACCGATAGCAGCGAGATCTCGCCGGCGACCATAGGTCGCACGCGCCCAGCCGCAGAATCGTGTATCCGTTCTCCGAGAGAGGCCGGCACACTCCCCTCGGATGACAGCATCTTCACTCCGCGGCTAGTCCTTGCCCCGTAGGAACGGGGGGATATCCAGGATGTCCTCGTCCATCTCGAAGCGCGGGCGCTCCAAGCCCAAGCCCGCCGGGTCGGCGTCTGTCGGTTCGCCTGACGCGACCTCCTCCGCACCACCTTCGATGCCGAGCACCGCGCGAGGGTCGAAACCTGTGGCGATCACGGTGACCCGCATCTGGTCACCCAGAGTCTCGTCGATCACGGCGCCGAAGATCACGTTGGCTTCGGAGTCGGCGGCGCCGGAGATGATCTCGGCCGCCTCGTTCACCTCGAAGAGGCCCATGTCCTTCCCGCCCGTGATGTTGAGCAAGATGCCGGTGGCACCCTCGATAGAGGACTCCAAGAGCGGCGAAGAGATGGCCGCGCGGGCAGCCTCGACTCCACGGTTCTCGCCGGCGGATACGCCGATGCCCATCAGGGCGGACCCGGCGTTCCGCATGATCGTGCGGACGTCCGCGAAGTCAAGATTGATGAGCCCGGGCACGGTGATAAGGTCGGTGATGCCCTGCACTCCCTGGCGCAACACGTCGTCGGCGACCTTGAAGGCCTCGATGATCGAGGTGCGCCGTTCCACGACCTGCAGGAGTCGGTCGTTCGGGATGATAATCAGGGTGTCCACCTTGCGACTGAGAGCTTCGATACCGATCTCGGCTTGGGAGGCGCGCTTGCGTCCCTCGAAGCTGAACGGCCGGGTGACGACGCCCACAGTGAGGGCGCCCAGTTCCCGCGCCAGCTCCGCGATCACGGGAGCCGCGCCCGTGCCCGTGCCCCCGCCCTTGCCCGCGGTGACGAACACCATGTCGGCGCCCTTGAGGGTCTCACGCAACTCATCACGGTTCTCCTCCGCAGCCTGACGCCCCACCTCCGGGTTGGCGCCCGCGCCGAGACCCCGAGTGATCTTGCCGCCAATGTGGATCTTTACGTCGGCGTCGCACATGAGCAGCGCCTGGGCGTCGGTGTTCACAGCGATGAACTCAACGCCCTTCAGGCCCGCATCCACCATGCGGTTGACGGCGTTCGTGCCCCCGCCGCCCACACCCACGACCTTGATGACCGCCAGGTAGCTCGAACCGGTGTCGCTCATCGCTGCCGAACCTCCATCTGCGTATCGGATGTCGGACAGTTCGCCGCGTTGACGCGGACCTCCTGCCTCGACCATTGCTCGAACCTAGTAGCAGAAACCCTACAGAGATACCTTAGTCCTGTTCCAGTTGCCGCACCCATGCACAATATCACGGTCATCGAGCCTTCGCTACGACTCGGGTCGGCACCCGGACGTCCACGTAGTCGAGGCTCTTTCCATCTCTCAAGTATCGGTCGATGACCTCGAGAGACACAGTCAACTTCTCATCGAGCTTGGTGGCATCTCCCAGCCGAAGCTCGCCCCCGCCCCCCAGGACGACGAGGAGCTCTCCGGCCTCGGATACCCCCACGTACTCTATGGGATGCCTCACGGCGGGCCACACGGTCGAGTCGGCCAGCGTCCGTGCAAGCGGTATGGCGGCGACCACCTGGGGGGAAACGTACTCCCCCACCCGGGGTGTAGACACCTCTGCAGGTAGGATGAAGAGCAGGGTGGACACCCCGGTCGTATCCTGATCGAGCACTCGACCGTCATCGGCAATGAGCCAGGCTCCGCCTTCTTCGTCGCGCACGCGTGCCGCAGGCACGTACTCCCGCACATGCACCTCGAGGGCGTCGGGAAAGCTCCGATACACCGCTGCCTCTCTCACGTACGGGATCGAGCGGATACGCTCCTCCAATTCACTGGTAGAGACCCGAAGGAGATTCACTCCCCTGACCGGCATCACAGCCGCCCTTAGATCGCCCTCTGGCACGCGCTCGGTCACCGGCACAAACACCCGCTGCACGGCGAAGACGTCCGATGAGCGCAGGAACAGGTAGCCGACCGCCGCGAGCGCGACTGCAGTCGCGACGAGAGCGGCAAGCAGCCGGTGCCGGCCACGTCGCTGTTGCACTCCCCTCCTGCGGTCTTTGACCCGGGGATCCATCAATCAGGCCTCTCCGCTCCCTGATCCCAGAGAAACGAGCCTCCGAGCACACGCACCTCGGGCTCCAGCACCACCTCGTGCCTCGCCCACACGGTGCCCCGCATCATCGACATCAGGCCGAGTACGTCGCCCGCGGTCGCGTCACCAACATTAGAGATGAAGTTGGCATGCACACCCGATACCTGAGCGCCGCCGCGCCGCACACCCTTGAGGCCGCAACTCTCGAGAAGGCGACCCGCGTAGTCGCCCGGCGGATTGCGGAACGTGCTCCCGAACGTGCGGGTGGCTCGAGGCTGCGTGCGTCTTCGCACCCCCAGCAAGGTCCGATGGTGTTCGAGGACCTCAGCTGTTACCCCTCGCACGAGAAGGAAGCTCGCAGCGGTCACCACCATGTCACCGAACAGGCCAGACCGACGGTATCCCCAATCCAACGACTCGGCCGGGATCCACCCACTGTCGGCGGGGCCCACCACGTGCACCGCCTCCATGACCCCGGAGACCGAACCCGAATGTGCTCCGGCGTTCATGACGACGGCGCCCCCGACACTACCGGGTATGCCACACGCGAACTCCAAGCCGGACAGCCCCGCCTGCGCCACGTACACCGCGAGACGCGACAGCGGGAGGCCTCCCCCAGCCACCACCCGCACCGAACGACCTCCCACGCCCACCGGCGTCTCTACGTAGTGGAAGGCATCATCGAGTTTCACGACCACTCCCGCGAAGCCCGAGTCGGCCACCAAGAGGTTGCTGCCGCCGCCAAGGGCCGACCACGGAACGCCGGCGTCGGCCACCACACGAAGCGCCTCTGCCAGGGCCGCCGAAGACGCCGCGGTCAACAGGATGTCGGCCTTCCCCCCCACCCCTATGGTCGTGAAAGGCCCCAGCGGGGCGTCGCGCCACGTACGAGCGTCGGGGATCGCGCCCAGCCGGGCGGCCATTTCAGGCGATAGACCGCGCATCTACTCTGAACACGTGCCCAGGAAGCCCTCGCCCACGCGGTGCACGTCGCCGGCGCCCATGGTGAGTACCAGGTCGTCCGGGCGCGTGGTGCTTCCAAGGTACTCCACCACTTGAGAGAGCTTCGGAAGATAGACGACAGGAAAGCGGGGAGACTCCCTCAGCAGGCTGTCCACGATGAGCTTTCCACTCACGCCGGGTTGGGGTTCCTCGCGCGCGCCGTACACGTCGGTCACCACGGCGATATCGGCTTCGAGAAGGGCCTGTGCGAAGTCGTGATGCAGGAAGCGTGTGCGCGAATAGAGGTGCGGCTGGAAGACGGCGATCACACGACTCCACTCTCCCGTGCGCGCCGCACGAAGAGTCGCCTTGAGCTCCGTGGGATGGTGGGCGTAGTCGTCGACGACGCTCACACCGGCCCGTTCGCCCTTCCACTGGAACCGCCGCGCCGCGCCTGTGAATCCGCGCAGGGAAGCGGCGATGCGCGCCGGAGAGATCCCGATACCGCCGAGCACCGCGAAGCACGCCATGGCGTTCAGGATGTTGTGCAACCCAGGCACGACGAGCTCCGCGCTCGTGAGCCGGTGCCCGCGCCGCCATACCTCGAACCGACTCCCGCGGTGGTGCAGGCTCACCTCGCGCGCCTGATAGTCGGCGCCGGGGCTGACCCCGTACGACGTCGTGTGGCAATGGGCCTCAGCGGCCAAGGAGGCGAGCCTCGGGTCATCGGCCCAGTAGATCATGCGTCCGGTCTCCGGAAGCAGCGAGACGAACGACCGGAACACCCCGGCGACGTCCTCCACGTGCTGATAGTGGCTGTGGTGATCGAGTTCCAGATTGGTGAATACCGAGATCTCGGGGCGCAGGTACAGCAGCGTTCCGTCGGATTCGTCGGCTTCGCACACCATGAGATCGCCCTCGCCGTGACGCGCGTTCGAACCGAAGTCGTTGAGCTCCCCGCCGATGAGGAACGAAGGGTCACGCTCGGCGTCGATAAGCGCCCGGCTGATCATCGAAGTCGTTGTGGTCTTCCCGTGGGTGCCACACACCGCGATACCCCGCCGTCCCTCCATGACCCAGGCGAGCGCCTGGGCGCGCCGCACCACAGGAATTCCGCGCTCCCGTGCCGCCGCGAGTTCTCGATTGTGCTCGGGAATCGCGGTAGAGATCACGACGACGTCAGGGTGGTCGACGTTGACGGGATCGTGACCCAGGGCGACATGCACTCCCGCATCTTCCAAGAGCGTGACGTAGCGGGAGGGTTTCAAATCGGAGCCCGACACCTCGAACCCACGCCGGTGGAGTACGAGGGCTATGCCGCTCATCCCCGCGCCGCCGATGCCGATGAAATGCAGGCGCCGCACGTCGGCAAGCTTGAGTCCTGGATTGGAGAGTGCGATCTGGGTCATGATGTGGGCGCCTGCGAGAGGCCCGCCAATTGTACTATCTCGTCGGCGATGCGAGTAGCGGCGTCCGGACGCGCCAAGCTCAGGGCGCGCGCGCTCATCTCCGCCCGCGTCGCCGGCACGAGGATACGCTCGACCTCAGCAACGAGGCGGCGGCCGTCGAGCTCGGCGTCGGGCACCATCACCGCCGCCCCACGATCTTCCAGGGTGCGGGCGTTCTTCGTCTGGTGGTCGGCGGTCGCCGCCGGGAAAGGCACCAGCACCGACGGGACCCCCCGAGCGAGAAGCTCCGCCACCGAACCCCCAGCCCGCGACACCGCCACGTCGGCCGCGGCGAGGGCAAGCTCGAAATCGTGCAGGTACGCATGCGCCTGATATCTGGGGTTCCCCCCGGTTCCCGACGCGGCGAGAGCTCCGTCGTACCCCTGTTGACCGGTGACGTGCAGCACGGAGTACGGCGTGCTCGTGCCGACGAACGCCTCGGTCGCGGCGGTGTTCAGGCTTCGGGCGCCCAGACTCCCACCGAACACAAGCACGACGGGAAGATCCGGATCGAGCCCGAACCGCCTCAGGCCGTCCTCACGACGAGCGGTCAGGAGCCCTGGTCTGATCGGTCGGCCCGTGTACACGTACTTGCCCTCCTCCCGGCCGGGCACCGGAAAGGAGAGACAGACGCGATCGACCAGCATGCTCAAGATGCGGTTGGTCCAGCCGAGATGAGCGTCCATTTCGAGCGCCAGAGTGGGGATGCCGAGCACCGATGCCTCAGCCACGACGGGCCCCGACGCATATGCGCCCACCCCGACCACGCAGGTGGGCCGCACCCGCCGCAGCACTCTCCACGCGTCCACCGCCGCGACGGGCAGAGAGCCCAGCGTACGGAGGGTGGTCACGCCTAGTCTGCGCTCGAATCCGCGGATGCGCACGACGGAGAAGTCGTACCCGGCCTTGGGCACCAGCTCACCCTCCATGCCCCGCGGCCCTCCGCAGAACGAGACCGAAAGCCCGCGGTCGGTCAGAACATCAGCGATCGCGAGAGCCGGAACGACGTGACCCGCTGTACCGCCGCCGGCTATCAATATGCGTGACATCAGCAATCTCCAAAGGCTGAGGGTGAGCGCCCGACGCGACGACGATCGGACCGAAGCGGGCCACCGACAACATCAGTCCCACCGCCACCAGCACCACCAAGAGGTTCGTGCGGCCGTAGCTGATGAAGGGCAGAGGTACGCCGGTGAGCGGAAGGCGGCCCATCACCCCGCCCATGTTTATCGCGGCTTGGCCGACCACCAAGAACGTACAGCCGGCCGCGAGCAGACGCCCGAACGGATCACGGCACCGCAACGCAAGGAGAGCGCCGCTGACGGCGAACGCGACGAACAGGGCGGCCAGCACGATCACGCCGACCAAACCCCACTCCTCGCCGAGCACGGCCAGGATCATGTCGGTGTGGGCTTCCGGCAAGTAGCTGAACTTCTGCACGCTGAGTCCGGGCCCCACCCCGAACCACCCGCCGCTCCCGAGTGCGATGAACGATTGCACGATCTGGAAGCCGGAATCCTGGGGGTCGGCAAAGGGTTGAAGAAAGGAGAGGAAGCGCTCCCTCCGATAGTCCGCGGAGAAGATGGCCACCAGCGTGAGGGCTAGGCCCGCGAAACCGAGGCCCAGCCAGTCCCGGGCCCTCATGCCGGCCACCCACAGCATCCCCATGGTGGTCACCCCGATCACCAGAGCGGTACCGAGGTCACGCTGCATGAGGATGAGCCCGCACACAGCAGCGACCACGATCCCGAGAGGCCACATGAGGTCTTCGAACGCGCCCGAACGCGCCCGCCTCGTGGAGAGCAGGTGCGCGGCCGCGAGGATCACCGCCAGCTTGGCGAGTTCGGACGGCTGTAGGGAGAGTGGCCCCAGGCCGATCCAACGGGTCGCGCCACCGGCTTCGCGTCCGACCCCTGGAACGTGCACGATGAGAAGGAGCGCGCACGTTCCCACGACGCCGACCAGCGAGAGCATGCGGAATCGCCGGTAGTCGAGTCGCGAGACGATCAGCATGATCACGAGCCCGGCACAGGCCACGAGCGTCTGTTGCCGGGCATAGTAGAACAGATCGCCGTCTTCGCGGAAGAGTCCCACCGCCGATGAGACCGAGAACACCATGACGAGACCTATGACGACCAGGGCGAGGGAGACTCCCGCGAGGACCTGGTCGTGCTTCATCCACCCGCCACGCTCGGCGTCGCCGTGACCTGAATTCCGATCCTCGAACGGCGCCTCGGGCGCGTCGTGAGGGCGGTCGCGTCTCCCGCCTGGGGCGCGATGCTCTTCGACGTTGCGCCTGCTCACCTGCTGCTCTCTCCCATACGTCTCACGATCTCCATGAAGTGGCGGCCCCGCTCCTCGAAGTCCGCGTATTGATCGAAGCTGGCGCACGCAGGCGCCAGCAGGACGGTCTCGCCGTGCTCGGCCGCCGCCGCGGCGGCGGCGAGCGCGGTCTCGAGGTCGGCGTGCACCGACGGCCGCGGAACGCCCACGCGCTCCTCGTCCATCCGCACGCGCTCGAACGCCTCCCCGATGAGGGGAGCCGCCTCACCGATGAGATATACGGCTCTGCATCCATCGACGCACGCCCGGGCGATGGGCCGATAGTCGGAAGCCTTGTCTCTCCCACCCAAGATGAGATGCGTGCCCTCGGGGTACGCAGCGATCGCCTTCAGAGTCGCCTCCACGTTGGTGGCCTTGCTGTCGTTCACATACGCCACACCCCGCACTACTCCTGCCGGCTCGAGACGGTGAGGAACTCCCGGGAAGGTGCGCAACCCTTCGAGCACCGCCTCCACAGGCACCGATCGCACCAGAGCCATGGTCGCAGCCGCTAGGCAATTCTCCATATTGTGAAGCCCGCGCAGAGGGAGGTCGCTCAGGGCTACCCGCGCTCCGTCGAGAAGATGCAGGTAGCCGCCCTCCAGCCAGGAGTCGGCGCCGTCGCGAGAGAGAGTGGAGAAGAAGTGCGCCTGCGGTCCGTCGGCGCGCAGGCTCACTTCGCGGCCCAACGCAGAGACCCGCGGATCGTCGAGATTGAACACCGCGTGATCCGTCGCGACCTGTCGCGCGAACATCTTGGCCTTGCAGGCGAGGTAGCGCTCCATGGTGCCGTGACGATCCAGGTGATCGGGGGTGAGGTTCAACAGAACGCCGGCTGCAGGCCGGAACTCGTGCACGTCCTCGAGCTGAAAGCTCGACAGTTCCACGACCAGCTCCTGGCCGGCGCTGAGTTCGGCCGCAACGTCGGTGATCGCGGTCCCGATATTGCCCAAGACTCTCACGGGGATGTGTGCGGTCTCGAACATGTGGCCCAACAAGGCGGTCGTGGTGGTCTTGCCGTTCGTGCCGGTGACCGCGTTGAAGGTGACCGGAAGAGCGCGGAAAGCAAGCTCCACTTCGCTCCACACCGGGATCCCGGCCTCGTGTGCCGCGACGACCAACCCGACTTCCCCAGGTACCCCGGGGCTCTTCACCACGAGGTGCACTCCCTCCAGGTGAGCGGCGTCTTGAGGGAGGGGCAGCACGCGGGCGCCGGCTGCGATCACCGCCTCGAGGCTGGGAGAGTCCGCGCATTCCCGGGCGTCGGAGAGCAGCACGCGGCGACCGATGGACGACAACAGACGCGCCGTTGCCAGTCCCGATCGCCCCATCCCGACCACCAGCACCGTCTGGAAGCCCGGCTTGAGTCCGGGGTGGTCGGCTCCGATGTCGTCAGCCATCAACGAACGCCCACTAGAAGAGATCGACGTAGAAAACGGTGAAGCCGGCGGCGGCGAAGATGGCCGTGACGATCCAGAAACGCACCATGATCTTCGTCTCCGACCAGCTCTTCAGCTCGAAATGATGGTGGATCGGAGCCATGAGGAACACGCGGCGACCGAACACCCGAAAGCTGACCACCTGGATGATCACGCTGAGGCCTTCGACCACGAAGATGCCACCGATGATCACCAAGAGCAGCTCCGTTCCGGTGACCACGGCGAAGCCGGCCAGGGCCGCACCCAAGGCCAACGAGCCGGTATCCCCCATGAACACGTCGGCAGGGAACGAGTTGTACCAGAGGAAACCCACGCACGCGCCCATCAGGCTCGCGGCCAACACGGCCAGATCAGGCTCTTTGAGCATGAACGTGATCCCGGTGTAGGCAAGCAGACAGATGGCCACGGTGCCGGCCGCCAGACCGTCAAGGCCGTCGGTGATGTTGACGGTGTTGGCCGTCCCGGATATGACGAAGAACACGACGAGGAAGTAGATTCCCCCGAACGGGATCTCCACGTTCAGTAGCGGCACGTGCACGTTGCTGTCGACGCCGGCGAAGCGGATAGCCACCCAGCCCACCACGAGCACCAGGAGGAGCTGCAGCAGCATCTTCGTCTTGCCGTTCAGCCCGAGCGATCGGCGTTGTCGGACCTTGGCAAGATCGTCGAGAAACCCGATCGCCCCGGAGCCGAACGTGAGGACGAACACCACCAGACTCGGCACCGTCTTGCTGGCGAAGATCATGTACGGGATCGCCGCGGCCGCTAAGATGAGCAGGCCACCCATGGTGGGAGTTCCCTGCTTCTCCTGGTGGCGCTCCGGGCTCAGCTCGCGGATATTCTGACCGATGTTCCTCCCGCGGAGCCATCGGATGAACCGCGGCCCGGCCACGAGGGCAAGCACCATGGCGAGCAGGCCGGCGGCAAGGATGCGGGTCATGCTTCCGCCCCGCCTACGCGCCTTCCTCCGGCACTGGGACTCGGTGCACCTTCTCGCAGTCGTTCGATCAAGGCACGCACGAGATCATCGAGCTTGATGCCCCGCGACCCCTTAACCAGGATTATGTCGTGGGGCCCGAGGGAGGCGACGAGCTCCTCGAGCGCGTCCTCCCAACGCGAAGCCCACCCGACTCCAGACCGTCTCTCGCTCTCAGATTCAGATGCACTCCCATTACTCTCGACCGCGACCGGAGCATGACATCCATAACCCTCGACCATCGCTCGAGAAAGCGGCCCGATGCCCCAGAGGAGGTCCACACCCACCGCCGCGGCATGCGCGCCCACCTCCCGATGGTACGCGTGGGCTTCCGGACCGAGTTCCAGCATGTCGCCCAGCACTGCGACCGCACGACGTCCGGAGTCGGCCGCGGCGATCACCAGGTCGTCAAGCGCAAGCCGTACCGCCGCCGGGTTCGCGTTGTAGGTGTCGTCGCGCACCACCACACCACCCACGCGCACCTCTTCGCCCCGCAAGTGCGTGAACACAACATCGGGCAACCTGCTCAGGCAGTCTTCCACCGGCAGACCGGCCGCGTAGCAGGCGGCCGTTGCCGTGACGACGTTCCTGATGCGGTGGGCGCCCGTGAAGGGCACCGGCACTACCCCGGATCCGTCGGGCCATTCGACTTCGAGCACGACGCGCCCCTCTCCGCTGCGACGGGCTACCCCCCTCACTTCGGCATCCGGGAGTCTGAGTGCCCCGTCGCGCGCGTCCGCGAAGGCGAAGCGCAGCACCCGGGCCCCCGACCGCCGGGCCGCATCGACGATGGCCGCGTCGTCGGCAGGCACCACCGCCACGCCGCCCGGCTGTAAGCCCTCGAAGATCTCGGCCTTGGCCGCGACTACGCCCGCGAGAGTCCCGACAGCCTCTAGGTGCACCGGCGCTATGGCGGTGACCACCGCTACATCCGGCTCCGCCGTGAGCGTGAGCAGTCGTATCTGGCCCCGACCCCGCATGCCCATCTCTACCACCACGGTGACGGTGTCGTGAGAGATCTCAAGCAAAGTGAGGGGCACGCCTATCTCGTTGTTCTGATTGTCGGTGGTCCCCACCACGGGACCCGCGACGTCGACCATGCTCCTGATCAGGTCCTTGGTGCTCGTCTTCCCGACGCTGCCGGTGATCGCGATCACTCTGGCCCCCGATACGCGGCGCACTTGTCTCGCCAGACCGGCGAGGGCCGCCCGCGTATCGGGCACGCGGTAGATCCGAGCGTGACCACGCGGGGGCTCGTAGTCCATGTTGCCCGCGATCGCGATACCCAGTTGGACGACTACGCCGGACGCGCCCGCGGCCAAGGCCGCAGGCACGAACTGGTGACCGTCGTAGCTCTCGCCCTTGATGGCCACGAAGAGATCGTCCGGGCGCAGCGTCCTCGTATCGGTGGAGACCCCCACCACGGGGGCGCTGAGCGTCGGGACGCCGATGGCGACCGCCCCCTGGCTGCGAGTCAGCTCTATCATGGGTGTAGGCTACCTAGAGCCCGCAAGACTTCGCGGGCGACCACTCTGTCGTCGAAGGGCGTAACGACCCCGTGGGATTCCTGGCCGCTCTCGTGCCCCTTACCCAGGATCAGTACGAGGTCCCCCGGCTCTGCCAAGGCGATCGCTGTCTCGATCGCCCGGCGCCGGTCGACTTCGATGCGCGCTTCTTCCGGATGCTCGAGGTCGGCCGCCATCTCTTCGATGATCGCCGCCGGGTCTTCGCTCCGTGGGTTGTCTGACGTGAGGATGGCCACGTGGGCGCCTCTTTCCAGGGCGCGGCCCATGAGCGGCCGCTTGGTGCGGTCGCGGTCGCCCCCGCACCCCAGGACACCGATGACACGACCCGTCGCGACCGAGCGACCCATCTCGAGGATGCGCTCGACAGAATCGGGGGTATGTGCGTAGTCCACGGCGACGGTAAAGGGAGCTCCGTCGTCCACGCGTTCCAGCCTCCCGGGCACGCCCGGGAACATCGGAAGGGCATCGACCATGCCCTCGAGATCGAGGCCGAGCGACACGCCCAAGCCGAGAGCCACAAGGACGTTCTCGACGTTGTGCCGGCCAAGAAGCTTCATTGAGAAGTCTAGAGTCAAGAGGTCACCCTTGACCACAGGTTCACCCCGTCCTCTGCGTACCGCGCCGAGCGCCCGACCACTCACGATGAGGGAGCCTGTCACACCCCGCCCGTCGATAACGAGGTCGACGACTCCGATGTCCGCCCTGATACCCGCGGCGTCCGCACCCCCGTGCGACGCGCTCACCCCTATCACCCTGTCCGGCGTGAGCCGTTCTGCCAGGAGCGCACCAAACGCGTCTCCCACGTTGATCACGGCGGGGGGGCGATTCCGGGCGTACGCCGGGTCGAGGAACAGACGGCTCTTGCACGCGAAATAGGCGTCAAGCGTACCGTGATAGTCGAGGTGGTCCTGAGTGAGGTTCATGAACGCCACGGCAGCGTAGGTCGTTCCCAGGACGCGGTCTAGATCGATGGCGTGTGACGATACCTCCATCACGGCAGCCTGGTCGCCGGCGTCGACCATCAGCGCGAGATCCTGCTGCACGTCAACCGCCTCGGGGGTGGTGCGCTCGGTGGGGAAGGTCTCTCCGCCGATACGCCGCTCCACGGTGCCGAGTAGGCCGGCCCGCCTCCCCGCCTCCCCCAGAAGATACGCAAGCAGGAAAGCGGTGGTGGTCTTGCCGTTGGTGCCTGTGATCCCGACCGTGGCCAGCCTGGCGCTCGGATGCTCGTAGAGCGCCGACGCGACCGGCCCCATGGCCCGGCGCACGGAGGGCACCACTACCTGGGTAACCGGCAGGTCGAGCGTACGTTCGACGCAAAGAGCCGGGGCACCCCGCTCCACGGCCTCAGGGGCAAAGTCGTGCCCATCGCGAACGAAACCGGGCACGCAGAAGAACAGGTGTCCGGGGCCCGCGTGGGAGCTTCGGTACGACAGGTGCGAGATGTCCGTCGACGGGTCTCCCTCGACGTGGAAACCCCTCACCTCACGGAGAAGATCTACGAGTCTCACGGCCCTCGATTCTACCATAGCGGTCACTAAGGACCGCAGCCACCCGACTCACTGAGAGATCGTTGGGGGGATCTCCAAACGCCTCAGAGCGAAGTCCGCGATCTGGGCGAATGCCGGGGCCGCGACAACGGAGCCATAGTATTCCAACGTCGGCTCATCTACCACGACCAGCACCACCAATGCGGGGTCCTCGGCCGGCACCATCCCGATGAACGAGGCGATGAAGCGGTCTTTCGAGTAGCCGCGTCCATTCTCGGCCGCCTTCTGCGCCGTCCCCGTCTTGCCCGCCACACTGTAACCCTTGACCGCCGCCGCCTTCCCCGTCCCAGCGGATACAGTGACCAGAAGCATGTCGCGAAGCTGGCGGGCAACCTCGGGGCTGACCGCCTGGTGCGAAGGCCGGAGTTCGGCGCCCTTGGCAAGGTGCGGCTGGATGTAGACACCGTCGTTCGCGATCGCCCCATACGCGGCGGCCAGCTGCAACGGGGTGACCGAGATGCCCTGCCCGATGGGGATGTTGGCGATGGTGGTGCCGGACCAATCCTCCTGAGGGAGCATGTACCCGGCCGCCTCGCCGGGGAAATCGATGCCCGTCTTCCTCGTGAAGCCGAACCTCTCGATCATGTCGACCAGACCCTCTTCGCCCACCTCCAGACCGAGGGTCACCGCGCCGACGTTCGACGACTGGGCGAGGATCTCCGTCACGCTCATGGTGCGGGAGGCGGGGACGTCCTCGTGGGCTTCGTGCACCGTGCGATCGTACAGCGTGATCGAGGAACCGAGGTCGAAGGTGGTATCCGGATCGACGATGTCGGCCTCGAGGGCGGCGGCCACCACGACCATCTTGAAGGTGGAGCCGGGCTCGAACTGGTCGGTCACGACCGCGTTCCTCCTCATACTCTCGTCTTCGGCGCCATACCGGTTGGTGTCGAAGAGCGGCACGTTGGCCATGGCCAGGATCTCGCCGGAGCGCGGATCCAGTACCACGGCCGACGCTCCCAACGCGCCGTACCGCTCGACCAGGTTCATCAACTCGTGCTCCGCCGCGTACTGGATATCCTCGTCGATGGTAAGCACAAGGGAGTCGCCCTCACGGCCCGATCGGTCGAACAGCACGCCAAGCGTCCGTCCGAACGGATCCCCGATGATGCTCCGCCGCCCGGTCTGCCCGCGCAGTTGCTCGTCGTACTGGGTTTCCATGCCGGCCAACCCGATGTTGTCCATGCCTACGAACCCGAGCACCTGCGGAGCAAGTGAACCCTTCGGGTACACACGCTTCTCCTCTGGCTGCACCGCTACTCCGCGGATCTTGAGCGCGGACACCTGCTCGCCGATCGCGGGTTCGAGCTTGCGCGCCAGGTAGACGAACCGCCCGGCACTCTCGAGCTTCTCCCTGAGGACGGACTCCTCCACTCCGAGGATCGGGCCGAGGGCGGCAGCCGCGGCGGCCGCGTCTTCGACCATCTGCGGATCAGCGACGACGGTCGCCATGCGTTGGCTGACGGCCAACTCTTCCCCGTTGCGGTCGTAGATGACCCCGCGCTTCGCGGACGTGTCGAACTCGCGGATGTGCTGGCGGTCGGCCCTCGCAGCGTACTCCGCGCCTTCAACGACCTGGATCTCCACGGCGCGCGCGATGAGGAGCGCGAAGACAACTACGACGAACACGATGGAGCTCCGCAGACGCTTGTTCGTCGTGCGGAGGCTCATCTACCGGGTGCGTCGCCCCCGGACGCCGCCGAGACCGCGTCCTGCTGGACAGGTACCGTCGAACCGAGGACCGCCGGCGCCGACACCTCGGGCGTCACCTGAGCGGCGGGCGTCACCAGCGCGATCGAGGCCGCTCCGGCGAGATCGATGAACTCAACTTCCGTCGGAGTGACCATGCCGAGCCGGTCGGCCGTCTCTTTGACGCGTTGGGTGGCCGAAAGGCTCGCCTGCTGAGCCCGCAGAGCACTGCGTTGCGCTACCAGATCTTCCTGCTGCCGCTGCAGTTGGGCGATCCCTATCTGCGTGCGCACCAGTAACGTGTTCAAAGCCACCGGAAGCAGAAGTGAGACGGCCAGGGTGAGGGTCAACACGAGCGTGCTCCCGAAACGCGTACGCGACCGGGGAACGAGTCGCAATCCAGGAGCGGACAGCGGCTCCCGAACAGCCACCGGCGCTCCGCGCCGATCGACGGTCGTGCGGGCCGACTGCGCACGGGGCGGACGCGGAGCATCGACCTGCTGACGCGCCGAAGAGCGGGCCGCGCTTCGGCGCGCGGCTTCGGAGCCGCTCTCGTCGTACGCCCAACGGGGGTGTTGCCAGGATCGCGCCGCGACCGCCATCAGATCCTCCGAGCCGCGCGCAACTTCGCGCTACTCGATCGCGGATTCGCCTCGATCTCGTGAGAGTCAGGCGTGATCGGCTTCGTGGTCACGATCTCCATGCTGGGCTGCTTCCCGCAGACACACACCGGGAAGTCGGGAGGGCACGTGCACGGGTGGGCCTGAGCCGCAAAGAACTCCTTGACGATGCGGTCTTCGAGGGAATGGAAGCTGATCACGGCGAGTACGCCACCCGGGTTCAGAAGGGAGAGCGCTTCCGGCAGCGCCCGCTTCAAGCTGTCGAGTTCGTCGTTGACCGCGATCCTCAGGGCTTGGAACACCCGGCGCGCCGGGTTCCGAGAACCGAAGCGGGCCGGAGCGGGCAACGAGGCCTTCACCGTATCGACGAGCTCGCTCGTGCGGGCGTACGGCACTTGGGCCCGCCTGCGCACCACGTTCCTGGCGATACGCGAGGCGTACCGTTCTTCCCCGAATTCACGGAAGAGCCACGAGAGCCGGTCATGGTCCCACTTGTTCAGGATGTCCGCGGCGGTGAGTGCCAGGCGTGGGTCCATCCTCATGTCGAGAGGAGCGTCGTAGGAATATGAGAACCCGCGCTCCTCCGTGTCGATCTGCATGCTGCTCAGGCCGAGGTCCATATAGATGCGGTCCACCTTCTCCCCTGCGCGGACGAGCGCTGCGAGTGTGTCGGCGAAGTCACCCTGGTAGAAGGCAGTCAGCGTGGAGAGCGAGTGCTTCAGCTCTTCGAAGTAACCCCGCGCGACCGGGTCGCGATCGCAGGCGAGCAGCCTGCCTGACGGGCCAAGGAGTCCGGCGACCGCCGAGGCGTGGCCTCCCGCGCCGAACGTGCAGTCGAGCACCGTACTGTCCGGTCGCACTTCAAGTACTTCAAGGAGAGCATCAGTGAGAACGGGGATGTGAGCCATCGTCATCTCCATCTCGAACGCGAGTGACTGAGCGCCAAGAGCCACGTCACACCCCCTCTTCGTTCTGGGCGGGCTGATAGGCATAGAAGGTCTCGGGGTCCCATATCTCGAAATGATCCCTATGGCCCACCAGAAGCACCTTTCCCGAGAGCCCGAGCTCATCGACAACGCCGTCGGGCAGCATGATCCTGCCGCCCTTGTCGACAGTGATCTCGTCCATTGAGCCGTAAAGATCGCGGATCAACATACTCGCCTTGTCGGCCTCGAACTCGTTCAGAGCCTCGATGTACTTGGCGTCGTACTCGTCCCACGACTGCATGTTGTAGACGCGCACGCACGGTTCGCCGTGCGCGGCGGGCACCAGGTATGCCGTGGAATCAGGGAAGTGCTTGCGATACCGGACGGGCAGGGTGACCCTCCCTTTGTCGTCGAGCGCATGCTCGAACCGACTGGTGAAGAAGGCCTTGGTGCGGGGGCGCTCATCCATGACCCCCAATGTAGTCCCATCAGAACGTAAATGCAACCCTTATCACTGCAATTTCATTGCATTTCACGCCATTTCGACCCACTGATGCATGATGGGGACCCAAAACCTGTGTTCGGGGACCCACGATCCGCCCGTATCAGCCGAATGTGGGGTTGATGCAAGACAACGTTCTCTCGGATCGCAATGCAACTTCCGTTGCACGCGGTGAGCGAGCAACCCGGCCGCTGCCCGTGCGGGGGGTCCGAGCTCCGACTAGAGCTTCTTGAGCGGCGCGTAATCCACGAGGAGTTTCTTCTGCTCGCCTAGGCCCCCGAAGAACACCCGCACGACCCCGCCGGGCTCCACCGCCAAGACCATGCCCTCGCCGAACTTCGCGTGCGTGACTCTATCGCCCACCGCGAACCCGGCTTCGGCAACCCGCCCCCCGGTATCTTCGACTCGGGCTCCGCGGGCGACGGCGCCGGAGCCCGCCGGGCCGGCCGCGGGGCCACCGGGAACCCACCGGACCCCGGCGCGAGATGCGCCCACCCTATCCGGCGACTCCAGGCGACGCCTGGTCTGACCACGAGCTCCGCGAGATTCGATCAGCTCGGGGGGTATCTCCTTCAGGAAGCGGCTGGGGAGCTGGTAGCCCGCACTGCCATAGATGGACCTCTGGCGGGCGAACGAGAGGTGCAGCCGCTCCCGTGCCCTCGTGATGCCCACGTAACACAGCCTGCGCTCTTCCTCCAGGTTTCGCTCGTCGAGAGCGCGGCTGTGTGGGAACATGCCCTCCTCCATCCCCGTCATGAAGACCACGGGGAACTCGAGGCCCTTGGCGTTATGCAGGGTCATGAGCGTGACAAGGTCTTCCTCGTCCTGCATGGAGTCGGCGTCGGCGTAGAGGCTGATCTCAGCCAGGAAGTCGACCAGACCACCCTCGGGGTTGTGGCTGTCGTATTCCTGCGCCACGCCCACGAACTCGCTCAGGTTCTCGAGCCGCCCCTCGGCCTCGAGCGTCCGCGCCTCCTGGAAGCTGGTCAGCATCCCGCTGTCCTCGAGCACCGCACGCACGATCTCGGCCACCGAAGCGCCCTCCGCAAGGCGCTCCTCCCAAGCCCGGAAGGCGGTGCCGAGCCCAAGGAACGTGGCGCGACTCGCCGGCGAGAGGTCGTCGGCATCCTCGGTGAGCGGCAGAGCGGCTCGGTACGAGACGCCCTCCGCGGCCGCCAACGCCTGAAGGCGTCCCTGTGCGACGGCGCCGAGTCCGCGCTTCGGCGTGTTGATCATCCTCTGGAAGGAGATGTCGTCTGAAGGGTTGACGATCACCCGGAGGTAGGCAAGCACGTCCTTGATCTCAGCGCGCTCGTAAAAGCGGGTGCCCCCCAATACTTGGTAGGGGATCTTGTAGCGCACCAGGATGTCTTCCAGTACGCGCGATTGCGCGTTCACTCGGTAGAAGACGGCCACTTCTCCGGCGCGGCGCCCCGAACGCACGATGGTCTGGATCTCTCCCGCGACCAGTCGCGCCTCTTCGTGCTCGTCCCCGCATTCGAGCACCACTACCTTCTCGCCCTGGCCACGGTCCGTCCACAGACGCTTCGACTTCCGACCGCGGTTGTACGCGACGACGGCGTTGGCGGCATCCAGGATCGTGGTGGTGCTGCGGTAGTTCTGCTCCAGCTTGACCACCGTGGCATCGCCGAAGTCCTCCTCGAATCCCAGGATGTTCTGGATATCCGCCCCGCGCCACGAGTACACCGACTGATCGTCGTCGCCGACCACGGTGATGCGGCGATGCCCTTCGGCCAGCAGCTTCACCAGAGTGTATTGGGCATGGTTGGTGTCCTGGAACTCGTCCACCAGGACGTACCGGAACGTCTCACGCAGGTGCTCGAGACGAGACGGGAACAGGCGCAGAACGTCGACCATGCGCATGATCAGGTCATCGAAGTCCATGGCGTTCAACTCATAGAGCCTGCGCTGGTAGGCGCGGTAGGCGGCGGCCGTCACCTCGAGGTAGGCGGATGTCGCCGACTGCGCGTCCCACGAAGCCTCCATCTCCGGGCTTCCAAGCGCGGCGAACTCGTCCACATCGACCAGACGGTTCTTGGCGTCGGACACGCGGGCCAGGATCGCCCGAGGTTGGAAACGGCGCACGTCGTGTCCGAGATCTTCCAGGACGCGGCGCATCAGCCGCACCTGATCGTCCTGGTCATAGATGGTGAATCCCCGCTTGTAGCCGAGCCGCTCGGCGTCGCGACGCAGGAGCCGAGCGCAGGCGGAGTGGAAGGTGGAGACCCACATTGTCTGCGCGACCGGGCCCACAAGGTCTACCACCCGCGACCTCATCTCGGCGGCGGCCTTGTTGGTGAAGGTGATGGCCAGCACCTCGTACGGGCCGGCCTTACCGCTCTCGATCAGATGGCCGATCCGATGTGTGAGCACCCGGGTCTTGCCGGAACCGGCGCCGGCCAACACGAGCAGCGGCCCTTCTCCGTGGAATATCGCGGCCGCCTGCTGGTCGTTGAGACCTTCCCCGAGCCCCGAGCCGCCGGAGGTGGCGTCCGGTTCCATGGGAGGTGGCATGGCCGCGCCGTCGCGCACGGAGGGAGAAGGCCGGTTCTGATCGGAGGGTGCCACGACTCAATGGTACCGCACGGCGCGGCAGGCGACTCGTCCGCCTACTACGGCCACCGACGTCCGACGTGTCCGGCTCCGCCGACCGGACCGCCGATCTAGATGCCCGACCCTTGGAAGAACCCGGTGAGGTTGCAGATCTCGTCGTCCAGCTGAGCCCGCTGGTTCTCCATACGTTTCTTGTGCGGCGGGCAGATCTCCTCGAGCTCGTTCTCGAGCTGGACCATGCGCCGCACTACGCACTTCATGGCTTCGGCCACGGGATCGGGCAGATGGGTGTAGTCAATGTCGGCCACACCGACTCGGGCGCCGTCGGTGATCACCGGTCGGCCCGGATTGCCCACCACGGTCGTGTTCGGCGGAACCGGCTGCACCACCACGGCGCCCGCGCCAATCTTCGCATTGCGCCCCACAGTGATGGAGCCGAGGACCTTCGCCCCGGTCCCGATGATCACGTTATCTTCGATGGTGGGGTGCCGCTTGCCGGTCTCCTTGCCGGTGCCTCCCAGCGTGACCCCTTGGTACAGGGTCACGTTGTCACCTATCTCGCACGTCTCGCCGATGACCACTCCCGCCCCATGGTCGATGAAGAAGCTCTCTCCGATGACGGCTCCTGGGTGGATCTCGATCTGGGTGAGAAAACGGCTAAGCTGCGATATCAGCCGCGGCACCAACGGGACTTCCCGCTGCCACAGGGCGTGAGCGATGCGATGAAACACGATGGCGTGCAGCCCCGAATAGCATGTGACGACCTCGACGATCCCACGCGCCGCGGGATCGCGCTCCTTAATCGCCCGCACGTCGCCGGCCAGGACGCGACGAATCTCGCCGCCCCCAGGCGTGAGATAGAGATAACCCAGCGTCCCTGCCGCGACCAGGCCGAAGAGAACGCCTCCCGCGCCGCCGTCTGCAGATCTGGACCCCCGGCTCATCGCCACTCTCCTCCCAGTACTTCGTT
Organism: uncultured Actinomycetes bacterium; assembly: GCA_947085635.1. Taxonomy (GTDB): domain Bacteria; phylum Actinomycetota; class Thermoleophilia; order RBG-16-64-13; family RBG-16-64-13; genus JAHJSA01. The sequence goes on along the minus strand of CAMTXC010000014.1, from coordinate 70,995 downwards.
CATACTGCCGCTTCTGAAGCCCTGGAGGTCTAGGGTAACGTAGTGGTAGCCGATCTTCTTAAACTCCTCGACCAAGCGGGTGCGGGTCTCGGTTTCTGCCACCAAGTCGGGCAGAGCTTCCGGCGTGACCTCGATCCTGGCCATCGTGCCATGGTGCCGCACGCGCACCTCGCGCAGACCGTAGTCATGCCGCAACAGCGCCTCGGCCCTCGCGACCATGTCCAGCTTCTCGCGGGTGATGGTTTCCCCGTAGGGGAAGCGTGATGAAAGACAGGCCATCGCCGGCTTCTCGCGGTTGGGCAGGCCGAGGCGCCGGGCGACTTCACGTACGTGTTCCTTCCCCATGCCGGCTTCCATGAGCGGGTGTCGCACACCCAACTCGTCGCCGGCGCGGATGCCGGGGCGGAAGTCTCCGCAATCGTCGGCGTTGGCTCCGTCGACCACGGCGCCGAACCCCTCATCTCGCGCGATACGGAGTGCGGCGCCGAACAGCTCGGTCTTGCAGTGATAGCAGCGGTCGGGGGGGTTCTCGGCGAACCCCGGTATGTCCAGCTCGAGGGTCTCGATCACCCTATGCGCAACACCGAGGGCCGAAGCGACCTGGCGCGCGGTAGCCAGCTCCTCGTCCGGGTAGGTCTCGCTGTTCGACGTCACCGCCAACACCCGGTCGGGTCCGAGTTCTCCCACAGCCAAAGCCAGAACCACCGACGAGTCGACTCCGCCCGAGAAGGCCACCACCACCGACCCACACGCCCGGAGCAGCCCACGGGCGTCCTCCTCCGCCCCGACCGGCGAAACCGCCCCGGTGTGCGTAGACTCGACCCCGGGCCCTGGAGTGTCGCGGCCAACGATGCTCACTGGCTCCTCCATCTAGATGTAGTACATCGACGCGCCGTCGAGAGACGATTCCCTCAAGGCGAGTTCCTGGATGGTCACACCGGAGAGCACTTCCTCGACCGACAGCTTCGCCTGCACCCAGACATCGCCCACCGAACAGATCGCCCTCTTGTCGCACGCGTCCTCCGAGGTGCACAAGGCCGGTTCGATGGGACCGTCAAGGATCTCGACGATATCGAGCACCGTCACCTGATCCGGGGGACGATTGAAGGAGAAACCCCCGTAGACCCCTCGGAACGACTGCAGGATGCCCGCCCGACGAAGGGCTGCGAACAGCTGCTCTAGGAACTGGCTCGGAATGCCCCGCGCCTCCGCCAGCACCATGAGCGGCACCGGCACGTCGGAGTTCCGCCGTGCCAGCTCGACCAGCGCCCGTACCGCGTACTTGCTCTTGGTGGTGATGTTCATGCCGAAGGCTGAAATCCTGACTGAATAGGTGAGGTTTATTGGATTCTAGCAGCGCACGAGAATTCGTCAAGGGTGGCCCACCTGCCGTGGTGGTCGCTGCAACCGTTCGGCGGGGCCGGCGCACACGCCGGAGCCGTCAGCCGCGGCGGAGGCGGGCTACTGGCCCACGTACCGCGAGTAGAGGACCCGACCGACCGAGATGTCATCGGTGCCCTTGATGATGGCGCGCCCGTCGGGGAACACGGTGATGGTCTTACCCTCGACGTCGACCTCCACCAGGAAGGGGTTCGCCCGCACTTCGCCCACTGCCTCCAGGCGGGCCCGTAGCTGTTCGAGGTGCACCGAAGCTCCGGGGCGCGGCACGATCTGCACGGCATCCCGCCCGCAGAGCGATACAGCCGTCTCCTCCTCCCGGGCCTCCAAGAACGGGAACAGACGACGACCGCACGCCGGGCAGTCCGGCTCACGGGCGATATCCACCGACTCGAAAACCAGGCTCCGAAGGTCGAAGGTGAGCAGGCCGCGGTTCCGCGCCTCCGGATCGACGATCAGCTTTAGCACCTCGTTGGCCTCCAGGCTCCCCACCACGCCCACCGCCGTGTTCAGCACCCCCACGGTGTCGCACGTGGGCGTGGAGCCGGGGGAGGGGATCTCGGGGAACACGCAGCGCAGGCAGGGCCCCACGCCCGGGACGAAGGTCATGGTCATGCCGCTGGACATGATCACGCCTCCGTAGACCCACGGCAGCCCCCGACTCACCGAGAGGTCGTTCACGAGGAACCTCGTAGAGAAGTTGTCGGTGCCGTCCACAAGGAGGTCGAGACCTTCCGCGAAGCCCACGATGGAGAAGGGGTCGATGTTGCTCACTACCGGCTCCACGGTCACCTCGCTGTTCGCGGCACGCAGGTGATGGGCGGCTGCGACCGCCTTCGGCAGGCGCTCGGCCACGTCGGCTTCGGTGTACAGCATCTGCCGTTGCAGGTTGTTGAGTTCCAAGAAGTCACGATCGACGATACGCAGGTGCCCGACGCCCGCGCGCACCAGGTGGCCGGCGATCACCGAGCCCAATGCGCCGCATCCCACCAGCCCCACACGCGCGGCTGCGAGCCGTCGTTGCCCCTCCTCGCCAAACCCCTCAACGAGCATCTGCCTGTGGTAGCGGGAGTTCCGCGCCTCCATCATCATCAGCCGCCCGTCCCGGGAAGGTCGTTCACGTCGATGTCCTTCCCTACGATCACCACGATCCTCCCCGAGGGAAGGGAGCTCTGCTTGACCACCGTCCCCCGGCCCAGAGCCCCCCGCAGGTGATCGGCTTCGGCCGCGGCGTCGCCGGCCGCGAAGATCTGGGTCTGCTCTACGTCGGGAAACCCGTCGGCGTTCCTGGGGGGCAGCAGGGTGTAGCCGAGAGGCGCGATCGCCTCGGACACCTTCTGGGCGGCGCCGACCACCCCCGAGCCGTTCTGCACCTCCACGGTGATGTCGGACTCCCTCGGCTCCCCGCCCAACAGGGCCTGAATGGCCGTCATGTCCGGCTCGTAGTAGGCGAAGCCCGTTCCCTCGACGGGCCGGCCCGGGATGCCCGCGACCACCTGGGCGCCGGCGGACAGGGCCCTGACCGTGGCGCGGAACGCCCCAGCCTCGCCCGTGAGGAGCAGCCGGTCGAGTGCGTCGGACCCCTTCACCGTCGCAGACGCGCCGGCGAGTGAAGCCACGGCCGACGCGACCACCGCGGCGACGTCCCCATCGTCGGACGCCGGCACATCGACGCCGGGCAGCGTCAGACCCGCGGCCGCGACCGCTTCGGTCAACTGCACCCATTCTGTTGAGGCGCGGACCGTCGGCCGCACACCGAGCACCGCCTCCACGCCCGCGGCTGCTTCATCGGAGAGGGCGCCCCCCCCGCCACCCGCCGCCAAAAGTGAGTCGAGGGGCTCGAAGCCCGAGGGAGCACGCACCAGCGTCAGCCCAGGCAGGCCCACGACCATCGTGGGAGTACGCTCGGGCGCCAGGAGGACCAACACCGCGACCCTCTCGTCCTGCAGCACCTCCAACAACACCACTTGGACGGGTATGGGGGCGGTGTAGGTGGTGGTGGCGTCGCCGCTCTTCCCGAAGCTCAACCAGGAGTTCTCAGCCGCGATGCGCCCGACCCCCCAGTAGGTCACGACCACCAGGGCGCAGAGCGTCACGAACACCACGACCCGGCGGAGTCGGAGCCGTCTGCGACGAGCCCGTTCATAGGCCCGGCGGCGCTGCCGGACCCCCGACGACCGTGCCCGGTCAGACCGACCGGAGCGACCCGCGCGCCCTGTCGGGTCAGACCGCGTCGACCGCCTCCTCCCCTGTCGAGCGTCGTCCGTCATCCGCGGCCCGGGTCATGGCCGCCGCGGCCCGGGTCATGGCCACCCTGTCCCCGGGCGACCGACGGGCGGTACAGGCCGGACTTGGCGATGAGGGCGGCGACACCCTCCGTCACCAGGTAGCGCACGCTCTTGCCCTGGGCAAGCCGCTCGCGGATCATGCTCGACGAGACCGCAAGCGCGGGGATCTCCATCACGTGCACGTTCTCCTTGTGGGGCAGATCGGCGAGCACGCCCGCGAGCCGGCCCAGATCGTACCCCGGTCTCGTGGCCGCGATCACCTCGCAGAGACCCAGCAGGCGTTCCGGTTCTTTCCACGTTAGGATGTCGAGAACCGCGTCCGCACCGGTGATGAAGAAGAACTCGACTTCCGGACGGCACTCGGCGTGCAACCTGTCGAGTGTATCGACCGTGTAGTCCACCCCGGGAACGTCGATCTCGAGCCGCGACACCCAGAAACGTGGATTGGTGGCGGTGGCGACACTGGCCATCATGTATCGGGCTTCCGGCGAAGCTACCTGCCTCGTCTTGTGCGGAGGCTCGCCCGTGGGCATGAAGACGATCTCGTCCAGCTCGAACTGCAGCAGAGCTTCCTCGGCTGTGACGAGATGCCCGATGTGGATGGGATCGAACGTGCCTCCCATGATGCCCAGCCTGAGCCCGGGACGGTGGCGCAGACGTTCTAGCGGGTCCACAACTCTCCTCCAGATCGGGTCGTCACGGCACATCTGGTCCCTTCGCGGCTGCGCGCTCTCGAATGGGCCTGTCGGTCATTCGAGATCGACGCCTTTGGTACATGCCGCCTCTGCGCGCGTCAGCGCACGTGTCCCGAGCCCATCACGACGAACTTCGTGGAGGTGAGCTCCCGCAGACCGAGGGGGCCCCGTGCGTGCAGCTTCTGAGTCGATATGCCGATCTCCGCGCCGAGGCCGAAGACGTTGCCGTCGGTGAACCGGGTCGATGCGTTCACGTACACAGCGGCGGCGTCCACGGCCTCCGTGAAGCGGCGGCTCGCCGCGAGGTCCTGCGTCACGATTGCTTCCGAGTGACCGGTGCCGTATCGCGTGATGTGCTCGATCGCCTGCTCGACGTCGTCGACCACGCGAACGGCCATCTTGAGGTCGAGGAACTCTGTGGCGTAGTGCACTTCGGTTGCCGGCTTCGTGCGCGCCGCCATGTCTGGCTTGAGGGCCCCCCGAGAGCGGTCGTCCACGAACAGTTCGACCTTACGGTCGGTGAGCTCCTTGACCACACGAGGCAAGAACTCCCCCGCTACGGCTTCGTGCACGAGAAGGGTCTCGGCCGCGTTGCACACCCCTGGGCGCTGCACCTTAGCATTCACGGTGATCTCGACCGCCTGCTTGAGGTCTGCCGCCTTGTCCACGTAGATGTGGCAGTTGCCGCCGGCGGCGTAGATCACCGGCACCCGGGCGTGCTCGACGAGGAACTCCTTGAGCTGCTCGCCGCCGCGCGGGATCACCAGATCGACGATGCCGGTCAACTGCAGGAGGCGCACGAGCACCTCACGGTCGCGGGAGCCGACGAACTGGATGGCTTCGCTCGGCAACCCCGCCTCCAGCAGAGCCCCGGTGACGACTTCCGCCAAGATGCGGTTCGAGTGGTACGCGTCGCCACCCCCGCGGAGGATCACCGCGTTCCCCGTCTTCAAACAGAGGGCCGCGGCATCGACGGTGACGTTCGGCCGGGCCTCGTAGATCACGGCCACGACGCCGAAGGGCACGCGCACTCGTTGCACCTGAAGTCCCTCAGAGGTGCGCCGTCCCTCGACCACCTCTCCTATCGGGTCCGGGAGCGCGGCCACCTCCCGAAGGGCGTCGGCCATGCCCCGCACTCGGTCTTCGTCGAGTCGCAGTCGATCGAGCAGGGCGTTCGTCAGGCCCCTCTTCCGCCCCTCCGCCATGTCGATGGCGTTCTCCTCGAGGATCTCGCCCATCCGAAGTTCCAGCGCTTCGGCCATCTCGAGAAGAGCGCGGTCCTTGTGTGCAGACGACAGCGTCGCCAACCGGCGGGAGGCCAGCTTGGCGTCGGTCGCAAGTCTCTCTATGTTCAATGGACCTCCGATCTCTCTACTCTACCAGCACGAGGTAGTCGCGGTGGATCGCCTCGGGGGAGGCCTGGGGCAGTCGTTCCGCCACCTCATGGCTGCGTAAGCCTTTGACAATCTCGAGTTCTTCGCGGGAGTAGTTGACGATGCCCTTGGCGACCTCGCCACCGCCTTCGGTGGTGACCGTGACGGCCTGACCCGCCTCAAAGTCTCCCATGGTGCCCACGATACCCACCGGGAGGAGACTGCCGCGGTCGCGCAAGGCGCGGGCGGCCCCGGCATCCACGATCACAGCGCCGTTCGTGGGCTTCCCATAGAGCAGCCAGAGCTTGAACGCCCCCAGACCGAGGTCTCGGGGCGCGAAGCGGGTGCCCACAGGCTCCCCATTGACGCAGGCCTGGAGCACCCCCGGCCGCGTGCCGCGGGCTATCACCGTGGTGACTCCCCCACTCGTGGCCACGCGCGCCGCGCCGACCTTGCTCCGCATGCCGCCCAACCCGAGCGCGCCTTTGGATTCCATGCTGATCTCGGCGATCTCCCGGAAGTCGTCCACCTGGGCGATGAACTCCGCCGAGGGATCGCGCGTGGGGTCCGCCGTGTAGAGCCCGTCGGTGTCGGTGAGCAGCACGAGAAGGTCCGCTCCCACGAGGAGTGCCACTTGTGCCGCGAGGATGTCGTTGTCTCCGAAGCAGAGCTCGTCGGTGCTGGTGGTGTCGTTCTCGTTGATGATCGGCACCACACCCCATTCGAGGAGGCGGCGGAGCGTATTCCTGGCGTTCAGGTACTGAGTGCGCGCGGCCACGTCGAACGTGGTGAGGAGCACCTGTGCGGTCACGACCTCTTCGTGCCCGAACAACTGACTGTAGGTGTGGTAGAGACGGCCCTGCCCCACGGCCGCCGCCGCCTGAAGATCGACGACTTCGGTGGGCCGGTTGGTCATGTGGAGAGGGCCCATGCCCGATGAGACAGCCCCCGAAGACACGAGCAGCATCCGATGCCCGCGGGCATGCAGGTCGCAGATCTCGGCAACCAGGCCGGCCATAGACCCAAGGCGGAACTTGCCGCGCCCGTCGGTGAGCGTGCTCGAGCCGATCTTGGCCACTACGGTCATCTCGCGCTGATGCGTCACCTGCTACTCCTTGTGGCTACTGGTATTCGAACGCGAGACCTTCGATCTCCACGTAATCACCAGGCTGAGCGCCCTCGTTGCGAAGCGCCTCGTAGACGCCCATGCGTTCGAGGCGTTCTCCAAGATACCGGACCGCCTGATCGTTATCCAAATCGAAGCGTCGGACGAGCCTCGCCACAGAGTCTCCCTCGACCACGAACCCGTCGCCCTCGCGACGCACGGTGAAGCCCGCCTCTTGAAGCCCGGTGGGGCGGAACACCACGTGACCCGGGGCCGACGCCTCCGCCGCTCCGATGTCGGAGGAAGCGGCGTCGAAGCCCAAGGGGGAAATACCGGCCTCACCGGTCGCCTCGAGTAACTCCCGCCGCGCCGCCACCGCCGCCCCCACGAAAGTGAGCAGCGGAGCCAACCCGTCACCCGTGGCCGCCGAGACCACCCAGACCAGCCGCTCCTCGGGCACTTCTTCTCCGTCGAGCTCCCAGACGAACCCCGGGTGATCCTCGCGCTTCAGATGGCGCACGCGCTCGAGGAACTCTCGACGGCGCGTGGCCGCCGCCGGCGGCGGCAGAAGATCACTCTTGTTCAGCACCACGACCTTTGGCTTGCCTGCAAGAGGCGACTCCCCCGCCTCCAGCTCTCCGAGGATCACCTCGAAATCGGTGAGGGGCTCTTGCCCGTTGTAGCCACCGATATCGACCACCTGCAGGAGGAGGTGACACCGTTCGAGGTGCGCGAGGAACTCCGTCCCCATGCCGACTCCCTCACTGGCCCCCTCCAAGAGCCCCGGCACGTCGGCTACTGTGAAGGGCTCCTCCACTCCGGGCGCCTCCACGACTCCCAGAAGGGGTTCGATGGTGGTGAACGGATAGTCGGCCACCTTTGGAGTAGCGTTGGAGATGCGACGCAACAGAGAGGATTTCCCGGCATTGGGCAGGCCGGCCAGACCGACGTCGGCCATCAGCTTCAGAGAGAGCTCTATCCATCCCTCTTCACCGGCCCCGCCCAGTTCGCAGAAACGAGGAGACTGGCGGGAGGACGTGACGAAGCGGGCGTTGCCGCGCCCGCCCATGCCGCCCTCAGCCAGCAGGACGCGCTGGCCCGGCACGATGAGGTCGGCCAACAACCTGCCGTCGCGGAACACCTGGGTGCCGAGCGGAACGCTGATCACGGCCGGCCTGCCGGCCGCCCCGTTCTTGCGCGACCCTTCACCGTGCCGGCCGGATACGGCCTTGAAGTGGACCTTCCGCGCGAACGGGCCGAGGTCGCGGAGCTGCGGGTCTGCCACCGCCCACACGTCGCCGCCGGGGCCGCCGTCGCCGCCGTCCGGCCCGCCCCTCGGCACGTGCTTCTCGCGGCGGAACGAGGTGCTTCCGTCTCCGCCCCGGCCGGCCGCCACATGGATCTTCGCGTGATCTCTGAACATGAGCGGACCATCCGGGGATCGGGCGCCACCCGCTCGTCTGCGGGACCTACTGCGGGACTATGCTGATCGTACGCCCGATCTTCCCGGCCGCGAATACCACGCGCCCGTCGATCTTCGCGAAGAGTGTGTCGTCGGAGCCCAGACCAACGTTCACGCCCGGCCGGAAACGGGTACCCCGCTGCCTAACCAGGATGGAACCAGCAGTAACAAGCTGGCCACCGAAGGCCTTCACTCCCAGACGTTTCGCGTTCGAATCGCGGCCGTTCCTTGAACTGCCGCCGCCCTTCTTATGAGCCATACTCCGACCCCTTCCTAGCCTATCTTCTCGATCGACAGGCGCGTGAGCGCGCTGCGGAACCCGTTCTTACGTTTGAAACCCCGCTTGGGCTTGAACTTGAACACGATAAGCTTGGGTCCCTTGAGGTGCTCGACCACGGTGGCGGTGACCCCGCCCAGCGATTCACCGCTCAGCTTCGTGCCGTCGTCCCCGGACACCAGCACGGCCTCAAGCTCGACTGTGGCGCCTTCCTCGGCGTCGAGGCGGTCTACCACCAGCTCCCGGCCGACTTCGGCCCGGTACTGCTTCCCGCCTATGTCAACGATGGCAAACATCCGGTCTCCTAAGGCTATTAGACGATCCACAGACGACTCTCGGACAGTCGAGTGCCGCGAACGAGGTAGTATAGCAAGGCCCCGAGACGGCGACCAGCGGCGCCTCGAAGCGTCCTTCGGTTCAGCCGTTGGCGAGCCGCCCGTATGCACAGTAGCGCGTGACCTCTTCGATGAACACGCTCGCTTTCCGGCCGACGACCTCGACGGCCCCGGTGACACACACCGGATATCCGTTCACACGGGCGATACCGTCGCGACGATTGTAGACGTGCTCCTCTTCTATAGCGAGTTCGAGAGTCTGACCGGCCACAACCGGGAGCGAGACCCGCTCGATCACCTCACGCGAGCCTTCGGCGCTCACACGCAACTCGTCGTCGCCAAGGTGGGCCACACCTTCGAGGCTGAACAGCTTGCCCGTCTGCTTCTCGAGTTCGCGCACTCGGGACCCGTCGCCCTTCAACAGGACCCCGGCGACCTTGGGATGCACTTCCACCAGGAAGGCCTCCGCCGAAGCGGATTCGGCCAGCCGGCGGAGCCGTCTCTCCACGGAGATGGCCAGTGTCTCTCCTCCCAACACGACGCCGTCGCCCAGGCACGTGGGACAGCGCTCGGTCATGACCCCTCGCAGGCCGTCGGTGACGTTCTGCCGGGTCATCTCCACGAGGCCCAACGGCGAGAGTTCCACCACGTAGGTCTTGGTGCGGTCCTTGGCCAGTTCCGCCTCGAGCTCGCCGAGCACCTGCTCGCGGTTCTCGCGTGTGGACAGGTCGATGAAGTCGATGACGATGATGCCGCCGATGTCGCGCACCCGCAGTTGGCGCACCACCTCCCGGCACGCTTCGAGGTTCGTCCTGAGAATCGTGTCCTCCAGGTACTTCTTGCCCACGTAGCGGCCGGTGTTCACGTCGATTACCGTGAGTGCCTCGGCCTTGTCGATGACGAGGTAGCCGCCCGAGGGCAGATCCACCCGTCGCTGCAGGGCGGCCTGTATCTCAGCGTCGATGCCATGGTTCTCGAAGAGGGGGGTGCGCCCCCGATACAGCTCCACGCGATCCGCCAGCTCGGGTGTGGTGGCCTGAAGGAAGCCCATGATGCGCCGATGGGTCTCCTCGTCGTCGACGAGGATCTGGCTGAAGCCCTCGGTGAACATGTCGCGCACCACGCGCACCGGCAATTCGGCCTCAGAATAGACGATCGCCGGAGCCTTCGCGGTCTCGAGGCGGCGCTCCACAGTCGCCCACAACTTGCTGAGGAACTTGAGGTCGCGGGCGACCGACTTGTCGCCGGCTCCTTCGGCGGCGGTGCGGATGATCACGCCCGCCCCTTCCGGCTTGAGCTCCTGACACAGCGTGCGCAAACGCATGCGCTCGTTGTCGGGGAGTTTTCGCGAGACCCCGCACGTGGTGCCGCCCGGCAGGTAGACCATGTAGCGACCGGCCAAGCTGAGCTGCGTGGTAAGCCTAGCGCCCTTCGTGCCCATGGGATCCTTGAGCACCTGCACCGTGATCTCCTGCCCCGCGTGCAGGAGCTGGGTTATCTTGCGCGGGCGGGCGTCTGTCTCTTCGGGTACCTGTACCTCATCGACGTACAGGAACCCGTTCTTCCCAAGGCCTATGTCGACGAAGGCGGCGTCCATGCCGGCGAGCACGTTCTCCACCCTGCCCCGGTAGATGTCGCCTACCATGGACCTCCGCGCGCGACGTTCCGTGTAGAGTTCAGCGAGCTTGCTGTTCTCCAAGAACGCGACCCGATTCTCCCGTGGGTCGCACGAGATGACCAACTGCTTCACATCCCACCGATACCTTTCAGACGCCGTCCGCCGCCACGGATCCTCCGAGGCGCGATGGGCCGCTGAGCCCTAGTTCGCAGCGTCGTTCAATTCTATGAAGAGCCGCTCCACTCGATTCGGCGTGAGGGGGAGCTCTGCTAGTTCGGCGAGGGCGGCGACAACCTCTTCAGGGCGAGCCGTTCCTGCCGGCGTGACCTTCGCAGTGAACCCGATGACCGCCGTGTCTCCGTGCGCCGTGACCATGATGCGATCTACGTACGCACGCACGTCCACGTGCCGCACGCCGTCAGGTCGCACCCGCTTCACCTTGATTTCCGAAGAGTGAGTATACCTCGTCGCCGCCTCGCGGAGCACCTGCGCATCGAGGGACACCCCACCTGCGCCGGCGTCTCCGGTGTGCCCACCTTCACCGCTCACTCCGACCCGATAGGCCGCCCCGACTACACGGGCGCCCAGGGCGCGTCGATGGTGATACGGCTCGAGACCACGTACCACGAACCCGTCAGGCAGAGCGTTCTGCAGGCGCTCGAGGAACCCCGGGCCCGGATCCTCCGCGAGGGTCATCTCGGCGAGTTCGGCCAGCCCCTCCACTCCTACCGCCCGCGGCAGCGCGAGGGCAAGCAGGGGCTTCGGCCTGAGGCCACCCGACAACGCAAGCCTGCCGCCGGCGCGGCGTACGGCCCGGCGCATCAGTTCGATGGTGTCGAGATGGGCCAGGTAGCGGGCACGTCCTCGCGCCGAGAAGGTGAGTGCGTAGCGGAAGGCCTTCGTCTCCCCTTCCCTCGTCTCGAGCATCGCCGCGGCGGCACGGGGCCGCACCTCCTCGAGGCCCGCGCTCTCCGCTCGCCCTCCGGATTCCGCGAGGTCGATGTTCACGCCGTCGAGACACGCCCCACACTCCCCGCAGCCGGCCGTTCGACAGTCGGGCGTGAGGAGGCCCTCCAGGGCCCGACGCCGTTCGCGGCGCAAGTACTCCTTGGTGACAACGCCCTCGATCACATCCCAGGGCAGCGGTCCATCGAGACCGAGAACCGATGTCGCCAGGTCTTCCGCCGACCGCCCGTGTTCCGCGAGCGCCGCGGCCCAGGCTTCCGGACGCGCGTGCTCGGTCCACGAGTCGAACCTCGCGCCCTTCTCCCACGCGCTGTGGACGACCTCACCCATGTCCTCTCCTCCACGCGCGAGGGCCGCCTCTACGTGACTCGAGTCCACGCCGTGCAGAGCGAGGCGTACCCCTTTCACGTTCAGGCGTCGCCGCAGGATCTCCTGGCGCCTGCGAAGGGTGGCCCGATCGGCCATCGCCTCCCACTGGAACGGGGTGAAGGCCTTCGGGATGAAGTTGGTCACGCTCACGTTCAGTTTGAGGCGGGAGGCGCGCGATCCGAGCGACCGCTTTCCCAGATCGCGCAGGCGCAGGCTGAGCTCGGCGATCGCCTCCACATCGTCGTCGGTCTCCGTGGGAAGGCCGATCATGAAGTACAGCTTCAGAGTGGTGTGCCCACCGGCGAAGGCTTCGCGCGCGGCCTCGAACACGTCGTCCTCGGTGACGTTCTTGTTGATCACGTCCCGCATGCGCCGGCTCCCGGCCTCGGGGGCGAGAGTTACCGAGGGACTCGTGGGTGAGGTGAGGTGCCCCAGCTTGACCGCCGCACTGTCGACTCTCAACGAAGGCAGCGCGACCCGCACCTCTGGATGCTCCCGGGCCATGCCCACCAGAACCAGCTCTATGGCGGAGTGGTCGGTGACCGACAGGGAGCCCAGACTCACCTCCTGGTGCCCGGTGGCCCGGATGGCCGCTTCCGCGGCAGCCAGCACCTCACGCCGGCCTCGCTCTCTCACAGGCCGGTACCACATGCCCGCCTGACAGAAGCGGCAGCCTCGTGAGCATCCTCGAGCGACCTCCACCCACGCGCGATCGTGCACGCCCCCCGTGAGCGGCACCAGGCATTCGGCGGGGTACGGCGCGCCCGCGAGCCGTGGAAGCACCGCCCTCGTGACGCCGCGGCTCACACCCGGCACGAAAACCCCGCGCACCCCGGCCAGACGTTGCAGCCGGGCACCGCGCGACGCCCCCTCCGCCAGCGACGCGCGCAGGTCGTCGAGCACCTCTGCCAGCACCTCTTCCCCATCACCCACGACCACGGCGTCCAGGAAGCGACTCATGGGAAGGAGGTTGGCGGTCGCGGGGCCGCCGCCGATCACGATCGGATCGCCCTCCGCCCGGTCGGCGCTCCGCACTGGGATGTGCGCGAGGTCGAGGAGCTCCAGGACGTTCGTGAAGTTGAGCTCGTGCTGGAGTGAGATGCCCACGACGTGGGCGCTCGCCACAGGAGTCCAGGTCTCGACCGTCAGCAGCGGCAGATTCGCGGAACGCATCTCGGCGATCAGATCCACCCAGGGAAGATAGACACGCTCGACCCCCACCCCGGGGAGTCCGAGCGCCACGTGGTACAAGATCTGGATGGCCTGGCTCGAGATGCCGATCTCGTAAGCGTCGGGGAACGCCAACACGGTGCGGAGCTCGCCGGGTGCCCACGTGAAGCCCGGACCCGACCCGATCTCTCCCCCCACCCACCGAGCCGGATTCTGGACCCGGCCCAAGGCGTCTTCGAAGCGGCGGCGGATGCCGTCGAACACCGGAGGCTCCGTAGAGCCGCTCACGCGCGAAGTCGTCGCGCCAACCCCGAGAGACGCCCGGGGGTAGCGGGCGCGCCCACTTCGAAGTACCGGAGGGCGGCTTCACCGAGAACCTTGGTGCCGGTGTAGCCTATAGCACCCTTGAAGATCCATCCTGGGCCGGGCACGAAGTCGAGCGCCTGGCGCGCAGCCGCACGCAGGCCGAAGCCCGTGCCCACCACCCCAAGCAGCTCGAACGCCCGCTCCGTAGTGATCTCCTTGCCATATATCGCGGCGACCGAAAGCACCATCTTGATCTGATTCAGGGTCATGACCGGCATGTCGGTGCCGGGGATTATGAAGGCGGCCCCGACCAGACCGTTCTGCCTGGCCGTCTTGCTGATCACCTTGCGGGCGGCGAGGCTACGCAGCACCGGGAAATGGCGCCCCAGCGGCACCGCGTGATCGCCGCCCACGTCCACGACGGCCTTCCACACAGCCCGCCAGCCTTGCGGCGAAGGGGCAAAGGAAGCGCGCGCACGTCGCTTCTCGTACCACGTCACGCGAAGGGTGGCCGCAGGGCCCTCGTCCACGGCCACGACGACACCCGTGGGAAGCGCGACGCCGCGGAGTGCACCCACCCAGGCGTCCTCCTCGGCCGGATGCGTCAGCACCACGAGCACATCGCAAGCCCCGAGCACGATGCCCGGCGCCGACATCGGGCCCCCTTCGTGGTCGCGAACCCATGACCCGGGGCCCGACAGCGCCTCTCGGGCCTCGGCGGTGAGGGTCGCGTCCCCGGCCAGCACGATCGTGGCTTGGGTGGTGCTCGCCGCCGCGATCTCCCTGAAGGCGCCCCATATCTTGTTGGGATCAAGCGGCCATCGGGCCATGCTGATCTCCTCGCAGGCGCCCACCGTACAGCGCCGTTCGTGAATGCACGCGCACACTCTGCAGCAATCCGACCGCAGTCAAGAATACCACCAGGCTGCTGCTCCCGAAGCTCACGAACGGCAAAGGTATGCCGGTGATGGGCATTATCCCGAGGGTCATGCCTACGTTCACAAACACCTGGAAGAGCAGGATGGCGATCACCCCCGAGGCGATCAGTGTACCGTGGAGGGTCTTCGAGGCCGCGGCGATTCGGAAGGCCCTCCACAGCACCGCCAGGAACAGCAGCAGCAGGATCGCGGATCCCACGAAGCCGAACTCCTCACCGATCACGGAGAAGATGAAGTCGGTGTGATGTGCCGGTAGGAAGTTCAAGTTGGTCTGGGTGCCGTCCATGTAACCCTTGCCGGAGAACATGCCACTCGCTACGGCTATCTTGCTCTGCGAAAGCTGGTATGCGGCTCCGGAGGTGTCTTGGTTGGGATTCAGGAAGACGGTGAGTCTTTGTATCTGGTATGGCTTGAGGAGCTCGAGCCCGAAAGTCTGCGGTAGCACCCGCAGCACGAGCGTCGCCGCCAGCAACGCGCCTCCCCCCAGCAGGGCGGCGTGCGTCCATCTGATGCCCCACACCAGGAGCATCACTCCGAGCACGGCGACGAAGACCAACGCGGTACCGAGATCGGGTTGAACGAACACCAGGAGTGCGGGCAGAGCAACGTATGCCACCGATTTGAGCAGAAACCGCAGGCGGCCACGCAACTCTACGCCCTCAGCGAGGAGGGCGGCTAGGGCGAGCACGACCAGAAGCTTGCTGAGTTCCGAGGTCTGCACATCGAACAGCGGCGTCGCGATCCACCTGCGCGCCCCCATCCGTTCCGCACCCACCAGGAGGGTGAGCACGAGCAAGGCCACGTTGCCCCAGTACAGATACCGCTTCAGGCCCACAAACCAGCTGAAGTCCACGAGGCTCACCACCACCAGGGCGAAGAGGCCGGCCACGAGCCCCACCGCCTGGTCGTTCACGTACTGCGTGGGCGACGAGATGTTCCTGTCGGCGTGGGTCGCCGAGTAGATCATGGCCATCCCGACAGCCACCAGAGCAAGGGTCGCCACGAGCAGGATCCAATCGATGTTGGAGAGGTACCTGCCCATGCTGAAGCCGGCCGAAGGGCGATCGGTGCCCTTCTGAAGGACACTCATTCCGTCACCTCCACCTGCATGGGTCCGGCCGAATCGGTGTTGAAGTACTGATCGAGCACCCTTCTCACCACGGGTGCGGCCACCGAACTACCGTGCCCGCCCTTCTCGATGATCGCCACGACGAGTATCTCCGGCGCCGACGCCGGAGCGTAGCCCATGAACCAAGCGTAATCGTCGTCGGGCTTCTTCTCAGCCGTGCCGGTCTTCCCGGCCACCGCGATCGGGAACCCACGGAACGCCCCATAACCCGTGCCGTTTGGATCGGACGTGACAAGGCGAAGCCCACGGCGTATGGATTCGAGCTCTTCGGGGTGCAGTTCCACGCGCCCCCTCATTTCCGTCTCGAACTCCTTGATCACGTTCCCCGAACCGTCCGTGATCTGGCGCACTACCCGTGGAACGAGCACGTCTCCGCCGTTGGCTATTACCGCGGAGGCCACGGCGAGTTGGAGCGGAGTGACCAGAAGGTCGCCCTGCCCAATGGACAGGTTCACGTCGTCGCCCGGCTTCCAAAGACGGGCTTCTTCGTCCTGTCCGGTCTGGCGCTTCCAATCCTTATCAGGGACCCGGCCCGCCGCTTCCCCCGGAAGATCGATGCCGGAAGTCCTCCCGAACCCGAACTCCTCGAGGCCGTCCTGAAAGATCGGACCCTCCATGTCGTAGAACATGGACCCGATGTTGTAGAAGTAGGTGTCGCACGAGACCATCAACGCCTCGACCAGGTTGACGTCGCCGTGCCCGTCGTCCTTCCAGCACTTCCAGCGCTGTGCCCCTATCTTGAAGCTGCCGGGGTCATTGAAGACCGTGGTCCAGTCCACCACGTCGTTACGCAGGGCCGCCGCGGCCACGAACGGCTTGAAGACAGAGGCGGCCGGATACAGACCCTTGATGGCGCGGTCGAAGAACGGCTTGTTGCCTTCGGGGCTGGTGAGGTCCCGGTAGATATCGGTCTTCATACCACCGACCCAGCTCGTGAGGTCGTAGTCGGGGTACGAGGCCATGGCAAGGATCTCACCGGTGCGCGGATCGAGGGCCACAATGGCGCCCGCCGCCGCATCCGTGAAGCCCTCTTGGTGAGCCCGCTCGATGCCCTCCGCGACTGCGAGCTCGGCCACCTCCTGTAGCTCGTTGTCGAGTGTGAGCACCAAGTTGCTGCCCGGCTGCGGTTGGATCTCCTGGATTATCCGTTTGGGGCGGCCGGCGGCGTCCACCTCGACGGTGCGGATACCATCGACGCCCCGCAATTTCGAGTCATAGACGGCCTCCACACCGTCCTTGCCGACCATGGCGCCGGGCCCGAGCGTCCGGAACTGCTCCTTCTCGAGATCGTCGTACGAGATCCCGCCCACGTAGCCCAAGATATGGGTCGCGAACGCCTGCCGAGGATACGACCGCAGGTAGGACTTCTCGATCCTGACGCCGGGGAACTCGAGGCCGTGCTCCTTCAGGTAGCTTACTACCGGGTTCTCCGGCACGTCGGCCTGGATCACGGTGACTCGGTAGGGGTCCGATTTCCCCTTCTCGAGTTTCTGCCGGATCTCGTCTTCCGGCACGCCCAGCACCTCGGCGAGCCGTGGTATCACCACCTCGGGAGATCGGAGGTCCATGGGCAGGATGCCCACGCTGAGGCCGGCCCGGTTCACGACCAGGGGTTCACCGTCGCGGTCGTACACGACCCCCCGCGGAGCCGAGATCGAGACCGTGCGCAATCGCTGGTCGTCCGCCTGCGTCGAATACTGGTCGCCGGAGAGGATCTGGAGGAACCAGAGGCGGAACAACAGCACCGCGAACAGGATCACGGCCGCGGTGGCGAGCACCGCCAGACGCGCGGCGATTGAGGGGTCGTCGCCCGGAGCTCGTCGCTTGCGCATCGGCTCGAGATACATGGGTAGACGCCTAACTGAAGAGAGGCCCCGCCTCGCGGGGCCGATGTACCAGCTTGAGTCTCACGAACCCCAGATACAGGGGGGCCGCAAGCAGGCCGCCGAACAGAGCCGAGGGGATCATCTGCCGGCGGATCATGAGGAAGAGCGAACCCTCTGCGCCCATGGCGATCTGCATGACCCCGTACACGCCTTGCGACGCCAGCGAGGCCACGGCCGCCAGGACGACAACGACCCACGCACTGGCGAGGCCGAACTCCTCGACATACCTACCCACGCCATACCCGGCCAGGAGGTACAAGAAGGCCCGTGTACCCACAGGCTCGAGGAAGACCACGTCGGCGGTGAGGCCGGCGATGAACCCGAAGACCAGACCCGTGTTCGATCCAGCTCCCACCGCCACGAGAACCACCGTGATCACGAAGATATCGGCCCGCACGCCCAGAAGCGGTAACTGCGACGCGAACACGGCCTGCAGGAACACAGCCAGCAGCACCAGTAGGGCGTACCTGCCGATCTCGATGAGTCGTGCTCGGATCATGCTGCGCGCCTCACTGCCCCGCGGATCCGGTCTCTTCGGGCACTACAGTGCGCATGCCCGCGGGATCCTCAACCGAGGCGTTAGGCGTGGTGAGCACCATCACCTCTTCCAGAGTCTCGAAGTCGACGAAGGGTCGCACCTCGATCTGCTTGTAGATGCTCACGTCGACCTCTCCCACGCTGAGCACGATGCCCACGGGGATACCCTTCGGATAGATCTGGCCGAAACCAGAAGTGATCACGATGAACTTCTCCTCGACCGGTTGGTCGCGCTCCACGAAGTCCATGATGAGCCTGCCGGCGAGGGTCCCCTCGAGGATACCCTCGGCCCGGGTGCCCTGGATCAACGTAGCCACGCTCGACGTCGAGTCGACGATGAGCTGCACGCGCGCCGACCGCCTGCCTACGGCGATGACCTTCCCCACGAGGCCCTTGCCGGAGAGCGACTTATCGGCCGACACGGTGGCTCCCACCACGGGCTGGTTGAGGCGGATCCCGTCGTCCTCCCCGCGGTCGATCTGCACCCACGCCTGCCACTTGGTGGGCGACTTCCCGATCACCCGCGCCGTGACGAACGTCGACCCTGCCGGGAATATCTCGGCCTCGCGAAGATCGAGTAGTTCCTTCAGGCGGAGATTCTCTTCGCCGGCTTCATTGAGGCGCACGAGCTCGCCGCGCAAGGCCTCGAGTTCGGCCTCCAGGCGCTCGTTCCGGGCGTTGGCGCCGAGTACATCGCGACCCCACTGGTAGCCGTCACGGAAGGGCTGCACCGCCCGCGCCGCGAAGGACTGCATGGGCGAGAGAGTGTCCGATCCGCCGAGCTGGACGCTGTGCAGCAGCCCCGAAGCCGGTTCGCGGAAGTAGGCGGTCAACAAGACCAGCGAGAGCATGATCGAAGCGGCGAGCAACAGTCGCCGCCGTAGTACGACATTTCGCGGCATACGAGCCCTCCGCTAACCTAGTAGCGGCGCCTTCTGGTCCTCTGCGAACTACGGTGAAGGGCCTCGAACTCCTCGAGCGACCGGCCAGAGCCCACGGCTACACACGTGAGTGGGGATTCGGCGAGATGCACAGGCATCTGAGTCTCCTGGCGGATACGTTCGGTCAGGCCTTTCAAGAGAGAACCGCCGCCCGCCAGCATGATTCCGCGATCCATGATGTCGGAAGCCAGTTCCGGCGGGGTCTTGTCGAGGGTCGCCTTGATGGCATCGACGATCGCCGTGACCGGCTCCGCGATGGCATCGCGGACCTCATCGGAGGAGATCACGAGGGTCTTCGGAAGCCCGCTCACGAGATCTCTCCCGCGGATCTCGGCGTGCTCCTCGTCGCCGATGGCACAGGCCGAACCGATCTCCAGCTTCAGTTCTTCGGCAGTCTGACTGCCGATCATGAGCTTGTACTCCTTCTTCACGTAAGCAATGATCGCTTCATCCAGTTCGTCCCCGCCGATGCGCACCGACTGCGCCACGACGATGCCTCCCAAAGAGATGACGGCGACTTCGCTCGTGCCGCCCCCGATGTCCACGATCATGCTGCCGGTGGGTTCGCTCACGGGCAACCCTGCTCCGATGGCCGCGGCCATAGGCTCTTCGATCAAGTAGGCCGCGCGCGCTCCGGCGGTGATGGTAGCCTCCTCCACCGCCCGGCGCTCGACGCCGGTGACGCCCGACGGCACGCACACGACCACCCGTGGATGCGCCCAACGATTCTGGTGCACCTTCTGGATGAAATGCCGGAGCATCTGCTCGGTCACGTCGAAGTCGGCGATGACCCCATCCTTCAACGGACGGATCGCGGTGATGGTGCCGGGAGTGCGGCCCAACATGCGCTTCGCCTCAGCCCCGACCGCGTGCACTTCCCCGCTTCGCGAGTCGATGGCCACCACCGATGGCTCGGAGAGTACGATCCCTCGACCTCTCACATACACCAAGGTGTTGGCGGTGCCCAGATCGACGGCCATATCGCGACCGCCGAAGCCGGTTATGAAGCTCAAGAAGCTGATGAAGCGACTCCTCTTGGGTGACGCGGCGACAAAGTCGCCTCCAAAGTCGGGATTATACCGGTAATCGGGTCGAGCGCCATACCTAGGCCCTCCACGAACGGGTCACCACGTCGAACCCTTTCTCGCGGAACATGGCCCTCACGAGGGCCAAAGGAAGCCCTACCACGTTCGCGTACTCGCCCACGATACCTTCGACGAACAGCGCGGCGAGGCCTTGGATGGCGTAACCGCCCGCCTTGTCGACCCATTCTCCGGATGAGACATAGACCGATACTTCCGAGGGGGTGAGACTCCTGAAACTCACCTTGGTGACCGCATTCGCCACCTGCTCGGTGTCTCCAGCCCGCGCCCGCGACGACGCGTGACCGGCCTCCGCCACGCGAAGCAGCGCGACGCCGGAGACAACTTCGTGGCTCCGCCCACTCAGACGTTCCAACATGCCTCGGGCGTCGTCTTCGTCTTCCGGCTTCCCGAGCACCTGTCCATCGACCACGACGATTGTATCAACGCCGAGGACGAAGGCTCCGGCGGCCGTACCTGCCGGGAGAGACGCGCCCCGGGCCTTGGCAAGGGCGTTCCGCTCGGCGAGCGCGTCCGGCGAACCACCGTCGAGCACCTCTTCCGCATCGGTAGGGACGACGTCGAACGGTATGCCGACGGCCGCCAGCAGATCGCGTCTGCGCGGCGACCGCGAGGCGAGGAACAGGCGGAAATCGTCGGGGAATCGAGGCACTGTCGCCACTCCCCTCATCGGGCCGGCGGCACGGGCGCGCGCGATCGCGGAGTCGCTCCGTCCGATGGCTACGACAGGAGCTCCGACGCCGAGAAGTACAAGGCGATCTCGCGCTCGGCGCTGGCTACGCTGTCGGACCCGTGCACCACGTTCTCACCGATCTCGAGGGCGTAGTCACCACGTATCGTGCCGGGAGCCGCGTTCACCGGGTCGGTGGCGCCGGCCATGCCACGCACCACCTGCACGGCCGACAGGCCTTCGACCACCATGGCCACGATCGGCCCCGAAGTGAGGAAGGCGACCAGCTCGCCGAAGAACGCCTTCTCCCGGTGCTCCTCGTAGTGCTCCTCCGCCAACTCGGGTGCGGCATGCAGGAGTTTGAGGCCCTTGAGCACGAAGCCCCGACGCTCGAAGCGCGCCGTCACCTCGCCCACCAGCCCGCGTTCGACACCGTTCGGCTTGACCAGCACCAAGGTGCGTTCGATTGCCATGTTCTCCTCCTCATCGCTTCCAGCAGTGGTTCGGGGTTGTTCGGGGAAGCTCGCGCACACACTCCGGCGCCCTCGAGCCGCGGCGGTGGGGCACAGGAACGGGCCCCGTATCCGCCACCCGGGCCGATCCCGATCGAGTCAGCGGAGGCTCACCTCGGTCACGTTGGACGAGCCGGGCGTGGCGATGACATCCGTGGTGCAGTACGGGCAGATCTTCCAGGTGCGCTCGAGCGGACGCTCGCACGCGGGGCATACATGGCGCAAAGCCTTGCGGCACTTGGGACAGGCGATGTAGTCCTCGCGCACGGGCTCGCGACAGTTCGGGCAGGCCCGAACGGCGCTCAGCTCCATCTCCACCGCGCGCATCTCGAGATCGCGCTCCCGTACGTCTACCAGGTATTCAGAGGGCCGGAGGATCGTGTAGACGAGCGTGCCGATGAAAGGAAAGACCAACGACGTAGCCACGGCGACCGCTGTGATCAATCCGTCCTCGATCCTCTTCCGAGCATCCTTCAGCGTCCAGAAGACCAGTGAGAGCCACAGCACAACCACAGAGAACCACACGAGGTACCAGGCGAGGGTCCAACCTTCCCAACCTATGATGTCCTGTATGGTCTGGAGAGCGTTGTCCAAGCCTCGCTCCTAAACGAGTCGTGTGCCCACCACGTAGCCGATCACGAAGAATACCACGACGATCACCAGCAGCACGAGGATCGTGAAGAGCATCACGTCGCGGGTCTGCCGGCCACCCGACGATCTGCGACGTTCACGCACCATGAAGAGAGCGCTTCAGATCGGCGATGAGGTAGAGCGAACCCGTCGCGATGACCACCTGGCTCGACGTGGCCAGCTTGAAGGCACTGCGCAGAGCCGAGCGGGGGTCGGGGTCGATGAACACTTCCGGTGCGTCTTCGAGCTCCTCCACGATGGCCGCCAACTCCTCAGCCGGGTAGGAACGAGCGTTGCTGTTCTCGGTCACGAAGAGGATGTCGCAGCGGGGAGCGAGGTCGCGCAACATGTCGAGGGCACCCTTGTCTCGCAGGATCGACACCACCGCGATAAGGCGTCTCCGTGCGAGGAGGTGGTCGAGCGAGCGCAGCATCTCGGCCATCCCAGACGGGTTGTGGGCGCCGTCGAGCACGCAGTACGGCTGCTCGCTGATCACCTCGAGCCGGCCGGGTACCGCCGTGGAGAAGAGAGAGCTTCGCACTTTCTCTGGATCGAGGGGACGCTCCAGAAAGAGCTCGGCCGCCGCGATGCCGAGCGCCGCGTTCGAACGCTGGTAGTTGCCGAGCACGCTGAGCCGGATGCCGGGATACAGGTCGTGGATACCGAACACGTCGAAGGAGTCCTGGTGGAGATCGGTGAGAAGTGAGACTTCATCCCCCAAGAGGTGCAGGGCGGCTCCTCGCTCGGCGCATATCTCCCGAAGCCGGGCGCGCACATCGGCGTCGAGCACGCCCGCGGCCACGGTACCGCCCACCGGGATCACGGCCGCCTTCTCCTCCAGGATCAACAAGGTGGTGTCGCCGAGATGTTCGGTGTGCTCCAGTCCGATGGAAGTGACCACCTGCACCTTCGATTCGATGATGCTCGTGGCATCCCAGCGTCCGCCCAGGCCGGCTTCGACCACAGCGACCTCACAGCCGCGTTCCTGGAAATGCAGGTAGGCCGCCGCTGTGAGAACCTCGAACTGGGTGAGCACCTCCCCCTTGGGCAGAGACGCGTTCAGCTTCTCGGCCACCGGCATGATGCGGGCGACAAGGCCGTAGAACTCCTCGTCGGTGGACGGGACGCCATCGATCAACTGCCTCTCGGCGAGGCTCACCAAGTGGGGAGACACGTACGTGCCCACGCGCAGACCATGTGCTCGGAGAAGAGCGGAGATGAAGCGGGTGGTCGACGACTTGCCGTTGGTGCCCACCACGTGGATGGTCTTGTAGGCCCTCTGCGGATCGCCCAGGCGCGCGGCCAACTCCCGTACACGGTCGAGACCCAGGCGCATTCCGAACATCTCGAGCCCGACGACGTACTGCCGCGCTTCGTCGATGGTGGGTGTTCCGCTCACGAGGGCAACTCCTCTCCTAGACGCTCACGATACTGTCGCTTCGCCTCGGCTAAGAGCTGCTCGCCCGCCTGCAGTCGCTCACGCATCTGCTCGACCACCTCCCCTGGCGCGTTGGCTACGAAGCCCCGGTTGTCGAGCTTGGACGTGGCCCGATCGATCTCAGATCGCGCCTTCGCGGCGCGCGCGAGGAGTCGGGCCCGCTCCTTGTCCACATCGACCAGTCCCTCCAGCGGCAGCAGCACCTTCACACCCGGAGCCTGGATCGACGTGTAGCGTCCGGGCGGCACCTCCTCGTCGTGGGTCGCGAGACCACCCACCTCACAGCCGCACAATTGGCGGAAGGCCGCACCGTGCTCGGTCATCGCCACCGTGCGCGCGGGTTCCGCGGCCACCACCCAGACGCGACCCGCCAGAGAACGCGGCAGCTCGAGCTCCTCTCGAGTGGACCGAATGCCGTTCACCGCCCCCATGAACGCCTCCATGGCCAGCTCGGCGGCCGAATCGTCCCACGCGGGATCCGCGTCGGGGAAGCGCGACGCCAAGATGTCGGAGCCGGGGGAGCCGTCCGCCGCGGTGCTCGTGGGCGGCAGCGCGACACCACCGGCCCGCGGCATGTTCCGATACAACTCCGCCGTGACGAACGGCATCATCGGATGCAGCAACCGCAGCGTGCGATCGAGGAGCGCAAGGAGGTTGCCACTGACGCTGAGGCGCTCGGCCTCGTCCTCGCCGTAGAGCCGCGACTTGGCCACCTCGAGATACCAGTCGCACACCTCGTTCCACACGAAGCGATACCCCACCCGCGCGGCCTCCGCAAGATCGTACGACTCGTAGAGCCCGGCCAACTCGCGGGTCACGGCTCCGAGCCGACTGAAAATCCAACGGTCGGCGGCCGTCCGCGGTTCCACGACCGGAGTCGCGTCGGGATGAACACCGGACAGGATGAGCCGTGAAGCGTTCCAGAGCTTGTTGGCGAAGTTGCGCCCCATCTCTATGCGCTCCGCGCTGAAGCGCACGTCCTGCACGGAACTCATGTAAAGCAGGCCGAAGCGCGTGGCGTCGGCCCCGTACTCCGCGATCAGCTCGAGAGGGTCGATGCCCGTACCCAGACTCTTACTCATGCGCCGACCGTCGGAGGCGAGGATCGTGGGGTGGACGATCACCGAACGGAAGGGAATGTCGTCTGCGTACTCGAGACCCATCATGATCATGCGGGCGACCCAGAGGTAGAGGATATCACGGGCAGTCGACAGCACCGACGTCGGATAGTACGCGTCGAGTTCGGGCGTCTTCTCCGGCCAGCCGAGGGTCGCGAAGGGCCACATCGCCGAGCTGAACCACGTGTCGAGCACGTCTTCGTCCTGCCGCACGCTCCCGCCGCACTCGGGGCAGGCCGACGGGGCCTCCATGCTCACGGTCACTTTCTCGCACTCGTCGCAGTACCACACCGGGAGCCGGTGCCCCCACCACAGCTGCCGGCTCAGACACCATGGTCGGATACCGCGCATCCACTCGACGTACACCTCGGCCCAACGATCGGGCGAGAAGACTACGCGCCCGTCTTCGACGCATTCGATGGCCGGCTCGGCCAACCGCTTCATGTCCATGAACCACTGGAGCGACAGCAGCGGCTGGATCACCGTGCCACAGCGATAGCAGGTGCCCACGGAGTGACGGTAGTCCTCCTCGCGCTCTAAGAGCCCGAGTTCGCGCAGGCGCTGGACCATCTCCTCCCGCGCCCCCTCGGCGTCGCGGCCCTCGAACTCGCCGGCCTCGGCGTTCAGGCGTCCATCGAGATCGATGGCCGACACGGCCGGCAGCCCGTGCCGCTGACCGATCTCCCAGTCGTTCGGATCGTGACCGGGGGTGATCTTGAGGGCGCCGGTACCGAACTCAGGATCGACATGCTCGTCGGCGATGATGGGCACTTCCCTGCCCACCAGCGGGACCATGGCGGTCATGCCGACGAACCTGCCGTACCGCGGATCCTTGGGATTCACCGCCACAGCCGTGTCGGCGACGATGGTCTCCGGACGGGTGGTGGCCACTGTGATGTGGTCGCCGGCGCCCACCACCGGGTAGCGCACGTAGTAGAGCTTGTCGGTGCGCTCGACGTGCTCCACTTCCAGGTCTGATAGGGCCGAGCCGCAACGCACGCACCAGTTGACCAGGTAGACGTCGCGGTAGATGTCGCCCTTCTCGTAGAGATCGACGAAGACCCGCAGGACGGCGGCGTGGTAGGCCTCGTCCATGGTGAATCGTTCCCGCTCGTAGTCACAGGCGCAACCCAGACGCTTCAGCTGGTGGATGATCGTGGAGCCGAACTCCTCCCGCCACTCCCAGACCCGGCGCTCGAACTCCTCGCGACCGAGATCTTCCTTGCGCAGCCCCTGTTCCGCGATGCGGGCCTCGACCTTGTTCTGGGTGGCGATGCCCGCGTGGTCGGTGCCGACCAGCCAGAGGGCTTCGTGCCCCCGCAGGCGGTGGTAGCGCACCAACACGTCCTGGATGGTACCGTTGAGGGCGTGCCCCATGTGAAGCGACCCGGTGACGTTCGGCGGCGGGATGACGATCGAGTAGGCGGGCTTGTCGGGAGTCGCGGGAGCATGGAACGCCCCGCTCTCGAGCCAGCCCCCCATTAGCCGCTCCTCCACCTCACGGGGAGAATAGCGGGCGGACATCGTCACATCTACCACCTGATCTCCTCTCGCACGGGCGCCGTGCGGATCACTTTCGCCCTCGCCTTCGCCAAGGCGCGGACAGCACCGACCTCAATCGGGGCTCTCCGTGAACACGTGCGCAAGCACGTCCTTGAACTCAGTCACATAGACGATCTCGAGCCCGCGCGTGAGTTCCGCGGGCACCTCCTTGATCTGGGGGCGCACGTCGGCGGGCAGCACGACCTTCTGCACTCCCTCGCGCAGTGCGGCCAGCAGCTTCTCCTTGAGACCGCCTACGGCCAGCACCTGGCCGGTGAGGGTGATCTCGCCCGAGAGCGCCACCTTGGGAGCCAGGGGGATCAGGGTAAGCGCCGAAAGCAGGGAAGCGGCGACGGCGATACCCGCGGACGGGCCCTCCTTGGGCACTCCTCCCTCGGGCAGGTGCATTCGCACCTCGAGCGCGGCAAGGAGCTCATGGTCTGTGGGGGCGGGCGGCTCGCACGCGAGCGGCTGATCGTCGCCGATCTCCACCTCGAGCGGCCCCACCCCCTCTTCCAGCAGCACTCCGATGTCGGCGCCGGCGGCGCCGATCGTGAGCCCCGGCTCGCCGTTACCGTCGGCCACGGAGAGGTTCTCGACTTGGCTGTAGTGCTCGAGCAGATAGGCCCTACCCTCGGACGCACGCCAGAGCGAGGCGAGATCCTCGTCGCGGGCGAGCGAGGTCTTGAGGTAGCCCCATGCGGCGGTCACGCTCTCCTGCATCACCTCTCCCAGCTGGCCGGTGAGATGGAAATCGCCCTTCCCCGGGCCGACTACGGTCTCTATGCGCAGGATGTCGCCGCCGGCTCCCGTGTAGGCCAGCCCGATGCTCACCCCGACCTTCGGCCCGCTCTCGACGCGGGCTCTGAGGAACGGCGGAGCACCCAAATGGCGTTCCGCCTCGCGCGGCCCGAGGCGGCGAGGCACCGTCTTGCCCTCCACGCGGGAGCGGGCCAGCTTCCGATAGACCTTGCCGATGAGTCGCGCCAGCTCGCGCACCCCGGCTTCGCGGGTGTATGAGCCGATCAACGTCCGGAGCGCCGTCCGCGAGAAGACGTCGCCCAGGTCGGCCAGCCCGTTCTCCTCAGCCAGGCGCGGCACCAGATGGCGCCGGGCTATCTCCTCTTTCTCGCGTTCGGTGTATCCGGGGAGCCTGATCATCTCGAGACGGTCGTGCAGAGTCTCGGGGATGTCTTCCTCGTAGTTGGCCGTAGCCACGAACAGCACCCTCGAAAGGTCATACTCCAGCTCCAAGTAGGTGTCGCGGAAGGCGTGGTTCTGCACCGGGTCGAGCACCTCGTTGAGGGCCGCCGCCGGATCCCCCCGCCAGTCGGACTCCAGCTTGTCGAGCTCGTCGAGCAACACGACGGGATCATCGACCGACGCACGCTTGAGCGCATCCACGATGCGTCCCGGCATGGCCCCGACATATGTCTTGCGGTGCCCGCGGATCTCGGCTTCATCGCGCACCCCGCCCAGGCTGATGCGTTGCAGCGGCCGACCAAGGCCCTTCGCGATGGCCATGGCGACCGAGGTCTTCCCTACTCCCGGCGGTCCGATGAGGCACAGGGTGGTGTTCGGAGGAGTGCCGCCCCGCAGGCGGGCTACCGCCAAGTACTCGATGATGCGGTCCTTGACATCCTTCAGCCCGTAGTGCGTCTCGTCGAGCACGCGGGCCACCTTCTCCACGTCGGGCAGGTCGGCTCCCGACAGCTTCCCCCAGGGGAGTCCGAGCACGTGGTCGAGGTACGTCTTCGCCACGGCCACCTCGGCGGAGAAAGGCGGCAGCTCCCCCAGCCGACGGATCTCCTTGTTGACCGCGGCCGCGGCCGCTTCGGGAAGGTGCTTCTCCTGCAGTAGCTTGGTGTACTCTCCGCCCTCGCCACCTTCGTCAACCTCATCGCCCAGCTCTTCGCGCAGCACGCGCATCCGCTCGCGGAGGAACACCTTGCGCTGGTGACGCTCGAGGTTCTCGTGCACCTGGTCGGCGATCTCGTTCTCGATCGCCATGAACTCGCTCTCCTGGATGAGGATCTCCAGCAGTCGGAGCAGGCGCTCTTCGGCCTCATCGCCCTCGAGCAGGGCCTGTTTCCGGTCGGGAGCGATGTCGAGATGCGACGCGACGAGATTGGCCACGTCCTCGGGGTCCGTGACGTCGTCGAGAGCAGTCTCCGCCTCCTCCGGGAGCTGTGGCGATTGCGCCACGTACACCGAGAACTCGCGGGCCACGGAATCGACGAGCGCCCGAGTCCGCGACCAATCCCGAGCCGGCTTGGTGCGCAGGTCGCGCACCGTCACCGTGAAGAGGGGCGACTCGGACACGAAGGACTCGATCTCCACACGGTGCAACCCCTCGATCACGGCCTTGATCGTGCCGTCGATGAGGCGGTGGAGTTGCACGACCTTGCACAGCGTGCCCACCGTGAAGATGTCGGAGGGGCCGGGGTCCTCGATCGCGCCGACCTTCTGCGCGGAGATCACCAATACACCGTCCGTGGAGTATGCGCGCTCCAGGGCGCGGGCGCCGGCCTCGCGTACCTCGAAGATTGGAGTCAACATCCGGGGGAAGACGATGAGGTCCCGTGTCGCCAGGAGCGGCAGCGTGCGCTGCGGGTCGGTCAATTCAGGCTCCAGCTATGCTGACTCTTCGTTGAGATCGAGCTCGTCTCGACCGGCGCTGGTGACGAGCGTGGGCTCGATATTGCGCTCGATGACCTCTTTGGTGATGACGCACTTCGTGACATCGCGACGGCTCGGAAGGTCGAACATCACGTTCATCAAGGCGATCTCGATGATGGAGCGAAGGCCCCGTGCGCCGGTGTCGCGGACGACAGCCTTGTCGGCGATGGCATCCAGGGCTTCTTTGGGGAACAGCAACTCCACGCCGTCGTACGCGAAGAACTTGCGGTACTGCTTCACCAACGCGTTCTTCGGCTCGGTGAGGATGGCCACGAGGTCTTCCCGGCGAAGCTGGTGCACGTTCGCGATCACCGGCAGCCGCCCGACGAACTCCGGGATGAGCCCAAAATCGAGCAGGTCTTCCGGCAGTACCTGCGCGAACAACTCGCCCACATCACGCTCACGTTTGCCCTCGATCACGGCGCCGAAGCCCACACCCTTCTTGCCGATACGGCGCTCGATGATCTTCTCGAGGCCTGCGAACGCTCCGCCACAGATGAACAGGATGTTCGTCGTGTCGATGGCGAGGAACTCCTGGTGGGGATGCTTGCGGCCGCCCTGCGGCGGCACGCTGGCAGTGGTGCCCTCGAGAATCTTGAGCAGCGCCTGCTGCACGCCTTCTCCGGATACGTCGCGCGTGATCGAAGGATTGTCGGCCTTCCGGGCGATCTTGTCGACTTCGTCGATGTAGATGATGCCCGTCTCTGCCTTCTTGACATCGAAGTCGGCCGCCTGGATGAGCTTGAGGAGGATGTTCTCCACATCCTCGCCCACGTACCCGGCCTCGGTCAGCGCGGTGGCGTCGGCGATCGCGAACGGCACGTTGAGGAGGCGCGCTAGTGTCTGCGCCAGCAGGGTCTTACCGCACCCGGTGGGCCCCACGAGCAGGATGTTTGACTTCGCCAGCTCGATGTCGTCGTCTTCACCGAGCGCCATCTGCACACGCTTGTAGTGGTTGTACACCGCCACCGAGAGCGTACGCTTGGCCTCTTCCTGACCCACGACGTACTCCGACAACACGGAGTGGATCTCGCGTGGCTTCGGCAGACTGTCGAGCTCGAGCGAGACCGGCGCCGAGAACTCCTCGTCGATGATCTCGTTGCAGAGGTCGATGCACTCGTCGCAGATGTACACGCCCGGCCCGGCGATGAGCTTCTTCACCTGGCGCTGGCTCTTCCCGCAGAAGCTGCAGAGAAGCTGTTCGGAACCACTCGAGGGCTTCGGCACCGGCCTACCCCTACCTGTGTTCGATGATCTTGTCGACGATCCCGTACGCGAGTGCTTCGGCTGAGTTCATGAAGTAGTCACGCTCGGTGTCCTTCTCCACCTTCTCCAGATCCTGCTCGCTGTGCTTTGCGAGGATCTCGTCGAGCCTCCGCCGGAGGGCCAACGCCTCTCGCGCGTGGATCTCGATATCCGTGGCCGGACCTTGGAATCCGCCGGACACCTGATGTATCAACACCTTGGAGTTCGGCAGCACGTACCGCTTTCCCTTCGCCCCGCCAGCGAGCAGCAATGCTCCCATCGACATCGCGACACCGATGCAGATGGTGGAGATATCCGGCTTGACGAACTGCATCGTGTCGTAGATGGCGAGGCCGGCGTAGACGCTGCCGCCCGGGCTGTTGATGTACAGGGCGATGTCCTTGTCCGGGTCTTCGGACTCAAGATGCAGCAGTTGCGCAACGATCAGATTGGCCACCTGGTCGTTGACGGGAGTGCCGAGAAAGACGATGCGCTCACTGAGGAGTCGCGAGTAGATGTCGAACGCGCGCTCTCCGCGGCTGGTCTGCTCGACGACCATGGGGATCAAGGGACTCACCCTGCCATCCTTTCGCTCGGGTAGACGAGTGCTTGAGGCTATTCACCCGCCGGCGGTTCTTTCTTGTCGCCCCCTTCTATGGGCTCTCCATCGGGCTCCCCGGGCGAGGCGACCTCGGCCTCTGACGGCGCCACAGGCACCGCGTTCTCTACCAGGAATTCGGCCGCGTTCTCGCGCAGGATCTGCTCGCGAATCTCCTTGATTTTACCAGACTCTTCGAGGCGCGACCGCAGTTCGACAGGGTCGACCTTGCCCGCTGTGGCCAGCCTGCCCAACCTCTCCTGCAGCTGTTCCTTGGTAACTTCCAGCCCCTCCGCCCTCACCACGGCGTCGAGCGCCAAGGTCGTGCGCACGGCCGACTCGGCCTCGGGGAGCATCTGCTTCACGAGATCTTCCGGCCCGCTGCCGGTGGCCTGCAGGTACTTCCTGATGTCTCCGCCTTGCATAGAGAGCGAGCGGGCGAAGTCTTCCACCATCTCCCGCGCCTGACTCTCGATGACGGCGGGCGGAAGGTCTACCACGATGCCGGCAGCCACCTTCTGGACCACGGCGGCACGGAACGACCGGTCCACAGCCGCGGTGCGGCCTGCTTCAAGCTTCTTGCGGATATCGAGCCGCAACTCCAACAAGGTCTCGAACTCGCTCGCGTCCTTCGCGAACTCGTCGTTCAGGGCGGGAAGGTTCTTCTCCTTGATCTCCTTCACCCTTACCTGGAACTCCAGGGTGGCGCCTTGAAGGTCCTCGGCGTGGTAGTCCTCGGGGAAACTCACCGAGACGGTGCGCTCCTCCCCCACATCCATGCCCACGATACCGGTCTCGAGATCGGGTAACAGGTAGCCGGCGCCCACCTCGAACATGTAGTCCTCGAGGTTGGTGTTCTCAATGAACTCGCCGTCACGGTATCCCTTGGCGTCGATGGCCACGAAGTCGCCCTCGCCCACCTGGCGGCCTTCCACCGCTTTGAGCTCGCCGAACTGCTCGCGAAGCCGCTCGACGCGCTCATCGACCTCCGAGTCGGCCACCACCGGCTCCTCACGCGGCGCCTCGACCCCCTTGTACTCGCCCAATTCGGCGATAGGCATCACGGTGACCAGAGCGGTGAACGTGAACGGGCGGCCGCGTTCCGGGGGTTCTTCGAAATCCACTTCCGGACGATCCACGGGATCGATCTGTGCCTGCGTTAACCCCATCGCGTACCACGGCGACAGATGATCGTCGAGCATCTGATGGACGATGGCCTCCATGCCGAAGCGCTGCACCACGAGGTGCGAGGGAACCTTCCCCTTGCGGAACCCGGGCACACGGACCTCACTGCCCAGCTGCTTGATCGTGGCGTCGATCCGGCGATCAACGTCCTCGGCCGGGACCTCGATCTCGAGCCGAATGCTGTTTCCTTCCCTCTCACCGACAGTGGTCTTCAACTCGGTCCTTTCTACGATCGATGGGCCGGCGGTCTGGAGCCGCCTTCAGGCTGAGGATGTGGTGCGGGTGAGAGGACTCGAACCTCCACGTCAAAGACACATGATCCTAAATCATGCGCGTCTGCCATTCCGCCACACCCGCACAGCGCGGAGCGCTCCCGCACTCCGACGGCCGAACCACACGCGACCCCTACTGGAGCCGCTACAACACGCGACCCTCCACCGCATTCGCCGGCCGTGCCGACTGCGTGAAGGGTCACCGGTCTCAAAGGGTGAACGACGGGACTTGAACCCGCGACCGCTGGAGCCACAATCCAGTGCTCTACCGACTGAGCTACGTTCACCATGTGTCACCCGACGCTCTTCCAGCCCGCGGTGACTCTCCGCCTCAGGCGCGCCTGGGAGGATTCGAACCCCCGGCCCACGGATTAGAAGTCCGCCCAAGGCCGTGTCACCTACTGACGGCCCGTGTCGGAAACCGCCGTTATGCAGGGCCTTTCCGAACCTCTCGCAAGCCTTCGTGCCGTGTCCTGTCGCCCTCTGACGGCTGGTTGGCTAGCAAACGCCTAGCAGTATACCGGGTCCGTCCGCCTCCGTCATCCGAAGCCTATCCAAGGGAAGGACCCCGCGCGACGCGCGAACGTCCGGGGGCATGGACGACACTCTCATGGAGAACTTCCACGAGATCTACCACGCGGGGGTTTGGAAGTAGGCCCAGCGGCGCTGTAGTGGCCCTAGAACGAGCCGGAAGGGCGGGGGGGTAGCCGTCTCCTCCCTACCCTTCCGCCCTTCTGCATGAAGGGACGCATACCGGGCGGATCTTATGCGAGCGCCGCAGCTCTTGCAGACGTGTAGGGCTCTAGAGGCGGTCCACTTCCCTCGGTGACAGCTCTTGGTAGCCAGCCCACGCGCTGTTCTTGAAATGGGCAATGACCCGGCCTTCTTTGCTGACGACGACATCACCCTGAGTGAAGTTATTGGCGCTCGAGGACCCCATGATTTCGAGCTTGTCCCCTTCCACCACGGCGACGCGGTCTTCCTTCAGCCAGATCTCATAATGCGGCATGCCGTCACTCCTCTGTTGCGTCCTAGAAACAGAATGGCGATACCGTACCCCGTGTCAGACAGTTTCTCAAGCGGGACCACGACACTCGGGACTCATCGAGCGCGGTGTCTCCCTAAGCGAGAGCAGACTGCTCCCGCAGCTCCCCCGTGCGGTCCAAGTACCGTGGCTTGCTGTAGATGTGGGAGTACCACACGGCCAGGGCTAGGGCGATCACCAGGTCGTCATGGTCGCTCTCATGCTCGGCTGAGAAGCTCAGGTTCCCGGTGGTGGGGTTCTGCTTGGGCCGGAAGGCGCGTAGCTCCTTGGTGAGTTGTTCAGCGCCGGGCAACCCCAGCGGGATCTCGATGCGCTTCTGCTCAAGCAGGAGGTACAGCCGCCGCACCACGTCCTGCTTGTGCGCGGTGGCCGACCAGTAGCCCTGAGCGCCGCCCTTCTCCGAGAATCCCGCCGTCAGTGTGAGGCCAAGCGGCCAGAAGCAGCGCCCCAGTCGGCCCAGCCGGTAGGCGGCATTGAACAGGTCCGCCACGGCCCCACCGACGCCGGTACGGTCGAACACGAGCACAGCATCATCGCGCAGGTCGGGCGACGACATGAGGTCGCTCACGGCGTCGACCACGGCGTCGTAAGGCGTGCCCAGCTCGAAGCGGGTGATGCCGCGCACGTGGTAGGTGTCGATCAGCACCGGATCGGCGTCTTCGAAGGTATGCTCTCGGGCCAGGCCTTCGAAGGACTGCACGCGCTCCGACACGACGAGAGCGGAGGGGTCGCGTTCTTTGCCAAGGTCTAGGCCGACGGTGTAGTTAGCCATGGTCACGATCCTTTCAGGAAGTAGGGCAGGGGCTGCACGGTGGTGCTGAACATGGCGGCGATCATCTCTTCGGTGAACATCTGGCCGCCGGCGGACTCAAAGGTGCACTCGTACTCCTGCTTGAAGAACCACGGCCCCAGCGCGGCGCGCTCTTCGGCCAGGAAGGCCGGCGAGATGCGCGGGCACTCAGAGGCCGGGACCCGGTAGCGCTCCCACGTGGGCCCACCGTTCTCCCACGCCTCATACCACCAACCCCGCACGCCGTAGGGTGTCGAGAGGGCGATGAGCTGGCCGCCAGACACGGCGAGCATGGGGCGCACGGCGGCGATCACGTCATCGGGGACGCGGGCCGCCTCGTCTACCAGGAGGAGCCGCACGGCGGAGTAGCTGCGCACCGTGCCTTCAGTACCCGGCAGGGACACAACGCGGGATCCGTTCTCGAGGGTGAGGCTCAAGGCGTTCTCGGATTCAGACGGTACAGGGCGCCCGAGACTCTTGTACACGGCCAGCACCTTGCGGAACAGCTCACCGGACTGCCGCTGCGAGGGGCTCATCAGCAGGACCAGGGCGCCCGGCTCATACACGGCGCAGTGCACGGCCTTGGTGGCGCATATAGTCGACTTGCCGCTCTGCCGGCAGCAGTTCAGCAGGACGCGGGGGGCCGCGGTGCGCAGGACTTCTGCCTGCCAGGGATCGGGCACCATGCCCACGCCTTCGGCCAGCGCCGCGGGATCGAGGGCACGGGCCAGGTCCACGGCCAGCCGGCTCACGACGGGCCCGCCTCAAGCTCTAGCAGGCGCCCGCTCACCTCGGCACGGGCCGCGGGGTGCGAGGCCAGAGCAGCAAAGACCACGGCGCGCACGGCCAGCCATTCGGGCGAGGCCATGAGATTGACTGTCACCTGTGGCCGCGTGTCGAGTTCGCCGGTGGCCTTGCCGAGCAACTCCAGAAGGCCGCGAAGCTCCTTCAAGGTGGCTAGAGCCTGTGACGCCTTGCCCTCTTCTGCCGCGGCGCTGTAGAGCGTCTCAGCGCGCTCAATGAGCCCTTCTATCCTGTCGAGCAGGGACGCTCGCCTGTCTGCCTGCGCTTCGGTCTGCATGGCGGCCAGGGCCGCGGACAGGTGGCGCTTGCAGTGGCGATAGACGGCGGACGCACTGACGCCGTAGCGGGCCGCTATGGCTGGGGCGGACTCTCCGCAAACGTGAGCGGCGTCGATTGAATCGCGCTCCAGGTGCTCGCAGATGGTGCAGGCGCGGGCCATATCAAACCACTAGCAGCGGATTGACAATCCGCGTGGCGCTCAGAAACCTGCTGATATGCAGCCGATTCTCAGAGCGTGCTAGGCGTTTGCAAGGCTCTACGGGCCAATCGCCAGTTGGTGCGATTGAGTCACGCTTCATAGGCCAGCCCCTGCCTCTTTCGCGGCCTCGAGCGCCGTGTTCGTGAAGTACTGAGTCGCGTCGCGGGACTTCTCGAGTGAGCCGAACTCAGCTCGCGCCTCACCGGCGGCCCGTCGTATGGGATCTGTGCTCTTGGCAGCGCATGCCACCGCCACGCTGCGCACGCTCTCGTGAGCCGCCCTCGCGTCAGGTATACCCCGGCCGCGCAGGTAGCTCTCTCCGTAGCTCGAGGCGCACACGGCGCCCAACTCATCATCCCTCTGGGCGCAGTCGATCATGGCGGCGACGGGATCGGCAGCGCCGTCAAGGAGCATCCGCAGCTCTTCCCTGGCCGGGCTCTCGCGCTTCGGGTCCACTCGCAGCACTGCGGCCTGCGAGAGCTCCGCCTTCAGCACATCAAGAGACGCTTCCATGCGATCCTGGTGCTTCTTGACTTCCGCCCTTCCCTGCTCGAGCGCCTCTCGGACCAGACGCCGGCGCCCTTCGGGGTTCATAAGGTCGTCGGCCCGCAGGCGCTCCACCTTGGACTGAGCGCCGTTCGCCGCCATCTTCGCCGCCCGTGCGGCGTTCTCGTAGTTCTTGAAGAGCTCGCGCGACGTGTGGGTCGCGCCGGAGTGCTTGCGCCACGTCTCGAGCGTCGCGCGTTCGTCGGCCTCGATCTTGTCGCGAAGTATGGCCAGGTTGTCTGTCATGGTCGCTACCTACCTTTCGTCAATCGGTCTTTGGATGTAGATCACGTGCTGGCGCCGGCGAAGGGGCCGGGGCCGTGGTACCAGTCGCAGAATCGCTCTTCGCGTCCTGTAGGGCATCTGGGTGACGCCTGGCGGCCTGTTGGTGGCCATGGTCACCCCCTCGGGTTGGCCGCATCGGTGAGCGGCTGAAGGATCTTGCGGATACGTCGTCTGGCGGGCTGGTAGGGGTTCGCCATCTCGAGGCTCGCGAAGAGCTGGCGCAACTCGGCGTCAGCGGACACGGCGATTTCCACGTCGCCCGCGATCAACCCCACCATCGTGTTGATACGTCGCATGGCTGCCTCGCGTATCTCGTGCAGTTCCTCGCTGCGGCCGTGGGTCATCGTGAACCCCCTTCGACGGTCTCAGCCATCGCCGCCAGTGCATCGGCGAGTTCGCGTGCCTCCGTGGGCTGCAGGGCGAACGAGCGGCCTTTCATGAATACGTACGCCCCTTCTTGGTTCAGCGTCTGGATGGCGATCGACACGTAGTTGAAGCCGCGGTTCTCCCACGGCCGAATCAGGATCTTCTCCTTGCTGCCTTTGAGGACTTCCAGCTCTTCGATGGTGTGGGCTTGCTCAGTCACGGTGTTACCTCCAGGGGATCGGGGTTCTCGCTTCTCTTGCTTGAAGCTGATGCAGGTCGCTTTCGCGCAGCGAAGGCGACAAGAGGCAGCTACTTCTTCTAATTCCGTAGGAATAACTCCGTAGGAATACCTTATTCACTCTCTGGTGGGTGATACGAAATCGCCACTTAGGAAGGCGAGATGTATCACCTACGCGTATCACGTACGCATAACACCTACGCTGTATCACGTACGCCTTATCACCTACGCCCCCGGAGTGAAGTGTCGGTTTTGTATCACCTACGCTTACAGCCATGATGTGCCGATTCTGTATCACCTACGCACCGCCCGACGTGTCGGCTTCTTGGGCTTCGCCTTGCCCGTCCGTATGGCGTCCGCCTTCTTCTTCACGTCGGCTCTGTACTGCTCGCAGAGCCCGCGATTGTTCTCATTCTCGCTCGGGTCCATGAGACCGGCCCACTTCTTGATCACCAGCTTGTGATAGCCGTCGTCGAACTCGAACAGGTGACCCCCGCCAGTGAAGACGAAGGCTCCATACAGGCGCTGCACCGACTCGACCACGCCCGCGGCACCGGCGCATTCCCGAAGCTCACACTTGGGGAGGAAGAACCGGCCGTCATCCCGGGCGCCCCGGAACTTCCAGGCGAAGTATGCGAGGGTGATGTAGACCACCACGTCCACGTGCTGTAGGTTCTTCCGACGTACGAGCGCCATGAGGCTCTCGAATGCGTAGCGGTGGATCTGCGCGAAGAAGACGCCTTCGCTCGCCGTGGCACACGGCACATCGATGTAGCGGGTCGCCAGGCGGCGATTGCGCGCCCAGTTGCCGGGCACCACGTCCACAAGGCAGTGGGTGGTCGCCCGCCGGCGGGCCTGACGCACCTTCACCTCGCTACAACCCAGGAACGCAGCGAACTCGACGTCCGCCTTGTAGAACGGGCCACGGAGGCTCCACTCGCTCACGACCGTGAGGAGGTAGAGCTTCTCGGTCGGCGTGAGGTCGCGGTAGTCGGGGCTATCCATGAGAGTGGCTGGAAGTCCGAACCAGTTGATCATTCGCCATCAGAATCTTCCGCCTTGGCGCAGGAGCAGGCCGGCGCGTCGACGTAGCCGAGTAGTCTGAGAATCGGAAGAGTCGGGCACAGGCGCTTTCTGCCTACGGTGAGGATCTTGATGCCGGCGAGCTCGCCCTTCGTCCGTACCTGCTCATAGGCGAGCGTCCTACCGCAACCAAGCGCCCGAGCGGCCGTCTCCACGCTGCACACGGGTTGGCCGCGGAGTTCGTCTATCAACTCCTGGAGCCACGCGGGAGTCATCTGGCCAGCTCCCGCTCGAGGCGATTGAGGAAGCGCATCAGAAGAACGGCCCGGTCCCCGCCCGCGCGGTGGGTGCCATTCTCCCAATAGAACAAAGTTGTCGGATGTATGCCGACCGCTTGGCCGACTTCGGCGAGACTCAGACCGGCGCGGATCCGGATATCGCGAGCAACTCCGCTCGTAAGCATCTGGCGAGCCTTGGCAATCTGTATCGAGGTCGCATGCATTGACGCGCCTTCCGTGTCGTAGTACAGTGGCGTTGATTGCATTATTCCACGACTACAACAGGGCGTGACACGGTGACACGTAATAACGCAAACGCAGGTGACAGAGACGCCCGCCGAGACTTGGTAGTGCCGGTCGGGGCGATGTCATCGGTAGCGATCTATCCGGGAGGCCGTGACCATGTAGGCGGGGACGAGATTCCCCACTACACCTTCGCGGTCAGTACGGACCCAGACAGCCCCGGTGGTCGCTGGATCGAGGTTGCCGCCGGTGACCTTCCCTGTCAGATAGCGGTTCGACTGGGAAGACCACGGCCCGGACTCTTGTGCTGCACGGGGCTGCGAGTCGGGCCGCCGGACGGAGGGCAAGAGTACGAAGTCACGGCGCGCATGCTTCGGGATATCCGTCTCGGCAACGTGCTACGCGCCATCCGTGAGGCGTCCTGGGGGGCGACCTTCGCCGAACATCCCCAGCCGTCCGGTCTGACGTCCCCCCTCCCGCTCGATGGGGCCAGCATGGGCGAGATGATGGGCAACACAGCGCGAAAGCTCAAAGTCAAGCGTGGCCGCAAAGGACTCGACCCTGAGACTCTGAGGCGAACGGCGGAGACCTACCTAGAGGTTGTCAGAGAGGGCACCACGCAACCCCTGGCGGTCGCATCGGAGCGCCTGGACATTCACCCCTCAACTGTCTGGCGTCGGCTACAGAACGCCTGGAAGCGCTTCCCCGAACTGAAACCGAAGGAGGACTCATGACCACCAAGGTCCCCAAGATGAAGGACGGCCTCATGCAGCGCGGCTCGACGTGGAGCTACATCGTCCGGGTCCGCGACGCGAGCACGGGCAAGATGAAGGACCAGTGGAAGGGCGGCTTCGCGACGAAGACGGAGGCCAAGACGGCGCGCAACGATGCGCGTTCAGCATCCGACAAGGGTACGTCAGTGGCGGCTACCCGGATCTCGGTTGCCGAGTACCTCGAGCAGTGGCTCGAGGCCTCAGAGACGCGTGTGCGGCCCACCACGCTGGTGAGCTACCGCCTGCATGTCGAAGAGTACATCGTGCCGCGGATCGGCGCTGAGCGCCTACAGCAGCTCACCCCGTCGATGATAGACAGACTGTACTCGGAGCTCCTCAAGACCGGGCGCCGGCCGAAGCGCAAGCCGAAGAAGGGCGAGAAGCCGCTCGAGGCCACCGGCCTGAGCACCACCACGGTGAGGCGCGCCGCCTCGACACTGCACAAGGCACTGGCTGACGCGACGAAGAAGAAGCTCATCCCCTTCAACCCCGCGGACGCGGCCGAACTTCCAAAGATAGAACGCGACGCGGACGGAGCCGGCGACGTGCGGACCTGGACGCGCGAAGAGCTCGACACGTTCCTCGCCGACCTGGCGGGCGATCGCCTCTTCCCCATGTGGCGCCTGGCCGCCTGGACTGGCATGCGCCGGGGCGAAGTGTGCGGGCTCACCTGGCGCGACGTCGACCTAGAGGCGGGCACGATCACCGTGCAGCGGGCCCGTGTCACCGTCAAGAGCGCCGATGTGCGTGAGAGCAAGCCGAAGACAGCCAAGGGACGCCGCCAGGTAGAACTGGACGAAGAGACGCGGGCGGCCCTTCACGCATGGCAGGACCGCCAAAAGGCGGAGCGTGAGGAATGGCCCGGCGAGTGGCCGGCGCACCACCTGGTGTTCACCCTGCAGGACGGCTCCGCCCTGCACCCCGACTTCCTGAGCCGTGCCTTCCGCGCCCACGTGAAGAGGGCCGAGCTGCCGACCGTCCGCCTGCACGATCTCCGTCACACCCACGCGACACTCATGCTGGCCGCCGGCGTTCCCGTCAAGGTCGTCTCAGAGCGGCTCGGGCACTCCACGGTCGCCTTCACGATGGAGGTCTACCAGCACGTGCTCCCGGGCATGCAGCGCGCGGCCGTGCAGAATCTCGCTGATGCCAAGACCAAGGCCGGGAGGCACCTGAAGGCCGTGAGCGCCTAGCAAGTGCCATGAGCCAACTCCATCGATCGCAGGAAGGTGCGTTTACCTCCTGGCGAAACGGAATAGGATAGGAAGAACAAACGGGTGGCGAGGAGACGTGATGAAGACAAGTATGATCGTGGGGGCCGTGCTCACGGGGGTCGCTCTGGCGCTAGTAGGGTGCGGTACCCCCTCTACACCGTCAGGCACGGTCTCCTCCACTCCCACAACGATTGTGGCCCCAGTCTCTGAGACCACGCCCGCGACCACGGCATCCACGATCGCCACGCCGTCTACGCTGCCACCCACTACGATCACCACGGCCCCCGAGGGCGTCTACAAGTACGGCCAAGCCGTGACCTGGCCTGATGGCCTCGTCGTTACCGTCAACGCTCCGAAGCCCTACAAACCCACCGATGATGACTATGACAAAGCCAACTGGACCGTCGAGATTCTTATCGAAAACCTCGGCCCCGAGTCGTATAACTACACCCCGGCTTGGTTCGAAGCCCAAGACGCAGATGCTGTCGCCTACGACATGGCCCTGTCGAGCAGTGATGGCATGCTAGGTGCTGGCGACTTGATACCAACGAGGAAAGTGCGGGGGACCGTGGGTTTCAAGATGGGTACTGAGGGGCCCGCCAGTGTCACCCTCAACGACTATGACCACATCGCCATCTGGGAACAGTAGCCCCCACTTCACCCTCGCAACTCGGCGCCTAGCAAATGCCTAGCAAAAGGGGCCCTTGGGATGGGCCCCTGCGCTCTTGAATCCGAGAAACGCCTGCTAATAGAGGCGCGCCTGGGAGGATTCGAACCCCCGGCCCACGGATTAGAAGTCCGTTGCTCTATCCACCTGAGCTACAGGCGCCTTCACGACCCCGTGCCGAAGACCGGCGGGACTCAAGGAGCGGGCGACGGGATTCGAACCCGCGGCCGACGGCTTGGAAGGCCGACGCTCTACCAGCTGAGCTACACCCGCCCGCTACGCCTCCCACCCCTCCGCTCGAGGTCGGGACGAGAGGATTCGAACCTCCGACCCTCTGCTCCCAAAGCAGATGCGCTACCAGGCTGCGCCACGTCCCGACGCAATGCCCTACAGCATCGGAAGCGGAATTATAGCGTATCGACCGCTCGATTCCACCACGATCGGGGTTCGAGCCGGCCTCTCCCCGGATAGAATGGACCCACGGGTGGACCGGTGCGGCGAACCGGAAGGGAGCGAACCATGGTGCAGGCATATGTTCTCGTAAAGATCGAAGCCGGAAGGGCCAAGGAGATACTCGATCATCTACGCGGGATACCGAGCGTTAAGGTCGCCGACGCGGTCACCGGGCCGGTGGATCTGATCGTGCAGGTGTCGGCCGAGGACCCTCGGGCGCTGGCCGAGCTCATCTTCAGATCGATCCAGACCACCTCCGGAGTCAAAGAGACCGACACGCGCATCGTGATCGAGGACTGAGCCCAGGGTTGATACAATCAGAGGGTCTGACGGTCCGGAGCATCCAACGGACGAGTTCCGTGGGTATGCGCCGTGAGGAGACGATAGTCAGGCGGTGCTGTGTCCGCGCGCCGCCTCTGGTCACCTACCGTCACCATGCCACGCCCCCATCCGAGGAGGATCCGTGCGAACGCTCGTCACTGGAGGAGCCGGCTTCATAGCGTCTCACATAGCCGACCGTCTGCTCGAAGAGGGACATGACGTCGCCATCGTCGACAACCTCGCCACCGGCAAACGCGCCAACCTCCCCCCGAAAGCCCGCTTCCACGAGATCGACATCAGGGACCCCGCCCTCGCCGACGTGTTCATCGAGGAGAGGCCGGAGATCGTGATCCACCACGCGGCGCAGATGGACGTACGGAGATCGGTGGCCGAGCCGGCCTACGATGCCGATGTGAACCTTCTCGGCACCCTCAACCTCCTGGAGCGCTGCCGCGAGCACGGCACGCGCAAGGTGGTGTACGCAGGCACCGGAGGCGCGATGTTCGGCGAGGCCGCCTACCTCCCCGTGGACGAGCGGCACCCCGTCATGCCCATCTCGCCCTACGGTGTGAGCAAGCACACGGTGGAGCACTACCTTCACGCGTACCGCGTGAACTTCGGCCTCGACTATACGGTGCTGCGCTACCCGAACGTCTACGGACCCCGCCAGGACCCCCACGGCGAAGCCGGAGTGGTGGCCATCTTCGCGCTCCAGATGCTGGACGGCGGGCAGCCCCTCATCTTCGGCGACGGGTCGAAGACCCGCGACTACTGCTTCGTCAGCGACATCGTCCAGGCCAACATGCTCGCGACCGATCGCGGCGGGGCCGGGCTGTTCAACATAGGCCGGGGCGTGGAGGTCTCGGACCTCGAGGTCTTCGAGACCGTGAGAGCGGCAGTAGGCTCGACGGTGCACCCTCAGTTCGCGCCCACGCGGCCCGGTGAAGTGGAGCATATCGCGCTCGACGCGACTCATGCCGGCAGGGAGCTCGGCTGGGAGTGGAAGGTGGGGTTCCAGGAAGGGGTCGAGAAAGCAGTCGAGTTCTACAGATCGAAGAGAGAGAGGTAGGCAAGGTGCCAGAAAGACGACGCCGTGACGGACGAAGCGAGGGGCGAGGAGAAGGACGGGGCGAGCTCCGCGACAGGGACGGTCAGGGGCCCGAACGCGATCCCGGCCCGCAGGAGCCGGAACGAGAGGTTCTCACCGCGCTGAAGACGATCTTGGTGAAGGTGGCTGGAGTCGTCAAGCCGCTCGGCCTGACTCCGGCCGAGTCGACCGATCTCGTGCAGCGCATGTACGAAGCCGTGCTTGAGATGGATGGCCGGCTGGCCAACGAGCCGGACGAGCAGCGCAAGAACTCGATGATCGAATACGTGCGAGACTCCGTGATCCGCCGCGAAGACGACGACCTCGTGGTGGACCATCCCTCGGGGGTCTAGGACCGCCCCACCGAGGCGACACCGGGCGTCAGTCGCCGGGAACGGGCTCGGATCAGGAGGGGCGCGCGCGACTCAGAACCGCGCCCCCGTGAGAGCGGTCGCGCACAGGCACTCACGCGGTCCGTCCAGCCCTGGGATCACGGCGAACAGCAACTCTCGCAGCTTCTCGTTGTTCTTCTCGAACACCTCGACCACGTCCGCGTGCGATACCGCAGGGACGTCGGGGTCGTCGGCGACGCCGACATCGTAATCGGTGATCAGCGACACGTTCGCGTAGCAGATCTCAAGTTCGCGGGCCAGATAGCCCTCAGGGTAGGCGGTCATGTTGATGACCTCCCAGCCCGCCGAGCTGAACCACCTGCTCTCCGCACGCGTGGAAAAACGCGGCCCCTGGATGGTCACCACCGTGCCGCGTTCGTGCATGATGATGCCGAGATCCCGGCCTTTCGCGATCAGCGCCTCACGGATGGTCGGGCAATATGGGTCGGCCGCCGATACGTGAGTGGTCACCGGCCCGTCGTAGAAGGTGTCGCGACGAGCCGACGTGCGGTCGACGAACTGATCGCACACCACGAACTCGCCAAGACCCACTTCCCTCTGCAGGCTCCCCGAAGCGCAGGGCCCGATGATCCGGGTGACCCCGAGCGACTTCATGCCCCAGACATTGGCGCGGTAGTTGATCATGTGGGGCGGCAGTTGGTGGCGGCTCCCGTGGCGAGGAAGGAATGCGACACGCTTCCCCCCGACGTCGCCGATGAAGAAACTGTCGCTCGGCGCGCCGTAGGGGGTTTCCACGGGGACCTCCTCGACGTCTTCCAAGAAGGAGTAGAAACCCGATCCGCCGAACACTCCGATCTCAGCCTGGGCCACGTTCACTCCTTCTCCTCGACGGGAGTCCCCGTCTCGTTCTCGTCCGCGTCGGTCGCGCCGGCCTCTGTCGCGTTCTCTCGCACGTCGGTGGCCCCCGCTTCCGTCCCGCTGCCGCCTGCGTCGGACGCCCTCACGTAGGCCATGCGCATCTGGTGCACCGTGGAGCGGTACATAGACGCATCCTGCTCTCCGAGTCTGCTGGAAAGCACGTTCGCCAACGCCTCGAACGCGTCGATAGCCATTCGAGACTGGGCGAGATCGCGCTCGGCCGCCGTGTCGGGCGTGAGCCCGAGTCTCTGGAAGGCCATGCTCGACAGAGACACGAGCAGATGCGCCAAGTAGTCGGGCACCGTGATCCTCCGCATCTCCTCCTGAAGACGCTCAAGCAACTCCTCTTCACTCAGAGGTCCCGGCTCATCCACCAT
Organism: uncultured Actinomycetes bacterium; assembly: GCA_947085635.1. Lineage (GTDB taxonomy): Bacteria > Actinomycetota > Thermoleophilia > RBG-16-64-13 > RBG-16-64-13 > JAHJSA01. The sequence goes on along the minus strand of CAMTXC010000014.1, from coordinate 26,951 downwards.
CGTGCACTCCCTCCAGCAGCGTTCTCGCTCACTTTGCCGAACATTCCCATGATAGTATCGCCCGAGCGCGAGGGACGGTCAACGCTCGAGGAGCGATCATGGACTACACCGCCCTGCTTCGGACGGCATGGGGCATCACCCGGCGATACAAGTACCTCTGGGTTCTCGGCCTCTTCGCCGCCGAAGGCGGCGGCTGCAGCTTCTCGGGGAGTTCGCCGAACCTGGGAGGCGAACTGGGGTCGGGCGACATCGGAAGCTTCTCCGGCATCGAGGACTTCTTCTCGCAATACTGGCCGGTCCTCGTCGCGCTCGTCATCGGCCTGATCGTCCTGTCGATCGCGCTCTGGGTGATCTCTATCATCTCCACCGGTGGATTGATCGCGGGCACCGACGCCGCCTACCACGAGCGCACGGATTCCGGTCTTGGTGACTCGTGGAGGGCCGGCCTCCGCAGCTTCTGGCGCCTGCTCGGGATGTGGCTGCTTGTAGGGTTGATGGTCTTCCTCGCGATACTCCTCGTGGTGCTCGCCATCGGCCTTCCCATCGGTCTCGCTACGTACCGGGACGCCGATCTGGGGGCGGGTGCGATCATCGGCGTCGTCTTGTTCGTGATACTCCTCGTGCTCATCGCCATACCCCTCGGCATCACCCTGCAGATCGTGCTCACGTGGGCGAACCGCTCGCTCGTGCTGCAAGGCACGGGCATAATGGACTCCCTGCGGGCCGGCTGGCGTCTCTTCCGCTCGAACCTCGGGGTGAGCCTGATGGTCTGGCTGATCGCCGTGGGTGTCTCGATAGGGACGGCGGTGGCGGTCTTGATCCCCATTGCGATCCTTGCCATCCCCATCGGGGTGATGATCTGGAGGATCGCGGTGGACGCCAACCCCGCCCTGTGGATGGGCCTTGCTCTCGCGGGATTGGTCCTCGTGGTGGTGCTCAGCGTGTTCAAGGCGGCGGTCACCACGTACTTCGGAGCCTATTGGACCGTGGCATACCGGCAACTTACCGAGGGAGCAGTGTCGATGCCGGGTGCCGGCGCCGGCGGCACGCCGTCGGGCACGGTGGCGGCGCCGTGGGTGACCCAGACCCCGGCCTATCCCCCGCCCCAGCCTCCGACCGCGGACCCCAGATAAGCCGCGCCGCCCTCGTACCAACCGCCGGCCCCGCCACCTCCGCCTGAGTCGTAGGAGCCCCGCGACTCGCGAACCCGGCGTCGTAGGACCCCCGAGGGCCTAGGAGTCCCCGCGCTTCCAAGCGGCCTCATGCCGAGAGATCGCCATGGTCTCGGCGACCATAGCCCGGTGGATTTCGTCGATCGACAACCCGTCATGGAACATCCGCAGCTGTCGCTGAGCCGAGTTGCCGTCGACGAGCAGTCGCTCCACGCCGGCCAGTTCACGCTCCAATCCCAGACGAGCCGCGACGGTCGCCGCTTCGTCGAGCAGTGCCTTGACGACCTCCGTCGCGGGCAGTTGCACCCGCCGATCCAGGTCGATCAACCGGCCGTCGAGCCCGCCGCGAAGGGCGCGCCATCGGTTCTCCTCGATGAACCTGCCCTCGTGTACCGGCAGACTTCCGGTCCCGTCGTACCTTTCCATCAACATCGCCACCAACGCGACGGTAAGGCCCGCCACCGCCATGGAGTCTTCCCACGATGGCTGAGCGTCGGCCACCCGTATCTCTAGTGTGCCGTAGGTGTGATGCGTCCGGATGGTCCACCAAATCTCGGTGGCGTCTTCAGCGGACCCCGTGTCGAAGAGGAACTGGGCGTACTCGGCGTACCCCGCCCAGTCGCCGTAGATGTCGGGTATGCCGCAGCGAGGGAAGCTCCGTATGAAGACCTGGGCCCGAGTCGAGTGCAGGCCGGTCTCCCGCCCCTCGAAGAACGGGGAACTCGCCGACAGCGCCAAGAGCACCGGCAACAGCGAACGGAAGGAGTCACACAGCGCCACGGCCCGGTCGGCCCCTTTGACGCCCACGTGCACGTGGAGCCCGAAGGTGTTGTTCGTCCACGCGACGTAACGGAGCTTCTCGACGACCCGCTGGTAGTGCGGGGTCTCGATGAAGCGCTGGTCCTCCCAATCGCTGAACGGGTGCACCCCGGTGGAACACAGAGCCAGCCCGAGAGACTCCGCGGCCTGCGCGAGGGCCACCCGACGCAACCGCATGTCTTCACGCGCGGCGTCGAAGGCAGTGTGCACCCCGGTGTTGATCTCGGCCTCGGACTGGATCAGCTCACCCACCACAAGCGGCTCACCGAATATCCTGTCGCCCTCGGCCTTGAGGTCGTCGAAGCGGTTGGCCATGTCGAGGGAGGAGCCCTCGAGGATCTGGAACTCCTCTTCGATCCCCATCGTGAGGTCTTCGCCGAGATCGAAGATTCTCCCCACGTCCTCACGTACCCGCACCGCGACCCCACCTTCGAATCCGACTCTCCCCGTCGGGGAGGGCTGATCGACCGAACGATTCGTCCATCGAGGCGCCACAGTGCTGCAAGGCCGGGACGATGACTGGGTGTCACCAGGGTGGTTGCGCCGATCGCCTGGACGCTTTAGTCTACCAGAAGCCTCTTGCACGGAGCCCAGATAACCGGGGGACCCCTTTGACCGAGACGGGCTTCGCCACAGATCCAGATGCCGAGATAGTCGAGCGCGCGCGGCGTGGAGACGACGACGCTCTGAGCGAACTCTATCGACGCCACTCCACACGCGGCTACAACCTGGCCTTGCGCATGCTGGGTGACCCCTGGGACGCGGGCGACGTCACCCAGGAGGCCTTCATCAAAGCCTTCGCGAACCTGCGCTCCTTCAAGGGCCAGGCCCGTTTCAGCACTTGGCTGCACCGCATCGTGGTGAACGCCGTATACGACCACAGCCGGCGGCGGCGACCGGATCCCCTGGACGACGCGATCCTCGACCAGGTCGCCGGCTCCGAGGGGTCACGCGTGTTCTCCGGGGCTACGGTGTCGCCCGCGGAGGACGGTCTTTCCCCCGAAGTGAGCCACGCGCTCCTGACTCTCAGCGAGGAATTCCGTATGACCATCGTATTGTGCGATCTCCTCGGCTACGGGTACGCCGAAGCCGCCGAGATACTCGGGGTGCGGGAAGGCACCATCAAGTCCCGGGTGTTCAGGGCGCGCGCCGAACTGGCGACGAGACTGCGTGAAGCGGGCTGGGGCCTCCCTGATACGAGGAACCAGCGAGATCTCGACAGCGTCACAATAGAGACACCCGACGAACGATCGCATGCCCCACGAGCGGGTGGCGTTGCGGATCCCGCAGACGATCAAAGGACGGCATGAACGACCACCGAGACTCCGAGCACGACAAGCAGCCGCGCGGCGCCGAGTCCATCCGCGCCGAGTCCCAGGGTACCGGCGACTCCGTCGGCGCAGCGGGCCACATCGAGGAGTGGGAGCATCTTGCTCTCGATCTCCTCGAGGGCACTTTGCCCCCCGCCACCCGCGCTGCGCTCGATTCCCACTTCGACCGATGTCCCCGTTGCCGCGGGCTGCTCGACGAACAACGACAGGTGTCGGCCCTGCTCTCTGCCGTGCCGCTCATGGAGCCGCCGACGAGGATCGAGCACAACGTCCTGCGCGCCGATCGCCCGGGCAGTGCCGCACGTGGACTCGGAGATCGGGCACGGGCGTCGCGCCGCCGGTCGATCATGCGCACCTGGCTGCCGGCCGCGGCCGTCCTCGTGATGACCGTCGCGGCCGTGGCCACCTACCAACAGGCGTTTCCTCGTGGCGGGGAGGCCGACCTCGCCATCAAGGGCCAGACGACCGCCGCCGAGGAGTCGCAGGACTCGGGAGCCGCGATGTCCGCGGCCCCGGCGGACGAGACTACAGCCACGACTTCGGCCGCAGAAGAGTCGGTGTTGAAGGAACAACCCACCACCACCACCACCACCACCACCCTCGCGCCCACCGCCGACGCAAACCTTTCGGTAAGTGCCTACTTGGACGCCCTCCCGCCGGGCTCCGGTCAGGACACGCCTGTCGTGCTGCTGACCATGCCGGCGTCCGACATCGACTCGTTCGTGGTGAGCGAGGTTCGAGCCGTCACCGGCCTCAGCCCGCTTCATGCGGTCGGCTCGAGCAACGCGCTCGTGACGTTCGCGGCCCGTGTCGCCCGCACAGAGATCGATGCGCTGGTAGCGCTCCTCGGCGAGCCTGGGCTCGGTGTGTTCCGTTTCGTGGACAGGGCCTCCGAATTGACCCCGAGCCTGGCGTCGGTGGTGGGCGACGACCCGTCGGCGTTCCCCCTGATCGCGGCGACGCCGGGCGAGGGAGGCGGCTTCGCGCAGGTCGTCGAGGGTTCGGATCTCCGAACCCTCGACGACACAGGCTACGTGCTCGTGGTGATCACGTCGAGTGGTGGTCAGTAGACCTGCTCGCGGATACGTGCGACCGTATCGGCCTTTGGCTCAGGTAAGGTAGAAGTACAGCGCGTACAGCATTTCTTCCGCAGGATTGATCGTACGGACGGTCACGTGCTCAGGCACGTCGAGCAAAGTCTCCGTGTAATTGAAGAGTATGTTCAGCCCACCATCCACGAGGGCCTCGGCCGCCTCCTGGGCCGACTCGGGCGGCACCGCGATCACACCGAGCACAACGCCGAGTTCCCGACAACGGGCCGAGATGCGGTCGGCGTGCTCCACGGTAAGATCGCCGACCGCCGTGCCGACCTTCCCTTCGTCGATGTCGAACGCGGCAGCGATCTGAAAGCCATGTTCCTTGAAGATCGACGACGCCGCGATGGCGCTACCGAGGTGTCCGGCGCCCACCAAGGCGATGTTGTGGGTGCCCCCGGTGTGAAGGATTCCCTGGATCTGCGAGGTGAGGGAACTCACGTTGTAGCCGACGCCACGCTTGCCGAACTTGCCGAACGCAGAGAGGTCGCGTCGCACCTGCGTGGGATTGACGTTCGCGTATTCGCTGATCTCCTGCGAGGAGATGCTCTCCGCCCCCTGCTTTCGGTACTGGGTCAGAACTCGGAGGTACGTCGAGAGACGCGCCGCAACGCCGAGGGTCAACCTGTCAGCCACCTGGGACTCCTCCCTGCCACCTGTTTCCGGCCTTCACGAACGGCCGCATCCGCGCTGCACTGAGAGACAGCTGATACTTGTGAACACTTTCGCATAGTTGGACCGAGGCGACAACATCATTCTCACCAGGTGACCGTCGGAAGATCGAACCGATCTTCAGTACGATACCGCCCTCCATGGAGCCACTCTGCACGTAGCCGGCACCACGCAGCGGTGTCGGCAAGGCACTGCAGAGATCAGGGGGCGGGCGGTTCCCCCTCGCCGCTGTGCTGATAGCGGCGCAGAGCGTAGCGGACCTTTTCGAGTCGCTCTCGCACGGCATTGATTTCCGCAGCACGCTCGTCAGGTTCGAGATCGGCCGGCTCGAGGTCGGCCAACGCCTCGTGGAGCTCGCCGCGAGTGAGATTCGCAAGCGCCTGCAGGTCCTGCTGCATCACGGAGTCGCTGGCCTCCGCCACCATGTCCAACTGCCTGCGCACCACCGGGTTGTAGATGGCGCTCGGGTCAACCCGGGCGGCGATCTCATCGACTTCCCGGATCATCTCCTCTTCCGAAGCTCCCGGCTTCGGGCGGATGATCACGCGACCGGATTCATCTTCGTCTACCGACTCGATGGAGACAAAAGACCGGAGGAAGCCTTCGGCGAACGCTACGGGCACCGTGACGGCCGCGCCCACGATCTCAAAGACGTCATGGGCAAATTCGGCGAACGTCTGGGTCTGGGCGTAGCTGGACTGGATCAGGCTGAAGACCATAGGGCGGAGCACAGATCCACCCGTGGCAGGCCGTATGTCGGCCGCCTGAGACTCCAGCTCTTCTTGTACGCGGTTCTCCATAAGACCCACCAGGTCGTGAGTCGGGGCGCCGGGATTTGAACCCGGGACCTCATCGTCCCGAACGATGCGCGCTACCAGGCTGCGCTACGCCCCGCGAACGCGTATCTTACACCATCGTGTCAGACCGGTCTATGAGCCGAAAAACGGTCCGGGAGCGCGCCGCACAACGTGTGCCAGGGACATTTTCCGCAGTGCGCACCGACCTCGACCAAGACGGTGGACGAGGTTCGCTCGATGCTCTCACTGAGGGCGCGGCGGAGGCGCGCGATGTCCTCGCCGGCGAAGGTCCGGACAACGGCCTCACGCGGCGACTCCAGGAACAGGAGCGCCACCTCTACCTCCCGCACCCCGGCGAGAAGGGCCGCGAGGGCATACAGCCGCACTTGGAGGTCGTACCCGGCCGCGATCTCTGCGACCTCTCGACCTTCGAGGCTGTTGGTCTTGAAGTCGATGACGATCCAACGATCGGCTTCCTCCACCACGAGATCCATGAGACCCGTGACAACGACGCCCTCGTGGTCGAACAGGAACTGACGCTCCCGACGTGCCATGGTATGAGACGCCATCCGTTGATAGGGAGAGTCCCAGAAGGCGGCGGACAACTCGACCGCGCGGGCGAAGGCGGCGCCGTCGAGCCACATGCCATCATCGCGCACTACCTGCCCGACCTCAGATCGCAGCCGGCGCCTGTCGACGGTCGCGAGCGATCCGACCCTCTCCAACACCCTGTGCACCACGATGCCCACGGCCCGTGCGGCCGGCTCCAGCACGGCCTCCGACCGTTCCTCGATAGGTCGAAGGCGGCCCTCCCCCCCGTGTCTGAAGTACTCGGGTCGAAGCCGGAGCACCCGTTCGAAATAGTAGGCCCGAGGGCACTCGGCGGCCCTGGTGAGAAGTGAGAAGCTCACCTGGCGCGGACGCGGGACACCCACCTCGAGAGCGAGCGGCGCGGGAGCCGGGGGGGCAAGCCTCGGCTCCACAGCGGCTTCGGCATCTCGAGCCGTCTCATGCGTGGCCTCCACCAGCGCCGAGTGAGGAACGAGCACCCCTTCCACCCATATGTCCAGCTCATCGAGGGGGCGCTGGGGGAGCGTCGGCGGCATGTCGGGGCCCATGCCGAGCGCCTCGAGGACATGGGCGAGTGGAGAGCCCCCGGCCACGGGACACCCGGCCTTGGTCGATCCGACAAGGAGGAGTCGATGCATGGCCCTCGTGGCGGCCACGTAGTAGAGACGCGCGACCTCATCACGGTCTCGGCCGCGCTCTTCCAGTTTGCACTCCTCGAACGGACCCAGTGTGACGTGATCGGTCTGGCTGCCGGTGGATACCCCGACGCGTAGAGCCGGCACACCCGACGCGGCCTTCAGGAAGGCCCGATCGTGGTCGCGTGGCGCCGTTCCCATGCCGGGCACCACCACTACAGGGAACTCCAAGCCCTTGGCCTGATGGATGGTCATCACCCGCACCACGTCGTCTTCCTCGGAGAGGACGTGGGCGCCACCCTCACGATCGCCGGAGATATCGGTACGAAGAGCAAGGTACTCCAGCAGGCCCCTGAGATCGGGGCCTTCCACCGATTCGAACTCATCGGCGATCCGCATGAGCTTGCGCAGGTTCGCGAATCGCTGCGCCCCCTCGTCCGTTCCGAGTACCAAAAGGTCGTAGTCGAAGACCGTCAGTGCCTCCTCGATGAGGTGCGCCAACCCCGGAGAGCCGAGACGCGAGCGCAACGCGTTCACAGACGTGACCAGGTGTCGGAGCGCGCCTTGCGCTCGAGGCGGCACGTGCGCCGGCTCCCCACTCTCGATCGTCTCCCACAAGAAACGCTGCCCCTGGCTATCGGCCCGCTCGCGTAGCAGGAGGGCGACATCGTCGGGAAGCCCAACAAGGGGAGAGCGCAGGACCGTGGCAAGGGCTGCGTCGTCCCTGGGGTTCAACAGCAGGCGCAGGAGCGCTTTCGTGTCGGCCACCTCGCTCCGGTCGAAGAAACCCCGACCTTGCACCACATAGCACGGCACCGATGCCGCCCGCAGGGCACGTTCGTACTCGTGGACATGTGTGAGCGCTCGAAGGAGGACGACGACTTCGCGTGGACGGTTGCCTTCGCGAATGAGGGACGACACCCGGGCCGCCACGACAAAGGCCTCGGCCTCGTGAGAAGAGGGCGCGGAGCCCATCTCCGTATCGACGCCGTTCCCGTTGCCGTTGCCGTTGCCGTTCTCGTTGCCGGGGGTGCCCTCGGAACAGGAGTCGCCTTCGACCCCCACATCGTCCGCCGGCGCGACCACGAGCACACTCACGGCAGCCAGAACGCCGGCGGAAGACCTCTCCCCATGACTCGACACCGGCGACGGCGCGCCTTCGCCGGCGGCATCATCCGCAACACTCGAGGCAGCGGGCGAAGGCTGACCGGGAGGCCATCCTGTTGGAAAAGCTTCCGCAGAGGAGACGACCAGCGGGAAGTCGGAGCCGAACAGGCGCTCGTGCCCGAAGATGGTGTTCAAAGCGTCAATGAGGGGCTTCCTGCTGCGGAAGTTCACCGAGAGGGAGCTCACCTCGACGTCGGGGTCGATGCCGACCTCGATACCATCCTGCAGTTCGCGGAACACCCGCACGTCGGCGCCACGGAACCCATAGATGCTCTGGTACGGGTCTCCGACCGTAAGCGTGCCGCCGACGCCCAAGCGATCCAGCAGCTCACACTGGAGCCGATTGGTGTCCTGGAACTCATCTACCATGAGCCACGAGCGGGCGGGGAAGGGCGACCTTCCGTTCCGCAACACACGAAGGGTCAGAGCTTCCAGGTCGGCGAAGTCGAGCGCGCTTCGGGCCGATTTCAGCGCCCGATACTCCCGGTCGAATCGAACGAGCAAGCGTTCGGCGATGCGCCACACATCGAGCAAGTAGTGCGCGCCGAGCAGGGATCGAAAGTCCCTCATAGCCGCTTTCAGATCTGTGAAGAAGGGCTTGGTCTTGCCCACCGCGAGACTCGGCATGAACGACGACACGATCTCCAGATCGCGCCACGTCGACCCGGCCGAGGGAAGCCACTCGCGGCAGGCCGTGACGCGCTCCAGGTTCTTCTCGGCGGTGGCCGTTAGCTTGGCCCCCTGCAACCCGGCCAGGAGATCATCGAGAGCACGCTCGAGGGACTCCCGGCCGGCCCGCACCTCGGGCGGCCGCGGCGGTGGGGTCAGACCCGGCCCGGCCTCCCCCCACACGCCTTCTTGGCGCAGCTGGTGATACAGCCGAGGGACGTCCCGCCTCAGCTGGTGCCCATGACGTGAGAGACATGCGAGTTCGTCTGAGGTCGCAGCGAGCACGACATCGTCCCACGCGACCCTACCCGCCTCGTGCTCCAGCACGGCCGCCTGTTCCTCGTCGAGAACCACAAAGTGAGGATCGACGCCGGCGACCAACGCCTCCGAGCGGATGATGCGCGAGCACAGCGAGTGGATCGTGCCGATAGGCGCAGACTCCACGTGCTGCACCAGATCATCGCGGCCCTCCCGATACAGGGCTTCTCTGACCCGGTGCTTGATCTCCCCGGCCGCTCGGCGGGTGAACGTCACCATGGGCACGTCCGCAGGGGAGAGTCCATCGGCACCGACGGCACGGAGGTACCGAGCCACAAGCAACGATGTCTTCCCGCTGCCGGCAGCCGCCGAGACGAACACGCGCGAGGCCCGGGAGGTCACGATCGTGTGCTGTTCCGGCGTGAGTTCGCGCACCTGCTTCTCCGGGCCACCGGGGGCAGCAGCTCTTGCATCCTTCAGCGCCACGAAACCGCCCGCTTCGGGACCCGGCACAAGGGGCCCAAGTCGCAGTACGAGGGGCACTCGTGCAGGGGCTCGCCCGCAATATCGCCCGCGCGCATACCTTGGGCCGCTTTCCTGGCCTCCGCGAGCGCCGACTCGATCTGCGCCTCGAAGCGCTCGCCGTCGACCCTCGCCGTGCGCGAGAACCAGGAGCCCGCCATGCCGGCCGCATCCTCTAAGACCATACCGGCCGGTTTCCCCGCACCCATGGCGAAATACGCGCCACCGGCTACGCCGATCTCCGGCAATGCGGCCCTCACCGCCGCCATGTAGAGCGGCACCTGTAGCAGGCCCCTCTTCACGAGATCCGGCCCCCCCACGTCCGAACCATACTTGTAATCGATCACGATCGCGGGACCCGCGGGCCCGAGCAGGTCGATGCGATCGACGCGGCCCGTGACCCGCACACCACCCAGGTCGATGTCACCGCCCGGCAGCGACCACTCCGATTCGTAGAGCAGCGCCTCGCTGCCTGAGCCGGCGTCGAACTCCAAGAGCGAACACACCCGCCGTAGCACGTCGCCTCCCATCAGTCGGAGCTCCGCTTCAGGCCACATGCCGCGCATCTGAGCCACTTCTTCACAAAGGCTCTCCTCGGCCTTCTCGATTGCCCACGCCAGAAGCGAGGGGAGCAGCCGCGTCTCGCCACGCTCACGCAGCGTGGAATACACGTCGCTCAGTACGCTGTGGGCGATTCGGCCCCGATGTAGGCCACCCAGGGTCTCCTCGAGGGCCTCGAGACCCACGACCCTCTCCGCGTACCAGCGGAACGGACAGTGCAGGTAGCTCTCGAGCTCCGTAGCACCGAAGACCTCTCTCTCGGCAAGGCGGGTGAGGGCGGCCGGCTCGACCAGTCGGACGGGCCGGCACTCCCACGGTGGAAGGCGCCGGACTCTTTCGGCGAGGTGTTCCTCTCGGGGCGACAGTCGCGCGCGCACGCATGCTCTGAGGTGCTCTCGCACCGAAGGGGCGTCGCCGAGCGGATGAGTGATGTCGTCGAGTCGACGGTGACGCGCGACGCCAAGGCCGGGCAGCAGCCGCCGAGCCTTGTTCCAATAGGGCGACGTAGTGACTTCGGAGCCGTCGTCCTCGGTGTCGCGCGCGCTCAGATAGAGGAGCTGCCACGGCCTCGACAGAGCCAGCGCGAACAGCGAGGCGTCGTCTGACTCGGGAGCGGCTTCGAGCACAGGCGAGCCGAACGCGTCGTTCAAACCCCGACGGTCGCCGGGCGAAAGGAGGGACGACCGCTCCTCTACTCCCGGGAACTCGCCGTCGGCAAGGCCGGCTACGAACACCACGTGGAAGCGGCGGGACCGTGCTCTCCGCACGCTCATGATCCTGACCACCCCGGACTCGTCTCCCCGCCCTAGGGAGACCGGGAGCCCGGCGATGAACGAGAGTCGGCTCTCCAAATCGACTCCGGGCCGATGCTCTTCGCGCGGAGTCGTGAAGTGGTCCGGGGACTCAGTCGAGTAGGGCGGCTCCTCGAGCGCCGCATGGAGCGCGCGCAGCGCGGCCGCATCTTCTTCCAGCCCCAACGAACCGGGAGGACGACTTCCCAGCGCCGCGACGAGCATGGCTGCCGCCAAGTCGATAAGACCCGTGCCGCGAAAGTGCGCGGGTGCCCTACTCAGTTCGGACGCAGCGTCACGCGCGAGAGAGAGAGCCCCGGGCATCTCTCGTTCGACAATCGCCAAGGCTCCGGCTCCCCGGTAGGCCCCGCTCGCGTGCAACTGCACCTCGAGATGATCCACAGACGAATTGTGCGCAGGGTGATACGGGCTCCGAAGATAGTCGAGCACGAAGTCGGCCCGATCGTGAGCGGCGCCACGCGCGGCCCGCAGCAGGATGTGACCAAGACCGGTGGCCCCGAAGGGCTCCGCGCCGTCGACAGCACAGGGGATGCCATACGATGTGAAGACCGTGCGGGCCGCCCGTTGCCACGGGCCGATCCGCCGAACGAGCACGGCGATGTCGTCGGGCCGGATGCCCGACCGAAGCAAAGCGACGACCTCGGCCACCACCAGCTCCAACTCGTTCCTACGCCCTGAAGAGAGGAAAAAGCGCACACCTTCGACCGGCGGAGCGTTCGAGGCGGCGGTCTCCGGCTCTGACGAGGCCGGGTTCGCCTCGACCCAGGGCTGCGCCCCATCGACCAAGAAGGACTTCTCGAGATGGGCGACCTGGGGAGAAGCGAACCCGAACTCCTGCCGACTCAACTCCACGACCTCTCGGGCCGAACTCCGCAGGCGCTCGAGCTCCAGCACACCCCCGACCCCCGTGCGACGCGAAAGATCGTGCACGAGGGTGACCGTCACCGACACGACATGTGCCAGATCGACCACGAGAGAACGCTGCGCTCGTGTGAAAGACGTGAACCCATAGAAGGCGAGTGGCCGGCTCCAGCCGGCGACTGCCTGCCGCGCGTCGCGTAGGGCACCGTGATGATCCGTCACCCCCCAGATGGACAGGACGCGGTGGAACTCCCCGACCAGGCGGGCCAGGTCGCTTGCGGTCTCACCACCGCCTCGACCCGCCCAGCGCCGGAGCGCGGCCAGCACGACTTCCGGCGTCTCCCCCGTCTCCCCGAGTTCGTCGAGAACATCGATGAGCGCCTGCGCCGCTCCCGGGCCTGCTGCGATGTCACGCAGAGGGCCCTCAAGTTCCCCACCGAGCAACTCCCGGGCAAGCAGACTCTGGCGCAGGCCTCCCAGCACTCCCGGCGCCCCGGGCGGCCTCAGCTCCGCAACGAGACCCTCCATCGTGGATACGGGACGTTCGTCGTAGACCACTCCCACTCTCTGCAACAACTCCGACGTGATGTCGGTTACGTCCGCCTGAGTCGGCGCGACGATCAGGGGGCGCTCGTGCCGGCACTCGACCCAACGATCGAGAACGTAGCCGAGCTTCCCGGCATTCGGCGGGCCAATAACCAACGTGAGGCCGGCGCTCCCCTTGGGGGAACGAGTATCGCAGCCGTCGAAGCGGCAATCTGGTGTGCTGCCGATATGAGCGGGCTCGGAGGACATCTCGCAACGGATTGTAGCCCACACTCCGGACAGACCCGATCGGCCCGTCTCTCGTCAGAAGGCGCCGCCCAATGGATGGTCCATGCGGAAGGGGTGTTGTACTCTACCCCCATGCCCCGTGACGACGACAAGCTCGTGCGCCAGCTCTCCCTGGTCTCCTTCCTGCTCACCCAGCGGCGCCCCGTCACCGCGCGCCATGTGCACGACTGCGTCGAGGGATACGCCCAGATGTCGGACACGACCTTCGTGCGCCGCTTCTACGACGACCGCGTCGACCTGCTGCAGGGGGGCATCCGGGTGGAAGCGGCGGAAGACGATGACGGCGAGAGCTACTTCCTGCCCGACGAGAACTACCGTCTGGCCGATCTCGAGCTCCAAGCGGAAGAGTTGCGCGCGTTGGCCGTGGCCCTGACTCTGCTCGAAGGTCGCTTCGCGTACGCCCGACCACTCCGCCTTGCCCTAGTGAACCTCACCCACGGCCATCCGGACCCGAGTTCGGCCGAGACGGAGCGGGTCGCGGTGAGCCTCGAACCGGACGAAGAGGCCCGTACCTCGGGCCAAGCCCTAGCCCGCCTCGACGACGCCATCGCCCGCGGCAAGACGGTGCGATTCGGTTACCGCACCAGCACGTCCGACCACACTCAAGAGCGAACCCTCGACCCCTATGGCCTGTTCCGCACGGGCGGCCACTGGTACGCAGCCGGGCGCGACCACGACCGCGAAGCCGTGCGCACGTTCCGCCTCAGCCGCATCTCGGGTGCGGTGCGGTTCTCGACCAAGCGCCCGCGCGACTTCTCACCGCCTCCCGACCTGGATCTCTCGGAGTTCCGGCTACGCCCCCCCTGGCAGTTGGGAGACATCGCGGGCGAAGCGACGATCCGCGTGGACGACGAACTGGCCTGGTGGGTCACCCGCACGTATCCCGACGTCGAGACGCTGCCCGAGGTCGCTCCGGCGGCGGGCTCCCAAGGAGACGTCGCCTCCACGGTGTTCCGCACCACGTACGCCGACGCCGACGCGCTGATCACGTGGGTGCTGGGCATGGGGCGCCGCGCCGAGCTCCTGGAGCCGCCACACCTGAGGGAAGCGGTGGTCGCGAAGCTGCGACGTCTGGAGGAGGCCCATGTCTGAGGGGCCGATACCTCCAGAGCGTCTCGCCCGAGCCCTCACGCTGCTCAGCTACCTCCTCGCCGAAGATCGCGGGGAGGTGGTTCCGCTGGCGAGGCTCTGCCACGACCTGGGCATCAGCAAGAAAGAGGTGAGCGACGACCTGCAGCTTCTGAACCTGGTGAACCATGGGGGAGGCACCTACGTCATCACCGGCCTGATCGTGGGCAACGAGGTGCACGTGACCCGCGAGCCCACCGGTGAGGCCATGGCCCGACCCGCGCGACTCTCGCCTCTCATGGCGCGGGCGCTTCTTCTCACGGTCGATCTCATCGGTGAGCAACTGCCCGTGGACAGCAGGCGGTCCCTCGCCTCGGCCGGAGAGAAGATACGGAAGCTCATCGACGGCACCGAGCTGCGAGGCGTGGTGAACGTAGGGGAACGCCGGGAAGGCGAGTCGGAAGTGGTGCGCGTTCTGAACCGCGCCCTGCAGGACAACCTCCTTGTCGAGATCGAGTACTACACTCCGTCGAGAGATCGCCTGAGTACGCGCGCAATCGAGCCGTATCTGCTGTTCCAATCCAAGGACGCCTGGTATCTCGAGGCGTTCTGCCTCTCGGCTGAGGCGCAGCGCACGTTCAGACTCGACCTGATCCGCTCCGCCTCCCTGGAAGGCCGCTCGTTCGTTCCTAGAGCCGACGTCGATCTGATCTACCGGAAGGCGGGGCCGCTCTCGGTGCCTCCGCGCCAGGCACAGTGGGCCACGGTCCGTTTCCCCGCCGCTCGCCGCAGATCGCTGGAGGAACAGGGGCTGGAGGTCTCGCCTATGCAGGACGGCGACATTCGGGCACGAATCCCCTATTTGGATGAGCGTTGGCTCATTCGCGAAATATTGAAGTATGCGGGCGACGCGTCGATCGAGTCACCCGAGGCCCTTCGCGCGCGGATGGCCAAGGAGACACGGGCGATCGCGGCCACGTACGAGAAAGCACGACCGTGAGGAGAACGGAATGAGTCTGCTGATACGCCTGGCGGTAAACACCCTCGCGATCATGGCGACGGCCTACGTCCTGCCCAAAGTGGTGGTGGCCGACTGGAAGGCGGCGGTGATCGCGGCGGTCCTGCTCGGGCTGCTCAACACCTTCGTGAGACCGGTGTTCCGGTTCTTCGCCCTCCCCATCACGATCCTCACGCTCGGCCTGTTCACTCTGGTGATCAACGGGTTCGTGCTCAAGATCCTCGATTGGCTCATGGACGGGATCACCATCGAGGGCGTCATCCTCTGGCACATCGTCGCCGCACTCCTAATCTCTATCATCACGACCGTCGTCAATATCATCTTGGGACAGGACGACAAGAAGAAGGAGAAGCGCCGCTCCAGGCGCTAGCTAGAAGCCGGAACCGCGCGCGGCGTCGTAGGACCCCGGGCCGTGCGACGCCCGGGCGGTCGTCCGGGCTCAGGAGGTTTGGGACAGGCCGTCGGTGTCGTCGAGGCCGGCGGCTTCGCTTCCCGCGCGCCAGGTGTACACTCCCACGCACGTGTCGTCACCGCGCGTTCGTTTGCACTCGTAGCGCAGCCGCACCTCCGGGTTGAGACCGGCCACGAGACCCACCTCGTATCGGGAGAACGCTCCGCAGGGTCCCGGCCCCCACCAGGCCTCCCGTGACCACGGACAGCCGGGAGTGACCACGCGCGCTTCGTGGGGACCCGCTACCACGACGGCCGCGTCGATGTCGTACACCCTGTTCGCCAGGGCCACCACACGGGCACACTCCGCGGGATCCCGTCCATAGTCGAGTTGCGCGCGCAGAGCACGCCCCTGGTCCAGCCCCATAGCTTGGAGCACGGCTCCGGTGCCGCCCGCCTTCTCCCCCCCATCCCCTCCGCCCTCGGCCTCCACCAAACGCGCCACGACAAGACCAAGGCCGCGGGCCGCCGTCCGCCAACGCATCGGATAGGGCACGAGCCGGGGGTGACGGATGGCGATGAGTGCGAGGATACGAGGCGCACCCGGCAGGCCGGGCACCCGGACGGGTCGCAGGAGCCCCAAGCCACGGAACAGACCGCGCGGGGCGATAGGGGTCATCATGACGCGGTCGTCGCCCTACTCCTCAGCTCGCCAACGAGATGTCGTGACCCCGGGATGCCACAAGGAGCTTGAAGTCGTGGGGGTTGGACGCGCACACAACGGCGTCTTGCATGGTGACCAGCCCCTTCTCGTACAGCGCGAGCAGGCTCTGGTCGAACGTTTGCATGCCGTAGTACTCGCCCTCCTTGATCGCCAACTCGATGTTGTGCGTCTGATCGGGGTCCAGGATGAAATCCCTGATCCTCCCCGTGGTGACCATGACCTCGATGGCGGGAACCCGGCCCTGGGCGTCGGAACGGGAGAGCAGGCGCTGCGACACGATACCCCTCAGGGATCCGGCCAGCATGATGCGCACCTGCTTCTGCTGGTAGGGAGGGAAGAAGTCGATGATGCGGTTGACCGTCTCGGTGGCATCGATGGTGTGAAGGGTGCTCATGACGAAGTGACCCGTCTGGGCGGCGGTGAGGGCCGTACGGACGGTCTCGAGGTCGCGCATCTCGCCGATGAAGATGTCGTCGGGATCCTGACGCAACACGTACTTGAGGGCCGAAGAGTACGACTCTGTGTCGAGGCCCACCTCGCGTTGGTTGATGATCGACCGTTTGTCGCGATGAAGAATCTCGATGGGATCCTCGATGGTCACTATGTGCCTGCGCACACTGTTGTTGATGTGATCGATCATGGCCGCGAGCGTGGTGGTCTTCCCCGATCCCGTGGTGCCGGTGACCAAGAGCATGCCGCGCGGCTCAAGCGCGAGTTTCTGCACGACCGGGGGCAACATCAGCTCTTCGAAGGAGGGGATGCTCACGGCCACCTGACGCATTGCTATGGAGATGCTCCCGCGTTGCCGGTAGACGTTCACACGGTAGCGCCCGATCTTTGGGGCGCTGTGAGCGAAGTCGAGCTCGTTCGTCTCGCTGAAGCGGCGGATCTGCTTGTCGCTCATGATCGCTGCCGCGAGGTCCTTGGTATCGTCGGGCGAGCAGGATGGCAGGTCGAGCGGCTTCAGGTCTCCATCGACCCGCAACACCGGCGGGCTGCCGGCCTTCAGATGCAGGTCGGACGCACCCGCCCCGACCATGAGCTGAAGGAGTTCGTCCATGCTCTTCATTTATGCGCCTCCACTAGACAGACCCCGTCTCTCGCATCGGGCTCCATCATATGCCCGGATTCACCTGTATGTCCGAATTCACCTCAACACCCGGCCCCAGGTGGCGTCGAGCGTCCTTCGCAGGTCGCTCAGCGCCTTAGATTCCCTGGGAGACAGCTTAGAGGATATCTCTCCCGGCGGCAGGCGCAAGCCCTCCAACGTGCGCATCACGGCCGACGCGACCCGATCGGGGTCGTAGCCGCCCTCGAGGAAGCACACAGGTCCGGCGGCCCCGACGCTCTCGCAGAGGCCCGTGATCGTGCCCGCCATCCACCGGTACGCTCCGCCCGACAAAGTCAGTCCACCCAAAGGATCACCGGCCACCGAGTCGTAGCCGGCCGAGATCAGCACCAGTTCCGGCCGGAACTCTCCCGCCAGAGGCACCAGCACGTCCGAGAAGAAGGCCCGCACCGCACCGTCTCCCGCTCCGTGCGGCAGCGGGAGGTTCACCGTATACCCCACGCCGTCACCCGCGCCCGACTCCGCGATGGCCCCGGTGCCTGGATAGTGGTTCCCCAAGTGAAAGCCGCAGAACAGCACGCGCGGATCGTCGTAGAACACGTCCTGCGTACCATTGCCGTGGTGGACATCCCAATCGACGATGAGGACCCGAGCCACACCCAGTTCCTCGATCGCATACTGTGCCGCCACCGCGATGTTGTTGAAGAGGCAGAACCCCATGCCCCGGTCGCGGCCCGCATGATGGCCGGGGGGTCGAACGAGCAGGAACGACCGGGTTCCTTCGCCGAGCGCGCGGGCTGTGGCGTGGAGCCCGGCGCCGACTGCGTGCAGGGCGGCGTCGAACGAAGCCGGCGACACCACGGTGTCCATGTCCAGCCGGCCGCCACCCCCCCGCGCGAGGCGTTCGACCGTCTCGATATGGCCACGGGTGTGCACGCGGGCCACGTCGGCGACGTCCGCCCGAGGGGGGGTGATCCATTCGAGATCGAGTTCGCCGGCCTCCAGCCACCGCTTGACGACCACGAGCCGTTCGGCGGCTTCGGGGTGGTACCCGGTATCGTGCTCGAGGAAGATAGGGTGGAAGTAGACCGAGGTGACCGCCACGGTGCTACGTCCGGCTACATTATCCGGCGGGCGCCGGTGTAGTCGCTGCGACTGATGGATTTCACCCGCACGTTCGCCCCAGTGTAGGGCGCGTGCACCATGTTGCCGTTGCCCACATAGATGCCCACGTGATGTATGGGCGACCCGAAGAACACGAGATCGCCCGGCTGCAGATCGCCGCGCGATACTGCGACTCCGTAGCCGTACAGCGCACGGCTCGAATGCGGCAGGCTCACACCCACCTGCGCGAAGGCGTACTTCACGAGCCCGGAGCAGTCGAACCCACTCGGCGACTCACCGCCCCACACGTAGGGCACACCTACGTACCGCAGGGCAACCGAGGCAGCGGACGCGCCCACGCGGGATGAGGGCACGTTACGGACCGCCCCGCCCGACGAGTCCGACGAGCCGGAGGACGAGCCCGAGGACGATCCCGATCCGCCCGAGGAACTGCCCTGCGCGGCTTGTTGACGGGCGACTTCGGCCGCCCTCGCCGCGGCGGCGCGGGCCTCCTCAGCGACTCGAGCCTGGCGCTCCTCCTCCTCGCGCTCGAGTTGGGCCACTTCCCGCTCCTTGCCCGCGAGCAAGCGCTCCCGCTCGGCGAGGCGTGACTCCATCTCGGCCTTCGCCCTCTTCGCCCGCTCGAGGAGCTCCGCCTGCAGAGCCTGGTCGTCGGCGAGTTGCTCCTTCCGCTGGGCCACGTCGGCGCGGAAGGTCGAGACCTTCTCGAGCACATCGCCGTCTTGGGCGCCGATCATGTTCAGGAGCTCGAGCCGATTCACGAAATCGGTGAACGACTCGGCCCCGAGCAGAGCCTCGAGCAACGAGACGCGTCCGTTGCGGTAGATGCCGTTCACCCGACGCTCGAGGCGTTCGTTGGCGACGACGAGGTCTTCTTCGGCCCGCGTCAGCTTCGCCGTGTTGACCTCGATGGCGGCTTCAGTCTCGGTGAGCTGCACCCGTGCGTACTGGTAGTCCTCGTGTGCCGCCTCAGCCTTATCGTTCAAGACTAAGACCTGTCGGCGAAGCGCCTCAGCCTCGTTCCTCGCGTTAGCGACCGCATTTGGGTCGGCGAAAGCAAGGGGCGCCGAAGCAAGGGAGAAGAGGAGGGCTGCTATGAGGATGACGACGGAACGTCGCCCGACTTCACTAGCGTGACCGCCTATCGGAGCCTCCAAAGGTCGGTTTTCCGGGCAGCGGTCAGGCTGCCACGCACGCCTGAACTCTACCACGCCGCCAAGAGGCCCAGCAACCTGAGGACGTCTTGCTCTTCGCTAGAGGCGCTCGAGGTAGGAGCGGATCCCCGCGATCAGGGCCTCCGCCTCTCTCCGGATGCCAGGACCGTCGGCTAAGTCCCCTCCCTCCTCGGGGTGGGTGATGAAGCCCGGCTCCACCATCACCGCCAGGCGGCGAGGCTCTCTGAGACAGGCGAAGTTGCGACCGTGAGTGTGCAGGTCGACGCGGCCCGCGTCTCGCACGAGCGCCTGGATCAGGTAGCCGGCCAAGCGCTTACCGGCTTCGGCGAAGTACGAGCCGTTCTCGAAGAAGAAGGCTGCCGCCCCCTGTGCCACCGGAGTGTCGTGATGACCGTGGTGCACGGTGAGATGAAGGTCGCCCTGGAACGAGTTCGCTCTCTCCAGACGCTCGTAGAGACCGATGAAGCGATCGTCGTCGCGCACGAGCATGACGTCGGTGCCGTGCGCCCTCAAGAGCTCCGCGACCTGTTGGGCGAGCTGGAGGTTCACCGACTTCTCGGTGAGTCCACCCACTCCCCTCGCCCCGAAGTCGGTTCCGCCGTGGGCCGGGTCGATGCAGATCTTGAGACCCGCCAGCGAGCGACTCCCCACATATCCGTCCATGCGATCGGGTATCTTCTTGTCGGACGTGCCCACCCCAGCCATCCGGATCCGCCTGAGCTGCGCGAGGGTGGCCTCACCCACGATCCCGTCGAGGTTCACCCCGGCGTTCCTCTGGAATTCAAGGAGGGCGTTCTCGGTCACTTCTCCGAAGATACCGTCTACGGGGCCGGAGTCGAACCCGAGCTCGTTCAGCATACGCTGCATGAGGAGTACGTCGTCGCCCCGCATGGCGGGGACCCGCAGGTAGAGGAGGCGCTCTCCCACCTGGTGCCCGGCCTCCACCAACTCGGTCCACGTGTTCTCACCCACGATGCCGTCCATCTCCAGCCAACGCTGCTGCTGGAAGCCGCGCACGGCTCGCTCCGTGTTGGGTCCGAAGTGCCCATCGGCTCCTTCACTACCGAGGTGGAAGTCGAGCGCGCGCAGACGCGTCTGGATGTCTACGACCTCTTTACCCCTGTCGCCGAAGGAAACCGGCCTCATGATCGCAACCTTCTTCTCTCTCCGGATCATCGGGATACCCAGCCAGGGACGTCCGACGACCGCATTCAGCCCCGGTCAACGGCCGACCTGCCGGGCGGCGCGCCTCCCGCCCAGGGTCGCACGCGCTATTATACCGGTCACCGAAAGGAATGCCGTCTCCCCGTGATGCCTGAGGGGCATGACCCACATGAGCCCATCGCGTCGATCGAGCCGCCGTCTCCCGCATAGGTCGGACCTGCTGGTGATCGGGGTGTGGGTGGTCGCGCTCGTCCTGGTGGCGGCGCTCGCAGCCGATGCGCTGAGAAGCCGCCAGACGGCCGGCGCTCCCGCCTCGACTGCTCCTGCCGCCGAGGCGGCCGCGCAGGCGGTGACCACCCAGGGCGCCGCACCCCCGTCGACGGCGCCCTCTGCGACCACGACCACGCTGCCACCCCTGACTCTGGCCGCGGGCGGCGACGTGCTCGGCGACCGCCAGGTGGGCGTGTACATCGACAAGCACGGTGGCGCGGCGCCGTTGGCGAAGGTGGCTCATCTCCTCTCCGACGCGCATGTGGCGTTCGTCAACCTGGAGTCGCCCCTGTCGGACAAGGGCGCCCGCAAGACATCCAAGGATGTCACGTTCCGGGGCCGCGTCGCGCTGGTGGAAGGTCTCGCGTCCGCGGGCATCGACGTAGTGAGCCTGGCGAACAACCACGCCCTCGATTGGGGCGCGCCGGCTCTGCTCGACACCATCGATCGCTTGACGGCGGCTGGGGTGGCCCACTCGGGCGCGGGAGCCGACCTGGCGGCCGCTCGGGCCCCCGCGCTCCTCGTCACTCCAGCGGGCAAGGTCGCGGTGCTCGCCTACACGAGCATCCTGCCCGAAGGGTTCGCGGCGGGGGCCGACCGCGCCGGCGTCAATCCCGCCAGACCCGATCAAGACCGCCTGCTTGCCGACGTGAAGGCGGCGGCCGAGGCGGCCGACTGGGTGGTGGTGAGCCTGCACTGGGGCGTCGAGTACGAAGGATACGCGAACGGCTCCCAACGAGAGCTCGCCCACGCCATCGTGGACGCGGGTGCTGATCTGATCATCGGTCATCATCCCCACGTGCTGCAGGGCTTCGAGCTCTACCGCGACAAGCTCATCGCCTACAGCCTCGGCGACTTCGTTTTCGACCACTACTCCCGAGTCACCGGAGAGGCGGTGATACTGCGTATGGAGATAGCGCAGTCCGGTCCGCCGTCGTTCACCCTTGTGCCGGTCTATTTGGCAGATCCGTACGGCATCCCCGCGGTGGTCACGGGCGCGGAAGCCGACGCGATCCTCGACCGTGTCGCCGGCTTCAGCGAGCGACTGGGCCTCCAGCTCGAGCGCGACGGCGATGTCTCCAGGTTCACTCCGCGCTGAGGCGCGCGAGCATCACGACCGCATCATCGTTCAGGGTGTCGTCCGCGAACGACCGTGCGCTCTCCATCAGCTTCCTCGCCGCCCCGCTCATCCGCCCGCCGGCCAGCTTGCGCAACTCCTCGCCCAGCATCGCGCTGCCGAACAGCTCGCGGCCCCGGCGGGCCTCGAACAGGCCGTCGGTGAACAGGCAGATCACCTGCCCTGGCTCGAGTACCACGTAGCGAGTGTGGTACCGGGCGTCTCTGCTCACCCCGAGAGGCAGCCCGTGTAGCGCTCGCACCTCTGTGACGCCGTCCGCAGTCGCCAGAAGCGGGCTGGGGTGCCCGGCCAGTGCGCACCCGAGACGTCGCGTCTTCGGATCAAGAGTGAGCAGCGCGAGGGTGACGAACGAATCGGGCACCAAGTCCGCAGCGATCGCTACGTTCACCGCCTCCAACCACGGCCCGGGCGCCAGTCCCAGGGACGCGTGCGCCTTCACGGCGTGCCGGACGCTGCTCATGGTGGCGGCCGCCTGCAGTCCCTTTCCGCACACATCTCCCACGAACAGCGCCACCCCACCATCCGCAAGGGGCACGACGTCGTAGAAGTCACCCCCGATGAGTGCGGCATCGGTGGCACTCTCGTAGACGATGTCGACGGCGAGCCCGGGCACGCGCGGAATCCGGGGAAGCATCGCCCTTTGCAGGTATTCGGCCACCTCCCGTTCGTGGTCCAATCTGCTCGTGTTCTCCAAGGCCACCGACGCGTGAGCGGCGAGGGTGGTCACCATGATCTCGTCCTCCCCTCCGAATCCAAGAGGATCGGACGACCCAGCCAGGGCAAGACAGGCCAGCAGATCACCCGACGATGTGACGAGCGGCACGGCCAGGTAGCCTCTGAAGGTCTCCCCCACCCCGGGAGCCTCCTGCGCGAACCTCACCACCCGCCGGGAATCCGCGGCAAGCTGGGCAACCTCCTTCAGATCCATCCCCGAGGCGGCCTTATCCGCGTGCGTCGCCTCACGCAGCTCTGGAATGCTCAGGAACGCCTCGAGGCGCAGACCCGAGGGACTGGGGCGGTAGAGTGAACCGACTCCGGCCGTTGTAAGGCGCAGCGCGCCGGCAAGCACCTCGTCGAGCATCCGGCCCGGATCTCTCTCACTGTTTAGAGTCACCGCCAATCGGTTGAGAACCCTGAGCTGCGCCGATCTCGTGCGCTCACTCTGAATCGCGACCTCCAGTCGATCGCGGGCGATTCGCAGCGAAGTGATGTCGCGGAGGAACACGACAGCTCCCGTGACATCCCCGATGGCGTCGCGCACCGGAGCACAGTCGAGTCGGAACCAGCGAGCCGGTTCCAGAGAGACCTCCCGAAACTCCTCGTCTTTGGCCACATCGCCGAGCAGCACTCTGGCCACGGGCCCCTGACGCCACGTGATCCACTCCCCGTGCTCGTCGACCAAACGCAGGTCCTCCAGACGCTCTTCAAGCACGCTCAACTGACCGGGGCCAGGAGGGACGCCGAGGGTCTGGAAGGCCGGCTCGTTGGCAAGCGTCACATGCCACAGCCGATCCTGGACGAAGAGGGCCTCCGGGATACTTGCGAGCAGCGCCGTCAGCTCTTCCGTGCGCGCCGATTGACGCACTGCGCGATCCCACAAACGATCCTTCTCGGCAATCGACCGGTCACCCACCCGTGCTCCGACGACCGCAGCTTCGACGATGATCGCGATCGAGGCGAACAACTCGGAAAGCGCCGGACTCGCAAGCGCGGGCGCCCCCGACCAAACGCACAAGACCAGCAACCCGATACCGCGCCCAGATCGCGGCAGAGGGGCGAACCAACCGCCGCCGACGCCGATCTCCCTGAGCCCGTCGGTGAGCTGTTGCGCCCAAAGATCCTCCAGCGCGGGCACCCAGACCGGCTCACCTCCCCGTGCGATGGAAGCGAGAGGACCGCTATCGCAGGGCGCCGAGAGACCTCGAAGATGAGCCGAGATACCGGAAGAGCAGTATTCGACGACGAGCGCGCCCGCGGACTCATCCTCGAGCATGATGAACACTGGATGGCCCGGGAACAGGAGACCTATCGCATCGAGCGCCCGCTGCAAGGAAGCGGCCGCGGCGTCTGTCTCACTGCTGCGTGTAGGCACCAGGGAAATCGCGTCCACCTCCGAATGACCGGCGAGACGTGTGATCTGCCGACACATGCGGGCCTGCATGGTAATCGACCCGCTCGATTTCAGAGTCTATCACCCGATGGTTCGGGTCGGAAACGACGTGATCGGCCCCACTCCCCCGGCAGACCCGGCTCCGTGAGCGGAAGCGCGTCGAGCAGCCGGTCGAGCGTGGCCTCGTCGAACCCACCCATGCGCAGGGCGGCTTCCTTCACGCTCACCCCTTCGGCCACGGCCCGCTTGGCGACTTCGGCCGCGCGCTCGTAGCCGATGGTCGGCGCGAGTGCCGTCGCCAGGGCGGTGTTCCTCGCAAGAACGGCGGCCAGGCGCTCGGAAGACGGCGTGATCCCCCGCACGCACTTGTCGGCGAACACCCGCGCGGCGTTCCCCAGGAGCGTGAGCGAACCGGGCAACAGGTCCGCCGAGACCGGGGCGAACACGTTCAGGTCCACCTGCCCGTGCAGGCCGGCCAACGAGACCGCGAGGTCATTCCCCATCACCTTGAAGGCGACCATGTCGAGCATCTCGGCCATGACCGGATTGACTTTGCCCGGCATGATGGACGAGCCCGGCTGCACGGCCGGCAGGACGATGTCGCCGAAGCCGGCATCGGGTCCAGAGCTGAGCAGACGCAGATCGTTGGCTATCTTCGCGAGTTCCACCGCCAACCCCCGCAGCGCGCCGGAGAATCGCACGAAGTCGTCGTGGCTCTGAGTCACCTGGAAATAATCGGCGGGAGCCCGCACCTCCCAGCCCGTCAAGTCGCGCAGTACCCGGATGACCTCGCCCCGGTAGGCCGGGTCGGAATTGACGCCGGTCCCGACGGCGGTCGCGCCCAAGTTCGTCGCCAGGAGACAGTCGGCGGCCGCGTCGATCGCGTCGATCGCCTTTCGCACAGTGACGCGATAAGCGCCGAACTCCTGGCCCAGGCGGATGGGCACCGCGTCCTGCAGGTGCGTGCGGCCCGACTTGACCACAGTGTCGAACTCCCGCTCCTTCTCGCCGAAAGCCTCCTCCAGCTCCTCGAGGGCGGCGCGGGCCCGCTCCCAGCCGCGCAACACGGCGAGACGCACCATGGCGGGCACGGAGTCGTTGGATGACATCGACATGTTCACATGATCGTTCGGATGGATCGGTGAATAGGTTCCGCGCTCACCCCCCAGCAGCTCGTTCGCCCGGTTCGCCAGCACCTCGTTCGCGTTCATGTTGTGGGAAGTGCCGGCCCCGGCCTGCAGTCGATCGACCACGAACTGATCGAGCCAACGACTCCCAATGAGGATCTCGTCCGCGGCGGAAACGATCGCCGTACCGAGTGAGCTCTCGAGTCGGCCCGTGCGCACGTTCGCCAAAGCGGCGGCCTTCTTCACCAGCACGGTCGCCCAGACGAGATCCGGATGAGGACCCTCCCCGCTGATGGGGAAGTTCTCGACGGCACGCTGGGTCTGGGCGCCGTACAGTGCTTCCTGCGGTACCGCTACCTCCCCGAGGCTGTCCTTCTCGATACGACGTGACACGCCGTCCTCCTCGTCCGCGTTCCTCCGCCCATGCGACGGTCGTCTCCAGCCGCTATACCCTTCTTCGAGCCGCGGGATTCGCACGGCGGGCACACGATCTCGAACAAAGCGGAACCACGCGCTCTGCACGTGAGTGCCCGAGTGGTCGTCTAGAAGTAGTCGGGCCTGAAGATGTACCCGCGACCGGCCGACCCACGCTCGTGGGTCGCGGGACTCTCGGCCGCTTCGCTCGATGCAACCAGGCCGAAGGCACCTTCCTCGGCGACCGCGGGCCGGACCAGGAACGTCTGGTACCAGGTCTCCCGAAGAACGAGGCCCGGCGGTTCGACGACGCCGGGGTGAAGGTGGAGAACCACGCGAAGGCAACCCGACTCCCGCGCCCGCCTAAGGCCGGACTCGAGAAGGTCCATGAGCGCGCCTTCGGCCCCCGGAAGACACGCCGCTTCGAGCGCGGTGAAGATGTCGCCGTCGCTCCGGCTTCGCATGTATGCCCCCACGTCGTCCGAATCGACGACGAAGTCCCAAGGGTCGGGGTCGTCGGAGTGAAGATCCTCGACGAAACGACTGTGGTCCAGGTGATAGAGCCAGTAGTCGACGTCGCGCGCCACAGCCAGCGGGAGCCGGCAAGCCGCTGCGGTGTAGACGGCCGCCACACGCTCAAGGTCGTCGACTCTGAACGGCCGTCCCTCGACAGCGCCCCGCCCGATCTCATCCGGCAGCGGGCCGCGATAGAACGGCATGGGCAGTACGCGGAAGCCACGCTCCCGGTAATACGCAGTGCCTATCTCCGAGAAGAGCGCCGTTCCCGCCAGCCCCGTCTCGACTGCCCACCGATGCACCCATTCCAGCAGGGCCCCGGCGTAGCCGTTGCGACGATGTCTCACCGGAGTGATCAGAGAATCGAGGCAGGCCAACTCGGCGACGGGAAGCACCCCTCCCCCCCACCCCACGGCGAGATCGGGGTGCGATCGCGGCCAGTAGAAGGGCGTCCGCACCACGAAGACCGACGAGACCATCTCGCCGCCGGCCCTCACCACGAAGCAGCCGGTGCGACCTTCAGCCCAGCCGGTGCGCCACCTCAGAGCCAGGAAGCCCTCCAAAGTCTCGAACGCCCTGCGCTCGGCAAGCGCGGCTTCGGCCTTCGTCGCCGGTCCTATCTCCATGGTCTTCGCCATCAGACAGTGGGTCGCTCTCGCACTTGGAGCATGACCTTGAACAGGCCCCCCAAGCCGCTCTCGTCGAGCAGGGCCGCCAGAGGCGCCCCTTCGATGTCCGCCTGAAGGGTATAGACGGCGCGCCCCCGCCCCATGCCGGAAACATCGCCGGACACCGTAGGGGGATCGCCCAAGGCCGCAGCGGGCACGTCGGCGGCGGCGCCCGGCACGTCGGCGGCGGCGCCCGGCACG
>CAMTXC010000013.1:0-18992 GCA_947085635.1 uncultured Actinomycetes bacterium | reverse complement strand
GGGCCGGTGGTAGAATGCCCTCCGCGCCCCCGTAGCTCAGGGGATAGAGCAGAGGTTTCCTAAACCTCGTGCACAGGTTCGATTCCTGTCGGGGGCACTACCGCGAAGTACGATATAGGCCGCAAAACGCCACTATCCGAGACACAGCAATTACCTGGACGTACGGTGCATAACCCGGTACAGAGTGGGACCTGAGTGGGATCTGGTGGGACCTGAGACCCCAGAGTGGACCCCAGAGTGGAGCCCGCCTCACGAGTTTGTGCGTGACGGGTAGTGACTGGTAGTCTTCGGACATGAACGAGAACCTGCTCTACTACGGCGACAACCTGGACGTGCTCCGTTGGCACGTCAGGGAGCCGGCATGAGAGTCGGAGTCTACGTTGACGGATTCAACCTGTACCATGGGGGGCGCGAGCATTTTGGCCGCGGGGCGGCAGGGTGGCGCTGGCTGGATATCCGGTCGCTTGCGGCGGACCTGATTGGCCGGCGACGAAACTGGGTTGGCGCGAGTATCGACCGCGTCGTCTACTGCACCGCGAGAATCGATGGCGCGACGAACGAGTCGGGACATCGGGACCAGGACATCTACCTGAAGGCCTTGCTCGCAACCGAGAGCGTGGACTTGATTGAGTACGGGTATTTTGCGGCGCGGGTCAAGCGGGCGCCCCTGGCGACGGCTGATCCGCGGGGGCGCCCAATACTCACGACCTCTCGCTGGCCACTGATGGTGCGTGACTCCACAGAGAAGGATGTTCCCGGTGCGCAGTTCATGGTGTCCTATGCCCATCGGGAGGAAAAGGGATCAGACGTCAACGTGGCTGCACACCTTCTGCTGGACACTCTTGAAAGGCGAATAGACGCGGCCGTCGTTGTCTCCAATGACAGCGACTTGAGGCTCCCAATCGAACAGGCTCGGCAACGGATTCCTGTCGGGACGGTGAACCCCAGTCGGCATCAATTGGCCGGTGCGCTCCGAGGGCAAGAGATCGGCGGGGTCGGCAGGCATTGGTGGGTTCAACTGGACCGAGCGGCCTTCTGCGCCCATCAGTTGCCTGATCCGAGCAAGACATACGCAAAGCCCCAAGGGTGGTGACAAACGGTGGTGACAAACGGGCCGTGGTGTTGTATGCTTCTTGCGGTCTAACTCACCCGGCTCCTTGTGGGCCGGGTTTTCTTTTTCTCCGGCCAGCATGGCAGGGAACGGGATGGTGCTTCATTTAGTCGACCTACCCCACGCAGCCCGCCTGCGTTGGCACGTTGGCACGTTGGCACGGGTCAATCGAGAGGTTTGGTGCCCAGCCAGCGGTACCCGTCGACAACGAAGCTTGTCCGCTTGACCGAGGATGCCTCCTAACGAAAGAACCCCAGACCCGCAAGCCTGGGGGCCCGAAGGTCTTGCCTCCGGAGATGATGTACATGGCTTACCCGGGGCCGCCGACTCGGTCAACACGATCAGAGATCTCCCCGGCGCTATGAAGCCCCGAACGGATCGTGTCCTTCGTACACAGCGTTCCCGACCACGACCGTGTCCGCCACTGCGGCCATCTCCCGGGCCTGCTCAGGCGTCCTGATACCACCTCCGTACCACAACCGGGTGGTCCCGAGGACCCGGCGCACGGCGCGCACGACTTCGGGCGATCCGTATGCGCCGCTGTATTCCAGGTAGAAGATCGGCAGCCTCAGCAGGTGCTCGGCCAGTCGGGCGAAGGCCAAAACGTCGTCGATCCCCATCGTTGCCCGAGCGCCGGAGAGGCGGGCCACGGTGGCATCGGGATTCAGGACGCAGTAGCCTTCGACGACCACCTTCCGCCAGTCGATGATGTCGGCATAGCGTTTGATCGCCGCCTGGTGGTGACCGATCACCCAGTCGACCTCGCAGCTGTTCAGCACCATCGGAACGAGGTACAGGTCGAAACCAGAGCACACAGCCCGAACGTCGGAGATTTCGAGAGCCACCGGAGGTGGGTGGAGCCTGAGCCGACCAAGCAGCGCGCGCACTTCCTCGACCCCGTAACCTCCGCTGCCGCCAACCACCACCGCATCGGCGCCCCAGGAACACACGGCTGCGAGCCGCTCGTCGCTTAGCGGACGGGCCGGATCGAGTTTGACGACACGGCGCCACTCGCGGTGATCGACGGTCACATCGGCCCCCGTATGACTTGTTGATGGTGGAGGTCGGCCGTCGTTCGGCGGACGGTTGGCGGACGGTCGGCCGTCGTTCGGCGGACGGTCGGCGGCCCGCCCTCGCCTACCCGTAGAGGCTCCGCACGGCCTCCCTGAAGACCTCGGTGTGACGGTCCACGTCGGCCGCGATGGTGCCCGGGGCGATGAGGGCCATGTTGTGGAAGGGGGTCATGAGGATGTCGCGGTTCAGGGCGAAGAGGTGCATGTAGCGGTCGAGCTCCTCGTCGACCGCGACCGCGGCCTCGGCGCCGTTCCGGGGGGACTCCGGGCGGAACCAGTACTCGGTGCGGCAACCCAGGCGCTTCACGATCCAGGGCAGTCTGAACTCGGCGATGACTCCCTCGACTCCCGCGTTGAAACGCTCGGCCAGGGGGATGGTCTCCGCGTAGGCCGCGTCGTTCAGCACGTCGCGCAGGGTGGCGCGCATGGCGGCCAAAGCAAGCGCGTTCCCCGAGAGCGTCCCGCCGATGCCGCCCACGTCGGCGGTCTCGTAGTCCCAGCGTTCGCGGATACGGTCCGCCACGTCCGCCGTGAAGCCGTAGACGGCGCAGGGGATACCGCTGCCGATGGGTTTGCCCAGGACGAAGAAGTCGGGGTCGAGACCGTGGGCGCGGGTGTAGCCGCCGGGGCCGGTGCAGATGGTGTGGGTCTCGTCGATCACGAGGAGGGTGCCCGTACGCCGGGTGATCTCGCGCAGGGCGTCGTGGAAGCCGGGGTCGGGGTGGATGATCCCGATGTTCGTCATCGCCGGCTCAGCGAGGACGCAGGCCACGTCGCCCGGGGCGAGGGCCTCTTCCAGGGCGGCGGCGTCGTTGAATTGGATCACCTTGGTGGTGAGCGACGGGTCCACCGGCGGCCCGATGTTGCCGGGCCGCGGTCCGGCGACGCCATCGGTGACCGTGATGAAGGTCTCGTCCACCGTCCCGTGGTAGCACCAGTCGAACACCAGGATCTTCGGGCGGCGCGTGATGTGACGGGCCAGGCGGATCACGAAACGGTTGGCGTCGGTGGCGGTCATGGCGACCTGCCAGAAGGGCAGGCCGAAGCGGGCCGACAGCTCTTCGGCGACCAGCACTGCGTCCTCGGTGGGCAGCATCATGGTGATACCCCGTCGCAACTGCTCGCTGATGGCGGCCACGGATGCCGGCGGCGAATGCCCGGTCATGGCGCCGGTGTCGCCCAGACAGAAGTCGAGGTAGCGGATGCCGTCGACGCAGGTGAAGTAGGGGCCGGCGGCGTCGGCCACGAACAGCGGGTAGGGACCCGCCCAGCGGGTCATCCAGTTCATCGGCACGCCGTCGAGGAGGTGCTCCTTCGCCCGCTCGAAGAGCGCCCGGGAACGCGGGTGGCGCCGCTCGAACAGCTCCTCTTCGGCCCGCAGGCGGTCGGCGAGCCGCCCCCGGTCGAGCCCTGTCGTTCTGTCGTTCACACGCCCGCCTCCGCTCTTGCGCCGGCCCGCCTCTTAGTCATGCGCCCGCCTCCACCCTACCCCGCCCTACCAGACGAGCCCCCTTACCTCGGGCCGGATGGTGGCCCCGAGGTCCACGAACCGAGTATGTGCGCGTCGGCCGCGTTTGCGCCCAACCTATCGTGAGCCTGAATCCCGGTCAAGCGGGCGGGGCGGGCATCTCCCTTCGCGCCCCCGCCCTACCGCCAGACCAGGCGCCCCTCCACCTTCGACGAGAGGTTCTGGCTGTCGCGCAGATACTCTTCGAGTACCTGCTTGGCCGAGGTGGCCACCACCTTGTGCTGCGTCATCTCCTCAGGCGCGAATGTGAGGTAGGCCGCGGCGTTGTTCGCGTGGTAACCCTGCACGCAGACTGTGTAGGTGCGGTCGCCCACCACCGGGTCGCCGCCAACGGTGAGCGACACCAGGCGGTCTTCGCCGGCGTCGTACACGGCGGCCACGTTCGAGTTCACCTGGTAGCACTCGCCCTCGCCGGTGCGGTTCTCGTTGCGCATCCAGTGGGCGAAGGCGCGCTCGAGAGCGTCGCCCGGGATCGCGTAACGGTGCAACGGGTCGTCGTAGGGGAAGCAGGAGGTGAGGTCGCCCAGGGTCACCGCGGCCCCCAGTTCCTTCACCCGCACCGAGCCGCTCCCCAGAAGCATGACGTCGGCCTGGGCGCAGGCGGAAAGCACGTCGGCGATGGCATTGCCGAGCGCGGTTTCTTCCTCGCGCAAGGGGTGGGTGAGCTTCCGGCTAAACTTGCAGAGGAGGGCGCCGTACTTCGCGTCGACCTCCTTCTTGAACGTCTGGATGTACTGTGTGAGCACCGTGTCGGGCTCGGCGATGCCGGATTGGATGGGCACCAGGCTCCAGGTGTGCTCGATGATGCTGTTGGTGTTGTCGTCGACCACGATGTCGAAGCGGCCGATCTGGTCGGTGCCCACTCCCGCCTGGGCGATGAGGATGCCGTTCTCCACCACCGGCTCCTCGAGGATCGAGTGGCTGTGGCCCCCGATGATCATGTCCACCCCCCACAGCGGGTCGAGCATGCGCGCCAACTCGATGTCGGAGTCGAGGCCGATGTGAGTGAGGAGGATGGTGAGGTCGATATCGTCGTTCTTGTAGGCGTTGGTGATGCGGCCTACCGCGGAGCCGGCTTCCTCGAGGTCGACGAAACTGCCGATCAGGCTGTCCTGGGTGAGCGCGTCCATAACCTTCTCGGTGAGTATGCCGGTGAAGAGGATGTCGAAGCCGGCCTTCCGGGCGATGTGATGCGACTGCATCAGGCGGCGCCCGCTGCCTCTGATGAAGAGGTTGGCGTTCACGATGGGGAACATCGCCATCTTCTCGAGGAAGAGCAGGTGGGGGAGACCGTAGTCGAGTTCGTGGTTGCCGAGCGCCACCACGTCGGGCGAGAGGTAGTTCATGATCTCGATGGTCGAGATGCCCTTCCACTCGGAGTCGATGATCGATCCCTGGAGCATGTCCCCCGAGATCACGTAGATCACGTTCTCCTCTTCCTCGCGCACCTTGTTGAGGTATCCGGAGAGAAGGGCGAGCCCTCCCACGAGGTCGCCACGGCCCTCTTGGGCCTCGGCGAGGAAGTCGCCGTGCATGTCGTTGGAATGAAGGATGGTGAAGCGCTTGGTGTTCACGTGAGTCCCCCGGAGTCTCGTTTCTCGGTCGCACACTCCCCTGTGGAAATCGTATGTGGTGGGGGGGATGTCCGCAAGGGTGGGGCTTCTGGGTCCGCCAGGGCGGTGCCTTGGTGCCCGCAAGGTTGGGTGATTGGACTCGCCCGTCCGCGGGAAGGCGGCCACCGACGTTCAGCCGAAGCCGGTGGATCGGGGGAGTCCATGGAATCACTAGGTTTGAACGGCGACCAGCAGGCCAACCTGGCAGGAGAGCTCATCAGGTTCCTCGACCAGGCGGACGATCACTTCACGAAGAGGTAGGCGTGCTGCGCACGCGGGCCGAGGCCGTCGTAGGAGGGTGACGCGACGGTTGGTCCGGCCGGCTCAGTCGCCGGCCGCGCGCTGCGCTATGAACGCGCCGACCTGCGCGGCGCCGGTCGCTGCGCACAGCCGGTCGGCGAGACCCGCGGGCGGCTCAGCCCTTCTTGCGTCGCCCGCGTCTGCCGCCAGGTACCGGGTTTCCCGATGTCTCGGGACGGCGGTCGCGCATGTTGCGCTGCCGTGCTTCCTGCTGCGCGGCGACGTCGTCGAGTTCCTCCTGCAGCTTGAGGTAGCTTTCGAGGCGCTCTCTCGGCAGGCTGCCCGCCTCGACCGCGGCGATCACGGCGCACCCGGGTTCCGTTCGGTGCCTGCAATCCGCGAAGCGGCACTCCGAAGTGAGCGACACGATGTCGAGGAAGGTCGCCGCCAACCCCGAGTCGGCATCCCAGAGGGCGAGCGCGCGCAGGCCGGGAGTGTCGATGAGCACGCCGCCGGAGGGGAGCGGGAAGAGCTCCCGAGCCACCGTCGTATGGCGTCCCTTGTCGTCGAAGGCCCGCACCTCCCTGGTCTTCTGCAGCTCCTCGCCGGCGAGCAGGTTCACGAGCGTCGATTTGCCGACTCCGGACGCGCCCAGCAGCGCGACCGTCCGGTGGCCCGCGGTGTATGCGGCGAGTTCCTCCATGCCGAGGCCGGTGACGACGCTGGTCACGTGGATAGGCACGTCGAGCGCCACCGACGCGGCCGACGCGCGGGCCCCCTCCCCTTCGCTCGGATCGGAGAGCAGGTCGGCTTTCGTGAGCACGACCACCGGCTGGGCGCCGCTCTCCCAGGTGAGCACCAGCTCCCGCTCGAGGCGCCGGAGGTTCAGGTCGCCGCCGAGCGCGTGCACCAGGAACACCGTGTCCACGTTGGCGGCCACCACCTGGCGGGCCGTAGCTTTGCCTGGATCGCCGCGCGTGAAGACGGAGCGGCGGGGCAGGATCTCATCGATCACCATGTTCTCGCGAAGGTCGTCGTC
Source organism: uncultured Actinomycetes bacterium (assembly GCA_947085635.1). GTDB lineage: Bacteria > Actinomycetota > Thermoleophilia > RBG-16-64-13 > RBG-16-64-13 > JAHJSA01. The sequence goes on along the minus strand of CAMTXC010000013.1, from coordinate 12,388 downwards.
GCGCAAGGCGACCCAGTCGCCCACGGCGATCTGCGCCGGGTCCTCCGAGTCGCGTGAGAGGTCGGGGGCCGATTCCGCCCGCACCGGACCTTCGGCGGTGAACACGAAGCTGCTCCCCCTGTCGACGCGGATCACCCGCCCCAGCCTGCTGCCCCGGGTGGCGTGGGGGCGGAAGAGCTCTTCCACCCGGTCGTCGAAGCCCAGGGGGGTCAGGGCGGCGGTGATTGCGGGGTCAGACATGCGGTCTTCGGTCAGACATGCGATCCGATCATCGGGAGACGCACCCGCATACGATCGCGGGTCGTGAAGGCAGGATAGTACGAGGGTGGGGGGGCGTCAACCGGGCGGAAGGGCGTCAACCGGCGTGTAGGGGCGTCGACCGGCGTGTAGGGGCGTCGACCGGTCGCTTGCCGGTGCGCCCCTCTCGCTATGCGAACAGCTGGTAGTACAGGGTGCGGGCCCGTTCCCCAACTTCCGCCAGGCTTTCTTGAGTGATCAGGTCTGCCGTCTCGAACCCCGTCACCTGCACGAGGTTTGCCTTGAAGAAGGCCTCGTACGTCTGGAGCGCTCGAACCACCTGTGGCGCGCCGCCGGCCAGCGCCGACCAGCCGACCTTGCCCTCCGCATCGATCCGTATCGGTATCTCCTGCTCGCGCATGAAGGTCTCGAGCCGCACGTTGAGTCGAACGAGGGTTTCCGCGCCTGCCCTGGCTCCCACCATGTCGAGCTGCGCCTGGATGAGCTCGACCGCGCTTTCGGCGAGGCTCTGGGCGTTCCCCGCGTCCTCCCGGTGACCGAGCAGACAGAACGACGCGTACCCTTCACATTCTTCCTTGGGAAGGATGTCGCGAACTACGTCGAGCACCTTCTCTCGCACCAGTGCGGGGCCGGTCTCCACGGCGAACTGCTCGAGGAACAGGTCGACCACGTCGGGATCAAACTGCTTCCCGCGGTGCTTCTGCAGTTCGGTGAGCACGTCGACGGGCCGGAGCGCCACGCGGTAGTTCCTGGTAGACGACATGGCATCGTAGGCGTCGGCGACTGCCAGGATCCTCGCTGTGAGGGGGATTGCTTCCCCGGCCAGGCCGTCGGGATAGCCGTGGCCGTCGAACCGCTCGTGGTGGTGACGCACGGCGGCGATCACGATAGGGCGCTTGAGTACCGGGCGCAGGATGTCGGCGCCAAGGGTGGGGTGGGTCTTGACTACCTCGTACTCTGCGTCGGTGAGACGCCCTGGTTTCAGCAGAATGGCATCGCGCACGCCGATCTTGCCGATGTCGTGTAGGAGCGCCCCGGTGCCGAAGTCGCCCACCAACTCCTCCGAGAGTCCGGCAAGTACCGCGAGTGCCACCGCGTGGTCGCGCACCGACTGCGAGTGGCCGAACGTGAAGGGGTCGCGCGCATCGACCGCCCGCGCCAGCGACGTGACCATGCCCCAGTAGCCGGCGACCCGTTCCTCGTTGAGGCGTGCCTGATGGATCGCGATGGCGGCCTGCTTGCCGAACGTGGCCAGCAGGTCGAGATCCTCACGGGTGAACTCGCCTCCGGCCCGCCGGTTGGTGAGGTTGAGCACGCCGTAGAGGGCGCCTGATCGCTCCAGCGGCACCGACATCCCGTCGCGCACGTCGGCGCGATGGTGCGCGCCCGGACCCTCGTCGTGCGGGGTCTCGCCGCTCACGATGAGCAATGGCTTCCTCTTCTCGGCGACCCACCCCGCGATACCCGACCCAATTGGGATGCGTATGTCGGGCCAGGCGGCCTTCGGGATATCGCTCGCCGCGCCCACCACGAGTTCCCTGGAATCGCCGTCGAGCACGAGGAGCGATCCCGCCTCGGCATGTAGCAGGTCGAGGGCGGAGCCGAGGATGGTGGCGAGGATGAAGCCGAGGTCGCGGTCGCTGTTTATCAGGTCATTGATGTCGAGCACCGCGGTGAGGAAGCGTTCGTTCCCCGGCATGGCGGGCAAGGGGTGAGTCTCGGCCGGCTTCCCCATGGAGGTGATCCCGTGTGCCAGACTGAGTCGTGGGTTCTTTTCGCTCAAGAGCCTGCGTCTCCACTTTCGAACTGGATGAAGGAGTTTGGAACAAATCCCATGGAGCCGGCGACGCACCGGGCTTCAGTTTCGCATCGGTGAAATACGGTTTTTGCTTTAGTAGAATCAGGATAAGAGCCCCACGGCGGCGCGGGATTGCGCTAACCTGTAGATGGAGTTGGAGAAAGGACGGATCGGGGGTTCGGAGCGATGCAAGCCGGGGACGGCGGTCGAGGGCTCACTTTGCTGGGCGGTCTGCTTCGACAGGCCCGCATCGAGAGTGGGCGGACCCTAGCCGAGACCTCCGAGGCCATGGGAGTGCGGCCCACTTACCTCGATTCACTCGAGAGAGGCGAACTGCACCGCTTCATGGGCCCCTCGTACGTGGAGAGCATGGTGGTGCGGTACGCGCTCCACCTGGGGCTCGATCCCGACCGGGTGCTCGATGAGGTCGCAGACGCTGAGATGATCAAGAAGCCCGGGGCCGACGCTCCCCCCGCGGTGCCTGGGGCGCCCGAGACGCAGGACGCCCCCGCGATCGTGCCTCCTATCGTGCCCGAGGTCGCACCAGCTCCCCCGGCTCCGCCGCAGGCTCCACCTGCTCCGCCCCCGACGCCTCCCCCGCAGGCTCCCCCGCCTCCCCCGCAGGTTCCACCGCCTCCCCTGCAGGCTCCCCCGCCTCCCCTGCAGGTTCCACCGGCGCCCTCCGCGACAACCTTCGAGGCGGCGTCCATTCCCGGATTCCTGAGGGAATCGGTGGCCGAGAGATCGGCGTCGAAGGGATCGGCGCCCGAGGTGTCAGTGCCCGACGGGTTGATGCCCGACGGGTTCACGCCCGAGGTGTCAGCGCCCGAAGATCTCGAGTCGCTCCCGTCGTTGCCCACTCGGAGATCTCTTCGCGAGCCCGTGGCCTCCTCGACGTCGGCCGCTTCCGCGACCAGCCGTACCTCCCGGCGTAGCAGTGGCGATCGAAGCAAGAGCGGCGCCCGGAGTAAGGGCGGCGCCCGGAGTTCGACTCCCCGCCTCTCTCGCTGGTGGATCGTGCCACCCGTCATCGCCGCCGTGCTGGTGATCGGTTTCTTCGGGGCACGTGCCTTGGGCATCATCGGTGGTGACGAGGTCCCTACGAGCATCGTCACGCTCGCTCCGCCCATCAGCACGAGTTCCACGCTCGCGGCGGACACGACCACCTCCGGCCCACCGGTGACCTGGTTCCCGCCCGTGCAGACGCCTCCTGACGGCTGGCTGGCAGCGGGGATGCCGAGCACGCGCACGACCACGACCACCAGCTCGACGTCGACCACGGTCGCGACCACCACGAGCACCACCAGACCGGCGGCCACCACATCCACAACGCGGCGGCCAGCGACCACCACCACCAGAAGGCCTACGACAACCACGACCACGACCACCACGTCGACTACCACGAGCACGACGACCACATCCACGACCGCCACGACGATGGGCACGACGACCACCACGTCGACCCCCTCGACGACCATCGACACGGTGCCGCCAGAATAACGATTGGGGCACCTTCCTCCATGACTCCGCCGCCGGATCGCGCATGGGGCACCCGCGCGTGCGGCTCGGCGAAGGAATGCGACGCGCGGCAGGGAACACTTACGGAGAATGGCGTCGCGAGAGGAAGAGTCGATGAACGGGATCACTGAGACCCAGGGGCTCCCTGCGGTAGGTGAGTGGCTGAGACGGTCGAGAAACGAGGCGGGTCGGTCGCTGGACGACGTGGCTGCCGCACTCGGTATTCGTGCCGGGTATCTGGAGGCGCTGGAGCGCGGCGAGCTCAGTCGTTTCTTCGGGCCCACGTATGTCGAGAGCATGGTGGTGCGGTATGCCCTCCACCTCGATATCGATCCTGATGATGTACTGCTGCAGGCCGCGCGGGAACCGGCGTCTGCCTCCTCAGCGAAGAGCACCCCAGGAGCATCCGCGGCTCCCCCGGCCAAGAGAAACGGTGCACTGTCGGCGACCCCCTCGGCGAAAGCCGCTCCGCCGCCGGCCCCCGCTGTCGCGCCGCCGCGTTCGCCCGTTCAGGAATCACCGCAAGCTTCGGAAGGGGCTCCCAGCCTTGGGCGCTCGTCGCTCGGGAACGGTTCACTGCCGGCCTGGCTCGCGGAAGACCGTCCCCCAACCCGCCTGGACATACCGGAGGGCGGACGGTGGTCGCGATCGCCGGAGTCGCGATCGCCGGAGTCCGCAGAGGCCCGGGCATCCAAGCCGGCCGAATCCGCCCAATCCGCCGCCGAGGCCCTCCTCGCGGATCTGGAACGCATATCGGCTTCGGCGGAGAACGGGCGCAAGTCTCTTGCAAACAGGGATGTCGCCACGACCATGCCTGAGTCGCGGGTGGCCCGTAACAAGGCGCGCGCCGTGGCCCGCCGGGCGGCCGCGCGCGACGCGGCGGTGACTCGCACGGAGTTTGCCGGCGCCGACCATGGGCTCGCCCAGGGCGACCGACGACTCGAGCGGCGGTTCTCGCGCGGCTGGGTCGTTCCGCCCCTCGCGGTCATCCTGGTCGTCGTGGGGCTGTTCGGCGCACAGCAGTTCGGCTTCTTGTCACTGTTCGGCGGAGACGACGAGGCGACCACGACGACTCTCCAGGCTGCCGTGTCGTCCACCACGACCATGCCGTCCAGTCCCTCCGTCGCGTCCTCCTCCGCCGCGGCGCCCGCGGCCTCGCCCACCCAGTCGACGATACTCTCCGCCACTACCACCACCGGTTCGGGCGCCGCCGCCTCTCCAGCCGGCAGCACCACCACGACGGCCTCATCGACCACCACCTCGACCACGTCACCTGCGACCACCTCGCCGACGTCACCGACCGCGGGCTTCGCCCTCGTCGTACGGGCGACCACCGCCGACGTGTGGGTCGAGCTGTCCGCCGTCGACACGGGGCGTGTGCTTCACGCGGGTGTCGTCGCGAAGGGCGGGTCGTTGGATGTGAAGGTGGAGGGTCCGGTGAACGCGGTCATCGGCAGGCCGGAGGCGGTCGCGGTGACGGTAGACGGGCAGACGGTCGCTCCCCCGCCGGCCTTCAAGTGGCGCATCACGTCGTCGGGGATCGAGCAGCGGGGCTGATCCCGGGCGGCCGATCGCCCGCCGGCGCGACCACGCCGGCGTGGGTATTTCGAGGTGGCCGGCAGGAGCAAGAGGCACGACTCCCTGAGGTGCTTGTCCGAGCCGCTCCGGTGCACTAGACTTGGCGGCCATGGATTCAGCACAGAATCGAGCTCAAAGCCAGCCGGAGACCATCGATCTCGGCGTGTTCATCCGGGTCATCCGGGAACGTCTTTGGTTTATCCTTATCGTGGCGGCCGTCTTCGTGGCCGTCGTGCTGGCTCTTTCGCTCCTCACCACACCGAAGTATCGTGCCGGCTCCCAGCTGCTGTACAAGATCTCGAAGCTCGAACAGGCGTTGACCGGTTCGCAGGTGTTCGACGTGCGCGACGTCAACCGGGAGCTGCAGACCGGAGCCGGCCTCGTGCGACTCAAGGTGGTGGCTGAGGCCGTCCGCCGCGAGCTCGGCGTGCCCTACAGCGATCAGCAGATACTCAGCATGGTGCAAGTGCGGCCGCAGAGCCAGACGAACCTCCTCGTGATCACCGCTACCAGCACCGTGGCGTTCGAGGCGGCGCAGATCGCCGACGCGTTCGCGGAGCAGTTCGTCGATTTCCGGCGCACCGCCGATCGCCGCGCGGTTGCTGAAGCGAGCGCGCTGGTAGAGCAGGAGCTACAGAGCCTGCCCCTTAGCGAGAGAGATTCCGGGCGTGGGTTGATACTCACCGACAAGCTGAAGGAGCTCCAGATCTTGGAGGCCCTCCAGACCGGGGGATTCGAGATCGTGCAGAGGGCTTCGGTGCCGGAGCAGCCGTTCAGCCCCCGCCCAGTGCGCAACAGTGCCCTCGCGCTCCTCGTGGGGCTCGTGGCCGGCGTGGCGGCCGCCCTACTACTCGAGTACCTCGATCGGCGCATCAAAGACGAGGACACGCTTGCGGAGGCCCTGGGAATCCCCGTCCTGGCCCGCGTGCCGCAGGTGGGGAAGGCCAAGTGGGTAAAGGAGGACAAGCGCCGCTCGGCAGTGCCGATCGGGTTCATGGAGGCCGATTCTCCTACGCTCGAGGCGTTCCGGACGCTTCGCTCCAACCTCCAGTACTTCCAGGTGGACAAGCCTCTCCGATCCATTCTTATCACCAGCGCGCTTCCTCGGGAGGGCAAGTCGGTCACCAGTATCAATCTGGGGCTCAGCCTCGCGCTATCGGGCTCCAGAGTGGTGCTCATCGAGTCCGACCTGCGGCGGCCCATGTTGCACAGGTACCTGGAGCTGAGCAACGACATGGGCGTCTCGAACGTCCTGGCGGGGACGCACACCTTCTCCGAGGCCGTGCAGCTCGTGCGGGTGGAGAGCCTCGCCCCGCCGCACTCCGGGGCCGGCAGACCTGGGTCGCGGGTCCTCCAGAAGAACATGTACTGCGTCACCTCGGGGCCGATACCCCCCAACCCCACCGAGCTGATAGCTTCCGGCAAGATGGCCGTGCTGATCGAGAGCGCCAAGGAGATAGCCGACTACGTTCTGGTGGACTCCCCGCCGCTCTTGCTCGTGGCCGACGGGCTCAGTCTGGCCGGCCTCGTGGACGGTGTGATCATCTCTTCCCACATCGGCCACAGCAGGGTAGATGAGGCTCGGGAGGTGCGCCGGGCCCTCGAGCGCACGGGTGCTCGGGTGATCGGCTCGATCGCGAGCGGCGTGTCGCGCAGCAAGGGCTACTACTACGGCTACGGGTACGGTGTTTCCGATGGCTCTGAGAAGTGAGAGCCGGGAGCTCTCGGGCGCGAGGCGGTTCTCAGACCGGGTAGAGGGGCATGGGATTGGAGTGGGCCGGCTGAAAGCCGCTCTGATCAGCCGTGGCTCTCCGGGGCCCGTTCTTCGCGACGTGCGTGTCGGCCGCCTGCTCGACCTCGAGGATATCTCCGCGCTCTTGGGCGTGCGCGCTGAGTACATCGAAGCCGTCGTGACCGACCAAGGGGAGCAGGTGCTCGGGCCGAACCGCGCGATGAAGCTGGCCGTAGAGTATGCAGAGACGCTCGGGCTCGAGGTACAGGTGATCGAGGACTGGTTCGCCGGGCAGGCCTCCGAGGACGATCACGACGACCCGTCTACTCCCGTAACTCGACAGGAATCGCGTTCGCGTGTCTCCCTGCTGTTCGACGAGAGCCGACACGCCCGCGCGGCCGCTCTGGGGTTCGGCCATCCGGTGCCGGAGATGGAGGGCGGCCTTCGTCTGCGCAGGTTCGGCGTGCTCCTCTTGCTCGTGGGGGTGCTGTTGAGCCCGATCTCCCTCTATCCGCAGTTACTCTGAGGATCTGTGGCCAAGGTGGCGCCGTCAGCGGAGGACGCTCGACCCGGCGACCAGGACCGGGCGACCCGCACGCGGGAGGCCCTGGCTCATTTCGGTGAAGTGGGGTCTGTCCTGAAGGCGGGACGGGTCAGCCGAGGCTACGAGCTCAAGCAGGTGGGGGCGATCCTCGGCATGCGCGCGGACTTCGTGGCCGCCATGGAGGAGAGTCGGTTTGATCGGCTCCCGGGCTCCGGTTCCTACGCGCCGGGAATGGTGGCACGCTACGCCCTGTTCCTCGATCTGGAGCCGCGCCCGCTCCTCGAGCGCATCCCCGGGGCCCTGCCGAAGACGGCACCGCCTGCCGTCATGAGTCGCCTGTGGGCGAAGCCATGGGAGCCGCGCAGCGCGGAGGAGTACCGGCCGGCGCTGTGGATCAGGTTCGCAGGAGGGTCGTTGGTGGTAGTGGGGCTTGTGCTCGTGGCCCTGGCGTTGAGCTGACGTGCCTCAGGCGGGTCGGCGCAGCGCGATCCCGCTGAGAACGCCGAGCGCCCCCAGCGCGAGGGCAACCAGCGGCAGGCCCGTGAACGGGAAGCTGCCCCGCCCGCCCGTCTCACCGGCCGTAGCCTTGGCCAGCGCATCGGCGAGGGTGTCGCCCGATTCGAGGTAGGGCAGAGCCCCCTGCAGAAGAGCGTCGAGCGAACCCAGCGTGCCTACATCTCCGTACTGTCGCACGGTGGCATCGTTCAGGTAGGCCTCGACCTCGGCCTTGGTGTAGGGGCCATCCAGCCTGCCGTCGACGGCGTAGTCGTTGTAGATGTCCCGAGGCGTGGCGGCGAGGGTCACGGAAGCGAGCACGAGGAGACCCGCCGCCGCGAACACCAGAATGGCGACGATCTTCTTATGCATGGGCCCTCCCCTGCTCGATGAGTCGTTCCTCATCATGATACTACGTACACCCGTACCGATAAAGGAGCGGGCAGATATCGGGGGTGCCGGTCCGATCTAGGGGGTCGCGGTCCGCTCGTCGAGCTCGAGGAGCGTTCGTGCCACCTGTGCGTTCAGGGGGTTACGCTCCTGGGCCGTCGTCAGGTGTGCCCGGGCCGACTCCCGCAGTTCTTCAGGGGAGAGGCCGCGGAGGCGCGCCGCGGTGGCCAGTGCCTCCGGGGTGAGTGCGGGCGAGTCGGAGGTGCTGCCGGCCTCCGTCGCTACGCTTCCTTCCTCGAGGGCCTCCGCCAGATGAAGAGCCGCCAAAGCCGCCTTGAAGTGGAGGGCCCAGGCCAGAGGATCTAGTTCGACGGCGCGCTCGCGGGCGTCGAGCGTCAGAGCCAGGGCGTCGAGCCGTGCCCCCTGGCCTGCGGGGCGGTCGGCGTCGGCCAGGCGGGCGGCAGTCTCGTACACGTCGGCCGTCGTGGTGAGCGGAGCGGGCGAGATGGGAAGAAGGCGCGCTGCCGTGGCCGCCGCTCCGAGGGCGGCGGCGCTGTCTGCCGATGAGTTCGCCAGGGCGAGATCCTGGTAACGCATGGACAGGTACTGGGGTGTCAGCACCGCGAGGGCCGCCAGCGACCCCGCGATCAGACACCCCCGGAACCAGGCGGAGAGCCGCCCGGGAGGCAGGAGTGAGCCGGAGCCACCGCTGCGGCGGGTCGATCGCCGCTCCGAACGGCGCTCTTTGCGATTCCGCTTGTCGTGGTGCCGGTCTGCACGGCGGTACCCGGTGAAGGGGGAATCCGCATAGAGCGGTATCGTCCCCAAAGCGCCCGTGCCCTGACTCCCCGTCCTGTCGGTCGACTCGTTCAGGTCTTCGTCATCGATGGAGTCGTCATCGGCGGAGTCGTCATCTGGGGACTCGTTCGCGGAGCGGTGCGCCGAGCCGCCGCGGCCGATCAAAGCCGCCCAGCGAGGCCACATGACGCCGGCCCGCGCATCGACCGAGGCGACGCCCGCAGCGAACAGCAGAAGCGCCACCATGGCGACTCCGGGCATGTGCCAGAGCCACTCCACGCTGCCGTGCACGAGCCAATACGCGAAGCCCATGAGCAGCGCCAGCTCCCAGGCGTATTCGGAGGAGTCGAGGCCCCAGCGTCCGCCCAGGAACTCCACGTCGGGCCCGCGGACGGCGTCGTCCAGACGGGGGTCGTTGGGCGAGCGCCGGTCTCTCCGCCGGAGCCACGTGTGCCTAGCTCCCTGCCATGCGGCCGCATAGCGGGCCCAGAGGATGCCCCCGGCACCCAGGGCAAAGGCGCCGAAGAGAAGCGCGGCACCCACGATACCGGTCTCCGAGAGCACCCTGAGCTCGATGCTGTGCGGTTGTCTCACTTTCGCGTTCTTGTTCCTGCGCCACTCGTCGTGGTAGTACATGTAGTTGCCGGCTCCCACTCCGGTGACCGGCTCCGCCTCGAACGCCCTCCAGGCCACCCGCCAGAGGTCCCAGCGCCCGCTCGTGGACACGATCGCCAGACGCGAGGAGGCTTCGGCCGCCCGCATCGAATCGGCGTCTCCGGAAAGCGTGGTGACCTTGTCGTCGGTGAACCGCTCCCACGTGGCGCTCAACCACTCCCGAGGTTCGCCCACCCGGCGCTCGAACGCCTGGTAGCCCACGAACAGCGAGGCCACGGTCACCAGTACGGCGATCGCGCCGAAGGCCGGCTTCATCCGGCCACTCACGTGCACCCACCGCTCGAGGATCGCCAGCACGAGCCCCACGCCGGTCGCCACGGCGACGGCGATCAGCACGATGCGGGCGGCCGTCATGCCCCCCATTTCTTCGGCCCCCCGCGCCCAGTACTGGTTGAGATCGGGGAACGCCCACACCACGAGGGCGGCGGGCGTCAGCAGGAATACGAGCGTTCGGAGGCGGGCGGGGGTCAGCACGAACATGAGGATCGTGGTGAGGATCAACGCGTAGAGCGCTCCCCGCGATTGAGGGAGCACGGCCAGACAGATGAGGCCGGAAGCGGCCCCCAGCGCCAGGCCTCGGACAGGCGCGAACTCGGCGCGGTCGGAGGCGAGCGACACGAGCGGCCAGAAGAGCACGAGGAAGAGGGCGGCCGCGTTGTTCGGGTAGCTCACCGGATAGCTGAAACGGTTGCCGCCGGTAAAGAGGAGCCCGATGCCCGCCGCATCGACGGTCGACAGGCGGTACGCCACGAGGCCCACGAGCACCAGTCCTCCGAAGAGCACCAGATAGCGGAACACCCGCCGGGCGTTCCGGTCGGTGAGGTACGTGAGGGCCAACGCCAGCACCACGAGGTACAGCGCGGAACGGCCCGCCTCCTCGAAGGCCGCGTCGCGTGAGCCCGCCCAGAAGAACGACGCGCCCACCCATACCACGTAGAGGGCGAACGCCCCCAACACCGCAAGGGAGAGCGCCCGCGGGCGCCGAGGGTAGCCGGCGGAAAGACCGGCCACCAGCCCGAAGAGCGCGATGCCGAGCCCCGGCAGGAGCCACTGCCTGTGCAGGAATCCCCCGTACGAGAAGGCCAGGAGGAGCCACACGCCCACCAGACCGACGATCGGCGCGGCGTTAAGCAGGCGCTCGCGAGGCGAGGGGAGTGCGACATCCGATCGCTGGTATTCGGCTCTGTTCACGGGGGCATTCTACTACGAACCCAGCGGGGGAGAGAGAGGAGCCGGGTGGCATCCTCAATCGGGCGCGCACCTAGTACGCGCCCTTCCCGGCGAACACCACGAAGACCGTCTTCACGAGGATGGTGAGGTCGAGGCCGATCGACCAGTTCTCGAGATAGTGCCGGTCGAGCTTCACCATCTCGTCGAAGGTGAGGTCGCTCCTGCCCGAGACCTGCCAGAGGCCGGTGATGCCGGGGCGGCCTTTGAGCCGGGCGAAATGCGGAGTCTGGTACTCCGCCACCTCACGGGGGAGAGGGGGCCGAGGCCCCACGACGCTCATCTCGCCCGAAAGGACGTTGAAGAACTGAGGGATCTCGTCCAGGCTCCACCGGCGAAGGAAGCGCCCCACCGCGGTGATGCGCGGGTCTGCCTTCATCTTGAAGATGTGGCCCTCGGCTTCGTTCTCCGCTTCCAACTCCTCGAGGCGGGCCTCGGCGTCCTGCACCATGGTGCGGAACTTGAGCATCTGGAAGTGCCGTCCCATGGCTCCCACCCGCTCCTGGCGGAACAGTATCGGGCCCGGTGAGGTGAGCTTGACGGCGAGGGCGATCAGTAGCAGCAGCGGCGATGCAACGACCAGCGCCGTCACCACGATCGCCAGGTCCAGAGCACGCTTGAAGGTGCGTTGCACCTCGTCGAGCGGGTCGACCGCCATCTCGACCACCGGCAGCTCGGCGAGACCGGACAACTTGGCGTTGCGGTACGACTGCTCGAAGAGCGACGGCACGAGTTGGTAGGGCACACCGGCGGCCGTGAGGATGCTCGTTATCTCGGGAAGGTGCCGGCTCTCGTCTTTGTCGAGCGCGACGATGACCTCGTCGGCGCCGGTCTGAGCCAGCGCCGCCTGCACTTCGCGCACGGTGCCCACGAGAGGGACGAGGCGCCCGTCACTGGTGGGGAGGTGGTCCCCCTTCTCCTCGCCCACGCACAGGGAGCCCACGCAGTGCACGCCGAGCCATTGTCGCTTGTCGAGGAACGCCACCAAGTCGGTCGCCGCGCCGCTACCGCCCACCACGAGGATGCGGCGTGTCGCCTCGCCCTGACGGAAGAGCCGGGTCTGATAGGCCCACAGAGCGTATCGGGAAGCCAGCATGAGGCCGAGCAGTAGGAAGAGGTGCACCAGGATTACTAGCCTCGACAGTGCTACGTATCCGGTGAAGAACCCTTTGGTGGCGAAGGACACCGCGATGACCACCATGTAGGCCAGCGCGAGGTTCTTTACCACGGAGCCGGAGTCGGCTAGTCGCGTCATGCGCCTGCGGGCGGTGTACTGGTCGTCTCGGAACAGAAGCAGCATCAGCACGAGACCGAGGAGAACCAGAGTGATGATGTGGGCTACGCGGGGCATCGTTCCCTGCACGTAGCGTAAAGG
>CAMTXC010000012.1:0-58668 GCA_947085635.1 uncultured Actinomycetes bacterium | reverse complement strand
TGGACCGCGCATACGTCGTGACGAAGGACATCCGCGACTTCGGGGTCATTCCCTTGACTTCGGTGGCAGGAGGGCCTTTGGCGTTGAAGGTGCCCGCGCCTCTTGCCTGCTACTGGCTCGGGCGATCTGAGTTGGAACCCGGCGCCACGTCGGTGGAAGGCGAGTAGCTATGCATCACCTTGAGATGAGGCGCAGGTCGTCGCGCACGGAGCCGGCGTGGTCGTGACGTGGTCAGCCTGATTCGTTCCACCACCCTCGGGGCCTTCGCCACCCCGCCAGACCTACTCCAAGAACACGAAACTCGCGCGGAGGAATCCTCCGGCGGGCCGCCGGTCGATGCCGAGTGAGTCCAGCGTCTTCATCGTGTCGATGCCGGCCATGGCCGATTCCGGGCGAAGGTGGGGCTTGTGTCTGCACTCGGCGCCCGGATACGTGCACTCGGGGCATGTATAGCAGGGGGTGACGGCCACCGCGAGGGCCCAGTAGTAGCCTCGGGCGAAGGCGGCGCGTTCCAAGGCCAGGCCGGCCGGGAAGAGATCGTCGCCGTCTACGCCGGTGAGCACGGCCACCTTCTCGTACTTCTGCAGCAAGGGGATCAGCTCGCGCGGGCCCCAGGCGTCGTCGTTGCAGGTGCAGCGCCGCCCCCACGCCGGGCACGAGTAGCGGCACTTCAGGATGGTGCGTTCGTCGAAGGCGATCGCGGTCACGGGAACAAGCCGGGCAGCGACGCCGGTGTCGAGGAGGCTCGCTTCGCCCGCGCCGAGCAGATTGTCGAGGAGACGTTCGAACCGTCCGGCTGCCGGTGTGCCGTTCATGCCGGCCTCGAGAAGAGTCGTTCGGTGGCTGCGGGGACGTCGGCCACGGCCTGGTCGAAGGCTTCCGTGTTCGCCCTCGAGGGCTGGTTGTAGCCGGAGACCTTGCGCACGAACTGTAGCGCGGCGGCCTCCATCTCCTCTCTGGTCGGCGGGCGTTCTGCGTTGCGCAGGACCTTGATGTTGCGGCACATCTCGGGCCTCCCCGGGGATCGCTGTGTTCCTACGAGCCTACACGAAGGATTTTAACCCGCCGTCGGGTCTCCCGGGCGGCGAGCCCGACACCACCAACAACCGCATGGAGCTGCGGGCCTGCATCGAGGCCCTTCGGGCTCTGAAGCACCCCTGCGACGTGGAGCTCACGTCCGACTCGAAGTACGTGGTGCAGGGGATCGAGGACGGCTGGGCCGAGCGCTGGCGCCGGAACGGGTGGATGCGCGACAAGAAGAACCCCGCGAAGAACGCCGACCTCTGGCAGGAGTTGCTCGACCTCTGCGCGACGCACCGCGTGCGCTTCGTGTGGGTGCGCGGCCATAACGGGCATCCCGAGAACGAGCGGGCCGACGAGCTCGCCGTGGCGGCGGCGCGCGGGGAGGACTGAGACCCGGGCGGCCCGCGGCCGCCCGCGGCCGCGGGCGCGGCGTCCCTGCCCTCGGCGCCGGGCCTGCCGGAGTCGAGCGCGCCCCGCGCGCGGAGGGTGCCGCCCTCGCCGGTCTAAAGCTCCCGGTGCGTGAACCCCCGGGCGCCGTCTCCGCTGTACGTGGCGACGATCTGTCCGGACCCCCGGATGACGTACTTGTAGGTGACGAGCCCTTCCAGGCCCACGGGGCCCCGCGGCGGCAGTTTCTGCGTGCTGATGCCCACCTCGGCGCCGAAGCCGTAGCGGAAACCGTCGCTGAAGCGGGTGGAGCAGTTGTGGAACACGCCCGCGGCGTCCACCCGGGAGAGGAAAGCGTCCGCGGCGGCCTGGTCTTCGGTGACGATGGCGTCCGTGTGGCGCGAGCCGTACGTGTTGATGTGGTCGATGGCGGCCTCGAGGGACTCCACCACACGCACTGCCAAGATCAGCTCGCTGTACTCGGTGCTCCAGTCGTCGTCGTCGGCGGGCTCGATGCCGTCGAGGCCCGTGGCGGCGAGCAGGGCGCGCGCCTCCTCGTCGGCTCGTAGCGTGACCCCGGCCGCGCGCAGCGCGGCGGCGGCGGCGGGGAGGAAGGCGGCGGCCGCGTCCCGATGCACGAGCAGGGTCTCGATGGCGTTGCAGGCGGCCGGGTACTGGGTCTTGGCGTCCACCGTGATGGGCACGGCGGCCGCGATGTCGGCGGCCGCGTCCACAAACAGGTGGCAGATGCCGGCGGCGTGCCCGAGCACGGGGATGCGGGTGTTGTCCTGCACGAAGCGTACGAAGGAGTTGGAGCCGCGCGGGATGATGAGGTCCACCCAGCGGTCGAGCTCGAGCAACTCCACCGTCTCCTCGCGCGTGGTGAGGAGTTGCACTGCCTCCGGGCTCACGGACGTCCCCTCGAGACCGCGCCGTACGGCTGCCACGATGGCCCGGCATGAGCGCACCGCCTCGCGGCCGCCTTTCAGGATCACCGCGTTGCCCGATTTCACCGCCAGGCTCGAGATCTGGATGACGGCGTCGGGCCGGGCCTCGAAGATCACTCCCAGCACGCCCACGGGCACGGCGAGCCGCTCGAGCACCAGTCCCTCGTCGAGCTCGCGGTGGATCTGCCGGGCGCCGACGGGGTCTGGCAGGCGGCCCACGTCGCGCACGCCGGCGATCTCGCCGCGCAACTTGGTCTCGTCGAGCTTCAACCTGGCGTAGAGGCTGGAGGAGATGCCGTCGGCCTCGGCCGCCTCGCGGTCGGCGACGTTGGCCGCCAAGATGTTGGCCGCGTCGGCTTCCAGCGCGGCCGCGATGGCTTCCACGGCCTCGTTCCGTGCCGCGGTGATGAGCGTGGCCAGCTGGAGTGCGGCCGCCCGCGTGCGCCGGCCCACGTTCTCCAGGCCGGAAGGGTTCGTCGAGTCGTGGGTGGCGTGACGTTCGTCGGGTGTGCCCATGATCGGATCCTCGCGGGAGGTGGTGGACGGGTTCCATGAAGTCTACCAGGACCGGTCGTGTGCGGCGCGCTTCGGGCCTCCACGGCGCATTGACAACCGTCGATCCGAATACTATTGTCGTAACAAGTAATTCGGTCCGGCTCGGCTTCGGCTCATCGGCCGGGGTGCACCTTGCCGAGGGGGCGTGGTACGGAGACGGTCCCGACGAGAGGGGGAGGGACATGTCCGAGATACCGATGATCTACGAGGTTCCCCAGGACCGCATGAGCGGGCCGGAGCGCATGCAGGCGCTGCTCACGCCGGGGGTGAGGCCCGACCGGGTGCCGTTCGTGCCGTTCATCTTCGGGTTCACCACCAAGAACTGCGGATGGGACAAGGCGGACGTCTACCGCGACCCGGTGAAGAGCTTCGTGGCTCAGATGCGGTCGGTGGAGCAGTACGGCTACGACGGGGGCGCCCTCTACGGGTACGCGTCGGCTGGGGCATGGGAGTTCGGCGGCGAGATCAAGTTCCCCACCGGCGAATGGGACCAGGCGCCTACCGTCACGCGTTTCCCCGTCGAGACGGAGGACGACGTGGACCGCGCCCGCGTGCCCGACGACATCATGAGCGCGGGCGCCGTGCCCATCATGTACGAGTTCTCGAAGATGCAGGACAAGGCCGGGATGCCCGTCACGGTGCAGATGGGGAGTTGCTTCACCTGCGCGGGCAACATGGTGGAGCCGAGCACGCTCCTCAAATGGATGATGAAGAAGCCCGATCTCGCCCATCACCTGATCGGCCTGCAGCGCGACTTCTTCCTCAAGCTTGCGGAGAAGTGGGTGGAGCTCTTCCCCGGTCGCATGATCATGGGTTTCGACGGCGGCCCCACGGAAGCCAACGCCCTCATCTCCCCGAGGCAGTTCGCCGAGTTCGCGCTCCCCTACGCCCGCGAGGTGCACGAGAAGGCTCTGGCCATGGGTGTCACGCATTTCCACACGCACTCATGCGGCGAGCAGAACGGGAACCTCGAGCTCTACCGCGAGATGGAATACGGTCAGCCCGGTGGCCCTCCCGGCATGATGAGCTTCGGGCACGAGGTGGACCTCACCCGGGCGA
The DNA here is from genome assembly GCA_947085635.1 of uncultured Actinomycetes bacterium. GTDB lineage: Bacteria > Actinomycetota > Thermoleophilia > RBG-16-64-13 > RBG-16-64-13 > JAHJSA01. The sequence continues at coordinate 54,697 of CAMTXC010000012.1, read as the reverse complement.
TCGAGGTGATGGGCGACAAGGTGATCATCATGGGCAACGTGGAGCCCGCCGAGATACAGATGGGTTCGGTGGAGCGGGTCTGGGAGCTGACCAAGACCGCGGTGCTCAAGGGAAAAGACGCGCCCCTCGGCTACGTGCTCATGGCCGGCTGCGAGGTGCCCATCGATGCGCCCCCGTACAACGTCTTCACCATGCTCAAGGCCGCGAAGCACTTCGGTCGGTATGACTGATGCCGTGGGCGAGGACTTCGTCCTCGACGAGTCGCTCGGGTTCCTGGTGTACCGGGCGGCTCTCCTCATGAAGAAGGAGCTTGCCCGCCACTTCGAGCCGCACGACCTGACGCCGGAACAGTGGGCGGTCCTCGTGCGACTCTGGGAGGAGGAAGGGCTGACACAGCGTCAGGTGGCCGAGCGGACGTTCAAGGACCAGGCGAACGTCGCCCGGATCGTCGGGCGCCTGGAGTCGAAGGGCCTCGTCAGCCGGGCTCCCTGCGTAGACGACGGCCGGTGCTTCCGCCTGCACCTCACGGAGGAGGCGCGCATTCTGATCCCCGAGCTCATCCCCCGCGCGCTGCGGGCGGTGAGCCGGGCAGTGGCCGGTATCGACCAGAGCGAGCTGCGTGTGGCGAAGGCCGTGCTCGCCCGCGTGCCGGAGAACCTGAAAGATGACGCCCGCGTGCCGGCGGTGGCGGTCGGTTAGGATGACGGAGGATGACGGATACACTCACCCGACTCGAGCGGGGAAAGATCCCAGGGCCGGAGACGGGCATCGAGATCCGGAAGTCGGTGTGCGCCATCTGCGACCCCATGACACAGTGCGGCCTCGATCTGTACGTTCGGGACGGCCGCATCGTCAAGGTGGAGGGGACGGCGGAGAACTCACACAACGCGGGCACCCTCTGCAGCAAGGGCGCGGCTACGCGGCACTACGTCTATCACGCTGACCGGTTGAAGGCGCCCCTGCGCCGCGTGGGCCCCGGGGCACGCTGGAGTTCGAGCCCACCTCGTGGGACGACGCGCTGGCTACCATCGCCGCCCGTCTGAACGAGGCGAAGCCGGCTGCGCTCATGCCGAGCGCGTCCCCGGTGGTGCACCACACCAACGGTGTCCAGAACTACCGGGCGGTTTTCTCCCTCGAGTTCATCCACCCGCGCCCTGCCTCCGACATGGCCCCGCCCATCGGCCGGGACCGCTTCCCGGTGTGGGGCGAGCTGATAGACGAGGGGCAGGCCATGCACCGGCCGCACCAGGTGCACTCGGGTGACCCGTATCCGCTCAAGGCGGCGTTGACCTTCGGCATCAACCACCGCATGTGGCCCGACCCGGCGCACATGGCGGCCGCTCTCGAGAAGCTCGACTTCGTGGCCAACGTAGACCTGTTTCTCACCGACAGCTGCCGCTACGCCGATATCGTGCCGCCGGCCTGCACGTCGGTGGAGAGGAGCCAGCTCCGCTGCTATCCCGAGCGCTGGGTCGTCTGTACGCAGCCCGCCATCGCGCCGGTCTACGAGTCGCGCCCGGATGCCGACATCATCTGCGAGCGGGCGGGCCGATTGGGTCTGGACGACCCGCTGCTGGCGGCCGGCTACGAGGTGAGCCTGGACTGGATTCTCGAACCGAGCGGGCTCACCGTGGACGGCCTGCGCGCCCATCCGGGAGGCATGCCCGTCCCCGACCCCGTGAGCTCTCCCGAACGCTCCTACGAGTCGAACGGCTTCGCTACACCGTCCGGCAAGGTGGAGTTCGTCTCGGGGCGCCTGGCCTTCCATGAGAAGGCCAGCCTATGTCAAGGGCGATTCTGAAGTTTCTCCTTCCTCATCTCCTCGGTTCTCCCGCCGCGAGGAACCAGACCACAGCCACGCTTCCATTCGCACTCTTGGTGAACCCGCCTTGAAGGATTCGGTGCACGTTGGGGTCCGACCGGGTGAAGACGCTGCTATCTGCTAGACGGCCTTCCGACGATCAGTGCCGATCGTCTCTTGGCCGAGGCCATTGGCGCAGTCGTCTTTCGCCTGGGCGGTTGGTCTTTGTGGTTCCTTCACGGAAGGGATCACCTTCTATCTGTGCCTCGCTTCAGTGTCATCATCGCCGTCACGTTGAGTTGAGGGCCACTCCAGGCTTTCTGTCGTCGGCTAGGTCTGCGCCGGCAGGAGCTCACCCCGCAGGCGCGCGGTGCGCAGGGGTTCGTAGACCTCCCCCGTCTGCCAGAGACGCAGGAGGAGCACGCTGAGCTTGCGGGCCACGGCCACCACCGCCCGCTTCTTGCCCCGCCTGCCCCCCTGGGCTGCGAGTTTGAGGCCCCAACGCCTAAGATCCGAGTCCGGGCCGAAGGGTCCGAGAATGTAGTGGGCGGCGCTCACGAGGAGCCCGCGCAGGTGCTCGTCCCCGGCTTTGGTGATGCGGAGTTGAGGCTCGAGGGAGCCGGAACTTGCCTGCCGGGGCCTGAGGCCCAGATAGGAGCCCACCGCGCGGCTCTTGGGGAAGCGCGCGGGATCTTCCACGGTGAGGACGTAGACCGTGGCGGTGAGGGTGGCCACGCCGGGCACCTGGGAGAGCAGGGCGGTCTCCGGGTAGCACTCCCGGGCCGGCTCTTCGATCTTTTGGTCCAGAGCGCGGATCTCCTCGGAGAGCTGCGCGATGATGGTGAGGACCGGAGCCAGGGCGGGGGTGAGTTCCGCGGGGACATGCGGTCCGGCTTTGCGGGCAAACGCGTCGCTGGAACAGGTGGGCAGACGAAACCCCAAGGACTTCGTGGTCCCGCGGGCGTGGCTGATGAGGCGGGTGCGGGCGCGGACCAGGGCGTTGCGGCTCCGCGCCAGGGCGAGATCGGCCTGGGTCTCGGCCTCCCGGTGGCTGAGGGGGGCAAGGAGCGCCGGGTCCAGACGACCAACCCGGGCCAGGTACTGGGGCGTCCACCCGGTCGCTCTTGGAGTCGTTTTGGTAGATGAGTCTGAGCTTGCGGGGGTTGGCTACGATCACGTCGCGTCCTCACTCGGCCAGGAAACGGCTCACCCAGGGGGAGTGGGTGCCGCACTCCAGCACGATGCGCACCGGGTCGGCCCCGGAGAAGCGCCGGCGGAGGGCTTCGGGCTTGGTCGCCACCCGGCCCTCTTCTCTCACCTCACCCGCCTCGTCGAGGACACAGATCTGACAGTAGCGGTCGCCCAGATCCAGACCCACGGTTACCTTCGTCTCCTTGGTGGTGGTAGCATCGTACATGGCCGGCCTCCTTGTCTTTGGGCCCACGAGCCCGACTCTGATTGGGGACCTTACGGTACCCCGGGGGAGGCCGGCCCTCTTCCCATCTGCTACGCGGATTCGCATGGCTACGACGCCCTGCCCGTCTTCCGCCCGCCAAAGCACAGCTGGGTGCTTGCCCGCGAACTCCTGGGCTCGGGCGGGTGGTAGGACGGGCTCTGGGCCGAACGCGGAGTCCCGGCCGGCCATCCGACGCTGATCGCCTGGGGGTTGCGCGACCGCTTCATGCGCCCGGTGTTCCTCGACAGGTGGGAGCGCGCGTTCCCGCACGCCCGCGTCGTGCGCTTCGAGGATACGGGCCACTTCTTGCCCGAAGAGAAGCCCGAGGAGTTCTGCGAGCTGGTGGGGGACTTCCTGGAGGGACGCAGGCGGAGCTGACCGGCCGCCGGATGCGGTCGGGGCGGGACGTAGTCGAGCCTGTCCGCCCCGAGGGCAGACTGCCAGAGAAGTAGAAACTGCTGACCCTGGGGCTCTCCTCGATCACGTTGATGGGTGCGTGTTTGCGTCGCGGCTTCGGCATGGTGCGCCTCCTGTCCGTTCTCTCCCGCGGGAGAAGTCGGTCCTCGAGCGCGGGCAGGGGCGGGGAGGGCACGCGGGCGAGGCGCGGACGCCCACCCGCGGGTGTGGAGAGCTTCGTGTTCGGGACGATCGTTCATCCCGCGCATCGAGAGCTGAAGTGACCCTCAAGGTACCGTAAGCGTCTCCTGCCCGGTTGCCGGATCCCTGCCGTTCGGGGATCTCTCTTGATGCTTCCTCATGAGTGGTAGTAGGGGGGGTCGGACGGAAAGGCGGAGAGGGGCCGGATGCACGGGCGAGGGCGCGCGCGAGTTCTCACCCGTCCCACCGGCGCTCGGCCCGCCGGCCTCACTCCTCGTAGTGCTTCTCGGTGAGCTTCGCCTTATATTCGAACTTGGGCAGGCTGCCCGGTGGCACCAAGGTCACGTCAGAGGGGAAGATGAGCTTCTCGCGTAGCAGACCCTCGATCTCCTTCTTGAGTCCGTCGAGATCGCCCGGCTCGGCGCCGTGCTCTACCCGGAGCTTCATTGGCGGCCTGACCGTGGGCGGCTTCTCGTGGAGCTCGATCACCATCTCGCCCGTCACCCTGGGGATGAGGGCGCCGATGACGTCGCGCACGGCGGCCGGGTAGACGTTGACCCCTGAGACGATGAGCATGTCGTCGGTACGGCCGATGCAGGAGAGGGCGAAGCCCGTGCGACCGCAGCCGCACTCGGTGCGCACCACCATCACCTGGTCGCGGGTGCGGAAGCGGATGAGAGGCTGGGACTCGCGATCGAGTGACGTGAGGACAAGTTCGCCGGTGAGGTCCTCGCGGATCTTCAGGCATTCGCCGGTGTCCGGGTCGACGATCTCCGGGTGGCAGGCGCCCTGGGCGATGAAGTGCATACCCGGTCCCTCGTCGCACTCAGCCCACATGAGGCCCAGCATGTCGCCGTTGCCCATGCATTCGCGCACTGTGCAGTCGAACGCGTCCTCGATGCGCTCGCGCACTTGGGAGATGCCCCCGCCCGGCTCGCCTCCTACGAAGAACCCCTTGATGCCCAGCGCCCGGCTGTCGATACCCTTGTTCTCGCAGTAGTCGGCGAGGTAGAGGGGGAAGGAGGCGGTGGAGAGGACGAAGTCCGCCGCGAGATTGCGCACGGCGCTCAGGAAGCGGTCGGTGGCTCCGACGCCCACCGGGACCAGCATGGCGCCAAGGTGCTCGATCGCTTCTCCGTACGAAGCGGCGATGAAGAAGGTGCCGATCGGCAGCGGCACGACATGCTCGGGGCGCATGCCGCCCGTCCACATCGCGCGGCAGGCCGTCTCCTTCCAAACATCGCGGTCGTGGGCGGTCAGGCCGATGAACGTGGGGTTGCCCGTGGTGCCGCTGGTCGAGTAGACGCGTATGACGTCTCCCAGGTCGCAGGCACGGTGGCTGCCCAGGGGCGGATGCTGCGCCAAGCTGTCGCGGAGCTCGCCCTTCTCCGTGAACGGGAGCTTCACGAGGTCGTCGAGCGAGACGACGTCGCCACGCTCCAGGCCGGCCGCTCCCCACTTGGCCCGGTAGAAGTCAGACCGCTTCCACAGGTAGTCGATCTGACGCGTGAGTGCGTTCTCTTGGACTCGCCGGTACTCCTCGGGCGACAAGGTCTCCATGTGCTCGTTCCAATATCGCCTCTCACCCACGTGAGTTCGTCTCCTTGAGCTCGTCGCGGACAGCCCTGACTCCGGCAATGAGTGCCTCTCGTTCGATATCCGGTGGTACCTCGCGGTCCGTGGTCACGAGGAACACGCCGCCGCCCACTAGGCCGGGGAGGTCGTGTTCGTGAAGGTAGGCGCGCAGCTCGGGTTTCGGGAGTTCCAGGAGTTCGGACGGCAACGCGATCCCCACCCGCTTGAAACCTGCTCGGGCCCCACGGGCTTCTACCGGTGGCACCACCACCCCGTCGATGACCGCGGCGAGTGCCGCGAGTCGGGCGGCGTCGTGCACTTCGGGCGCGAGCAGTGCGGCTACGCCGTAGTGGCGGGTGGTGTTCCAGATGGGTGAGTAGAGGCGGGCGATGCCGCTGGCGCTCAGGTCTCCGTCGGGCTCCGCGACACAGTGCTCGCGCACGAGCAGGATGTCCAGTCCGGCGTCGCTCAACGCCTTGGCGTGGGCAAGGCAGGCCTTGGCGGCCTCGCGGAGTCGCTCGGGGTCTGTGACCGACCCCGACTTGACTCCCGAGACCTGGGCAGCCAGCAGGCCGGGCCCGGGCATGGCTCCTACGAGCACGGCGTCGGGAAGGAGCTGACCCAAACGTCGCACGACCTCGGCGGCGACGGCCGCCGGCTCGTCGGGCGCGGTCTCGGCCTTAGTGGCGGGGAACTCCGCCGCTGGCGGCGGCAGCGCGGCCACCCGCGGCGGGTAGGTCGACCAGTCGCGTGGGCACCCGAGCGTCGCCGCCAGCGCCGTGTCGTCGCACCAACAGGCCACGGCGTCGCCGCTGAAGTACCCGTAGACGCTACGTAGGCCGTTGACGATCTTGGTGGGGGAGTCCAGGAACTCGGCCACCGGCAGCCCTTCGAGCCCCGCGGTGAAGGCGAACACCAGGGGGACGAACAGGCCCCCCTGGCGTAGGCGCTGCTCGCGCGCCCGGGAAGTCCCTCGCTGAGACATCGTCGGCTTACGGCCTGAAGACCGGCGCCACCATCTCCGCGTCCGGCCAGGTTCCGTAGAACTTCAGCAGGGACTCGTCGATGGGATTCGCCAGCCACTGCGCTTCGAAGTCTTCGAAGGAGACGCCCCGAGCCAGACGGGCCCGGCGCTCGGCGTCGCGGGCCTCGGCGGTCGCGGCCTCGTCCAGACGCCTACTCTCGATGTCGTAGACCACCTTGTAGATGTTCTCGGCCGACCAGTCGGAGACAATCTTGTCCTTCAGGTCTTGTATCACCAGCTCCGGATCGCGGTCGAGCGGGTCGCCATAGCCGGCGCCGCCTGTGGCGAACCCGAACGTGATGATGTCGCCCTGACTGCAGGGGCGCACGCTGCGGCTGAAGAACTCATACTGCCAGTCTCCGTCCACCGTCTTCTCGGCCAGCATCTCGGCCGGATCGAGGGCAAAGTCGCCGCCTGCTGCCAGCTTCTGCATGATGTCGGCGCCGCGCACGCTGACGCCGGGAACCGTGCATGGCGCGTAGCCGCCGAAGAGGGGCTGGGGGGTCTGCATCTTGCTGTTGTCGCTGATGGCCATGAAGTATACGAGCGGCACGTGGTGGGTCACCCAGATCTGTACGGTGCCCACGCCGCCACGGTACTTCCCGTGGCCGCATGAGTCGGTCCAGTGGTTCGAGAGTGGGATGAGCAACGGCAGATCGTTCTCCATCTCTTCCACGTCGGGCGTGCGCCCGAACACGCACCAGGGGAAGCCGAAGGCGTTGACGCCGTCCATGGTCGGTCGGCCGCCTTGGCCCTCGCTGTTCAGCGAGTACGCCAGCATATCGGCGAAAGGCAGGTTCCATTGGGAAAGCCCGGCCAGCACCATGGCGTTCCCGGCGTTCCCCTGGGAGGCCGACACCTGCGGCCACATCTCCTGGGTGCAGTACATCATCTTGCCGAAGGCGTTGTGCATTCCGCTCATGACCCCCGTGGAGATCATCACCGAGCAGCTTGTGGCGGCCCTGGCGTCGGGGTTCAAGCAGGTGTTGGGCGGGAAGACGAAGTCGATGGGCGCGAAGGACGCGTTCGAGATGGGCAGGTCATGGAAGATGTACTCGTAGATGAAGTTGGAGATGTGCCCCACCACCGCCTGGGGGTGGGCGTTGTACGAGTAGGGGGTCTCAGGCGACACTCCGGTGAGGTCGAAGGTGAGGTGGTCTCCCTTCTTGCGCAGCGTGAGGTGGCTCGTGCGCAGCAGTCCCATCTCGACGCCGGCGCTGTCGGCGAAGTTCACACAGGTGAAGTTTCCGTCGGGCCAGGAGCTGATGCGCTTGCGCGCGCCCTCCTCTGCCACGAGCAGCAACTTACGCAGCAGGCCCACCACGTAGTCGCGGCCTCGCTCGTCGGCCAGTTCTACCAGCCGCCTGCGGGCCCGGTCGGCCGTGGTGGCCCGCGCCTTCAGGTCGATGATCACCATCTGAGGCGCCCGTATGCCGAAGGCGCCGATCATCTCCGCGAAGTCGTCGCGGATCCGGCCGTTCTCGCCGATCTTGATGGGCGGGCAGTTCATGCCTTCGCTGAAGCGTGAGGTGGCCGTCACGGGCATGCCGCCCGGCTCGATAGCGCCGGTCTCGGTGGTGTGCATGGCGGCGCTGCTCCAAGCAATGAGTTCCCCCTGGTGGAAGACGGGGGTCAGCACCACCTGGTCGGGGTTGTGGATGCCGCCGTAGAGAGCGTCGTTGGCGAACCAGACGTCGCCATCCTTGATACCCGGGTTCTCACCATACTGCTTCAGGATGTACTTGATGATGATGGGCTGGATCACGGCGTGCAGATAGGTGCCGCAGCTGGCGTTGGCCAGATCGCCCTTGGCCGTGAACATGGCCACCATGGAGTCGCCTGCGACGCCCATGGAGCTGCGGGACGAACGGACAAACACCTCCATGGCCTCGTCGAGGATGTTGTTGGTGCGCTCGAAGCCCACCTCGTACTCGCCCTGACCGAGGGCGTACACGCAGCGGAGCTCGTCGGGGTCTGCCGGTTCAACCTTGATCATGGCCAGTTTATCTTCGGAACTGGGGATCGACATAATTCCTCCTTTCAGGCCCGGGTGATGTGGCCGAATAGGTGCTCGTCTATGCTGCAAAGGAAGGCCGGGGGCACCACCACGGTGGTGTACTCGGTCTCGAGGACGGCGGGGCCGGTGATCACGTGGCCCGGCGCCAACCTGGTGTACTCATACACCTGGGTGTCCTCGAAACTGCCCGTCCCGCCCCAGTAGCACTTCCGACTGCCCTTGAGGGCGGTCTCCAGACCGGCGCCGTTGCCTTTGTACGTCGCGATGGCCGGTTTCTCGGTGGGGATGCTTACCGTGATCACGAAGTTCTCCACATAGACGCCGCCCTCCCGGTGTACTACCAGCGGGCTGAACGTCTCGCTGAACTCCCGTTCAAACTCCTCATACACCAGCCGCGCGTCGGCCTCCGACTTCACGGCCATGATTGGTGAACTCGCTCGCTTCCGATGCACCTGACCGCCGTAGAGCATGTCGAGTTCCAGGCGGAACACGGCCTGCTCCACCGGCAGTCGCTCGCCGGCGAGTTCCTTCTTGGCCTTCTCAATGAGTAACTCCACGGCATCGTTGAAGGCCTCGAACTCGGTGGCGAACTTCCTGGTGTTGGGCTCCATCAGCATGAAACGACGGGAGAGCTCGTACACGTGCACTATGTCCATCGCCGACGACCCCTGCGCTGAGAAGACCGGCGAGAAGGGGAACACCACCGCTGTGGGGATGTCGCCCATGTAGTCGGCCACGTGGGTGGGGCCGCCTCCACCGAAGCCGAAGAGCACGAAGTCCTGCGGGTCGAAGCCGCGCAGGTGGATCTGCTTGCGGATGGCCGTGCCCATGTTGCTGTCGACGATCTTGCGTATCAGATGGGCCGCCTCGTGCACTTGCAGGCCAAGGGGGTCGGCGATCTTGGTCTTGATGGCCTCCGCCGACCGGGACTTGTCCAGCAGCATGCGCCCGCCGAAGTAGAATTCGGGGTCAAGGTAGCCCAAGACCACGTCTGCGTCGGTGACGGTGGGATCCTCTCCGCCTTGGTCGTAGCAGGCCGGGCCCGGATATGAGCCCGCGCTCTGCGGCCCTACCTCGAGCCGCTTGCCCACCATCTCGTTGATCCGGGCGATCGAACCGCCTCCCGCTCCTATGGAGATGGTCTGCAGCATGGTCATGCCCACCATCCACTGACCGATGATGGGCCGGAACTCGTAGTTGCGCACGTTCTGCTCCACCACCACGCCCACGTCGAAGCTCGTTCCGCCCACGTCGCTGGCGATCACGTTGCGGTAGCCTAACTTCTTGGCCAGGTGGTGGGCGCCGATGAGGCCTGCGACGGGCCCCGCGCTGTAGGTACGCACGGCGTCGGTCTTGAACACCTCGGCCATGCCGCCCGAGTTGTGCACCATCATGAACGGGCCGCGGTAGCCGTATTCGCGCAGCGTGTCCCACATGCCGGAGAGCTCGATCTGCATGGCTCGGAAGAGATAGGCGTCGAGCACCGCGGTCATGGTGCGCTGATACTCGCCCGACCGGCCAATCACCTCACTGGCGAGGACCACCGGCAAGTAGCCCAGCGTGTAGTCCTTGTACTCCTCGCGGATGATCTCCTTGATCCGCTTCTCGTGCACCGGGTTCACGTGCGACCAGAGGAGCGAGACGACGAACCCCCGCACTCCCTTGTCGACCAGGTAGTGGATGCCGGCGCGGAGCGCCTTCTCGTCGAGAGGCCGGATCACCTGACCGAAGCTATCGATGCGCTCCTTGGCCCCTACGATCATCTCGCGGGGGATCAGGGGCTGGGGCTTCTTCTGCACGGCCAGGTTGCGCCGCTCGGTGGGGGTCGTGCCGTCCACCCACTGGGCGCCCCGGCCGATGAGGATGCAGTCTTCCTGCCCCTCGGTGGCTATCAACCCCAGGGCCGGCCCCTTGCGCTCGATCAGTCGGTTCATCGCCACCGTGGTCGAGTAGCGCACCAGGTCGATCTTGGGCAACAGCTCGTCGAGCTCCATCCCCAGGTCGCGCCCGCCTTCCTCGATCACGGTGAGGAAGCATACCGAGAGGTCGTACTGGGTGGTCGGCGCTTTCTTCATCACGGTCGCGTCACCCACCCTCAGGACGAGGTCGGTGAAGGTGCCGCCGGCATCGATGTCTATGGTGTTCACGAGCGTACCTCCAGACGCTTGTCGACGATGGACAGCTCGCCGGCGTCGACGCGTTCGCGCAGCGCCACCACGTCGATCTCGATGTCCTGGGTGACCGGATGGCCGGGGGGCAGATACTCGGTCTCAATCTGCACTCCGCAGGCAGGGCAGTAGAACTCGATGATGCGCACCCAAGCAGGGTCGGGAGCGAAATTGAACTCGGCCTCGAACACCGGATTGTGCACTTCGCGCGGATCGCGGGCGTGCACGAGGCACCCCTTCTTGTAGTTGCTGTCGATGTCGATCAGATCCTCCCCACAGGCGGAGCAGAGCCACTTCATGTCGTCGATGTCGACGTCAAGGTACTCGGTCATGGCGATTCGCCTGCCCATGCCTACCTCCTCTCCATGCGTCCGTTGCCGAGCGCGTCGATCGTGAGGTCCCAATGCTGGGGCACCAGGTAGGTCGCGTCGACGCCCTCGAGGATGGCTGGGCCGGTCACCTTGGCCCCGGCATGCAGCCGGTCCCATTCGTAGACCACTGTTTCGACTCCTTCGTCGGCAGTCCACCACACGGTGCGGCTCCCCTTGCGGGCGGCACTCGCGTCTTCCGGGCCCATCTCCAGCGCCGGGAGCTCGGTCTTGACCACGTTCACTTTCGCGTTCAGGCGAACGACTTCCACGACCGAATCCCTCCCGGGCTGCACGCCCCCATCGACGAGGCACTGGCCGGCTGCCTCCGCGCTGATGTGCCCATCGATGCCGAGACCACAGAGGAGTTCGCTCACCTCGTGGTGGTCTGGAGACTGTGTCACCGTGAACTCCACCTCGGCGAGTATCCGGTCTTTCTCGAAGCCCTCTCCGCGGAAGTCGCGGCACGCCTCTTCCCACATGTTGTTCACGATGGTCTCGAGCGTGGCCGTGTCGCCGACCGGGATGAAGGGCGAGTACTCGTAGGTGTGTGAGATGTCGGCCACAGAGGAGCCGAAAGCGCTCAGCACCGAGCCGAGCGCGAAGACGTACACCGTGCGCACGTGCACCTTCTCGGCGACCCGGGCGGCGACGATGCCGCCGTTGCCGCCAAAGGCGAAGAGCGCGTGATCGCCAGGCTCGCCGGGCTCGCCGGTGTGGCCGGCCGCCACAGCACGTCTGACGTCCTCGGTCACCATGTCGATGGCCGTGTCGGCGATTCGCGCGGCGGCGCGCTGCACGTCGACGCCCAGAGGCCCGCCGACCGCCCGGACCAGGGCCTGCTCGGCGCGCTCGGCCACCACTCGTTTAGCGCCGCCCGCGAAGTAGTCCGGGTCGAGGAAGCCGTTGATCAGGTAGGCGTCGGTGACGGTGGCTTCGGTGCCTCCGAGGTCGTAGGAGGCGGGGCCTGGGTAGGCACCCATGCTGTCAGGACCAAGCGCCACCTTGCCGTCGGACGCCCGAGCCACCGTGCCCCCACCGAGGGAGATGCTCTTCAGGGTGAGCATCGGCCGGCGAAGAGGCACGTTGAACAGGTCGGCTTCCCGGGTGAAGTCCGGCCGGCCGTCCTTCACCACTCCCACCTTGGTGGTGGTGCCCCCAACGTCGAGGGTGATCACCCGTGGCAGGCCGTAATGCTGAGCGAAATGGGCGGCGGCATGGACCCCGAAGATGGGTCCTGACTCGATGGTGTCCACGGGCTTGGTCTTGGCGACCCGGGCTACTCCGCCGTCGATGTGGCCTATCAGAAGCGGGCGGGCGAAGCCCTGATGCTTCAGATCGTCCTCGGCCTTAAACATGGCCTGAGCCATCGGCCCATGCACGTAGGCGTTGAGCAGGGCCACGTGCGTACGCGTCATGTCGTCCGGGTGTTTGCAGATATCGCTGCCCATGAGGAGCGGGATCGTACCGAGATAGTGATCGGGGTATTGGTCCTCGAACACCCGCTTGATGAAGACCTCGTCTGCGCTGTTCTCAAGGCCGTCATGGAGGCTTATGCAGATGCGCCGCACGCCCTTGTCTAGAAGTGACTTCAGGTGCATCAGAAGGTCTTCCATGTCGAAGGGCTGCGTCACGCCAAGGACGTTCTCCTGCTGTACCAGCCGGCCTATCGCCTGACTCGGCCCGTTGCCGCCGTACAGGGAGCGTTCGTAGCCCTCGGTCACGAAGAGCCCTACCTTCGGGCCTTTGCCTTCGGCGATCACGTTGGTGGCGATGGTGTTGGACCAGCGCACGATGTCGCACTGATGCAGGAATTCCCTGGTACTCGGGAAACCGAAGGCAGTCGCTCCTGCGTAGATGCAGTTGAGCAGGGATATCGTAAGGTCGTGCGGTGTGGTGTCTACCTTTGCCCGCGCGAGGCGGGCTCCATCGCTGAAGAGACCGTCGGTGAAGGTCCCTCCAGTGTCGATATCGACGGAGAATCCCATGCGGCTACTCCTTTCCTCGCTGCGCTTCGGGTGTGGCAAGATGGGTTGCCGTCTGCGAATCGGGACCGAACGGTGCTCGTAGACCGGGTGCGTGGTGCAACATATGTCCCCCTTGTGCGAGTTCCCCCTGCGGCGCGTCGCAGGCGCGATACACCGACCCATACATCATATGCAGCCCCCCAGGAAGTGCCGAGCCGCGTTTCCGAACGGCGCATGATGGTTCCGAATGGCCTGGATGCCCGAGTGAGCGGTACACGCGGTCCTGCTCGCCCCTCATCGCGGCTGCTATAGTGCCTCGCACGGCACAAGCGCTAGGGGGGCACGTGTCTGGACGTTTCGACTCGGCCGCTCGGTCGAGAAGAAGAAGGGCGGGGGTGGTCAGGCGGATTCCCCGTGCACGCACGGTGTCGCCTCCTGCGGTCGCCGCCGCCGCGATGCCTGCGCCGCGCGACCGGCTCGCGGCCACCATCCTCACGATCGTGGAGGACTCACTCCCTATCCTGAGCAAGGGCCTCGGTCCTGCTTCAGCCTCCGAACTCGTTCGCGTGCTCTTCCGCGAGCTCGACTTCGCCGCCATCGCCATCACCGACACCGAGCGCATCCTCGCCTTCGAGGGAGCGGAATCCGAGCACCATCGGGCGGGCGATCCGATCGCCACCCAAGCCACCCGCACCGCGCTGCGGGAACGTCGGGTGTCCGTGGTGCGTTCCCGCAGCGACGTGCGGTGTTCGCAACCGGACTGCTGCCTCGCTTGCGGAGTGATCGCGCCGTTGCTCGTATCCCAACAGGCTGTCGGCGCCATCAAGTTCTACCGCGTAACTCCAGACGCCGTCAGCGAAGCCGACGTGTTTCTCGCGGCCGGTCTTTCGCGCCTGCTCTCCAGCCAGCTCGAGCTCCATGAGGTGGAGGTGCACCGCCGGCTCGCGGTCGAAGCCCAGGTGAGAGCCCTGAAGGCTCAGATCCACCCTCATTTCATCTTCAACGTGCTGAATACGATCAGCTCGGCATGCGTCGTCGATCCCCCGGTGGCGAGGACCGTGGTGCTTCGGCTGAGCTCCCTCTTGCGGCGCACGTTCCGCATCCGGTCCGAGTTCATCACCCTTCAGGAGGAACTCGCTTTGGTGCGCGAGTACCTGGAGATCGAGAGCATCCGGTTCCCCGACATGATCAGCTACCACGAGGAGATCGGCTCGGAGACCGTGCGGCTGCTGGTCCCTGTGCTGATCCTGCAGCCCTTGGTTGAGAACTGCGTGCTACACGGCCTGCAGGGCAGTCACATCCGTATAACGGTGCGTGCCCGGGTGGCCGACGGGAGATTGTCCATCGAGGTGAAGGACGACGGCCCAGGCCTGAGCGATGTCGAGCTCGCCGCTCTCATGGACGAGGAGTCGGAGGTCAGGGAAGGGGTGGGTTTCCGGAACACCCTTCGCCGCCTGCGGGCATTGGCGCACGAACTGGGGGACGTGGCGGTGGAGAATCTCGACCCGGGCCTTCGCGTGACCCTCACTCTGGGCGCCATGCGTGAGGATCCTTCGGTCGCCGTCGCCGCAGCCGCGCTGTCGGTCGCCCCGAACCACCGAATTGAACGCGCTCCGGAGCCAGGCGCGCGATGAGAGACGGGGAGCGACAGTGCAGAAGCTGACAGCACTCGTCGTCGATGACGAGCCTTTCGCCCGCAAAGAGATCGTCCACCTACTCCGATCGTTCCCCATGATCGAAGTTACGGCGGAGGCGGCGTCGGTTCCGGAGGCTCTGCGAATACTGGAACAGGAGAGCTTCGACGCGCTGTTCCTCGATATCAATCTGCCGGGCAAGAGCGGCATCACCGTGGCCGAGTCGGCCAGCCGGCTGCGCCCCCGGCCCTACATGATCTTCGTCACCGCCTACGAGGAGTTCGCGCTGCAGGCGTTCGAAGTAGCGGCGAACGATTACCTCATGAAACCGGTCCCACCCGAGCGTTTCGGCCTGGCGATGGCGCACCTGCTCGAGCATTTCCACGCCGTCGAGGCCGACATCGCCCCGCCCCGACGCGGCTTGATCGACCTCTTCCCCGTGCGTCACACGGCGGACAGCATCCGGCTACTGCCGCTGGAGGACATCATCGTCTTCGAAGCCGAGCGCCAGTACTGCCGTGTGCATACGGCGACCGAGTCCCTGCTCTCGAGTAGTTACTCCCTCGCCGAACTCGAGGGGTTGCTGCCGGCGCCACCCTTCGCGAGGGTACACCGTTCCTACATCATCAACCTTCGCATGGTCGAGAGAATCGAGGTGGTGAGCCCTTCGAAGTACGAGCTGCGACTGCGGGCGGGCCGTCTACGCCAGGTGCCGGTGTCGCGGCGGGCGCTCCCCGAACTGAAGAACATGCTGCGACTTTGAAGCCGGGTACGTGCCGATCCCCGAACCCGAGAATATCCCCCCGGCCCGGGGATTCGAGCTTCAAACAGCCGCGACTTCAGGTCCCGGCCTTGGTCGCTCCACGTTACGGCGCGTAAGGTGAAAGCCCGTTCGGCGTGAATTCACGGTCCACGTCACCAGCAATGCAGTTTGGAGTATCGGCGATGCTGCCCCCTGTCGGTCGAGCGACGCGCTCCTTTTACGTTTCCTTCACACCCGTCTGCGATAGTCATCAAGGAAAGAGGCGCTGCTCGCTCAAGGTGGCTGATCTCGAATCGACGTCAGCCGAGTGAGGCGCCTGGTAGCCGGCGCGAAAGGAGCTTGATCGATCATGATGGGCGGCGGCGGGATGATGGGTGGATTGGGCGGCGGCCTGGGTGGATTGGGCGGCGGCCTCGACAGCATAGGAGGTCTTCTGATGGGTTTCGGATTGATGGGCGTGGTGCCCCTGCTGATCGTGGGCGCGATAATATGGCTGGTAGTCGAAGTGACGCGGAATCGGGGATCGGCGGCCGCGCCGCCACCCTCCGGGTACGTGCAGGCGAGCCCTCAGTACTACGGGGTCCAGGCCGGGCAACCGCCCTTCGCCGCACCTTCGGTCCCCGCGCAGGCTCCCGTGCCACGGGCGGATGCCATCGATATCCTCGGCGAGCGTTATGCTCGCGGCGAGATCGACCGCGACGAGTACCTGGCGAGAAAGGCCGATCTGGTAGGTCGTTCCGACTGACTCACCCGTAGCTTGTGGCGGGTCCGCCTGCGGCGGCCCGCCCAGCGGGGCGCCGTCCGGCGGTGCGGCGGAGCCCGAGGCCGCCGACAGATCGACGGCGCGACTTCTTCTCGCTCATCATGCCGACCGGCGAAGACCCCGGATGGGGACAGGCCCTGGTCTGGAACGTGATTCCGGCGGGGATCGGCAAACATGATCGGCGGCACGCTTCTCGTTGTGCTCCCTCTCTGGTTCGCGCTCACCGGCGGGCAGCGCACGGAGGTCGCTCGGCGCGCGGGAGGGGCGGGCAGGAACGCGCGCGGGAGATCAAGGACTATGTCGCCTTCTGGAAAAGTGTGGAGGTGGAGGGGTAGGTTCCGGTCGGCTGTCGCGGTAGGGGTCGGCGCCCGCGCGGCGAGCCGGGCGCGCGGCTCTGGGCTATCATGGCCTCATGTCCGCCCCCCCGACGCTGACTCTGGGCCGCGTCGCCAAGACGTGGTGGCCTCTGGCCTTGAGCTGGCTGCTCATGGGGCTGGAAGTTCCCGCGGTCAGCGCTGTGGTGGCCCGCCTCATCGACCCGAAGGTGAACCTCGCCGCCTTCGGGGGCGTCGTGTTCCCCCTCGCCCTGCTCATCGAGTCGCCCATCGTGATGCTCCTTGCCGCCTCCACGGCCCTCTCCAAGGACCGGGCGGCGTACCTGAAGATCAGGCGCTTCATGCTCTGGGTGAGTGCGGCCCTGACGTTGATTCACTCGGCGATAGTGTTCACGCCTCTCTACGGGGTCGTGGTGGGCTCCCTCATCGATGCTCCGCCCGAGGTGGTGGGTCCGGCGCGGGTGGGGCTCGCCATCATGATCCCCTGGACATGGGGCATCGCGTACCGCCGTTTCAACCAGGGTGTACTTATTCGCTTCGGCCATTCTGGAGCCGTGGGCACCGGCACCCTCGTACGTCTGGCGGCCGACGCCGCCGTGCTCGCCGTCGGTTACGCCGTGGGGTCGATCCCCGGTATCGTCGTTGCCGCCGTGGCCATGAACGCGGGTGTGTTCTCCGAGGCGTTCTACGTGAAGCGCCGCGTGACCCCGGTGTTGCGCGATCAGCTGCCGGATTCGGCGCCCGGCGCGTCCTGGCTTGGACTGCGTCCCTTCCTTGCCTTCTACATCCCGCTGTCTGTTACCTCGGTGATCGCCCTGTTCGCGAGCCCGTTGGGCAGCGCGGCCCTGAGCAGAATGCCCAACGCTCTCGATTCGCTCGCCCTGTGGCCGGTGGTGACCGGCGTGAGCTTCATGTTCAGGAGCTTCGGCTTCGCCTACAACGAGGTGGTGGTCGCCCTGCTCGACGAACATGGTTCGTTTAGCGCATTGCGTCGTTTTGCGTTCTTGGGGGCGGCGGCCACGTCGGTCGGCCTCACAGCCCTTCTCACTCCTCCTGTGGGCGACTTCTGGTTCCGCGCCGTGATCGGGCTCCCGGAGGATCTTGCCGACGTCGCGCGGTTGAGTTTGTGGTTCGCCTTGCCGCTGCCGGCGCTCAGCATGCTGCAGAGCTGGTTTCAGGGCATGGTGGTGCACACTCGTCGCACCCACTTGATCACCGAGGCGGTCGCGCTCTCGCTCTTCAGCATGAGCTGCGTGCTCGTGGCTGGGGTCCTTGGCGGCGGAGTCTTGGGTCTCTACGTGGGGGTGGCAGCCCTCACCGTGGGAGACTCGCTGCGCACCGGACTGCTGGCGTGGCGTGGGCGCGCCGTGTGGCGGTCGCTCGCGCAAGCCGATGGCTCCTAGGGACCGATCGCCTTCCGGCCGGCGAGGATACCCGCACACCGGTGCGAGAGGCACCGTTCGCCGGGACGGCCTTCCCGGCGCGGTGATAGTGTGGCACAGTGGTCACGGGGTTCCCCGACGGCCGTGCCCGCAAGAAGGCGGAGATAGCGCCTCTGGTGGAGGATCGTGAAAGTCTGCCTGGTAAACCCGCCGTTCCTGTTCCCGCGTCGAGAGGACGCGGTGCTCTCGCATTGCCTCGGCCTGCGGGGGCTCTCGTCGCACCTGCGCTCACTCGATCACGAGGTCACCCTGGTGGATGCGCTCCTGCTCGGGTTCCACGAGAGGCGTGCGGAGGCCGGGGGCTGGCTTGTTGGTCTCGCACCTGAAGCCATCGTCGAGCAGGTGCCGGAAGACGTGCAGCTGATCGGCGTCACGGCACCGTTCAGTCAGTCGGCTCCCCTCGTGCACGAGCTGTGCGCCGCGCTGAAGGACCGGTTCCCCGATGCGCTTCTCGTGATGGGAGGGATCTATCCCTCGGCTCAGCCGGAGTCGGCGCTTCGGGCCGAAGTGGACGCCATCGTGGTCGGCGAGGGAGAGTCGGCGTTCGCGACGCTTGCCGACGGTGTGGGGGTCGCGGGGCTTGCGGGTGTCTACTCCCCGAACGGCTCGTGCGAGGGTGTTTTCGAACGCACCCGTCTCGTGGCCGATCTGGACACGCTGGCGTCGCCCGACACCGAGGTGCCGCACTTCACCAGGTACTTGGGCTGTTCGCCGCGGGGGGCCACCGGGCGGACCGCATCGGTGGTCACGTCACGCGGTTGCCCTTTCGACTGCGAGTTCTGCTCGATCCACCCGGTCTACGGCCGCGGTTTTCGAGCGCGGTCCGCCGAGGCGGCTCTCGCCGAGGTGGAACGGCTCGTGCGGGGGTTCGGCGTGCGGGCCATCGAGATCGAAGACGACAACTTCACGCTCGACAGGGGACGGGCGGCCTCGATCCTCGAGGGGTTCGTGCGTCTGCGCGAGACGGCGAGCGACGCACCCTTCACGTGGCGGCCTCCCAACGGCATCCGCATCGACGGCATCGATCGCGACCTTCTGCACCTCATGATGCGCAGCGGCTGCACCGAGCTGGTGTTCGGTCTCGAACACGGTGATCCGCTCGCGCTCGACATCATGGGGAAGCGCTTGGACCTCGAGGCGGCATTCGAGATGGTGGAGCTCTGTGTGCGTCTCGGGATCCCCCGCATCACGCTCTTCTACATGATCGGGTATCCCGGGGAGACGAAGGAGATGTTCGAGTCGGGGTTGCGGTACTTGGAGCGCATCCGGGCGCTCGGAGGTCCTGTCGCCGTCTCGATGAACCTGGCCCAACCCTACCCCGGCACACGGTTGCTGGAGCGGTGCCGGGCCGAGGGGCACGACATCGATCCCTCGTACGACGATCCGCTTCACCGTCCCGGCGTGATGAGCACGCGCACGGTCATTGGCGTGACGTCTCGAGATCTCGACGAGGCCGAGATCCTGCGGCGCCGGGAACTCGTGATGCGTCTGTTCGGTCCGCGCTGGAAGAACGTCGTAAAGCGGGGGATCCCGCCCCGCGCACTCCGGCGCCTGGGGGCGGTACGACCCGTGTCTGGTAGGTGGAAGGGGTCTTGATGTCCTCTTCCTGGGGCATACTATATACTTAGGCATACAGTGGTAGGAGGGTATTTGTGACGGAGATGTTGGATATCGCTGTTGTGGGCGGTGGTCCCGCCGGGATGGCCGCCGCGCTGTACGGAGCCCGCGCCCGGGCGCGCACCGTGGTCTTCGAGAAGGGTCTTCCCGGTGGGCAGATCGTCACCACCGAGTGGGTGGAGAACTACCCCGCCTTCCCGGAGGGCATCTCCGGGGCCGATCTCGGCGAGCTCATGTTCAAGCAGGCCGAGAGGTTCGGCGCCGAGTTCCGCACGTTCAGCCCCGTCGAGTCCCTCCGTACCGAGGGCACCGATTTCGTGCTCACCGTAGACGGGGAGGAGATCGGGGCCCGCGCGGTGATCGTGGCCACGGGAGCGGTGCCCAAGAAGCTCGGCGTACCGGGCGAGGCCGAGTTCACCGGCCGCGGGGTCTCGTGGTGCGCCACGTGCGACGGCGCTTTCTTCCGTGACAAGGCCGTATGCGTGGTGGGGGGCGGGGACGCGGCCCTCCAAGAGGCGCTCTTCCTCACGAAGTTCGCCACCACGGTAACGGTCATACATCGGCGTGATCAGCTGCGCGCTACCGAGTGCATCCAGGAGTACTGCTTCCAGAACGAGAAGATCGACCTGCGCTGGAGCCGCGTCGTCTCTGAGATCGTGGGCGAGGGCGGCAAGGTGAAGGGGGTGCGGCTCGCTTCGACCAAAGGGGAGCCCGACGAGTTCCTCCCGCTCGACGGCGTCTTCATCTTCGTGGGGGTCGACCCCGTGAACGAGCTGCTCCTGGACGTAGCGGGTCTCGACGACTTGGGGTTCGTGACTGTCGGCAACTCGGGGCTCACCTCGGTGCCCGGGCTGTGGGCGGCGGGCGACCTCACCGCGAACACGCTCAAGCAAGTGGTGACCGCCGCCTCCGGAGGGGCGTCGGCGGCCTTCGACGCCCTCCGGTACATCGAGGCAAAGACCTGTGGGATCTGACTTCGGCGACCTACTCCCCGAGGATCGCCCGATGGACCCTGGTGTCCTGGATCTCGCCGCCGCGGTTTCCGGCGAGCCGGATGTCGAAGCGGCTGATCCCGCAGAGCCGGATGTCGGTGCGGCGGGCGTCACCGCCACGGACCCCGCGGAGCCGGTGGCCGAGTGGGCGCGCGATTTCGTTCCCACCTTCGCCTGTTGGGATGTGCTCGAATGCCTGCACTCGCGCCGCGCGGAAAACATGCCGGCCGAACTGATCGCGCATGTGGTCGGGCGCGCCGAGCGTGACCTGACGCCCACGTTCGACAGGCTTATCTCCAGGGGCCTCATTAGTCGCGCCTTCGGTGCACGGGGGGATGTGCTCTACACCTACGCTCCGCCGCCCGAGACGGCCGCCCGAGTCGATCATATGTTCAGTCGGCTCGCGAGTCAGGAGCTACGCGTGGAGCTGGTGAAGGAGATACTCAAACTAGCCGCGGGCGCATCGTCGAAGGGCGAGAAGGACGGCGGTTTGCGGGGGTTGCTGCGCCGGGGTAGGAACGACGCGGCTGGTCGCTGACGCGACGCGGGCGTGCTACCAGCCTGGGATCGTGCTACTCGCCTGGGATCGTGCTACTCGCCTGGGATCGTGCTACTCGCCTGGGATCCCTCGGATCACCTGAATATGCACGTGGCTGCCGGTGTCGCGCGTGAACTCGGCGAGGGCCTCTCCAAGATCACCCTGCGACGCCCGCACCTTCCCCAGCTGAGTCTTGCCCTCCACCACCACCTGACCGATCGTGACGGTGGGTTCGTCCACGAAGAGCAACGAGAGAGTCACGTCGCCCACGCCGTCGGGCGCGATATCGATCTGCACGTCGGGGTATTTCCCGTACAGAGTGTACTCGGTGACGCCGGTGATCACGCCGGACACCGGGCTCACGATGGGCGTGCCCGCGGGTGCGCCCACATTGACGCAGCCGGTGCCGGAGAGGTTGCGCTCCTTGTCCTTGATCAGGTAGTAGCGCACTGCGGACGCTTCGGAGAAGACACGCTTGAGACTGCGGGAGACCACGCTACCGTTCACTTGGTCGCCCACCGGGGTCAGGGTGACCGCGCGCTCGTCCATGAGGGGATGGTAGGCGATGATGGTGGCGGCCTGAGCGGCGACAGGGAGAACGAGGTTGCGGGTGTCGAGTCGCGCGAACACGGGGTACATGGGCCCCGCGGCATCTACCGGGCCTTGCGCGGCGGGCTTGTCGACCACGAGGAGTTCTGTTCCGGTCACCTGCGCCGTCGAGCGCTCCACCAGCGAGAACACGGTATACGCGGTCACGGCAAGGAAGCTCAGAACGAGTACGACCCCGAATCGGAGCCGTCTGCGCCGAACGACTATCAGTCTGCGACGCTTCTTGCGCGCGGTGTTTTGTCGAGAAAGCTGCGCTGACATCAACCGTACAGTAACATGGGTGGGGCACGAAGACCAGAAATGCCCGCATTGGGCGGGGGAACCGTCAAGAGAAGGAAGGCGACTTGCAGGTAACGATACCCCGTTGGGTCCAACTGGTTATGCTGCCGCTGGCCGTCGGGTTGGGCGTCTACCTTGCCCGTTCGGTGAGTCATGCCCTCTTCGTGCTCCTGATGGCCACCCTCGTCGCCCTGCTCCTGAACCCGGTCGCAGAGATCCTGCGGAAACGCATCCGGCTGCCTCGAGGGGTGAGCGTGCCGGTGGTCTACCTCGCGCTCCTGTCGGTACTCGGGCTCTTCCTGTTCGTAGCCGTTCCGCCGCTCGCGCGGCAGGCGCGGGCGCTCGTGGAGCGCGCGCCGGAGTGGGGGGGCATGTTCAACCGGCAACTTCCCATCTACGAGGAATACCTGTCCCGTTACGACATCCATGTCGATCTGAGCGGGGTCGCAGCGCTTTCCACCGAATGGCTGGGCAGCACGGGGCTGCAGTCGCTGGGCACGATCTTCAACCTCGGGGTGGGAGTGGCGGGAGGGGCGGCGACGGTGCTGCTCGTCTTGATCGCGAGCTTCTACATGCTCATCGACGGGCGGCGCATCTTCGGCGCGTTGACCCGCGTTTTTCCCACCGACAACCTGGTGGCTGAGGCCTATCTGCGCGGCATGCAGGTGTCGTTCACCCGCTACGTGAAGGGGCAGGCCGTCTTGGCTTCGTCGGTGGGGCTCGCCGCCGGACTCGGGGTCTGGGTGTTGGGTTGGGACGTAGTGGGAGTTTGGCCCGAGGGGAGTCAGTACGCGTTGCTCTTCGGGGTGTGGGCGGGCGTCACCGAGGTGATCCCGTACGTCGGACCTTGGCTCGGGGCCATCCCCCCCGTACTTCTAGCCCTTTTCCACAGCCCGGGGACGGCCGTCTGGGTGGCGGTGCTGTTCTGGCTCGTGCAGTTGCTCGAGAACCATATCCTTGTCCCCAACATCATGGGCACTTCGGTCGGGGTACACCCCTTGGTGGTTATCTTCTCCCTGCTCGCCGGTCTTGAGGTGGGCGGCATCGTGGGTATGCTGGCCGTGCTCCCGATTCTCGCCATGGCGCGTCACACCTTCGACTTCTTCGAGTTCCGCCTCTCGCGCGCCGCATGGGTGGGCGATGACAACGTGGTGCCGGTGGAAGTAACGGACGTCGGGGGTGCAGGACCGGGGTTCACCGACACACCCGAACCCACACCCGAAGCCGCCCCCGAGACCGCCGCGCACGAAGACACAGT
This sequence comes from uncultured Actinomycetes bacterium, assembly GCA_947085635.1. Taxonomy (GTDB): domain Bacteria; phylum Actinomycetota; class Thermoleophilia; order RBG-16-64-13; family RBG-16-64-13; genus JAHJSA01. Next base: position 31,494 of record CAMTXC010000012.1, on the reverse strand, counting down.
GGGCGTGCGGGAATGAGACAACCCACGCCACCTCGGCGGCCGGCGGCCGCGTGGTTTGTCGGGTCGCTCGGGGTGCTGCTGGAATCGGTGCGTTTTGCGGCGTAGAGGCGGCCATACCATGAGCGGGCTGAGAGACTTCCTGGGCGAGCGGGTTCGGAGGTTCCTCGGGCCGCTCACGCGCGCGCTCGACCGGCTGCATATCTCGCCCAACCAGATCACGGTGACCGGCGCCCTCCTCAATGTGGTGGCGGCGGTGCTGGTGGCGCGGGAACTCTTGATCGTCGGCGGCGTCGTGTTCCTCGTGGCCGGCAGCCTGGACATGCTTGACGGCGCCCTTGCGCGTTTCGCCAACCGGGTCACTCCGTTCGGGTCGTTTCTCGACTCGACGCTCGACCGCGCCTCGGAGGGTGCTATCCTGGTGGCGGTCGCGTATCTGTTCTCGCGACAGGGACGGTCGATGGACGTGGCGCTCGTGACCGTCGCCTTGCTCGGCTCCGTGCTCGTGAGCTACACGAGGGCCAGGGCCGAGGCGCTTGGATTGGAGTGCAAGGTCGGCTTGATGAGTCGCCCGGAGCGGGTGGTGCTCATCGCAGTCGGTCTCTTCTTCAACGTGCTTCCGTACATCGTCTACATCCTGGCCGCGTTGACCACGTTCACCGTGGTCCAGCGGGTCGTACATACCTATCGACAGCTGCGGGCCGGCTAGATCACGCGTGAGTTCCGCAGCCAAGCAGGAGAAGGAGGAGTCACATTGGGCGATAAGGTGAGGGTCGCCATCGTCGGCGTGGGCAACTGCGCCTCGTCGTTCATCCAGGGAGTGCACTACTACCGCGACGCGAAAGACGATGAGTTCGTGCCGGGGCTCATGCACGTGAACCTGGGCGGCTACCATATCTCAGACATAGAGTTCACCGCGGCTTTCGATGTCGATGTGACGAAAGTCGGCAAGGACCTCTCGGTGGCCATCGACGGCGGCCTCAACAACACGGTGAAGTTCGCCGACGTGCCCACGACCGGCATCACGGTCGCCCGCGGCATGACGCACGACGGTCTCGGCAAGTACCTCTCTCAGGTGATCGAGAAGGCGCCCGGCCCCACCGCCGACGTGATCGGCATCCTCAAGGACACCAAGACCGACGTCGTGGTGAGCTACCTGCCCGTGGGCAGCGAAATGGCCACTAAGTGGTACGTGGAGCAGGTGCTGGAAGCAGGGTGTGCGTTCGTGAACTGCGTGCCGGTGTTCATCGCCCGCGAGGTGTACTGGCGCCAACGCTTCGAGGAGCGCAGTCTGCCCGTCATCGGCGACGACATCAAGTCGCAGGTGGGCGCCACCATCGTGCATCGGGTCCTGGCTCATCTGATGCGGGAGCGCGGCGTGCGTCTCGAGCGCACGAGCCAGCTGAACGTGGGCGGCAACACCGACTTCCTGAACATGCTCGAGCGTGAACGACTCGAGAGCAAGAAGATCTCGAAGACCAACGCGGTCACCTCTCAGCTCGACTACGATATCGGTGCCAAGAACGTGCACATCGGCCCGTCGGACTACGTCGAGTGGCTCGATGACCGCAAGTGGGCCTACATCCGGCTTGAGGGACGTACGTTCGGCGACGTGCCCCTGAACATCGAGCTGAAGCTCGAGGTGGTCGACTCGCCGAATTCCGCGGGCATCGTGATCGACGCGGTGCGCTGCGCGAAGCTGGCGCTCGATCGCGGCATCTCGGGCGCCCTGTACGGCCCGTCCTCCTACTTCATGAAGTCGCCGCCGCAGCAGGTCTCCGACACCGAGGCGCACGACGCGACGGAGGCGTTCATCGCGGGCGCCGGTGCGACGCCCGCTCCTGTTGCCGCCGCGGAACCGACCGCGGCGCCGCCTGCCGCCGCAGAGCCCATCGAGGCCGGCTGAGACTGACCGCGGGGTCTCCGGGGTACACGCGTACCGATGAGTACGGAGCGCGTTTCCGGGGTCGAGTCATGAGTGGCCAGAGCCTGCGTGTGGCTCTGGTCACCCCGTTCTCCTGGGCCCGCCCGTGCGCGGTGAACCGTCACGTGGCCGATCTGTCGCGAGAGTTCCTTGCGCGCGGGCATCAGCCGGTGGTCCTCACCTCGTCGGACGAAGCCGGGGAGCTGCGACGCATGCGCGCGCTCACCCGCCGGCCCGCGGAGCCGGTGCTGGGCCTACTCTCCTCATGGGAACGCGGTTCGGCGGCTCCCGAGCGCCTTCTGCCGGGGGCCCGTGCAGGGGGCCCTCTCAGCGCCGCCGACGGAGTCCCGGTGATCGCGCTCGGCCGGAGTTTCGCCTTCAGGGTGAACGGGTCGGTCTCGAGCATCGGCCTGCCGGTGGACGTGCTGTCCCGGCTCGAGCGGGTGCTGGTGGGTGGGGGGTTCGACGTGGTGCACGTGCACGAACCGCTCGCACCCTCGCTCAGCTTCACGGCGATCCGAGAGGCCCGCAGCCCTGTGGTCGCCACGTTCCACCTCACGCCGGCGGGTCTTGTGGCCTACGAGATCGGTGCTCCGGTGCTCTCCCGCTTCTATCGACTGCTCGACGAGCGCATCGTCACCTGCCGGCCCGCTCCCGTAGTGCTGGCCGAGCGTCTGGGAGGCGACTACCACCTGGTGCCTCTGGGCACTCGGCTCGGCCCGGTGGCCGCGCGGCCCTCCGAGACCTCGCCGAGAGGTGGGTCCGCGGATACGCCACGCGTCGCGCTCTACGTGTATCGTGGCGACGACTCACGCGGTCTCCGCACTCTCATGCGCACGTTGTCGACGGCCTTCCCGTCGAACATCGACCTATTGCGGGTGGCTGTGCACAGTCCCTCCGCCGAACTGTGGCCACCCCGCCGGGCCCCCCGGGCGCTCCGCTCCAGAGTGGAGTGGGTGGACTTCAGCGATCCCGTGGAGTTGGCCGCGAGCTTCGCTGATGCCTCGGTGGCGATCCTGCCCTTCCTCGGGGGCGAGTGGCTTCTGCAGACGGCCGCGGAAGCCCTTGCGTCGGGGAGCCCGATCGTAGCCCCCGACCTCCCCCTCGTGCGTGGCATCGCACAGAATACGTCGAACGTCGCCTACTTCGACCCGGGCCGGGAGGGGAGTCTGGGGACGGCCGTGCGGTCCGCGCTGGAGGGTCTAGGTTCGGCCGAGGAGAGCGTCGCGGGTCTCCCTGCGTGTGAGATGGGGCTGCACATGAGAGAGGTCGCCGGGAGCGTCGTCGAGATCTACCGGCGGTCGCTCGGGCGTCGTGCCGAGAGCGGCGCGCGGGAGGTGGGGGCCCCTGCCGCAGCCAGGCCGAGGCGCCGTCTCGACCGCAGGGCGTCGGGGCCGATCGTGGCTCCCGGGGGGTGGATCCACGCCGACCTACACATGCACACCTCTCACTCGAAGGACTGCACGAGCTCGGTGGAAGACGTGATCGCCACCGCCCGCGAAGTGGGCCTCGGCGCGATCGCCGTCACCGACCACAACGCGATCGAGGGGGCCCGTCTCGCCCGTGAGTTGGCCGGAGACGACCTTTTCGTGATCGTGGCCGAAGAGGTCATGACGCAGCAGGGAGAGGTGATCGGCCTCTTCCTCGAGGCGCTCATCCCGAAGGGACTCACGTTCGACGAGACGCTCTCGCTCATCAAGGAGCAGGGCGGTCTCGTGTACGTCCCCCATCCGTTCGATCGGCTGCGCACCACTCCCTCGTACCAGACGATGGTGGCCAACCTGCACCGCATCGACGTGATCGAGACGTACAACGCCCGGAACATGCTGCCTCAGTTCAACCTCACCGCCGAGCGGTTCGCGGTGAAGTACAACGTGGCGGCCGGCGCGGGCAGCGACGCCCACGTGCTGCCCGGCCTTGGCACCGCGATGCTCCGCATGCCGCGCTTCGACGGCCCCGATTCGTTCATGGCCGCCCTCCGTGAGGCCGACATCGTGACTCGGCGAAAGAGCCTCTTCTATCTTCAGTCTCTCAAGTTCTTGCGCTCCACGCTCGATTACGTCACTCCCGGCTCGTGACCTCGGAGCATCGCGAAGGAGTCACCCCGCGGGGGACGAATATGTTCCACGAACCCCGGGCACTCGGATCGGCCTGGGCCGCGGAGGACGGCATGACACCAGAGCCCCGAGAGAAGTCGAAGCACCCCCCCCTCCCCCCGGAGACGAACGACATATACCGGAAGCTCGAAGAACGCGCGATCGCTGAGAGCAACGAGCTGAACCGCACCGTCACCCAGTGCCACCTCTGCACGCGCGGCGACTTCTTGCCCACCGTGGGCTCGGGGCACCCCCTGGCCGACATCTTCATGGTCAAGTATGGTCCGCGCTACCTTGAGGTGAGCGAGGGTGTGTCGTTTTTCGGTCGCTCCGGCGCCGCCGTGTTGAAGAGCGTCGAGCGGCTCGGCGTCGATCCGCTGCTTCTCTACGGCACCAACATGGTGAAGTGCGTAGGAGTGGAGACTGGAGAGGGCGAGGCCAATTGCCCCGGCTACCTGCTGGAGGAGCTCCAGATCACCCAGCCCAAGATCGTGGTGATCATGGGCAGACGGGCGCTCGATGTGTTGAACGCGAACCGCACGGCCGCCATGCGCGAGGTCGAGTGGGCTCCCGGTGAGCTTCAAGATCTCACTCCCACCTGCCGTGCCCTCGTCACGCCCGATGTCGACGACGCGCTCGACGACGCCGACGAGAAGCGGGCGTTCTGGAACGCGTTCCGCGCGTTAGGTGACTGGCACCGGGACGAGCCGCCCTACTGATGAACGGGCCCGGCCGGGGCTCCGGTGCCCGCGGCGGCGGCGCCCGCGACTCCGCCGGCCGTGCCTCCGGCACCCGCGGCGCCGATGTCCAGGGCGCCGATGTCCGGGGCGCCGGCACCCGAGATTCCCGCCGGCGGCCGTATTCCCTCCTCGCTGTCGGCGCTGCCGCCTCTCTTCTCGTGACCCTGGTCTCGCCCCGCCTTCCCGCACCCGGGCCGCTGGAGCTCGATGCCTTCGTGGGGTTCCTGGCCGGGCTCGCGCCCGTGCTGCTGGTTACGTGGGTGATGGCGCGCGGAGAGCTGCCCCTTCGTAGCACCGTAGTCCTGGTGTTCGTGGGCGTGGCGGGCGGCTTGGCCCTCTCGCGGCTGGGGTGGGTGGGCATAGCCGTACCCTTCAAGGTGGCTCTTGCCGCGGGCGGGGGGCGACTTCTGGGGCGCCAGGTCGCCGAGGGGTGGTGGCTCGCCGTGGTGGCTATCGCGGCCATCGTTGCCGACTCGTGGAGCGTCTTCGCCGGGCCCACGAAGGCGCTGGTTGAGCAGGCGCCCGGAATCCTCGATTACCTGCTGATCCACTTCCCCGTCCTCGGGTACCCGGGTGCGGGCCTCGGGCTCGGGCTCAGCGACGTGGTGTTCCTCGCTCTTCTGACCACGGGGGCGGCCGCGACCGGCCTGCGGGCGCGCGCGGGCTTCGCGGCGATGGGCGGTTCGTTGGTCGTGGCGGTCGTGGTGGCGCTGGTTTGGCGATCGGCCGTGCCCGCACTGCCGTTCGTGGCCCTGGCCTTCCTTCTCACCCAGGCTGATCTACTCGCCGGCAGGCTGCTACGTCGCGGGCTCCAATAACGCCACCGCCTCGATGTGGGGCGTGTGGGGGAACATGTCCACCGGCGTGACCCGCGTGAGCCGATAGCCGAGCTCGTGGAACAGGGCCGCATCGGGAGCGAGCGTCGTGGGGTTGCACGATACGTACACCACCCTGCGAGGCCCCGCGGCGACGATGCGGTGGATCACCTTGTGGGCGAGGCCCCCGCGCGGGGGGTCCACCACCACCACGTCCGGGTGGGCGAGTTCGAAGGGCAGCGAGCGGCGGCCCTCGAGCACCTCCTTGAGCACCACGCGCGCGTTGCCCTCCAGGAAGGTGGCTGAGGTGACCCCGTTCTCCACGGCGTTCTCCACGGCGTCCCGGACGGCCGCCGGGACCACCTCGATGCCGAGTACCGCCCGAGCGCGTCTGGCCAGAAACAGCGCGATCGAGCCGATACCTGAATAGAGGTCCCATACTATCTCGTCGCCGGAGAGAGCCGCCTCCTGCGCCGCCGCCTCGTAGAGGACGGACGCCATGCGCGTGTTGGTCTGGAAGAAGGCGTCGATGGAGACCTTCAGACGGAGGTCTCCGAGCGTCTCGTACAGGTGAGGCCGGCCCCAGAGCGTTTCGAAGGGCAGGCCGTTGGCGACCTCCGCCTCGCCTGCGTTCGTCGCGTGCAGGATGCCCACCACTTTCGAGTGTCGCGCGCGCAGGGTATCCACCAAGCCGACCGGTTCCGGCAGAGCGCCCGGGGCGGTGACGAGGCTCACCAGCACCTCTCCTGTACCCTGGGCTTCGCGTATCGTCAGGTGTCGGGCGTAGCCCACGTGGTCACGTGGGTCCCACGGCTCGGCCCCCACGTGCCGAAGCCACTCCTCGACCGTGGCGCGGACGCCCTCAGTCGCGAGGGGAAGAAGGTGGCACTCGGTCTGAGGGAGCACCGCGTCCCAACGACCCGGCGGGTGGAAGCCCACCACGAGTCGTCCCCTCGCGCTCCCGATGGAGAACTCCACCTTGTTGCGGTAGCGCCAAGGGTGGTCCATCGCCTTGATCTGCGACACCGTGAAGCCTTCGAGGCCACCGAGGCGCTCGAGCGAGTCCGCCACCTGCTGCTCCTTATAGCGCAGCTGCACCTCGTAGTCGAGGCTCTGCCAGCGACAGCCTCCACAGGTGCCGTAGTGGGAGCAGTGCGCACTCACACGGTCCCCCGACGGCCGGACGACCCCCTCGAGTCGCGCTTCGGCGTAGCGCTTCTTGACCTTCGTGACGGTGGCGCGCACTTCGTCACCGGGGACCGCCCCTGCCACGAACACCACGAAGTCGTCGGCCCGGGCGATGCCCTGGCCCCCGAAGGCGAGGCCGGTGACGGCGAGTTCGAGGGTGTCTCCACGGCGGGGTTTCGTCACGCGGCTCTCCGAGGTCGACATCTTGGCGGGGCACACGGCGGGCGAGGGTCGCAGCGGCGAGAAACGCGGCCGAGCGGGGCGACGCCCGCCTCCAGACGTGTCGGCGACGCGCCCGGCATGCGGTCTGGTAGTATACCTCGCGATTGCCGCACGCCGCACGCCGCACGTGCAGGCCCGCGCGTTTGCCCATCGGCGCCGCATCCCGGAGCCCACGTGAGCGTAGCCAACCCGAGTGCCACCGATCCGAGTGCCACCGATCCGAGTGGCGCTCATCCGACCCACGCTCTTCCGAGCGCGGGCGCGATCCAGGACCGGCGCAGACAGATCGTGGCCGAGCTGCTGCTGGTGGGCGTGACGGCCGTATGGGGCTGGACCTTCGTCATGGTCAAAGACGCGGTCGCCCTGTTGCCGCCCTTGCCCTTCATCGCCATACGGTTCGGGCTGGCTACCCTCGTCGTGGCCGTGGGGCTGAAGATCTCGAGGCGCTGGTCGGTCGCGGCGCGAGGGAGGGCCTCGGGGCGGGTTGACCCGTCGGGGCAGGCGGCCGGTTCTGGGCAGGCGGCCGGTTCTGGGCATCTGCGGGGGGCCTTGCGTGCCGGGGTCGTCATGGGACTCCTTCTCGCCGCCGGGTACATCTTCCAGACGTTCGGTCTGCAACGCACCACCCCCTCGAACGCCGGCTTCATCACAGGTATGTTCGTGGTGCTCGTGCCGATGCTCCAGGGCATGGTGTGGCAGATATGGCCGGATCGTCAGGCTTTGGTGGGCGTGGCGTTGGCGGCCCTCGGACTGTTCCTGCTCTCCGGGGGCTCGCCGGAGCTCCACTTCCTCGGTGATGGGCTGGTGCTCCTCTGCGCGCTCAGTTTCGCCGGCCACATCCTGGCCACTTCGCGCTACGTGCGACATCATGATGCCGCTCTGCTCACCGTCGTGCAGCTGGGGGTGGTGGCGGTCGCGAGCGCCGCGTTGAGCGTGGTGGGTTTGGCCCTCGGACAGCCGCTCGCCCTGGGAGCCGTCTGGGATCCCGCGGTGCTGCTCGCGCTCGGGGTGACCGCTTTGCTCGCTTCGGCAGCCGCCTTCTACATCCAGACGTTCGCTCAGCGGTACGCCTCGCCCACCCGCACCGCGGTCATCCTCACCATGGAGCCGGTGTTCGCCGGTGTTTTCGGCTACACCCTTGCGGGCGATCGGCTTTCGCCGATCGCGTGGCTTGGAGCCGCCGCGATACTGTGCGGCATGCTCGTGTCGGAGTTCCGCACGCCGGGTCGGAGACGCCGCGGGCGCGCGTCGGCCTGACGCGCGCCCGCGGCACGGTGACCCGTGGCGGCGGGGCGAATGCCCCGCCGCCACCAGGCCCAGGCGTCTACATGCTGAACAATCCCAGTAGCTGCAGTTGGGTGTCCCTAAGACGCTGGGCGATCAGGAACGAGAGCTTGCGCATCACCTGGTAGCCCAGGTTGGGGTTTTCGTCGAACACCCGCAGGAGGTCTTCCGACTTGAAGACCGCCACGGTGCAGTCCACCACGGCGCGGGCCGTTGCGGTGAAGTTGTAGGGCGCCACCAGCCCCGACCAGGCGAAGATCTCACCCGGATCGACGGTGCTCACCGTGAGGCGTCTGCCGTTCCCCACTTCCATCATCAGCCCCACGCGCCCTTCCAGGAGAATGCAGATGGCGTACGCCTCCTCGTTCTCCTGGAAGATCTCCTCTCCGGCTCGGTAGGTCTGCCCTACTGCCATTCCGGCCAGTCCGGTCGCCTCGGCGTCGTCGAGAGTCGTGAAGAGCTCGCTGCGTTTGAGCAGCGCGTGATCGACGGTCATGCTTTCACCTCCTTGTGACTGGGTCGCTCCTTGCCCTCGTGATTCTCCCGGGTTTGGCGGGTGTCATCAAGCCCGGCGTTCTCGCTCCTTTCGCCGTCCAGGTAGATGACGTGGGTGGAGCAGGAGATACAGGGATCGTAGGCGCGAACCAACATCTCCATCGCCTTCTGGGCCTTCTTCTGGCCTTGGGGGAGCACCTGTGGGGCCAACGCCCACATGTCCTGCTCCAGATTCGCCAGGTTCTGGCCGGTGGGGATGATCAGGTTGGCCTCGGTGATCAGTCCGGCGTCGTTCACAGCGTACTCGTGGAACAGCGTGCCGCGGGGCACCTCCACCGCGCCTGCGCCGCGGCCGGCGTGGATCTCCACTGCTGGAGGTTCCAGCGTCAAGCCTTCGTCGAGCAGCCGATCGATGATCAGACCCGTGTCTTCCACGCAATGCACCGTCTCGATGAGCTGGGCGACGGTGTTCATGAACGTGTTGGTGCAGCCGGGCTGGAACCCGAGATCCGCCGCCGCCGCCTTGGCTACATCAGTCAGTCGATCGAAGCCGTTGTTGAGACGGGCGAGGGCGCCCACCATGAAGGTGCCCGTCGAGGGGCCGCTACCGGTGGGGCTGCCGCCCTCGAGTTCGATACCGGCAGAATCGGAAGTGCCGGGAGCGCAGTGCTTGGCCGAGGAGTGGGGCACCACGCGCTCCCGTATCTTGACGCGGTAGTCGCGCACCGGGGTCGAGCCGCCCATCGAGGAGAGGATGTGGTCGCCGAAGAAGGCGTATGCTTCGTCTCCCCCGGCGGCGCCGTTGGTGAGCGAGAGGTATTCGGTAGGCCGGCTGAAGTCAGGCATGTCCAGGCTCGCGAACAGGGCCACCGTCTCCTGCAGGTCGGCGACCGCCTCCGTCATGCGTTGGCGAAGCGCCGCGAGTTCGCCGGGGGTGGGCAGGTGCGTGAAGCCGCCCACTACCGCCGCCACCTGGTGCACCGCTCGGCCGCCGATCACGTCGCAGATGTCATTTCCGAGCTTCTTGAGACGCAAAGCCCGCTTGACCACTTCGGGATGGGTGGTCACCAGGGGTATCACGCTACCTATGTCGAAGAAGTCGGGGGCCACCAGGAAGTAGGCGTGGAGTACGTGGCTCTGGATGGTCTCGCCGTGCAACAGCAGCCGGCGCAGGAGCTTGGTCTGTTCGGTGGGCGTAATACCGAGCGTGGTCTCCATGGCGGTGATCGAGGCCAGCACGTGTCCGTTAGAGCAGATGCCGCAGATGCGACTCGTTATGAGGGGCGCCTGATCGTAGGGGCGACCGCGCAACATCGCCTCGAAGAAGCGGGGAGGCTCGGTCACCTCGAAACGCACCTCTGTGGGCAGATCGTTCTCGGCCACCACCACGATGTTGCCGTGACCCTCTACGCGGGACACGTAGTCCACGTTGACCTCGACGGTCCGCGTTGTGCTGGAGCCGCCGGATGCGCCGCTGGAGCCGCTGGAGCCGCCGCTGGTGCCGCCGGATGCGCCGCTGGTGCCGCCGTTGCCGGTCATCGGGCCACCTTCTCTTTCAGCCCACCGTCGCGGCGGGCGTAATAGCCGTTGTAGAGGCCATATTCGGCCATGATCTCTTCGGCAGTCTTGCCCTTCTCTTCAAGCAGTATCTCTATGGACGCGACGTTGGGGTCGTCGCAGAGACCGCGGCAGCCGAAGCAGCGGCTTCCGTAGCTCGGGCAGAGCGCCCCGCAGCCGGCGCGCGTGATCGGGCCTAAGCACACGAGGCCGCGGTCGAACGCGCAGACGTTCTCCTTCAGGCGGCATTCCACGCACACGGCGTGCGTGGGGATGGGCGGGTGCTTCCCGATCAGGAGCGCTGTCAGCACTCGGATGAAGTCGTCCTTGTGGATCGGGCAGCCGAGGATATGCAGATCGACGGGGATCACGGCGTCCACCGGCTTGGCCTCGATCGTCGGGAAATAGCCCGCGTCCGCCCCGTAGACCAACGACCCCACCTCATCCGGGGCATGGGCGTTCTTGAGTCCGGGGACTCCCACCGGGTAGGCGCAGGAGCCCAGCGTCACGACCAGGGCGGCCTTCTCGCGGATGTGGCGGAGCTTCTCCTCGTCAGACTCGCGGGTCACCGAGCCTTCGATCAGCGCGAGTTCGTAGTGGTCGGATGTCTCGGTCATCGCTTCCTTGAAGTAGACGAACTCCACGAGCTGGAGCAGGTCGACCAGCTCGTCCTCGCAGTTGAGGATCTGGAGCTGGCACCCCGCGCAGGAGGCGAGCTCGAAGAGCGCCACCCGGGGGCGTTCGGGACTGCGGATGGGTTCGGTCATCAGAGCATCGCCTCCTCGAGCCGCTTCAGCTCGGCGTACGTGAACACAGGGCCGTCCTCGCACACGTACACGCCGTTGATCTGGCAGTGCCCGCACTCGCCGATGCCGCACTTCATGCGTCGTTCGAGCGAGAGGATGATCCGATCCTCGGGGATGCCCACCGCGAGCACCTGCTTCACCACGTGCTTGAACATCACCGGCGGCCCCACCATGACGGGCACCGTGGTCTTGGGGTTCACGGCGAGCCGTCGGAACAAGGTGGTGACGGGGCCCACGTTGCCGTGCCAGGACGGGTCGGCGATGTCCATAGTCACACGGAAGTCGATGTCGCTCCGGGCTCCCCAGGCCTTGATCTCATCCTTGAACAGCATATCGGCGGGGCTCTTGCACCCGTACAGGATGGTCACGTCGGCAAAATCGGATCGTTCGTCGATCAAGGTGCCTATCAGGCTGCGGAGCGGGACGATGCCCAGGCCGCCCGCGATGATAAGCACGTCGCGGTCGCGCATGACCTCGAGCGGGAACCCCCGCCCCAACGGCCCGCGGATACCGACCTTGGCCCCGATTCCGAGTCGTTCCATCGCGGTTGTCACGTCTCCCACCCTGCGGATGCAGAGTTCGAAGGTGTCACCTCTGGTGGGTGACGACGAGATAGAGAGAGGCGCCTCTCCCACTCCGAAGACGCTCACCTCCACGAACTGCCCCGGAGCGTGTCCGAGTTCGGCCCCTCCCGTGAGCCGCAGCACATAGAGGGTCTCGGTAGGGTTCAGCCGCTCTTTGCGGACGATCTCGGCCATGTCGGGCAGGAACGGCGACGGCTTCAGCGCGCCAAGTGGAGTCGTGTGAGTGCTCACCATCCCCTACCTTTCCACCGGTCGGCCCTTGAGCTGATTGAACACCTCGATCGGGTCGATATCCACGATGCAGCTCCTCGCACAGCGCCCGCAGCCGACACAGCCGTGCAGCCCGTAACGCTCGAATATGTAGCGGCCCTTCCGGTTGAAGCGGTGCTTTACCCGCATCTCTCGGGGTTGGCGGAAGCTCTCGCCGGTGCCCACCATGGCGAACTCCTCGAGCTGGCAGCTGTCCCACGTGCGGAAGCGCTCGCCGCTTTCCATGTCGAGATTCACGTCGTCGCGCACGTCGAAGCAGTAGCAGGTGGGGCACACGTTGGTGCAGGCTCCGCAGGAGAGGCATTTCTCGCCGAGCACGTCCCACAAGAGCGAATCCGAGCTCTCGGCCAGCAAGGCGGGAAGCTGCTCAAACGTCACGTCGAGTCGGGGGGTGAAGGCGGCGTCGCGCCGCTCGTGGGCCTTGCGAAGTAGAGTGCGATCTTCGTAGGCGGCCTCACGCACTCCACGGATGCCGAGGATGAACTCCTTGCCTTCGGGCGAGCCCACCTGTACGTAGTAGGTGTCTTCGAGGTCGGTGAGGAGCACGTCGAAGCCACTCTCCGCGCGGAGAGTGCCCATGCTCTCGCAGAAGCAGTGGTCATCACAGGGTTCCAGGCACTCGACTCCCACGAGAAGCATCCGCTCGCGGCGGGCGCGGTAGTGCCCGTCATGCTTGTCGTCGACGAAGATGCGGTCGAGTAGCTCCAGAGCGTGGAGGTCGCAGGGTCGGACGCCGAAGGCAACCGTGTCGGTCGCCTCGATCACGGGGTCCACGGTGAGTTCCTCATGCCAGGCGAACCGAAGCAGCGTCTCGCGCGGTGGCAGGAGATACTTATTCGGAGGTAGGGCCGTGGGGAGGTAGCCTTCCGCGATCTCCTCGGCCGAAGTGATGGTCCTGAAGCTGAACTGCGGACCGTTCGCCACGGGCGCGGCCACGGTTCGCTTGTCGGCCAGGCTGTTGATGGACCTGATGAGGTCCGCCTTGGCCACGACGCGGTCGATCATTGGCGCTCACTCCTCCGCGGCCGGTGCGTCACCGGCGCCTCGATGTTGAGGCCGGCCACCGGTCTCCCCGGTGATCCGGCCCCCTCTCTCCGTTCGGCTCACCTACAGGCGGCCCCGTTCCCCACAAGCCGTCTTCGTGAACCTATTCACATATCGGCGGGTACAGCTCTCGCCTTTAGCGCTCTTCTGTCGACCTCTGCGCGCCTGTTGGCACTTCTTCCTCCAAGTCCCGGCGCCCTGCAAACACCGGCGGCGACGGCGGTGACGAACCGTGATACAGACTAGCTCTGGTGTCGGGAGTGAAGGGCTTTGCCCGAAGGCACTTGGTCGCGCAGCTGTTGCACGAGGCCCGCCGTTTTCGCGTGCGATTCGCGAAGACGGGCCGAGATGACGGAGGCCACGTTGCGCATGAGCATGCGGCCCAAGTACTGGTCTTCCTCACTGAAACGCACGAGATCGTCGGTCTTAAGAAAGGCCAATAGGCTGGTTTCGATGGCGACGGCGGTGGCCGAGAACTCGTGGGGCGGCACCAGCCCGGACCAGCCGATGAGGTCTCCCTTCCCTGCCTCGCCCACATCCACCTGCTCGGCGCCGAGCGAGGTACGGAGAGAAACGTTGCCCGACATGATGATGTACATGCCGGAGGAGGGCTCTCCTTCGCTGAAGATCGTATCACCGGCCGCATATTCCTTGAGGACGGCTACACCCTCGAGTTCGCCCACATCCGCGGGAGTAAGTCCCACGAGCGCCGCGGACCCTGAAAAATCCAGCCCATCGGTCATGGAGCCACCTCCTTGATCTGAGCGAATTAATTTCAGTTTAGCAGAATCGCGAGGATGTTCTACGGGATGTTCGACCCCCCACTGCGTGTGGCATGATTGTTTGATGAAGAAGTCCGGAGAACGACGACGGGGGTATGAGGTCACGGCCGAGTGTGAGGACACCACCATCGCGGGCGTCTATGCCTCCGGTCTGTGCATGCAGTGCGGCACGTGTGCCGCGCTCTGCAATCAGGGCGCGATCACCATGCGGTGGGACGTGCGCGAGGGGCTCGAGCCGGTCGTCGCGCGGGAAGCCTGCAACGAGTGCGGCACCTGCCTCGAGGTGTGCCCCGGGCCCGGTCTCGACTTCACCGATGACGCCTGGTGGCGCGAGCGCAACGAAGGCGCCCCCAGCGCCGACTTCCTCGGGCCCTGGCGCCGGCTCGCGTTCGGCTGGGCCGCCGACGCAGACGTGAGGTATCAGGGAGCGTCCGGCGGTGTGGCGACGGCCATCATGCAGGGGGCGATGGCAGCCGGCCGCATCGACGCGGCGCTGGTCTGCCGCATGGATCCCGAGAACGCTCTGGCGACGGAGCCCGTGATCGCGCGGACCGCTGAGGAGATCTCCGCCTGCCGTGGCTCGAAGTACAACGTGGCGGCCACCAACGTGCTGTTGCGTCGGGTGATCGAGGAGCCCGGTCGCTACGCGCTGATCGGCCTCCCCTGTCACATCCAAGGCCTTCGTCTCGCCCAGCGGCACCATCCGCTGCTGCGCAAGAGGATCGTGCTTGCCATAGGCATCTTCTGCGGGTGGACGGGGTTGCCGCAGTTGGCCGCGGTGGCGGCACGACGTGCCGGCCTCTCCCCCCACGAGCTCGCCTCGGTCTCCTACCGCGGCCCCGACTGGCCGGGCGTGATGCGGTTGGAGACCCATTCTGGCGATTCCCGGGTGCTGCCCTACCCCGACTATTACGACGACTTGATGTTCGGTTATGTGCCCACGCGCTGTCGTCTCTGCCCCGACGCTCTGGCGGATCTGGCCGACATCTCGGTGGGCGACGCCTGGCTCGACCGCTTCGACGGCACTCCCGGAGTGTCCGACCTCATCGCCCGCACTGAGGCCGGCGTCGCGATGCTGGAGGAACTGAGCCCCGACGCGCTCGTCCTCGAGGAGGCGCGCCCCGGGGACATGGTGGCGTCTCAGAAAGAAGCATACGTGCAGAAACGCCTCATCTACCGTGGGCGGCGCCGGCTCAGGCAGCTGGCCGGGCGCGCTGTGCCCCACTACCCCGGAGTGCCCGGTGTGGTGACGACGGCCGACCGCCTCCACGGCGCCCGCGACCTGGCTCGGCAGGTGTTCTACAAGACGATCGGCGACCTGCGCTACCCGTAGAGACAGGGACGCGGGAGAAGCGGGGCTGAGAGGACGGTGCGGTCCGAACCGCTCAGTCGCTGCTCCACTCGCCGGTGGCGGAGTCGTACGCAACTGCGATCTCCAAGAACTCCACGGTCGCGGCCGACTCGTCGGGGATGGTGTCGGCGAACAGCACCGTGTAGGTCGGCGAACCCGAACCCACGTCATCCGCGCGCATGCGAAGGAAGTACTTGTCGGGGTTCGCTTGGGCCCACCAGCTCATGAAGGCCAGCTTGTCGCTGTCTGGGGGCAGGTTGTCGAGGATGCCGGTGGTCGAGACGAAGAACGCCTCCACCCGGTTCGCGAACTCCATGCTGTCGTCCTTGGGTATGTCGATGGAAGCGTAGATCGCAAAGGCCGGCACCCGCTTGCTGGTGTAGGTCACCTTGTACACCGTGTACCAGGCGTCGTGGCTTCCGGTGCTCTTCTTCTGGGCGTCGACGCCGCGGATCTCGAGGCTCCAGTCGGCGGACCCGGTGAACTCCGACCACAATTGCACGACCCCCGCGGAGCGATCATCGGCCTGTCCGCCGATGAGTCCGCATCCCCCCAAGCCGACCGGGGCGAGCACCGTGAACGTTGCGGCCAGAGCGACGATAAGCAAACGAGTCCTGCTCACGTGCATGGTCCCTCCCCGAACGCGTTCTTCTTCAGAGTCGCATGACTATAGCGTCGCCCTGCCCGCGGGCCGCGCGCCGATCGGAGGACGTGGAGGCCCCGCTAGGAGACGGCGCGGGTTCTCCACGGTCATGGCTCGGATGTGGTCCTCGGAGGCCCCGGCTTCACACAACCGCGGCAACACGCTCTCCTGCACGTAGGAGTAGCCGGCGCCTCCGAATCGCTTGAGGTTGGCGGCGCCGCACACATCCTGCGAGAGCAAGACCTGCGAGGCGTGCCCGCGGTGCAGCAGCTCGATGATGAACTCCAATAACCTGCTCTCGAGGCCGCGGCTGAGCACGTCGGGGTGCCCGAACGCGTCGAACTCCACGGTGGCACCGCGGTCGATGACGGTCTGGCAGTAGTCGAGGTCGGCGATCCAGTCACAATGTCCGATGATCACCCGTCGTGGGTCGGCGCCTTCCGCCACGAAGAGGTCGAGCTGATCGAGGCCGACTCGTCCGAGCACCGAGTGCGTGGTGATCGCGGCCCCGGTGCGGGCCTGGGCGCGCCCGGCGGCGCGGCACACCCGCTCCTCCTGAGCCGAGACCCACGACTTCTCCGTTCCGATCTCACCGATGATGCCTGCGCGGATACCCGTTTTGCCGATGCCCACCTCGATCTCCCACACCAGCTCGTCGGCGATGGAATCCACGCCGCGGCGATCGATGCGCGCTTCAGGAGGGTAGTAGGGCTCGCGATAGAAGCCGGTGGCCGCCACTATGTGCAGGCCGGTGCGCCGGGCGACGTCGGCTACTCGCAGTGGGTCGCGCCCGATGCCCGGGAGCGTCAGGTCGACAAGACAGCTCCCGCCCCGCGCGGTGAACTCGCCCAACTCCTCCACCAGGATGTCCTCGTTGTCGATCTGTCCGGCGTAGTCGTAGCGCCCGGGGATGAGCCAGAGCTTCGCGTAGACATGCTCGTGCGGGAGGGTGAAGCCGATCTCCGACACCGGCACGGGCCCGAGCACGGTCTGGACGACCATCTCGGCCTCGGTGCGGCCTGCGTCAGCGCCCACTGGCCCGTCGTCCCGTCCTGTCGAGCAGCGCCAGTCGCTCGTCCTGCGTGAGGAAGCAGACGGCCAGCGAGTTCAGTTGCGCCTGCCTGATCTGCTGGGGCGTGAGCCCCGCGGCCGGAGCCGCGACCTCGTACTCGTGAGGCAGGTCGATCCCGCTGATACCGGGATCGTCGGAGTTGATGGTGGCGAGGACGCCGGCTTCGAGGAAGAGCCGCAGCGGATGGGCGGCGTAGCTCGGCACCGTGCTGGTCTGCACGTTGCTGGTGAGGCACGACTCGATGCCGATGCCGTTCTCCGCCAGGTACTCCACCAAAGCGGGATCCTCGATGGCGCGGACTCCGTGTCCGATCCGCTCGGCGCCGAGTTCCTCGATCGCCTGCCAGACGCTCTCCGGGCCCGCCGCCTCTCCGGCGTGCACGGTGACGCGCAGGCCTGCGTCGCGGACGCGCCGGAAGTGCTCCACGAAGAGCGGGGCGGGGAAGCGGGTCTCGTCTCCGGCTAGGTCGATGCCCGTGAGGACACCGCGGTGGGTGAGCAGCGCCTCGAGTTCCACGAGCCCTGTCTCCAGGCCGTAGGTGCGGCTGATGATGCCGATCAGACGTGTCTCGACCCCGGTGTCGCGGCTGCCGGCCGCCACCCCGTCGGCGACCGCCTCTACCACCGCGGCCGGGTCGAGGCCGTGAGTCTCGGCCATGAACCAGGGGCTGAAGCGGAGTTCCGCGTGGTCGATGCCGGCGGCTTGGGCGTCTTCGACGTTCTCGTAGGCGATACGGCGGCAGGCATCGAGATCCACCAGGACCGACATGGGCACAGCGAACTTGGCGAGGAAGTCCATCAGGCCGGGTTGCGGCTGCGTCACGCGCACGTACGGGGCGAGACCGGCGGCATCCGTCGCGGGCAGGTCGATACCGTGGGCGGCAGCCAGGTCGATGACAGTCTCGAGGCGCACGTTCCCGTCGAGATGGCGGTGCAGATCGATGAGCGGGAGTGATGTGTCGATCATGCGTCGAGCATACCGCACCAGCACGGCGTGGGCACGCATCCGCACGGCGCAGGAGGACGAGGACCGTCGACGTCAGTCATGCAGTACGTTGAAGGCCGCCCACAGCAACCAGCTCGCCAGCAGCGGCAATAGGAGCACGCCCAGCGCTTCCCGGTATCGACGGGTCCAGGCGAAGGCCGCGGCAAAGATCGGATACAGGCCGAAGAGGGCGACGCCCGCGTCAACGCCGCCCTCCCTAAACGGCCAACTGTAGATGGTGATGATGGTCCGCAGTGCGAAAACCACCACACCCCCCACCGCCGGTATGCTCTCGTAGCGGCGAGGAGCAACGAAGTTCAGGCCCATTGGGGAGTTCAGGTACACAAGCACCATTGGCGCGCCGAGGGCGACGACCAGCAACATGAGGTCGAAAGCGATTCTGCGCGGGCCGGCGTGGGTACCAGTTTCGGACACGTGGGCTCCCCGCGCCTCTCAGTGGTGGTCACTCGCAGCCCCAAGCATAGGTCGAGTGCAGGCCATGTCAACGGTATGGATCTCATCGGGGGCACACGCGTCTTGGAGATGGGACGCCTCGATACCCGGTCGTCGCGCAAGCGGGCCTTGGCTGTGTCGCTTCCTCTCGAACCCTATCGGCCCGAGGTCCATCGGTGCCTGGACTAGCGATCGAACAGGAGTCTGACCAGTTCTTCCCGCTCGAGACCATGGTGCCGCGCCACGTCCGCCAGAACTGCGGCCAAGGTCCCGACGCGCAGCGAATCATGCTTCGGGATGGTGACTACCGGAGACGTCGCGGGGCAGCCTCATACGGCGATGACTTCTTCTCTGACGAAGTGGAGACGGATGAACCGAGGCTGCTCGGACTCCTCGAAGTGGCGCACAACAGAGTCTCGTACGGAAGTCTCGAGATCGGCAAGCTCTTCCGCTTCAGTGAAGATCGAAGCACCGAGTGCTCTCGCCGTGTATCCCCTTCGGGGGCCTCCTCCACAATGAAGGTGATCTCGTTCACGCTGAATCCTCCGGCGGGGGCCAAGTGGACGAGTCGATCATACCGCTCACAGTTCTCTTCCTGCAGGAGCGCCAAGGCGGCCGTCCGTGAGGCGACCCTCTTCCGGGATTTGCGGCAGGATGTTGGAGATGTCGTGGTGGGGCCTTCTCGAACTCGTCCAGGAGCAGCACGGAGTAAGGCCCGCGGCAGACGGCTTCGGTGGGGTAGCCGCTCTCCTCGTGGCCCACGTAGTCGGGAGAGCGTAGCGTCCTGCCCGATTGGTATAGTGTGAGGGAGCAGCGGGCCGGGATCTTGCTTGTTCGTGCCTGAAGGCCGGTCGTCGAGGCGCCCGCGGAAGCATGTCTCAAGCAGCGTGTTCGGGGAAGGGAGTCGTCCACCGATGGAAGTGAACGGAGTGGATTTGCCCGCCGAGGCCATCGCAGAGTTCTGCCGGCGGAATCGGGTCCGTAGGCTGTCGGTCTTCGGCTCCATACTCAGGGACGATTTCGGGCCGGACAGCGACATCGATGTCCTTGTCGAGTTCGAGCCCGGAGCCCAAGTCGGCCTGCGCTTCTTCGCCATGGAGCGCGAGCTCTCCGCTCTTCTTGGCCGCGAGGTCGATCTCAACACCCTCGGATTCCTGGGTCGGTATCTCCGAGAGGACGTGCTGGCCTCGGCTCTCATCCAATATGAATCGGCCTGACGATCTCCGCAGGGTCCGGCACATGCTCGACCATGCTGCGGAAGCTGTGCAGTTGGTGCGCGGGCACACTCGGGAAGACCTTGACACGGACCGACTTCTCGCACTTGCGGCTGCACGACTTCTGGAGATCGTCGGTGAGGCGGCGGGCCGGGTGTCCCGCGACTTCCGGGAGCGCCACGACGCGATCCCCTGGGCGGACATCGTTGGACTGCGCAACCGGCTGATCCACGGCTACGATTCGGTCGACCACGACATCCTCTGGGACATACTCACCGCTGATCTGCCACCGCTCGTTGCTCACCTGCGTGACGCGTTGGTCGAACTCGAGGCGTGAGAGGCCTCACGCTGCGCCCCCTCACGCCTTCTCCACCCGCAACCCCAACCCCTCCGTCTCCACCCGCACGGTGTCGCCGTCGCAGATGTCGCCCCGGAGCAGCGAGAGCGCGATCTTGTCCTGCAGCTCCTTCTGGATGAGGCGTTTCAGCGGCCGAGCACCATACGCCGGGTCGTAGCCTTGGGCGGCCAGGTAGTCGAGGGCCTCCTCTGAGAGCTCCAGAGCGATGTCGCGTTCGGCCAGGCGGGTGCGCAGTTCCCCCAGCTGGATCTCCACGATCGTGCGAATGTGCCCGCGTGAGAGTCGGTGGAAGATGACGGTGTCGTCCACCCGGTTCAGGAACTCCGGCTTGAAGGTGGCCCGCATGGCCTCCATCACCCGGTGGTTCATCTCCACCTCGGTGAGGTCGGGGTCGAGGATCCACTGGCTGCCGATGTTCGAGGTCATGATCACGACGGCGTTCTTGAAGCTCACCGTGCGCCCATGGCCGTCGGTGAGGCGGCCCTCGTCCAGGATCTGAAGGAGGATGTTGAACACCTCGGGGTGGGCCTTCTCTATCTCGTCCAAGAGCAGCACGGAGTAGGGGCGGCGGCGGACGGCTTCCGTCAGGTAGCCGCCCTCCTCATAGCCCACGTAGCCGGGAGGGGCGCCGATGAGCCTGGCCACCGAGTGCTTCTCCATGAACTCGCTCATGTCGATGCGCACCATGGCCTTCTCGTCGTCGAACATGAACTCTGCCAGGGCCCGGGCGAGCTCGGTCTTCCCTACTCCCGTGGGTCCGAGGAAGATGAAGCTGCCGATGGGGCGGGCGGGATCCCCGAGGCCGGCGCGGGCGCGGCGCAGGGCGTTCGCGACCACTTCGAGGGCGTCGTCTTGGCCGACGACGCGGCGGTGGAGGCGCTCCTCCATGTGGATGAGCTTCTCCACCTCGCCTTCGAGCAGGCGGCTCACGGGGATGCCGGTCCACTTACTGATGACCTCGGCGATGTCCTCGTCGTCCACTTCTTCCTTCAGCATCTTCTGCTCACGCTGGAGGTCTTCGAGGCGGGTGTTCTGTTCGACGAGTTGCTTCTCAAGGCCGGGGATGGTGCCGTAGCGGAGCTCGGCGGCCTTGCCCAAGTCGGTGTCGCGCTCGGCGCGCTCGGATTGGGCCTTGGCCTCCTCGATTTGTTCTTTCAGTGCACGGATCTCGGCGATGGACTCTTTCTCGGCCTGCCAGTGTGCTTTCATGCCCGCCGACTGTTCGCGCAGTTCCGCCAACTCGGACTCGATGGCGTTGCGCCGCTCGATGGAGGCCGGATCGGTCTCCTTCTTCAATGCTTGACGCTCTATCTCGAGCTGCTGGATGCGGCGCTCCACCACGTCGATCTCCACCGGCATGGAGTCGATCTCGATGCGCAGGCGGCTGGCGGCTTCGTCCACCAGGTCGATGGCCTTGTCGGGCAGGAAGCGGTCGGCGATGTAGCGGTGGGAGAGGAGGGCCGCGGCCACGAGAGCCGAGTCCTGGATGCGCACTCCGTGGTGCACCTCGTAGCGCTCTTTCAGGCCGCGCAGGATGGCGATGGTGTCCTCCACCGTGGGCTCGCCCACGAAGACGGGCTGGAAGCGGCGCTCGAGGGCGGCGTCCTTCTCCACGTACTTTCGGTATTCGTCGAGAGTGGTGGCGCCCACCACGCGCAGCTCGCCGCGGGCAAGCATGGGCTTCAGCATGTTGGAGGCGTCCACCGAGCCCTCGGCCGCGCCGGCGCCCACCAAAGTGTGCATCTCGTCGATGAAGGTGATGATCTGGCCTTCCGAGTCGGCGATCTCCTTGAGGACGGCCTTGAGCCGCTCCTCGAATTCGCCGCGGAACTTGGCGCCGGCCACCAGCGCGCCGATGTCGAGCGCCACCACCTTCTTGTCCTTGAGGCCTTCGGGCACGTCGCCGGAGACGATGCGCTGAGCCAGCCCTTCCACGATGGCGGTCTTGCCCACGCCCGGCTCGCCGATGAGCACCGGGTTGTTCTTGGTGCGCCGAGAGAGCACTTGGATGATGCGGCGGATCTCGTCGTCGCGCCCAATGACCGGGTCGAGCTTGCCCCGGCCCGCCAGCTCCGTGAGGTCGCGGCCGAAGCGCTTGAGGGCCTGGTACTTCTCTTCGGCCTGGGGGTCTTCGGCGCGCTGCGAGCCGCGCAGCTCCTTGAGTACGACCAGCACCGTGTCGCGGGTGAGACCGTGGCTCTTGAGCATCTCGGCCACCGAGCCGCCCTTGGCGGCCAGCGCCATGAGCACGTGCTCCGTGGAGGTGTAGGTGTCCTTCATGCGCTCGGCCTCGGTTTGGGCGGCGGCGAGCACGTCGCGCAGCTGGGACGAGAAGGTGACGTTCGCGTCGCCGGTGATGGTGCTGAGGCGGGAGAGCTTGGCGTCGAGGTCGGCGCGGAGGGCGTGGGGGTTCACCCCCACCCGTTCGAGGATGGGGACGGTGAGGCCGCCGTCCTGCGCCAGCAGGGCGGCGAGCAGGTGCTCGGTCTCCACGGCGGCGTGGCCGCGTGAGCGGGCCAGCTCTTGGGCGGCTGCCAGGGCCTCCTGGGCCTTCAGGGTGAACTTGTCGAGCTGCATGGCGGTCCTCCGCGGGGAAGCGGGTGTGGGTGTGTGGGCGCTCGTTCATGTGCGACAACAACGCGCATAAAATCTTATACGATAAGACTCATATCTGTCAACCGAGCAGTCCTGTCGTTTGAACGATCTGTCAACTGAAGGGCGGCGCGGGCGGGAAGCCGAACGACTAGCCGGCCAGCAGGTCCCGCAGAGCCGGCGAGGAGCGCACGAGGTCGAGCGCGGCGTCGGCGTGGCCGGGGCTATACCCGTTGCCCATGATCAGGGTGACGTCTTTGCCGACTCCTTCCGCCCCGAGGGTCGCGCGCGCGAAGTCGGTGGCCATGCCGAAGAAGACCACAGTGCCGCCGTCACGGGTGCCGAGGATGGAGGCCATCTCCGTGCCCGGCGCGCTCACGCAGTTCACGGTGAGGTCGGCCGGGCGGCCCCCCGTCGCCCGCGTGAGCGACCCCAGGGTGTCGAGAGCCCGGGTGGCGTCGCCTTCGAGCACCATCGTCGGAGCGGTGGGGCCCCGGTCGAAGCCGCCTCCTCCGGTTGCCGTGGCCGCCGCAAGCTTCCTCGCCCTCTCGCCCGCTTCTGCCGGATGGCACCACGCCACCACGAGCCCGTCGGACCCGGTTTTCCGCGTGGCGACCTCTTGGCACAGCAACCCCGCCCGGCCACCTCCACCCAGGATGAGCACCATATCGCCCTCGCCGGCGAACCGATCGACGTACGCGGGCGCTCCCGCCACGTCGAGCACCGCCAGAGCCAGGGACTCCGGGAGGTCGTCGGGAAGCACCGCGAAGGCGGTGCTCGCGAACAACACCGCCGTGCCGCGCACGGGGATCTGGGGCGAGGCCAGGTCGACCGCACCGACCTCCATCAGACGCAGCGGCGTGAGGGTCAGGCTCACGAGGCTTGCCACTCGGGGCGCCGGCGAGCGGGTCGTCGCGGCCTTGGTGAGGAGGGTCCGCATCTCGCTCGCTCGAGGGTGTTCGGGGCCCACCGCGATCACGGTGCCGCAGAGCACGCCGCCCGATCCGGTGACCGGGTTGTGCATCTTGCCGCGTTCCTCGACGATCTCGGCCACGCGACGGGCGATCGCGTGCGCGTCGTCGGTGCACTCCTGGCGCAACTGCAGGAAGGAGGCGGCGTCGAGGTTGAGAGTGTCGACTGCGATCAGAAGTTCGGTGGGGGCGATCTGGGGCCTCGGGTCGAGGCGAAGGGCGGACTGTGGGAGCGCCCCCAGAGGTTCCAACACGCGGTGGGTGCCGAGTGGGTCGGGGGCGATCCAGACGGCCGAGTCGGGCACCGGGGTCAGGGAGCAGCCGTGGTCGTGGTGGTTGTGGGTGGCGCGGTGGTCGTGGTGGTGGTGGGCGGTGGCGCGGTGGTACCTGTGGAAGGTGGTGCGGTCGTTGGGAAGATTATCGTGCCGGTGCTGCCGGTGAAGGGGAGAGTGGTCGTGGTGGTGCTCTCGGTGCTGGTCGTGGGCTTCACCGCGAACTTGCTCTTGAAGGTACGATCGTACGAGACCGGCACTGCCGGCGGCTGGAAGCTCTCTTTCGGGTAGTCGCCGACCACTTGGCGCATGAACTTGCTCCAGATGATGGCCGGGAAACTGCCCCCCGTCACCCGTATCCCATGCACGTTCCTCATCTCTATCTGAGCCTCGGGGTGTCCCACCCAGACGGCGGTCGAGAGTTGCGGGATGTAGCCACAGTACCAGGCGTCCTGGTAGTTCTGGGCGGTGCCGGTCTTGCCGGCCGAGGGGCGGTCGAGTCGCGCGCGGGTGCCGGTCCCGCTTCGCACGTTTGCCTCGAGTATCTTCGTCACCACGTACGCTACGCCCGGGGTGATGGCCTGCGTCTCGCGGGTCTCGGCTTCCCAGATCACTTTGCCCTTCGAGTCGGTCACGCTCAGGATGGAGGTGGGGAGGACCCGCCGTCCCGAGTTGGCGAGGGTGCCGTACGCGGACGCCATCTCGAGAGGGGAGACGCCGTACTTGAGCCCGCCGAGAGCGATGGCCGGGTACGGATTGAGAGTGCTGGTGATACCCATGCGCATGGCGATGTCGACGATGCGCTGCGCGGTCACGTCGAGGGCGAGCTGCGCGTAGACGGTGTTGTCACTGCGCAGGGTGGCCTGAGAGAGGCTGGTGGTCCCGTAGTAGCTGTTGCCGAACGTCTTGACGCTCCACGGTTCGCGGCTGCCTGGGATGTCGAGTTCCAAGGGCTGCGACACGTAGTAGGTGTTGTAGGGGTCGATGCCCTGCTCGACGGCGGCTGTGAGGGCGAAGGTCTTGAACGCCGATCCCGGCTGACGGCGCCCCTGGGCGGCGAGGTTGAACTTCGAGCTGTCGTAGTCGCTACCACCGACCATCGCTATGATGTGGCCGGTGCGTGTCTCGATACTTACGAGCGCAGCAGAGGGGTCGCCCTCGCGATCGAGGGTGGATCCTATCGCTTCCTGGGCGAGAACCTGGTAGCGCGGTTCGATGGTGGTCTGCACGGTGAGGCCGCCCTCGAACACCATCTCTTCCCCGAACATGTCGATCAGCTGTTTCCTCACGTACGCCACCACGTAGGGCTCCTGCACCTTCGCGTAGGGGGAGGCCTCCGCCAAGCTCAGCCTTGACCCGGTGGCGTCGCGGTACTCGTCATAGGTGATGAAGCCGTTGCTGTACATGCGCGCCAGGACGACGTTGCGTCGCTCGACCGCCCCATCGGGGTTGTTGCGCGGGGAGTAGTCGGTGGGGGCCTGGAGCACTCCCGCCAGCAGGGCGGCCTCGGGCAGGGTGAGCTCTCCCGGGTCCTTGTCGAAGTACGTGCGCGTCGCGGCCTGGAGGCCGTACGCGTTCGAGCCGAAGTAGACCGTGTTCAGATACTGGTCGAGGATCTCGTCCTTCGACATCTTGGTCTCGAGCTGCCACGCGAGCGCCATCTCGCGGAACTTCCGGGTGAGGGTGACTTCTGTACGGTCGAGATACAGGTTCCCCACCAGCTGCATGGTGATGGTGGAGAAGCCCTCCTCCACTCTACCGGCCTGCAGATTGACCAGGCTCGACCGGAGGACGCCCTGCAGATCGACCCCGTTGTGCTGGTAGTAGCGTTCGTCCTCGATGGCCACGAGAGCGTCCTTCATCACCTTGGGGATGCGTTCGTGGCCGATGATGGTGCGGTTTTCCACACCGTGGAGATATGCGAGCAGGGTGCCGTCGGCCGCGTAGATGCGCGAGGTTTCCGCCAGGACCACGCCCTTCTGGTCTTCCAGGCGAGGCACGTCGCGACCTACCGCCGCCGCGGTCTGGAGCCCCACGGTTACGGCGCCGAGGCCGAGGATCATGGCGAGGAAGGGGGCCATCACGAGCGCGACGACCAGGGCCTGGCTTGTGCCCCGGCGCTGCGTACGGCGCCGGCGCCGGGCCAGGCGGGCCCGCCGGTTGGTGCTGCGGTTGGTCGACATGGTGTCGTTATTGTATCCGACGGTGCGAGGGGGCGCGAGTGGAGGCGAGGTGAGCGGCGCCCCTCCCCGTCGTCACTCCGCCGGCCGGTCGAGCGCCTCTCGCACCTTGCGCAGTAGCGCCTCCGGCGTGAACGGTTTCTCGAGGAAGTCCACGTCCGGGTCCAGGCGACCGTCGTGCACGACGGCGTTCCGCGTGTAGCCGGACATGAAGAGGATGCGCGGGCGGGCACCGTGCTTTGCCGCGAGGCTCTCCGCCAAAGTTCTCCCACTCATCCCGGGCAAGACGACGTCGGTCAGAAGCAGATGAATGAGCCCCCCGTACTCGTCGTAGAGCTTCAACGCTCCGGCGGGAGAGCCCTCTTGGAGGACCGTGTAGCCCGCGGCTTCCAAGAGTCGCCCGGTTAGGGCCCGTACCGCCGGCTCGTCCTCGACGATCAGTATGGTCTCGTCTCCGCTCCTGACCTGCTCTTGGTGTACCGGCCGGTCTTCCGGGGACCAGTCGACCGGCTTGTCCGCCCGAGGGAAGTAGATCTTGAAGGTGGTCCCTCGGCCGGGTTCGCTGTACACCCAGATGTTGCCGCCGCTCTGCTTGACGATGCCGAATACAGTCGAGAGGCCGAGGCCCGTGCCCTCCCCGTGTGCCTTAGTGGTGAAGAAGGGCTCGAAGATGTGGGGGAGGACGTCGGGCTCGATCCCGGTGCCGGTGTCGCTCACCGCCAGCATGACGTGGGGTCCCGGTCGCGACCCCAGGTGCGTACTCGTGTACTCCTCCGCGAGCTCCACGTTCTCCGTCTCCACGGTGAGCCGGCCCCCATCGGGCATGGCGTCCCGGGCGTTGATCACCAGGTTCGTGATGAGCTGCTCTAACTGCCCCGGGTCTACCTCAGCCGGCCATAGACCACTCCCACACATGACGACCAGCTGCACGTCCTCGCCGATCAGCCGCTGAAGCAGTCCGGAGACGGACTCCGTGATGGCGTTGAGGTCGACCACCCTTGGCTGAAGGGGCTGCCGTCGCGAGAAGGCCAGGAGCTGCCGCGTGAGCGTGGCCGCCCGATCGGCCGAAGCCCGGATCCCGTCCAAAGCCTCGCGAAGAGCCTGATCCTCAACAGCTCTCACCCGGCCGAGCTCCGCGTACCCGATGATTGCCGTGAGAAGGTTGTTGAAATCGTGGGCGACGCCTCCGGCCAGCCGGCCCACCGCCTCGAGCCGCTGCGCGGCTTCCCTCCTCTCCCGGCTATCGCGCAGAGCCTTCTCTGCCCGCTTGCGGTCGCTGATGTCCCGGATGATGGTGTTGATGGCGGTGGTCTCCCCGAAAACCACGGGGATACGTACGACCTCCACGTCCACCTCCTTGCCGTCCATCCGGAGGAAGCGCTCCTCCGTCAGGGCTGTGGCCTCGCCGGTCCGGGAGGCTTCCCCGATGCGGCTGCGGACCGGATCCCGGAAATCCGGATGCACGAAGTCCAGCACGGACCTACCGACGAGGTCGGCCGGCGCCGATGCACCCACGATACGAACCGCCGCCTGGTTGGCGAAGACGATCCGACCGTACTGGTGCACGACGACGCCGTTCGGCGTCGACTCCGCCAGGGTCCGGTAGCGGGCCTCCGCTTTCCCGAGCGACTCCGTCCGCCGCTCGATGGTGGCGGCCATCGAATCGAAGGTACAAGCCAGCCGGCGGATCTCGCCGGAGCCTCCGCCGGCTCCGACTCGAACCGAGAGATCGCCGCTCCCGAGGCCTTGGGCCGCCGTCACCAGGCGGCGTATGGGCCGCAGGAACAGCGCGTCGGCGCCGAACCAGGCGGCCAGAGTCACGAGCAGCACGACGATGGCCATCCCGACGACGAACTGGAACACGACGTCGGAGACGGAGGCGTAGGCGACGCTTCGCGGAATGCCCACGGACACGAAGGCGGCTCCCTGGGCTCCGGGCACCGGGCCGTAGGCGTAGAGCCGGGTAATACCGTCCGGTCCGGGGATCTCACTGAGCCCGTCGGCGCCACTCCGCATGAGGTCTCCGAGTGCCGTGTCGGCCAGGCTCTTGCCCATCCACGTCTGCGGGTCGGGATGGCGCATGAGCACCACTCCCTCTCGATCGACGACCTTGAAGCTGGCCCCCTCGGGTAGGTTGGCCGAGTCGGCGAAAGCCTCGAGGACCTCAAGCTTGATTCCCGCAGCCACGATGCCGAGCAACGAGCCGTCGTCGGCCCAGATCGGCTCTGCCGCAGGAAGGATGGGTTGCCCTGTCACCCGTCCTGTTGCGTACGAACCCACGGCGAAGGCGCGCGTCTCCAGAACCTGCTTCCAGTAGTCGCGATCGCTCAAGTCAGGATGGCTCGTGAGCGGAACAGCACAGGCGATGACCCGACCTTCCGGCCCCGTGACAAGCAGCGTCGAGAACTCGGGGTTCTGAGCGTGGACGCGCGCGAGGTAAGCGCTAATCTCGTTGGGGCTGCCGTACCGGACCACCGGCGCCGCCGCCACCGCCGAGAGCACCTGATGGGACTGGGTGATGAACCGTTCGACGTAGGCCCCGAGGTTGTCGGCGGCACGGGTCGCTTCGCTCTGGGCATGGAGGACGGCATCCTGGCGGGCCTCACTCGCGGCGTAGGCCGCCAGGCCAACGGCGGGAAGCACCGCGACGAGCAGAAGGACGACCAGACGCACCCTCAGGCCGTCCAGCCGTTGGACAACCGTGGACAGCAGGCTCAACCTTCCCTCCTAACGTGCGACATGTGTACTGTCGACACATACCCACCGAGGCTTTAGCCGACCCCGCTGCGGTCCAACTCATCCGCCACCGAAACTTTAGCCGACCCCGCTGCGGTCCAACTCATCCGCCGCCCGGTCGCGTACCGGTACTGCGCCCATACGCGCCCACCCATGACTTGACAATAACTCACTCAGATTTTATAATGCCGATGTACTCTATTCGCGCGCCGCTGCGCGCATCGACGATTCCGGAGGGTTTCGATGGGCAAGATAATCGGTATCGACCTTGGCACGACCAACTCTGCCATGGCCGTGCTCGAAGGCGGGGAACCGACGATCATCCCCAACGCCGAAGGGGGCCGTACGACTCCCTCGGTGGTCGCGTTCGCCAAGAGCGGCGAGCGGCTGGCCGGTACCGTGGCCAAGCGGCAGGCGGTCACCAACCCCGAGAACACCATCTTCTCGATCAAGCGCTTCATGGGGCGCAAGTTCAAGGATGTCTCGGAAGAGATGAAGATCGTCCCCTACGCCGTGGTCGAAGGCCCCAACAGCGACGTGCGCGTGAACGTGAAGGGCGAGCAGTACAGCCCGCCGGAGATCTCGGCCATGATCCTGCAGAAGCTGAAGCGCGACGCCGAGGCCTTCCTGAGCACCGAGGTCACCGAAGCGGTGATCACCGTGCCCGCCTACTTCGACGACGCGCAGCGGCAGGCCACCAAGGACGCCGGCAAGATCGCCGGACTGACCGTGCGCCGCATCATCAACGAGCCCACGGCGGCTTCGCTCGCCTATGGTCTCGACAAGGAGCAAGATCAGACCATCCTCGTCTTCGACCTGGGAGGCGGCACGTTCGACGTCTCGGTGCTGGAGTTGGGCGAGGGCGTGTTCGAGGTGAAGAGCACCAACGGCGACACCCACCTCGGCGGCGACAACTTCGACAAGGCGATCGTGGATTGGATCGTGGCCGAGTTCAAGCGCGAGAAGGGCGTGGATCTCTCCAAAGACCGCTCCGCGTTGCAGCGTCTGTACGAGGCCGCCGAGAAGGCCAAGGTGGAGCTCTCCTCGATGGTCGAGACCACCATCAACCAACCGTTCATCACCATGGACGAGAGCGGGCCACTGCACTTGGAGCTCGCCATGAATCGGGCCAAGCTCGACGAACTCACCGGTGCGCTGCTCGACCGAGTGGTAGCGCCCACGAAGCAGGCCATGAAGGACGCCGGCCTCACCATGGGCGACATCGACCAGGTGGTCATGGTGGGCGGTATGACCCGCATGCCCGCGGTCATGGAGAAAGTGCGCGAGCTCACGGGGAAGGAGCCCCACAAGGGCATCAACCCCGATGAGGTGGTGGCGCTTGGAGCGGCCATCCAGGGCGGCGTCCTGGCCGGCGACGTCAAAGACGTGCTCCTGCTCGACGTGACCCCGCTCTCCCTCGGCATCGAGACCAAGGGCGGCGTCTTCACGCGGTTGATCGAGCGTAACACCACGATCCCATCGAGGAAGAGTGAGATCTTCTCCACCGCCGACGACAACCAGACGTCGGTCGAGATACACGTGCTCCAAGGCGAGCGCGACCTGGCCATGTACAACAAGACCCTCGGCAAGTTCCAGCTGATGGGCCTCCCGCCGGCGCCGCGCGGTATCCCGCAGATCGAGGTGGCGTTCGACATCGACGCCAACGGCATCGTGCACGTGTCGGCCAAAGACATGGCCACGGGCAACGAACAGAAGATCGAGATCAAGAGCTCCAGTGGCCTCTCTGAGGACGAGATCCAGAAGATGGTGAAGGACGCCGAGTCCCACGCCGACGAAGACCGCGCCAAGAAGCAGGCCGTGGAGACCAAGAACCAGGCCGAGAACCTGGTGTACTCCACCCGCAAGTCGCTCAAGGAGATCGGCGACAAGGTCGATGGCGCCACACGCAAGACGATCGAGGACGCCGCCACCGATCTCGAAGAGGCGATCAAGGGCGATGACGTCGAGGCCATCCAGACCAAGATGAACACATTGCAGGAAGCGGCTTACAAGGCGTCCGAAGCGGCCTACCAGGCGGCTCAGGCGCAGCAGCCGGGCGACGGCGGTCCCGCCGGTGACGGCGCAGGCCCCGCCGACGACGAGGTCGTGGAAGAGGCCGAATTCGAAGTGATTGACGAAGAGGATTCGAAGTGATGGACAGACTAAGCGGCATACGCCGCGGTCGGGTCGCACAACCGGTGTGGCCCGCCAAGCAAACAACCAAGGAGAGGAGGACACAATGGCGATCGTAAGATGGGATCCATTCCGAGAACTGACGGCTCTCCAGAGCGAGGTCAACCGGCTGTTCTCCCGCGTGGGCGGGGGCGACGTAGCCGAGCGGCAGTCCTGGACTCCGTCCGTGGATCTGGTCGAAGGCAAGGACGCCATAACGCTGAAGGCCGACCTGGCGGGCATGGACCCGAGAGACATCTCTGTCGAGGTGGAGGATAACGTTCTCACCCTGGCCGGCGAGCGCCGGTTCCAAGAAGAGGTGCAGGAGGACAGGTATTATCGCATCGAGCGACGCTATGGGTCGTTCAGCCGCAGCATCGCTCTGCCGCAAGGGGCCGACCCCGAGAATGTCAGCGCGGATTACGAGAACGGCGTGCTCGTGGTGACGGTTCCCAAGGTGGATGCCGTGAAGCCGCGTCGTATCGCTGTCGGCGTGAAGGGATCCGCCCACGCGACGGTCGAAAGCACGGGCACCGAGAAGATCGAGGAGTGAGTGCGCCCGCCGGCCGCGCCGTAGAGCCGGCTGCCGATGCCTGTGCGGCTCGGCTGCACAGGCGCCTGAAGAACGCGGGCGGCGCGTCACGCGCCGCCCGACGTATTTCGCCGGTGTATCCGCCCGACGTGTATCCGCC
>CAMTXC010000011.1:0-137125 GCA_947085635.1 uncultured Actinomycetes bacterium | reverse complement strand
GCGTCTGTGCAGGTGATCACCAACGTCGATCCCTACCAGGCTCAGCTGCTCAACCGGTTCCGGCGCGGCACCATGCTCGTCGCGGGAGAGACGCTCTTGGTCTTGGAGTGCGCCCCGGCCGCCTACATCAACTACGCGGCCAACGAGGCCGAGAAACGGGCAAATATCCGTCTCATCCACGTGGCCTCGGTCGGGAGGTTCGGAAGGATGTGGATGTCGGGCACCGAGGCCGAGATCCTCACGGCGCGGGACGCGGCAATCGAGGCTTTGGGGAATCTGGAAGGTCGCTGATGAAGACGTTCTACACCGTGAGAGATATCGAAGACATGGCCGGTCGGGGTGAGCTGTCCATCCAGCTGAGCGACGACGTCGTGGTTACCATGGCCGGACGCGAAAGGGCTCAGGAACTCGGGGTGAGGCTGCTCCCCTACGTGCAGGAGATCGCCTCGCGTCGGCGTTGGAAGGACTCGCCCGAGGAGCCGACGTCGTTGCCGCAGGTGCGGGTGGTGAAGCCGGCCGATGGACCCGGCTCCTCTCCCGCCGCGGTCGAGACGATCGCAGCCGCGGTGCGCGCCCGGCTCGGAAACGATATGTCGCCGCAACTGGTCGATGCCGTCGTGCGGGGGGTCCTCGCGAGATTGGAGGAAGAATGCAGATAGCCGCGGTCGTCGGATCGTGCGTCTCTACCATCAAGAACGAGCGCATGGTCGGAATGAAGCTTCTCATCGTGCGGGAAGCAACGGTCGAGGGCGAGATCCTGGGTGAGCCGTACGTGGCGGTGGACACGGTCGACGCTGGACAAGGCGATCTTGTGCTCGTCTCACACGGGTCGGGGTCGCGCCAGACCGTGCAGACCCTGGACCGCTCCGTCGATGCGACCATCGTCGGCGTGATCGAACTTCTGGAGGTCGGGCGGCACAACACGTACGAGGCCAGGTAGGGGCGGAGCGGGGAAGGCGTGCCGGGGGTATGCCGGCGGGTCGTGGGTCGCCTACCGCCCGCGCGCAGCCGGCGGACCGCGGCTCCCGCGCGGTCTACCGCCCGGTCCGGTAGAGCCGCACTTCGGAGATCGAGGTGTCTTGCCAGGTGGTGCCGGGGTAGGTGGCCTGCACGACCAACCGCACCCATTCCGTCTCGATGGGCGGAGGCGTGATCATCTGATAGCCCACGTCGTCGTGCATCTGGATCAGTTGCGTCGAGCCGTCCGAGTACTCGATACGGATGGTTCGTAGGCGGGGGTTGCCTTCGAACCTGCGCTCGTCTTTCTGGTAGCCGTTGGCGATCTCGATCGTCGAGAGTACTGTGGGGGCGCCGAGGTCCAGTCGCACCCACTCGCCCTCCCCCTGTCCCTCCACCCCTTCGGCCCAGCAGGTGGCGAGGTCTCCATCGATGAGGTTCTGCGGCCGGTAGTCGTTCCCGCCCTCGGGGGGCAGAGTGGAGCTCGCCGAGACCGGCACCACTCCGACCGGTGTGCCTGGGTCGTCGCTCGGTCCTGGGAAGCTGGTCGTGCTGGAGTCGTCCGTGACGGCTGCCTCGGTCGTCGAGGTCGTGGCCGCGTCCGTTGTCGCGGTTCCCGCGGTCGTTGTGCTGCCCGTGCTCTGTTGGCCCGCAGTGGTCACGCTCGACGTGCCCGTGGGCGGCCTGATGATGGTGAGATAGACCACCGCGGCCATGCCCAGCGCCACGACGACGAGGAGAAGGGCTAGAAGCACCGGTGTGACTCCCCAGCGCTTCTCGATCGGCACCTGACGGTATGCGCGGGGGAACTCGGGATCGTATGGGGCTGCGGGAAGGTCGAGAGGATCCGGCGGAGACGTGGGAGGTGGGGGAGACGGTGGAGACGGTGGAGACGGGGGAGACGGGGGGGAGGCCCCTGGTGTCCGCTGAGGTGGGAGTTCGACCAGCGTGTCCTCTTCCTCGTCCTGCAGGTACTCGCCGCACTCGCTGCAGAAGAGCCGGTTCACTCGGTTCTCGGTGCCGCAGACCCGGCAGACTATCGGGTGTCGGGGATCCTCATTCATATTGCTACTACTATTCGCCGCGAATGCTCCGGTCCTTCCTCGTCAACTCGACCTGAAGGTTCCGATTCTTACTCACCGTCTTGGTTTCGGGGAGCGTGGGGTGTCTCGACCCTCTGATAGAATCTCTTGGCCACGTGTGGCAGTGCCCCGCGCCTCGTGGGCGCAGCCGAGTTAGGGAAAGGCACCGTGAACCGCACCTTCGTCGGCCACACCATGCTCTGCCGGCTCGACCAAGCGATGTCCGTCGTCCTCGAGGGTGGCCCCGACCGGTCACCATTCTTGGGTGGACGAGGGTACGGTGTCGCTCTGCTGGCCGCCCTGGGGTCGCCTCGTCTGGACCCGCTCCATGCGAGCCAGCCCTTCGTACTCGCCGCCGGACCTCTCACCGGCACGTCGGCTCCCAGCTCCGGCCGCTTCGCGGCCGTCGCACCCTCACCTCTCACGGGCACGATCTTCGACGGCAACGCCGGCGGCCGCTTCGGCGTGCGTTTGCGGCAGGCCGGAGTCGATGCGCTCGTTCTCACCGGCGCGGCGGCCGAGTGGTCGGTGGTCGTGGTAGACGGACGCGGGGCCCGGGTGGGCGACGAGCCGCCTTCGGTGCGTGTGCTGCCGCTGAGTGAGGTCTGGCCGGAAGCCGATCCTCGCGACCCCGCGCTGGTGTGGTCGCGCACGGTGGCCGGGTTGCGGGCGGCGTTGGGGGCCGGATTCAGCCTGCTGCTGCCGTCTGTGGCCGGGAGGCGCGGGGCGCTCCTCGGCTCGCTGCGCACAGACGACGGACGCAATCTGGGACGCGGTGGGCTGGGCGCGGCCCTCGCCGCCAAGAGGGTGTTCGCGGTCGCGGTCGCAGGCGACCGGGTGCTGCGCGTGGCCGAGCCCGATCGCTTCTCGTTCCTCGTGTACGAAGCGGAGAAACAGATATGTGCGAACCCAGTCACCAGCCGGGCGTTGCCTGAGTTCGGCACCGCGGTTCTCATGCAGCTGGTGTACCAGGCGGGCGCTCTCCCCGCGTTCAACTACACCACCACCACCTGGCCCGGTGTCGAGCGTATCTCCGGTGAGTCGGTGCGCGACGGATTGGCGGTAGGGCGCAAGGGGTGTTTCGGATGTCGCATCCGCTGTACGCCGCGGGTGGCGACGCCATCCGACCGAAGCGGCTCCGAATCCGGGGCGGGTGAGCACCGGTCGGGGGGCACGGGTCCCGAGTACGAGACCCTGTGGGCGCTCGGCGCGGCCGTCGGGGTCGACGACCTCGACGCCATCCAGGAGGCCAACCGCCTGTGCGGCGAATACGGGCTCGACACGATCTCGACGGGGGCCACGATCGCCTGTGCGATGGAACTCTCGGAAGCGGGCCTGCTCGGGTGCGATCTGCGGTTCGGAGCCGCCGAGCGTGTGGTGGAGCTCGTGCGCGAGATGGGCGAGGGGCGGGGATTTGGCGCCGAGCTCGCCGACGGTTCGGCTCGATTCGCACGGGCGTACGGACATCCGGAAGCGGCTATGCACGTGAAAGGCCTCGAGCTCCCCGCCTACGACCCGCGCGGCATGCACGGACAGGGCCTGGCCTACGCCACCTCGAACCGGGGCGCCTGCCATCTGCGCGGCAACATGCTAGGGCCCGAGATCCTCGGCATCCCCAAGCTGCTCGACCGCTTCAGCAGAGCGGGCAAGTCGGGCATCCTGCTCAACCTCCAGCATCTGTCGGCGGTGTTCGACTCCGTCACCATGTGCAAGTTCGCGGGTTTCGCCTTCGGCGAAGAGGTGCTGGCGCGGCTGGTGTCGGCCGCCACCGGTGAGCCTCTGGCCGCTCAGGATCTGCTTCGTGTGGGGGAGCGCATCTGGAATCTCGAGCGCCTGTGGAACCGCGGCGCCGGCTTCTCCCGCGTGGACGACACCCTGCCGGACCGCGTGCTGCACACGCCGCTCCCCGATGGGCCCGCGGCGGGGCGCACGTTCGATCTGGGGCCCATGCTGGACGAGTACTACCGGGCGCGGGGTTGGGACAGGGATGGTGTGGTGGGGCTCAAGAAGGCGGCGGCGCTCGGGCTGGAGGAGTATCGTGCGGCACTCGCGCCCATCGAAGCAGAGCCGGAAGACGCCGCGCCCGGGGATATCGCGTCCAACGACGGCGCGCCCCGCGGCGCCGCGCCCGGCGATGCCGGCGAGGGCGTGCACGAGGAAGAGCCGATGGGAGGAGGGCGTCATCTACGAGCAGTTCCGTGACATAGGACGTGATTGCTTCGTCGCCGGGCTGGTCAGTTCCCATGCGGGGAACATGTCGGTGAGGGTGGGCGACCGTCTCGTGATCACCCGCCGCGGTTCGATGCTCGGCCGTCTGCGCCCCGAGGACCTCATCGAGACCGGCATCCACACCGACGACAGCGGCATAGCGCTCGCGTCGAGCGAGATCGTGGTGCATCGCGCGGTCTACGGCCGCACCGCGGCGCAGGCGATCATCCACGTGCACCCCCCGCACGGAATAGCCCTCTCCCTCGAACGGGACGAGATCATCCCGATCGATTCGGAAGGGTCGTATCTGTTCCACCGGGTGCCGGTCGTCTCAGCCGAGCGGACGGTGGGCTCCGACGAGATGGCCGAGGTGATCAGCTCCGCGCTGGTGGAGTACAAGTTGTGCATGTTGAGGGGGCACGGCCTCTTCGCCACCGGCCATCTGCTGGAGGAGGCGTATCAGTGGGCGAGCGCCTTCGAGGCCTCAGCCCGTGTCGCCTACCTCGTGCGCGCCGGTGGGATCCGCCCGGTGGAGTACCGCAAGGAGAGCGAGCGCTATCAGGAGTGGTGACGGCCGCTGGTGACGGCCCGGCGGTGACGGCCGCCGGTGTTGCGTCGACCGAGCGTGCCGAAGTCCGCCCGCGCGAAGGCCGCTGCCGGTATGATACGAGACTACACCAGCAAGGGAGACCCTCGTGGCTAGGAAGATCGCCAGACCCATAGACCTCCGCAGCGATACGGTCACCCAGCCCTCGCCCCAGATGCGGAAGGCCATGGCGGAGGCCCTGGTCGGCGACGACGTGTACTCCGAAGACCCGACCATCAACATCCTGCAGGAGCGGGTCGCAGGGCTTCTCGGCAAGGAAGCGGCGCTCTTCGTGGCCTCCGGCGTGATGGGAAACCAGCTCTGCGTGCGCACGCACACCCGTCCGGGCGACGAGGTGCTCATACATGAAGGCGGGCACATCCTGAACTACGAGGGCGGTTCCGCCGCCGCCCTCGCCGGCATCCAATTGCGACCGCTGCCCGGCGAGGGCGGCCGGTTCGACCCCAAGGACGTTACCGACGCCATCCGGCCGGCGCAAGAGCATTTCGCCCGCAGTAGTCTGCTCTGCCTTGAGAACACCCACAACAGGGCCGGCGGGACCGTGTGGTCGCTGCCGCGCATGAGGGCGGTGGCCGAGGAGGCCCGTGAGTGCGGCCTCGCGGTGCATCTTGACGGCGCCCGTCTCTGGAACGCCCACGTCGCGACGGGCGTGTCTTTGAACACCTACTGCGCACTGGTCGACTCCGTGTCGGTGTGCTTCTCGAAGGGGCTGGGGGCGCCGGTGGGTTCGGTGATCGCCGGCTCGGCGGAGTTCATCCGCGAGGCGCGATTCCACCGCAAGAAGTACGGGGGCGCCATGCGCCAGGTAGGCATCCTCGGGGCGGCTTGTCTCTACGCCCTCGATCACAACATCGAGCGGCTGGTCGACGACCATCACAATGCCCACCTCCTCGCCGAACGAATCCGTGTGGTGGAGGGTGTCTCGATCCCCCATCACGTGGATTCGAACATCGTGATGCTGCAACTCGCCGGTCGAGGTCTCGGCGCGGCCGACGTGGTGTCCGCCCTGGCCGCCAAGGGTGTGCTCGCCGGCCCGGTCGACCACACCCGGGTGCGCTTCGTGACGCACATGGACGTGGACCGCGGGCAGGTGGAGCGGGCCGGCGAGATCGTGGCGAGCGTTATCGGGGGGATGGGCGCGGCTGCCGCCGGGGCATGAAGGCGGACGACTCCGGCGCTCCGTATGCCCGTCTCGCGGTCGTGGCGCTGATCCGGGAACCCGGCGAGGCACGCTGGTTGCTCGTGCGTGCGCCACTGGATCTCGTGGCCGACGAGCTGTGGGCTCCTCCCGGGGGTCGCCTCGAACGAGATGAGAGCCTCGAGGAGGCCGTCGTGCGCGAGATGCAGGAGGAGGTGGACTTGGCGGTGACGGTCTCCGGGCCCTGCTACGCCTACCTCACCATGCACAAGGGAGAGCGCACTCTGGCCGTGAGCATGGCCTGCCGCGTACCCATCCCCGCGCCGCCGCTCACCTTGGCCCCCGCGGAGGTGCTGGAAGCGCGCTGGGTGACCGCGGAGGAGTGGCTCGACATGGCCGACGTCGGTGTCACCCTCTGGACGGCGGAGGACATCCGCAGGGCGACCCTGCTGGCGGGGACGTTGCTCGACGAAGGAGCGGGTGGGTAACCGACGGCGAGTATTCCGTCGCCGTGATCACCATGTTCGGGCCGGCCCTCGCCTACCGGCCGATCAACCTCTGAGTCAGCGCGGCTCGGTTCGAGCGGCGGCCGGTGCGCGCTTCATACCGGTCGGCGCCGGCCATCATCTTGGTGGCCAGGTTCACTCCCAGCCACCGCAGCGGCTCGGGCTCCCAGTGACGCGAGCGATGGTTCACCCAGGGTAGCTTCGTGAGGGCCGAATTGGCGCCGGTGATCAGATCGGCGAGTGTACGGCCGGCGAGGTTGGTGGTAGAGACGCCGTTTCCCACGTAGCCGTCCGCCCAGGCGAGGCCGGCGTACCGGTCGTATCCGGCGGAGGTGGTCCAGTCGCGGGGGATGGCGACCGGGCCGCCCCACGTGTGGGTGACGCGCGCCGTCGCCGCCGGCGGCAGCAGCTTTCCGAGGACGGTCTTCAGCATGGCGAAGACGGCGGGGTCCTGCTCGTATGCCGGGTCGATGCGCGACCCACGATGGTGGGGCGTCCCGCGGCCCCCCAGTGCGACGCGGCCGTCGGCGGTGCGGGCCGCATAGATGATGAGATGCCGGGCGTCGGCCCAGGTGGCGTGACCCGTCCAGCCAAGTTCCTGCCACACATCGTCGGCGAGCGGCTCGGTGGCGATCATGAGCGAGTAGACGGGCACCAGGGAGCGTCGCATGCCGGGCAGCTCGACCGTGTAGCTCTCGGTGGCCCGCACCACGACCTCCGCCTTCACCCGGCCGACCGGGGCGTCGACGCCGCCGTGCCCGATCTCGAGTGCGGGGGTGCGCTCGTAGATGGGCACTCCCAGGGCCTCCACTACGCGGGCGAGCCCGCGGGCGAGCTTGGTGGGGTGCACGCGTGCCGAGTGCGGGCAGTAGATCGCCCCGAGCGCACCCGCGACGGGCACGTGCCCGCGGGCCTCATCGGGCCCGAGCAGGCGGAAATCCTCCTCGCCGAAGCTCCAGGCCCGCTCGTTCAGCACCTTGTCACGTACGGCGCCGATCTGGGCCCTGTTGGTGGCGAAGACGAGGTTGCCTCCGAAGTGGAAGTCGCAATCGATGTCTTCGGACTCGACCACCCGCCCCACCTCGTACACCGTGTCGAACATGGCCCGCTGCATGTCGATGACGCCTTGGCGACCGGCCACCGCCTCCATCTTTTCGCGCGGAGTCGCGAACCGAGCTGAGCACCAGCCGCCGTGTCGACCGGAGGCGCCGAAGCCCGCCACCTCCTTCTCCACCACGGCCACCCGCAACGAAGGGTCGGCCTTCTTGAGGTAGTAGGCGGTCCACAGCCCGGTGTAGCCGGCCCCTACGACGACCACATCGACGTCGGTGGTCCCTCCCAAGGAGGGGCGGGGCTTGAAGTCGTCTCCGGCCGTGTCGTGCCACATGCTGATCGCGCTGTAGTCGGTCATTCGGTCCTCCGCTCGCCATCTTCGGTTTCGCAGCCGTCGCGACCAGGAGCTCCCCAGGAAAGTGCGGGGGAACCGCTCGATTCTAACAGCCCGGGGTGGGATGATGGCTGGTAGACGCGTTGGTCGGATCGACCGGGACGGAAGCCCGCTGGGCGCCCACCGCCGACTCTAGGAGAAACCATGGATGTGGATATCATCGCCGGGTATCTTGGGGCGGGCAAGACCACCTGTGTCCTCGAGATGATCAAGAACGAACCCGATCCGTCGCGGCTCGCCGTGTTGGTCAACGAATTCGGTGACGTGGGCATCGATGCCGCCCTTCTCGGTGAGGGCACCGAGGTGGTCGAGCTCGCCAGCGGCTGCATCTGCTGCACCCTGCGCCTCGACTTCCGCACTCAGATCGGCGAGATATTCGATCGCTGGCATCCGCTGCGGCTTCTCATAGAGCCCACCGGCGTGGCCACGGTTGCCCAGGTGGTGCGCTCTCTCCGGCACAGCGATCTTGTGGACAAAGTCGGCGGCGCCCGCGTGTTCGTGCTGGTCGATGCGGTCACGTTCGCCGAGCGCCTGCGCGATAGCCCGGCATTCTTCACCTCCCAGGTGACGCAGGCTGATGTGCTCCTGCTCAACAAGACAGACTTGGTTTCGGGGGGACGGACCCAAGCCCTGAAGGCGGTCTTGGAGAGCATGTGCCCCGAGGCGTGGATCATCCCGACCGTTAACGGGCGGATCGGAGAAGGTGTCGAGCTGCCGGCGCCACATCCCCTCGAAGATCCTGGGGATGCGGAGGTGCTCACCGGTTTGGCATCGTTGAGCTACGAAGTCGATCGCCTGGTTGAGCGGCGGGAAGTCCGGGAACTGTTCGATGAGCTCACTACCGGACAGATGGGCCGGGTGGAGAGGGCTAAGGCTATCGTGCAAACGGTCGACGGCTGGTATCGGTTCGATGTGGCCTCGGGGCGGGTCGACGAGCGTCCCTGGGGCCCGGCGCCCAGCGGACGCCTGGTTGTGATAGGCAGAGACCTGAGTAATGCGACGCTCGACACGGCCGTGCGTTCGTTCGGCGGGAAGAAGGCATGAGCGTGGAACGGTACGGCATCGCCCTCGATCTAGGCACCAGCGGCATCCGCGGGCAGGCGGTCGATCTGCGTAGCGGTGAGATCCTGTCCACGGCCATCACGACGCAACACCCGCTTCCGGGCGGGAACGTCATGGACCACCTGCACTTCGCCGTGGAGACCTCCTCGGCCGGCATGTCCTCGATCACCCACACGTTGATGCTCGATACGGTGAACAAGGTCATCGCTGCTCTGCGCGTGCCACGGGCCCAAGTCGAGCGGGTGGCCATCTGCGGCAATCCCATCCAGCTTTCCCTGTTCCAGGCGATGGAGATCCGCGACCTTGCCTATGCGGGGGAGAGCAAGCGGGCGTCGCTGGGAGTCGAGGTTCAATCGCGCGAGGCGCGTGTCATCACCGCCGGTGACATCGAGGGGCTCGATCTGCCCAGCGGCGCCGAGCTGGTCGTGCCGCCGGCCGTGCGGCACGAAGTGGGTGCCGACGCCTTGGCCATGATGCTCAAGTCGGGCATGCTCGACCGAGACGAGATCGCCCTGGTCACCGACTATGGCACAAATGCCGAGATGGCTCTGAAGATCGGCGACCGGGTGGTGACCGGTTCGGCTGCCTGCGGGCCCGCGTTCGAGGGCCAGGCGATCAAGCACGGCATGCTGGCGGCTCCTGGGGCCATCTCGGACCTCGATCGGGTGGACGGTTCCTACCGCAACCTGGTGCTCGATGCGCACATGTACACGGCGGAAGGCGACCTGGTCGACCCTCGGACCGGGCAGGTACATGGCGCTGGTAGCATACGGGCGCGAGGCATCACGGGCACGGGCGTGATGGCTCTCATCGCCTTGGGACTCGAGGATGAGGTGCTGCGGCTGCCCAAGATAGACTCTCTCGATGGAATGATGCATCTGGCGGATGGAATCGCCCTCTCGCACCTGGACGTGGGTGAGGTGGGCAAGGCCATTGGCGCGGCGCGCGCGGGTCACGTCACGCTCGCGCACGAGCTGGGCATCGACCTGGAAGAGGTCAAGGTCGCCTACATGGCCGGAGCTTCGGGCACCTACGTCGACGCCTTGAAGGCTCAGGCCATCGGTATGGTGCCCGCCGCGGTGACGACCATCTACCAAGTGGGGAACACGTCGCTCATGCTGGCGCGTGACCTGGCGCTCGAGCCGGATTTCCTGTGGCACATCGAGCGCATCGCCAAGGATCTGCGCGCTGCGCACTGCATGTTCGCCGAGGCGCCGGTGTTCAAGCAGGTCTACGTGCTCGAGCTCTCCTACTGGACCGAGGGCATGCCCTGGGATATGTATCTGAAGTTCATGAAGCGCGCGGGTTTGCCGGCGCCGCGTGAGCGCGCCGTGCCGGCGAAGGTCATTCGCTTGGTGGAGCGGGATATCCCAGACATGGGCAGCCGAGGCCTGGCCGTGGTTGAAGATGTGGGCATGTCCATGATCGCCTGCTTCGAGGGCTGCACCGAGTGCGGCAAGTGTGGGGATAACTGCCCCGAGGATGCGATCACCCTCGGTCATGACCAGCGCGGGCGACCTCAAGCCGAGGTGCGGAGCGCCCGTTGTTTGGGCCTCAGCTGCCTCCGCTGCGAGTTGGGTTGTCCCGAGCACGTCTTCCATTTCACCGAGTTCCTGCACGCCAGGTAACGGGCGGGGTGCGCTCTTCCCGCCGCGACCGGCGGGCCGGTGACCGCCGCCGCGTTGGAGTTGTGCCGTGAGTCGACGCCCGGTCACGTTCGAGCACCTCGCCTTTCCGGGGCTGGATCCGGGAGAGAGCGAGCGCCTCGAGCGCGAGCTTGAGCTCATAGAGGCGTCCGCGTGCCTCTTTGCGTCTGGACTCTGTGGCCTTGATGTCCGCATCAGTTGGTCCCTCGGCCACGCCGAGCCCGTGACGTGGATGCAGTCGCGCGACGGCACGCTTTCGGTGCATCTGTGGGTCGACCTGCTCTCGCCCCGGAACCTGCCCGCCGGCTCGAAGCCGGGCGGGCCTGACCCGCTCGCGAATGCGCCCACCGCGCGAGCCCAGAGTGCACCCAACCTGCGAGCCCCTTTCCTCCAGGCCTTCCGCACCGGCTTCCTTCACGCCTTGGGTCGGGTCTTGGGAGCGCCTGCTATGGCCCGTCGACACGTGGCGGCGACAGGCGCAGTGGACTCCATCAGTGCCGCCGACCTTGCAGGACCTGAACCGTTGGACTGGGTCCTCCGCCCTCACCATCAACGCTGGAGGCGGCTCCCGACATCCGTGCGGGCCCGTCTGGCCGAACGTGAGACTGTGAACGCGGTGCGCGGCCTTCTTGAGCACCTCGAGGGGGCCAGGACCGACGTCCTGCTCGCACGCCGTTTCGCCGGAGCCGTCCGCCACCTACAACCGCGTATTGCCGGTGACCGGGAACTCAGCCAGTCTGCCGATCCGGTGGCCACCTTGCTCGGTATGCTGGCGCTGGCGATGAGGGCTGTCGGCTCCGGCACAACGGCCGGATCCGGTGTGGAGGTGAGCGGTGTGCCCGATTCGGAGCAGGCCTCAGACGTGTGGCCCGCCTCCGAAGTACGGCAGGCGTTTGCGCGACTGGCTCCCACGGCGCGACTCATCGCGGGCAGCGACGACGCCGAGGCGGCCTACCGTCTGGCGGAGTTCGCGGTGTACGATCTGCTCCCGGTGCTGTGTGCGCTCGGCGACGCGGTCGTGGCCCCCGACACTACCGACCTTGTTCCCGCACGTCAAAGCACGCGGTCCCCGGTGGAGAGGCGTGGCATCGCCCAGTTCTGCAGCTTCGCGCGCGAGGTGGCTCCCGATGTAGCACAGGGTCCGGTTGGAACAGTGCTTGTCACGCTGCCTCACCTGGTGGCCGGTCACGCTCTCTTCCGTATCGACCACGCGCTCGCCCGCGATCTCATGCCGGACGAGATTCTCTCCGGTGTGCTGCGCGGTATGGTCGGCGAGTACGGTCCTCAGGCGGTCGAGGCCTTTGCCGAGCAGGCGGGGCCGCTTCGCCGTGCGCTGCGGGTCAATTGGGAGCGGCGCGAGCTGGGCCGCTTTCGCAGCGGTACGCACGT
This sequence comes from uncultured Actinomycetes bacterium, assembly GCA_947085635.1. Lineage (GTDB taxonomy): Bacteria > Actinomycetota > Thermoleophilia > RBG-16-64-13 > RBG-16-64-13 > JAHJSA01. The sequence continues at coordinate 125,083 of CAMTXC010000011.1, read as the reverse complement.
GGGCATCACCAACCTGCGCCGTTTCGTAACCGTGGAAGATCTGCGGCTGTTCCAGCGCCTGAAGGCTCCGCAGGCGTTGAGTTACTACTTCCACGTCCTGGTGGATGTGTCGTACAGCATGTTGCAGGGGCGGAATGTCGAGAAGGCGCTGGCCATCGCGTACGCGTTTACCGATCTGCTCACGACCGCTCGGGTGCCGGTTGACGTCACACTCTACTCCTCGGGGGTCACCGAGCTCCATGACCACCAGCGCGATACCCTCCAGCCGTGGTTCGGCGGCGACTTCGGCTACCTGATGTCCGGTACCCTGGAGATGGAGGCTATCGCTTTCGCGAAGCAGAAAGCCGATCGTCTACGACAGCAGCGAAAGATCTTCGTGGTGATGACCGACGGCACTCCGTCGCCGATCTCGTTGCCGGCGGTGGGAGCCGGCTCGTTGCACGAGTACTACGAGGAGAGGCTGCTGCCCTGGCTGACCGCAGCCGGCATCGAGTTGCTGGCGGTTGGTATCGGCGTGCAGCCCGACTACCATCGTCGTGCGGTGGCATTGACCGAGGGGTGGGACGCCTTGGGGGTGTTTGTGGATCTCCTGGAGGAGATCGTGCGTGAAGGAGCAGCTCGGAGCCGGGATCTCTGGGAGTAGCCGCGGGAGCGTGTGGGGCCGCGTGGGCGGGCTCTAGGAGCCCGCGTCGAGGCGGGCCAGATCCCACGTGGTGGCGTACGCGAAGATCTGTTCGCGGAAGATGGCCTTCATACGATCGTCGAGCAGGTCGTAGAACGCCATCTTGGCGGCGCTTACAGGGCCCAGATGCAGCGCTAGTGTCGCCCACGATTGGAGGATGCCGGTGCTCATCACGAAGTTGAAGGCATGCACCCGCTTCGCGAGGATCTCGCGGCAGACACCGGCGACCTGCAGCATGGAGTCGAGCATGCGCGCATGTTCGGGTCGCGCGAGGGCGGGAAGCTGCTCGAGTAGGATGGTGCGTTCCGCCTCGAGGTCGAGGAACCCCATGCGCACCGAGGCCCAACGGCGCAGGTAGGCGGCCGACAGCTCCTTCGTGCCCGGGTAGAGGTTGGGGTACTCCCCGGGGTTGAACGTTGCGTAGATGCGGCACCAGGGATGTTGATTCACCACCTCATTGTCTTTCTCGACCACCACCAGGGCCCTCGACCCGTCGAGCAGGCCGTGGAGCACGAACCAGACTTCCTGGCCGGTGGCGTTCATCTCCTCGAGAAGCAACAGGCCTCCGCTCCGTACGGCCGTGGTTACCAGCCCATCTTGAAAGGTCACCGTGCCGTGTCCGGCGGGCAGAAGTCTGCCGATGATCTCGTCCGTGGTGGAGAGGCCGTGCAGGTTCATTCGGTAGACCGGGGCTCCGAGAAGGGAGGCGAAGTACCTCACGAGTTCGGTCTTGCCCACGCCGGTGTGCCCGTGGAGGGCCAGCGGTGTGTTGAGGCTGTAGGCGAGAGCGCAGCGGTAGAGGAGAGCGTCGTGGTCGAGGTAGAAACCGAGAGGCGGCACGAGGTCCGCCCGGCCGGCGAGCAACGCGGTGGGCCAGCGGCGCAGGATCAGGCCTCGTTCCACGGTGCGGCCCTCTTCGTTGGAGAGAGACCCGGTGAAGAGCACCCGGTCGTCGCCGACGAGGTACACATGGTCGGCGCCGGTCCGCTCCGTGGCCACCACCGGAGCCGAGGTGACGTGGCGGACCTCCTCCAGCAGCGAATCCAGGTCCCCGGCTGAAAGATCGGGATACGGGACGTGATCCATGTTCTCCCCGGTCGGTTGCTGACTGGTCACAGGACGGAGGCCGGTCCAGCATGCTGGACCGGCCTCCGTGAGGTCGCTCGTGCTACGCCCAGATCACTCCGGGACTAGAGCACGAGGTTCCACTTGGCACGCATGTCTTCCCATGACATGCCCGCGGCTGCGTCTGCGGCCATCTCCGGGCCTTGCTTGGCGAACGTGGCATACACGCCTCTGTCCCAGCTGGTCACCCACTCTTCGGAGACCGCACCACCGCTGGCCACGACCGGGATGTCGATGCCTTCCTTGGTCAGCCCTTCGGCGACCCGGTGGAACGCCGACATCGTGGTCGTCATAAGCGCGGTGCCGGTCACGAGGTCGGCCTTGTTGTCCTTGGCCGCCTTCACCACCGTCTCTTCCGGCACGTCGGAACCGAGGTCGATGACCTTGTAGCCGTTCGCCCGGATCAGAGCGGCGGCGACGTTCTTGCCGATGTCATGGATGTCGCCGTGGGCGCAGTGCATCACCACGGTGCCCTTCTTGACCACGGCAGAGCCCAAGGCCTCCTCGGCCATGTTGAGTCCCACCATGAGGGCGTCGGAGGAGAGGATCACTTGGGGTAGGTAGTAGACACCGTCGTCCCAGAGCTTGCTCACCTCGGCCATGCCGAGGATGAGGGTGTCGATCACCACTTGGGGACCCTTGGACGCGATGGCCGCCTTGGACGCATCGGCCACCATGTCCTCGTCGCCCTCTACGACTCCCTTTGCGATCGCTTGGAGCGCCGGGTCGGTGGAAACGTCCGCGGCCGCCCTCTTCTTAGGTGCGATCTTGATGTCGTAGCGGATGAAGATGGGGTCAAAATTGGTTAGATCGTTGACTGTCTTTAGCATCGATGCCCTCCTGTGATTCGAGGATCTCGCCGTTGGCGGGGTCGTCTCCGCCACATCTGTTGATGCGCTCTCACACCGCCCCTTAGAAGCCGTAGGAGGTGGGGTCGAAGCCCGGCACCTTGCTGTACTCGCTGAGGCACATGTCGATGAAGTCGCCCTCGTTGTCGGGCAGCGCCTCGACGTCAGCGCGGGCCTTGGTGAGCGCGTCCTTCTCGAAGTCGGACAGCAGCATCTTCTTGTCGCCGGCGATCAACTCGGCCGTCTTCAGGACGGCTGCCTTCGCCCGCAGGTAGTAGCTGTCGGCGTTGGCCACGATGGCCTTGCCGATCTCGTACGAGTTGTCGGGCGACAGCATGAACCCGTGTACGTCACGGTACTTGTCGCTCGCGATGTTGATGGCCTGCAGTTCCTTGGCGTAGCCGAGCTCGATGGCAGCGTTCATCTGAGCCACGTTGTAGCCGAGGATCTCGGTGAAGACCTCGACACTCGAGCCGCCGAACATATCGTGGTACTCGACCGCCTCATTGCTCCAGAGGTCGACCACCGCCGCCACCAGGTTCGACTGGAGCTCGGCGTGTGCACAGGCCGAGGCGACACCCTCCATGGTGATGGGCACGCCGGTGATGGCCTTGATGATCGGGTCTTCGTACGCGCAGTCCTTGGTGGGCCCGGTGGCGCCGGACTCGTAGGCCACCAGGGAACGTGCGGCCGAGCAACCCCGGGCCAAGGCGGCGACAGTGTGCGGGACATCGGTGGCGGTGTAGCCGCCTGCCATGAACATGGCGGTGTTGCCCCGGGCGCAGTCGGTGTCACCGCCGGGGGTGATGCCGTGCTTCTTGGCCGTGGCGACGATCTGAGGCCACAGCCAGGCCATGTCTATACTGGACAGCACGCCGATGCCGAAGATTATCCCCTTCATATCGTTGCGCTGGATGGCGTAGTCGAAGACCTCTTTGCCGCCCATGGTCTCGATTGAGAGCACGTCGGCGCCGTTTGCCGCGGTGGAGTCGAACGTCGCGAGCATCCAGTCGATTTCTTGGCACTTGCGCATGTTCACCATGTCGGGCTTACGCAGGTCCGCCACGGTGGAGATCAGAGCCGATTTCAGGCCGTACTTCTCGTAGTACCCCTTCATCTGGGCCTTGGCTTGGGTGAAGATGGCGGCCGCCCACTCAGGCTGGCTGGTCATCTGGTAGATGTGCTCGAACTCGATCACGATGCTGGGGAAGCCCAGGGCCGCGCAGTGGCTCAGGGCGTCTTCGGTCATCCGCTGGTACTCTTTGAGGATCTTCTCTTTGGTGGCCTCACTCCCTGGGCGGGGATGGGGCACGATCTGCGGGTGGACGTGCTTCTTGCCAAGCTCTACCGGACCAAAGCCTATGGAAACCGGATGCTTCGCTGTGCCGAAGATCATCTCTTCCCAGCTGCCATAAGCCATCGACGTATACTTAGGCATGCGTCTCCCTCCGTTGGTTCGTGTGAGTCCAGCCTGCAGGCCACAGGCGCCGTCCGCGGGCGTCAGTCGGTCGGTCTGTGGCGCCGAATGGGATCACTCCATAGGCCGCACCTCCCCCCAAGGCTTCATGGGTGCCTGCACCGGATGAGGAGCCGAATGGCCCGCTGCGTGAGACCCTCGCCCGCAGCTCTCCCCGACCGGTGGGCACGTTTGCTCGAACTCCCTCTAGCACTCCCCTATACCTGTTTAGATAACTAGACGACGCCATAGTCAAATCCGAACTCACCGACCTATCGCTGGTCTCGCCCACTACGTGACGAGATAGTGGTAGAGCAGCATGTACATGAGCGCCCAGAGGGACACGACAGAGCCGATGACTCCGCCGATGTTGAGGTCGAGGAGAATGACGGTCGAGATGACCGTCAGGACTCCGACGACCAGCACCTCCAGCATGACTCGATTCCTGGTGTTCACGTTGCACGACCTCCTGGTACGGGTCCGTCGTTGGTGTACGAGGGGCTAGAGCTTCGAGTAGAACGACCCCACCCACAGCGCCGTCATTACGAAGACGAGGCTCCACGCGATGTACGTGAGTGACATCAATGGGTAGACCTCCGAGACCTTCCCGGTCACTGCGCCTCCCACGATCGCGGGGGTGATGGCCTTGAAGACATACGTGAAAGCCAGGCCGAGCGCGAGGATGACCACCGTGCCCACGATCTTGCGGACCACGGGCACCTTGTCGGCCGGGAGACCCCAATAGCCTGTCAGGCACAAGGTCCAGAAGATGACCCAGAGACAGATGTCCAATCCCAGGAGGCCTTGAGCGGTATCCGATCCTCTGACCGTCCATTCCAAGAGGTACATGACGTAGGTGCTGATCGCCGCGAGGATGACGACGACCCCGACGACCCCGATCTTGCCTGCTGTTCTGCTCATCGCGGTACCCCCCTACACCAGTCTGAGGTGCTGGACGAACACGAGCCAGACGAAACCCCAGTGGAGAGGTAGCAGGGAAAGCACCTGCGAGCCTGAGGTGAAGTTGAGACCGAAGGCCCCTTCGGGCAGCCCGTACTGGGCGAAGCGCGTCGTCAGCATGACCGACACCGCCGTCCCGACGAAGGCGATGGCGGTGCCGCAGGCCTTGCGCAAGACCTCGGGGGAGAAGGTCTGATCACCCTCGAGCGTACAGGAGAAGCATTCGCCTCCCCCCATGCCCAGGTATAGGCCGATGAAGAAGGTGAAGAATAGACCCCAGTAGGCGAAGACGGCCGAGAAGTTCGGCGCCGTCACGAGGGCGCTGGCATCGTCGGCGCTCATCTTGCCCATCCACCAGAATACGTACGTGATTGCCGCTGCCACCGCCCAGAAGAGAATCACCGCGAGTACGCGTTCCGCTGCTTTGGAGTTCATTGTTCCTCCAGGAATCGCGAGGAGTCATGAAGTAATTCGACGGAACCCATGGGTGTGCTGGGAGTTCGTGAAATCTGGCGCTAGCTCCGCCTCGTACCACGCCCGCTTCGGGCGTCTGAACACATAGACATCACCCTCCCGTGCGGTGCCGACAGTGTCGCCATGGCGCGAAGGGAGTAGGAAAGAGCGCCTGTGTCAAGGCGCCCTCATGATCTCATCGGCCGTTACGCCACTTCCTGCGGTTCGCACTCCCCCGAGCCGTATAGCAACTATCATGAAGGAAGTCTGTTCAGAAGTCAACACGATCGTATGCGCTCGTATGGGGTCGTCGGGGTCGACGGCGCGCGCCCTCAGAGCGTGCCTCACCTTCCTGTCTGCGTGTCCTCAGCGCCGCACTTCGGGTACCATTCGCTGACGTTCGACGGTCACGGCAACAACGCGGGAGACGAGGTGGGTTGAAGCGGCTGCGCGAGATGTGGGGAACGCCTGGAGGCCGCGGTTTCGTCATGCTCGCGGTCATGTCCGTGACGTTCGGCTTCGCCGTCAACGCCCAGCAGGGTCTCTTCACCAACTTCTTCGAAGAGGTGCTGCTGCTCGAGGGCCCCCAGTTCGGCTACATCACGGCCATCCGCGAAGTGCCGGGGTTCTTCCTCATCCTCCTCACCGCCGTGCTCTACCGCGTCCCCCTGCAGCGCGTCACCGCGGGCGCGCTCGTCCTCTTCGGCGTCGGGCTGGCCATCATCGGGTTCTCGAGCAGCTTCTGGAACGTCGTTCCCTGGGTGGTGCTGTCCTCCCTGGGGTTCCATACGGTGCTGCAGACCCAGCCCGCCCTCGGTATGAGTCTCACGACCGAGTCGAGGAGCGGCCGGGTCCTCGGACAGATGGCCGCCATAGGTCAGGGCGGCACCTTCGTCGCCCTCGCGGTGATCCTCGTGGTCTTCCACTTCGAGCTTGTCGCGTTCCGCCCCATGTTCGTGTTCCTGGGGGCGATCGCGCTCGTGGGTGCGATGGCCATCGTCCGGTTCCCGCACCTGCACGAGGGACAGGAGCAGGTCGCGGCGGCGCGCCGGGAGCCCATCGTGTTCAGACGGGCGTACCGGTACTTCTACCTCCTGAACGTGCTCGACGGGGCCCGTCAGCAGATCTTCTTCTCCTTCGGGCTGTGGGTGCTGGTGAACCGGTTCCACCTGGGCGTGGCTCAGATCTCGGCCGTGCTGCTGGCCGTCGCGTTCGTGAACATGGTCTCAGCGACGTGGGTGGGCCACATGATCGACCGGTACGGGGAGCGTCGCACGCTCTCTCTGGTGAACCTCGGTTTCGTGGTCGCCCTCGGTGGCTACGCGCTGGCGGACCACGTGGCGATCGCCATCCTCTGCTACGTGATCTACTGGTTCGTCGGACCCATCGCTCCCATCGGAGCAGCCACCTACCTGCGGAAGATAGCCGTTCCCGCGGAGGTGGCTCCGAGCTTGGGCATGGGCGTCACTTTGCTGCACGCCACGGCGATCGTCGTGCCGGTCGCTGTGGGTTACATCCTCAATTTCGTGGGCTACCAGATCCCGTTCCTCATCGCGTGCGGCTTCGCCCTCATCACGTTCGCGGTAACACTCAGGCTCGACCCGCGCGCGCAGAGGTCCGCCGAGCGCGTCGCACTTGACGCCGCCGCCGGAGTGTAGGGGCAGGCGCCCCATCCGGCGTGAGCCGGGGGGCCGCTTCGGGGCAGGCGGTTCCCAGGCACGACGCGCCGCCCACGTTAGACCCGAGCTCTCCGCGGGCATCTACTCTCCTACCTGCTCCCGCGGTCTTTGGTGAATGACCGCGGGTCATGTCGATCGCGGTGGGGACCGCATCATCTTCGCCGCCGCCAAGCCGGCGGCGACTACAGCGAAGGAGCGAGTCATGGGCAACATCGTCGAGCTCGACGTCCGCGAGATCCCGCCCTACGAGCGTCACGGTCGCATCTTCGACACGTGGCACGCGTTGCCCGTGGGGGACGAGATAGTCCTCACCAACGATCACGAGCCTCGCCCCCTCTACTACCAGTTCGAGGCCGAGTACCCGGGGCAGTTCGAGTATTCCGCGGAAGAGCGCGGCGAGCACTGGTGGGAGGCACGTATCAAGCGAGTCGCGGCGCCGAGTACGTAGGGCCCGACTCGGACGATCTCGCGTGCGGCGGTGCCGTGCGCGGCGGCCTCGGCTGAGCAGCCGGGCCGGGCGGGCCGAGCAGCCGGGCCGGGCGAGGAGTGACTGGACGGGTTGCGGCCGGGCCGGTGCTAGAATGTGTCCCTTCGTTCGCCCCGTCCCGACGTCGATCCAGCGCCAGAGGAGGTCGCACACGTGGATAGAGACACCGCTCTCCGGTTGATCGAGGAGCGGGTCCCCAACCAGAACCTCGTGAACCACATGCTGGCCACTGAGGCCATCATGGGTGCGCTTGCCGACCGCCTGGGCGGCGACCGGGAGCGCTGGGCGCTCGCCGGTCTCCTCCACGACCTCGATGTGGCCGAGACGGCCGAACTCTTCGAGGAGCACGGCCTGCGCTCGGTAGAGTGGTTGCGGGAAGTGGGTTTCGACGACGAGCAGGTGTTGCAGGCCATCGGCTCGCACAACCCGGCGAACGGGTCGCAGGCGACCTCGACCCTCGACCGCGCTCTGTTCGCCGCAGACCCCCTTACCGGGTTGGTGACGGCCGCGGCTCTCATCCGGCCCGAGAAGAAACTGGAGCTGGTGCAGCTGAAGAGCCTCAAGAAGCGTTTCAAGGAGCCCTCCTTCGCGAAGGGCGCCCGTCGCGAAGACATCGCCACGTGCGAGGAGTTGGGCATACCCCTGGAGGAGTTCCTCGCCATTGGGCTCGACGCCATGAAGTCTGTTGCGTCGGATCTCGGACTGTAGGCCGGAGGACCATGGCACTCGACGGCGCCCGCTACGCGCACACCAACGTGATCGCCCGCGACTGGCGGGTGCTCGCCGGCTTCTACCAGGAGGTGCTCGGCTGCGAAGTCGTGCCTCCGGAGCGCGACTACGCCGGGCCCGAACTGGAAGCGGGCACGGGGGTGGCGGGCGTCACTCTCGCCGGCGTGCACCTGCGTCTACCCGGGCATGGTCCCGATGGTCCCACGCTCGAGATCTACTCGTACTCCCGTGTGGCGGATGGCCCTCAGCCGGCGGTGAACCGGCCGGGGCTGGCGCATCTCGCCTTTGAGGTGAGGTCGGTGCTCGAGGCGCGCCGCGAGGTCCTGCGGGCCGGCGGCACCGCGGTGGGTGATGTGGTGACTCTCGCCACGGCGGTGGGGACCCGTGTGACCTGGTGCTACGTTACCGACCCCGAGGGCAACATCCTCGAGCTGCAGTCCTGGGCCTGACCGGGGGGATTAGCAGGCGTGCTCGACAGCGGACACACCGGATCGCCTCAGCGCACCCTCGAGGAACTCGAGGCCTGCGATCTCGAATGCGAGGCGCTCGAGCCCACCTGGAGCGAGCGCGAGTCGGCGGAGTTCGCCCGTGACGCGGCCCTGCTGGAGCCCTACCGTGAGAGGCTCCGTGGTATCGAGGTGTGGGACGCCCATACCCACGTAGGTTGCGACATTGACTCCAGCCGGGTCATCGCGTCGCACCTCGTAGGACGTCTCGATCTCGTGGGTGTGCGGCGTGCCGTCGTCTTCCCCATGAACGACCCGCGGCAGGGGGTGTGCTTTCATCATCCCAACGACTTGATCTGGGCGGCCTACCAGCGATTCCCCGACCGGCTCGTGCCGTTCTTCCGTCTCAACCCGAATTTCCCCTCGCGGGAGGAGTATGCGCGCCGGGTCGCCCAGGGCTTCCGAGGCATCAAGCTCCACCCCCGTTCGCAGGCCTTCCGCATCAGCGGCGCCGCCGCCATGGAGGTCTACTCGTGGGCCGAGGCGGACGGCATCCCCGTGCTCCTGCACACCGGGAAGGGCGCGGGCAACGTGGTCGAGGAGCTGCGCGTGGTCATAGACAGGTTCCCCTCGCTGCGTCTGATCCTCGGGCACTCGGCTTTGCAGGAGCTTCCGGAGTGCTGCGCGCAATGCGAGCACTGCGACTGGGTGCTCTTCGACACCTCCACCCTTGAGCGCGACCGACTGCGGGAGCTTTTCCTGCGCATCGACCCGCACAAGATCGCCTACGGGTCGGACATCCCCTTCGGCGACCAGGCGGAGGAACTGGTGCGGGTGTTGGAGGTGGCCACCGAGGTCGGTCTCGACGACGAAGCTCTCGCGTTGGTGTTCGGGGGGAATATCCGGCGCTGGGTGGAGACGCCCCCTGCGGAGCGCGGCAAGTGCGGGCTGGTCGAAGGGGTTGTTGGGAGCGCCGTCCGCCCCGCGGACGCCTCGCGCGACTAGAGGTGCTCGAAGTGGGCGGGTCGTAGCGAGCCCAGATCGGACTCCGCCAGGGTCCGGTCGATGGCGGCGATCAGCTGATCGCGCTGGTGGGGGAGCCTGCCGTGCAGCGGCAGGTAGTTCGTGATGTGGTCGGAGACCAGGGTGACCGGCACCGTGATGTTCTCCAGGAGCAGGCGGGTCTCCAGCAAGGCTTCGCGCGGCCCGGCCTCGACGAACTCGCCGCGCCGTCTCTGGTGCCATAGGGGAGTGTCTTCCTGGATGTAGAGGGTGCGGGGCCGCACGATGTCGGGCTCGATGGCGTTGATCACCGCCGCGGTGCCCAGAGCGTGGTCCCGGTAGCGGTCGCGTCCGCCGAGGCCTATGAGCACGTAGAGACTCACGGGGAAGCCCGCATCCTTGAGTTTGCGGCCGGCGGCGACCATATCCGCGGGACTCACGCCTTTCTTCACCCGTCGCAGCACCTCTTCGTCGCCGCTCTCCAGGCCCAGGTAGACCACGCTGAGCCCGGCCTCGCGGAGCTCCACGAGTTCACCGACCGTCTTGCCCGCGTGGATGCTCCGCTGGGCGGGGCCAGGATTACCCGCGGCCTCCGAGGCGGCCGTCCCGCGACTCTCCGGCGGCTCCGTGGTGGCGGCCGACCCCGGGTCCTGCGCGAGGTAGCGCGCGCCGCCATACGCACCCACATGCTCGAGCTCTGGGAAGAGCCGGTACGCTTCTTCCAGGAGTGTGCGGAGTTCGCGGGTGGGTAGTGCTATGGTGTTGCCGTCGGCGAGGAAGATGGCGGGCACGTGGCGGTACGCGTGCCGTGCCGCCCGCAGGTCGTCGAGCACGTCGTCGATGGGTCGGGTGCGGAACCGCCGGTCTTTGTACATGGCGCAGAAGGTGCAGCGATTCCAGGGGCACCCTATGGTGGCCTGGATGATCAGGCTGTGTGCCTCACATGGCGGACGGTAGATCTGACCTTCGTAGCGCATGGTCTGGATTCTAGCAGCGAGCGCCGGGGCTGATCGGGGGAGGTGACGGGTGGAGTCCACGGGCGGAGCTTACGCCAGGGCGATCGAAGAGGCCACCAAGGAGTTCCAGGCGGCGGTGCCCGCCGTGATGGCGAAGGCGTCCGGCGTCGAGTTTCGAGAAGCTCGGGCTCCCGGGGAGACGAGTGTCTTCAGGGTACCGCTGATGGACGCGGTCCTCGACATCACGTACCCAGAGGGCGCGGTCACTTCCGACGGTAAGGGGGCCGTCGTGGCCATCGTCGTGGTGGCATTGCACTACCTGGCGCGGTCGGTGGGGCCGCTTGATCTCTCCGAACCCGTGCGCTTCGCGGGGTTGCCCGGCGCGAGCGCGTACGCGGTGGCGTTCCGCTCGCACACCGAGGTGCCCCTACTCCAGCGTTTCGGTGAAGACGGTGCGGGCTTCGTTGCGGCCGTGTCCGCGTTGGGGGGTGTCCCCGACGGTGGCAGGGAGCATCCGGAGGCGGCTTGGGAGGTGCCCTTCTTCCCACACCTGCCTCTCGGGGTACGCTTGGGACTCGCGGAAGACGCCATGCCGGCGGAGTGCGTGATCACCTTCCCTCGCCGCTGCGGCTTCGTCTACCACGTCGAAGATCTCGCGGTCATAGGAGAGTTGTTCGCCGCTCGGCTGTTGGAGGTCGCTGAGGCCGTGCCTCGAGCCGAGGGGCACGCTGAGCCGGTGAGACTCACCACCTTGTTCAGCAGGGTCGAAGCCGATCTCGTGGTGGCGAAGCTGCGCAGCGCCGAGATCGAGGCCATCGTCCAGTCTGAAGCCCTCTCCGTAGTCTTCGGACTCACCATGGACGGCCATGCACGCCTCCACGTGCTGGTGCGCCCGGAGGATCTTGCCGAGGCCCGCGGCGTCCTGGATACGGAGGGGGTCCCGTGAGGCGGGGGTCGCGACGCCCGCGCGGGAGCGATCCCGGCGTTCGTCGGTCGGCTGCCCCGAGCGCCGGAGGAGTGATGGAGACGCGTCACCGCTCGGCTGCGGAAGAGGCGCGGGGCTGGGACTCCCGGCTGGAGCCGCTCGTGGCGGTCACACGTGGGGGGTGCGTCGAGCAGGTGCACCGGGGAGTCGTCGCGGTGGCCGACTCCCAAGGGAACCTACTGGGTGGGGTGGGCGACCCAGAGACGCCGGTGCTCCTGAGATCGGCGGCGAAGCCGTTCCAGGCTTTGGCGCTGGTGGCGAGCGGGGCGGCCGACGCACTCGGCCTCAGCGACGAGGAACTGGCGGTGATCTGCGCGTCCCATGCCGGTGAAGACCGCCACGTGAGCGTGGTGGCCGGTCTCCTCGAGCGCCTGGGGCTCTCGCCCGACGATCTTGCCTGCGGAGTGCATCAGCCGTTCAGTCGTTCCGCGCGGCGGGACCTCATCGTGGGCGGTACGTCGCCGTCGCCGCTCCAGAACAACTGCTCCGGGAAGCACGCGGGCATGCTCGGGTTCTCGCTGTTCCTCGGGGCGCGTCTCCACGACTACAGGGAGCCGAGCCACCCAGTGCAGCGCGCTATAGCCTTAAGCGTAGCGGAGTTGCTCGATCGTGCGCCCCAGAGCCTGCTCAAGGGCATCGACGGGTGCGGCGTACCCGTGCTCCGCGTCACTGCTCGAGAGGGCGCGACGCTCTTCGCGCGACTCGGTGAGGCGGCGGACCCTTCTCTCGCACGCATACGAGACGCGATGACGGCCCACCCGGGTCTTGTGGGGGGCGACGGACGGTTCGATACGCGATGCATGGTGTTGGCGCCCGGTGAGATCGTCAGCAAGGAGGGTGCGGCCGGCGTCCAGGGGTTGGGACTCGCGGCGGGGGTGGACAGGCCCTTCCCGGTGGGGTGTCTGGCCAAGGTCGGAGACGGCGCGACTGCCGCCGTGGGGCCGGTTGCCGGGTCGTTCCTGCGCGTGTGGGGCGAGTCGGCTGCGGGAGACGAGCTGGGCGGCGAAGACTCTATGGTCGTTCAGTCCCTCGCCGGAGCGGACGTGGGTCGCCGGTTGCTGCTCTTCCGCGACGCGGAGTTGCGTCGTCGGGAGCCTCTCTGTGGCGATGGGGGGTCCGCGTCGGCGCGCGCGACTTCAGGTGCCGCGTCGGCGGCGCGGGAGATCACCGTCGCCGGGAGCGCATCGTTCGACCGGGCCGCGATGCGCTTCCTGCGAGAGGAGTGGCCGACGGCCGACGCCGAGATCCTCGGCAGATCGTACGATTGGGGCGCCGAGTCGCTCGATCTGGTGGCCCGCTCCGGCCGCCGCGTCGTCGGTGTGTTGCGTGCGCACTTCTCGGGAGGCGTCGCTACGGTGAACGAACTCATCGTGAAGCAGGAGAAGCGTGGCCAGGGCATTGGCGGTCGCCTCATGGGCGTGTTCGAGGCGGAGGCCGTGAGGCGCGGCTGCCACAAGGCCACCCTGCGCACTCCGGCCGGAGCACGAGCCGAAGACTTCTATCGTGGCCTCGGATACGCCCGCGAGTACCGGCTGCCACGTCACCACCACGGCCACGATTTCCTGGGGCTGTGGAAGCCCCTCGACTGAGGGGCGTCCCGCGGTCGAGGCCGAGCGGGGGGCGAAGCCGGCCCACGCCGGGGACGCGGCCGGCCCCTGCCGGGTGACGCGGTATACTGGCGCCTGCGGGGATGGGCGGTGGTCGCCCGTCCCGGCCCCGATGCGGGAGGCGTTTCTTGTTCAGGATCATCTACTTCTTCTTCCTCACGGAACCGCCGTCGTGGGTGGCCTACGTTCACACCGCGGTCATGTTCGCCCTCATGGGGCTCGCCTACATCCAGGCGGGTCGGAAACGCGTGGGCTTCATGGCCGTGTTCCTCACCATGACCGGTATCTTCATGTTCGATATATTGGGCTACCTGCCGTTCCTGGCCTGGATGCGCATACGCGACGGGCGTCGAGCCACCGCGGCACGGGCCGCATCCACGGAGTGATCCACCCGACGCTGATGCCCCTGGTCTGGCGGTCGAGCTTTGGTATCATTTGTGGAGCGCGGAACGACGGGAGATTGCGGGAGGTCAATCGGCACGGGTAGATTCGGGTCCAGGATGAAGGCGTGGGTCTCCATTCCAGGGTGGCGAGTACTCGGCGCGCTGGGGATAGGAGTGCTCGTACTTGCCGCGGTGGCGTTTGTGGCCGTGCAGTATGCGACCGCCTCGTCTCTCGGCGGCGTGATGCCGGCCGAAGGCAGCGTCGTCGACACCTCGGAAGTGGTGGTATCGCTGACTCTGCCCGGGTTCGAGCCCGGAACGGCAGACGTCGAGATGCTGGTGGACGCCGAACCTGTTCCCGCGGACGCTCTCGAGCAGGTGGCCGGCGGGGTGCGCGCCCAGGTACGGCTGCGGGACGGCGCCCACTGGGTGCGCGTCACGGTGGTCTCCGGCAACATCTTCTCGCGCCGCATGGTGAGTCAGTGGGAGTTCACGGTCGATACGACCCCGCCCTCGGTCACCTTGCGGGAGCACGGGCCGACCGTCTATTTCGTATCGTCGGCCGCTCGTCTAGACCTTGTGTTCCGGGAGCCGGTGGAGGCTACCTTGGAGCTCGACGGCGCGGAGGTCGCTCTCGAGGGCGAGGGCAACGAGCGATCCGCGGAGATCGAGGTGGGCCCGGGTAAACACGAGATCCGTGTCACCGCCGTCGATCGCGCCGACCATATCACCGTGAAGAACTGGACCGCCTGGGCGGACTTCACGGCTCCAAAGGTCACCGAAGTGACGTGGCCCGAGGCGACCTGGGACGAACCGGAGGCCGGTCTCGTCGTCGAGGTGGAAGACGATCAGCCTGAGGGCATCGACTTCGTGGCGCTCGTCGATGGCTCCCCGGCCGACTTCACGCGCCTACCCGTGCCCGAGAACGAGTCCGCCCGCCGGTTCGTGGTCGATACCGCCGAACTCGCGGAGGGCGAGCACACGATCGAATACCAGGTCACCGATCGCGGCGGCCGTACGCAGGGCCGCGCCGAGACGATCCTGGTGGACTCCACCGAGACCTTCGGCGCCCGCGAGATGGGCCTCGGCGCCCGCGGCCGTGACGTCAAGGAGCTTCAGAAGGTGCTCGCCCGCAAAGGCCTCTTCACGGGCGACCCGAGCGGCCTTTTCGACGAACCCACCGCCGCCGCCCTCGTGGGGTACAAGTCGGGCAAAGGGCTCGATTCCGCGCCGACGCTCGACCGGAAGACGCTCGTCAGCCTCCTCGGAGCCATCCGCATCGACGTCTCCGAGCGTCGCCTCTACCTCTACGACGGCAATGAGGTCGTGAAGACCTACCCGGTCGCCGTCGGCGTCTCGCGCTACCCGACGCCCAAAGGTGACTTCCGTATCATCAGCAAGGTGTACCATCCGTCGTGGACGCCTCCGCCCTCGCCGTGGGCGGCGGGCTTGAAGCCGATACCGGCCGGCCCCGGCAACCCGCTGGGCACTCGCTGGATGGGCCTCTCCGTCCCGCACGTGGGCATACACGGCACCTACGCATCCGGCTCCATAGGCACGGCTGCGTCTCACGGGTGCATCCGCATGTACATCAAAGACGTCGAGCAGCTCTTCGAGATTGTGTACGTGGGCACGCCGGTTCAGATCGTACCGTGACCGTATCGTGAGGCCGGGGGACTCAGCGAAGTCCCCCCTTGGTCGGCGCAGCGCTGGGAAGATCGTTCGCGACCTCTTGCTGGTGATCGTGATCCTGGCCATGGCGTTACCGTTCTTGGTGGCCCGCGTGGGGGAGGTGCCCCTGACGCCCCAGCAGACGGAGCACGCCCGCCTCGCCCGCCTCGCTGCCTACGAGCAACAGGATTGGCTCGCGAACTCCATGGCCAACAAGGTGGTCTCGGTAGCACCGGTGGCCGGCGGCGTCCGCATGTCACAGCGGTACTACACGTTCTTCGGGCTGCCTTGGGGCTGGTCTGAGGCGGTGGTGGGCGACGATGGAGATGTGAGCGACCTCTCGACCGGTCTCACTTTGGGGTCGTTCTTCTAAGGGGAGGAGTCGGGATGGAGCAGGGTCGTGAGGGCGCGCGGGTCGCGGTCGAGGTTGAGGGGCTCCGCAAGACCTTCGGCACGGGGGACACACGCGTCGAGGCGCTTCATGGCGTCGACCTCACGCTGGAGCAGGGGGAGTTTCTGGCGGTCATGGGGCCGTCGGGGTCGGGCAAGAGCACCCTTCTCCACCTGATCGGCGGCCTGGACCGAGCCTCCGAGGGTGTGGTGATTGTGGGTGGCGAGAACCTCTCGTCCCTCGACGACGACTCCCTCACGCTCCTCCGTCGCCGCCGCATCGGCTTCGTGTTCCAGTTCTTCAACCTCCTGCCCATCTTGACCGCTGAGGAGAACGTCGCCCTTCCGCTGGCGATCGACGGGATCGACGAGAAGGAAACCGCCCGTCGTGCCGTTGCCGCCATGGAGTCGGTGGGCATCCTCCACAGGCGGAGCCACCGGCCCTCGGAGCTCTCCGGGGGAGAGCAGCAGCGCGTCGCCGTGGCCCGGGCCCTCGTCACGGAACCGGTGCTCATCCTTGCGGACGAACCCACCGGCAACCTGGACAGCGCCTCAGGCGACCACGTGATCGCGCTTCTGCGCCGGCTGGCGGACGAGCGGCGTCAGACTATCCTCATGGTTACGCACGATCCCAGGGGTGCCGCCGTGGCCGACCGCGTGATCACACTGAAGGACGGGCGGATGTCCGACGAACGGCGCCCGTCGGAGCGGCGGCCCGCCGAGGACGCGTTGCAGGAGCTCGAGGGGGGCAGGTAGTCGTGACTTTCCGTTCGTATACTCTGAGAGAGCTTCGGCGGCGTCCGGGACGCACGCTTCTCACCCTCCTCGGCATCATCATCGGTGTGGCAGCGGTGGTAGCCGTTTCGCTGGCTACGGCCACCGCGCGGGACGCCTACCGCACCATGTTCGACAGCGTGGGCGGGCGCGCGGAACTCGAAGTGGTGGCGCAGGCGGGCCACGCCTTCGACCCGACGGTTGGCCTGGATGTGGCAGAGGTGGAAGGGGTGGAGTCGGTGGTGCCGGTGGTGCAGGCCCAGGCCGCTTTGCTCACTCACACGGGAAGGGCATCCGTGCTGGCGCTCGGGGTCGATCCCGAGCTGGACGGCCTGGTGCGCGACTACGACATGCGCGAGGGCACCCCTCTGACCGGCGCGGCTAAGGGCGGCGGCCCGGTGGAGGTGCTCCTGGAAGCGGGCTTCGCGGACTCCCTCGGGGTGGGCGCTGGAGACGTGGTGCGAGTCCTCGCGCCCACCGGGCTCGCCGGCGCCACCGTGGTCGGGCTGGTGGATTCACCCGGCGCGGCGGCCTTCAACAGCGGCGCCGTGCTCTTCGCGAACATCGACGACGCGAGGCGGCTCTTCTCCGTCGACGGCGTGAATGCGCTCCAGCTCGTTCTCGCCCAAGGGTCCGCGGTGCACTCTGTGGAGGAACGGGTCTCCGCCGTGCTGCCGGCGGAGCTTCTCGTGCAGACCCCCGCTTCGCGGGGCGATCTCGCTCGGGATAGCGTGGCCAACACGGAGGCGGGTCTCAGCTCCCTGAGCGGCCTCGCCCTCGTGGCCGGTTCTTTCATCATCCTGAACGCCTTCCTCATGAGCGTGGGTGAGCGCAGGCAGCAGATCGCGCTGCTGCGGGCTCTGGGCGCCACGCGCCGCCAGGTGACCCGACTGCTCCTCCGCGAGGCGGCCGTACTCGGTGTGGTGGGCACCGCCATCGGGCTCGTGCTTGGGCTCTTCGCGTCCATCGGGCTGGGCCGCGCGGTGGGGGGCCTGGTGGGAGCCGACCTCCCCGGGTTGATCCTCTCCTGGCAGCCGTTCGTCACGGGGGCCGTGCTGGGCCCGGCCATGGCTTTGGCGGCCACCTATGTGCCGGCCCGCCGGGCCGGACGCATCACGCCTCTGGAAGGGCTGACGTCCGACGGTTCAGAGACGGTTGCCTCCGGAGGGCGACGCTGGCCGTCATACCTGGGATTGGTGCTCGTGGCGCTCTGCTTGGTCGCCGCAGCCGGCCTTCTTCTTGGGACCCTTCCGGCCACGGCGGCGGCACCCCTGTTCATGACCCTGATCACCGGCTGCGTGCTTGTCGTCCCGCTGGTCACGCCGGCGCTCTCCCGTTGCTGGGCCGCGGCGCTGGTGCCGGTGCTGGGCATGGAGGGTCGTCTGGCCTTTCGGCAACTCGAACGTCACCGCACGCGCACCAACCTTACGGTGGGCGTGCTCTTCGTGGCCGTGGTGGTGGCCGTGAGCATGGGCGGCAGCCTGCTCACCAACGTGCGCGACTCGGCGGATTGGTACGACCGCACCATCGTGGGTGACTACTTCGTGCGCGGTGTGATCCCCGACTCGGGCACCATGCGCGCGGCCGCGCTGGAGCCCAGGATCGAACAGGAGATCGCCGCCCTCGAAGGAGTGGAGGCGGTATACCCTTTCTCCTTCCTGCAGGCGCGGGCGGTGGAGCGTCCGGTGGTCGTGCTCGCCCGCGCCTTCGATTCTGGTCCATTGCCTCTCGACTTGGAAGAAGGAGCGCCGGAAGATGTCCTCTCCGGCCTCGAGCGGGGTGAAGTCGTGCTCGGCACGAGTCTTGCCCGTGCCGCCGACGTGGAAGTGGGAGGGGAGATCGAGGTCGAGACCGTGATCGGGCCGGTGAAGTACAGGGTGGCAGGCCTTGTAACCGAGTATACGGCGGGTGGCTACGCCCTCTACATGGACTACCCCACCGCCGAGCGTGACTTCGAGGTGGTGGGCGCCGACCTCTACATGGTGACGGCTGTCGCGGGGAGGGCGGACTCTCTGGGCGGGGAGCTTCGGAGCCTCGTGGAACGGGAGGGACTCCTGCTGCAATCACAGGCCGACTTCCGGCAGCTCGTGGCCGACATGATCAACGGCATCCTCGGTTTTCTGTGGCTCCTGATCGCCCTGGTGTTCGTGGTGGCGTCGCTCGGCATCATCAACACGCTGACCATGAACGTGCTCGAGCAGACACGGGAGATCGGACTACTTCGGGCCGTGGCTATGACCCGGCGCCAATTGCGGCAGATGATCCTCTCCCAGGCACTGGGGATGGCCTTGGTGAGCCTCGTGCCCGGCTTGGTGGTGGGAGTGGCTGTGCAGTACCTGCTGAACCAGGGCACGCGGGCCATGGGCGGGATGCCGGTGGAGTTCTCCGTCTCTCCGGTGGTGCTGGTGAGCACCTTCCTGGCCGCCCTTGTGATCTCCCTGCTGGCGGCCTACTTCCCCGCCCGCCGCGCCGCGCGTCTCGACATCGTACGCTCACTTCAGTACGAGTGAGCTTCAGTACGGGCGGGCGTCAATACGAGTGATCCCGGGTCTCCCTCCGCCTCGGTGGGTTGTCTCGAGGCGCAGGTGGGATACTCTGGTACGATTCAACGCTGCGAACGCGCCGCCGTCCGGAGTGAGCCCGATCGGACGCGCCTGACGGCGAGGAAGTGAGCGAGGCATGGCTGTCGTCCTAGGGATCGACATCGGCGGGAGCAAGATCGCACTCGGGCAGGTGGACCGTGAGGGCCGTCTGTTGAGTGCGCCCCTGCGCGCCACGAGCGACACGAGGGGCGAGGCCGAGTTCCTCGAGGGGCTGCTCGGGGCGATCGAGGAGTCTGTCGAAGCCATACGCATCTCGGGTGAAGAGTGCATCGGGATCGGCGTGGGCTGCGCCGGCACGATCGATACCGCCCGCGGCACCATCGTCGTTTCCCCCAACCTGCCGTTAATCGAGGTGCCGCTCGCTCGGTTCGTGCACGAGCGCGCCAGCCTGCCGGTGATCCTCGACAACGACGCCAACGTGGCCACGCTCGCCGAGGCGCGTGTGGGAGCGGCTGCCGACGCCCACCACATGGTCATGCTCACGCTGGGCACCGGCGTGGGTGGGGGGCTCTTTCTGGGCGGCGAGCTGTACCGCGGCGCGACGGGAGCCGCCGCCGAGCTGGGCCACACGATCGTGGCGGCCGGCGGCGAGCAGTGCCGCTGCGGGGCGTACGGCTGCCTGGAAGCATACGCCTCGGGCAAGGCCCTCGAGCGGGTGGCCGCCCGCCTCGTGGCGTCCGGCGGCTTTCTGGCTACCCGCAGGGGGGAAGGCGACGCCAAGAGCGGGCCCGCAGAGCCTGAGTCTGCCGCCTTGGTCGCGACGGCTTCCCGCGAGACCTTCTCGGAGCTGCTCGACCTGGAGCCCTCACGCGCATCGGTGCGCGTGCCTGTGGAGGGCCTGGTCGCGCTCAGCGAGGAGAACGCCCTCACAGGCGAGGCGATCGGCCGGCTTGCTCTGGACGGAGACCCGGCGGCGCTCGTCGCGGTGGCGCATGTGGGAGCCTGGCTGGGTGTGGGCGTGGCCAACTTGGCGAACATCTTCAATCCGGAGCTCATCGTCGTGGGTGGCGGATTGAGCAGTCTGGGCGACCTGCTCTTCGTCCCGGCGCGCAAGGTGCTCGCGGCCGCGGGCCTGTCACCGAACCGTGATGTGGTGAGACTGGTGACTGCCTCCGCGGGCGCCGATGCCGGAGTGATCGGAGCTGGTTTGGTAGCGTGGGAGGATCTCGCGTAGGCAAGGGGCTCGTGACCTTGTCCTCGCCACGGGGAACGCCGAGCGGGAAGCCACGGGCCCGTCGACGAGGAGTGCGTTATAGGTTCGGCTATGCCGTGCCGATGGTTTCTCGGTAAGATAGTCGCAATTACGGTCGAGCGAGGCGCCGAACCGCGCGGACGGTACCCCACGGGGAACAGGCGATTGCTTCATGATGAAGGCTTTGGAGGACGCGTGACGACTGAGGATTCCTTCTACAACCAGCCTTTCATCGGGGCGGAAGCCGAGGAACGAGAGGTGGTCACCATCGGCGTGATCGGCGCCGGACGGCGCATGACGCCTCTGCTGAGCCGCATGCTGGAGTACGACTACGTCGACGTGCGCATGGTGGTCGACGCCAATCCTCTGGCTCCAGGCATCTTGATCGCCCAGTCACTTGGTGTCCCCACCAGTGAAGATGTCGCCGACATCTTCACTATCCTTGGCACTCTCGACTTCCTGTTCTGCGTGAACGACGACGTCGAACTCAGAGATCGGGTGATCGGGGAGTTCCGCAAGACGAACAACCGGCGCACGATGTTCCTGAACGAGCTGGCGTCGCGTTTCATCACGTCTCTCACGAAGGACGCGCGCCACCTGATGCAGCTGGTCCCTCCGCCGCTCCCGCGCGGCGAGAGAGACGAATTCGAAGCCGTCTAGGGCCGCCTCTCGATCGACAGCACCTGCGCCGAACGAGGACACGATGCTCTACGTATGTGCAACTCCCATCGGCAATCTCGACGACGTGACACTGCGCGTGCTGCAGGTGCTGCGCTCCGCCGATGTGATCCTGTGTGAGGACACGCGGCACACCCGGGGACTGCTGAGGCGCCACGATGTCACCCCCCGCGCACTCCTGAGCTTCCATGAGCACAACGAGGAAGCCCGTCTCGAACGCGTTCTCGCGTTGCTGTCGGAAGGCAAGAACGTGGCGCTCGTCTCCGACGCCGGTCTCCCCGGCCTCTCCGACCCAGGCTTCACACTCGTGCGCGCGAGCGCGGAGGCCGGGTTCGAGCTGACCGTGCTGCCGGGCCCTTCTGCCGTGTCCACCGCTCTTGTCGCCTCGGGGCTACCCACCGATCGCTTCGTGTTCGTGGGTTTCGTCCCGAGGGGGACGGCCAAAGTCATCGGGTTCCTTGAGGAGGCGGGACGCGCGGGCGGTTCGGTGGTGGCGTTCGAATCACCCCACCGCCTCCGTGCCACCTTGGAGGCGATCGCCGCGCGGTGGCCGGACAGGCTCGTCGCCGTGTGTCGTGAGCTCACGAAGGTGCACGAACAGGTGCTCCGCGGAACCGCGGGACAGGTGCTCGACGCCCTCGACTCGCGAGTTCGCGGAGAAGTGGTGCTGGTGCTGGCGTCCGCGGAGGGTGTGGGGGGCGTCGCCGCGGCGCCGCGCGCCGCGCGGCCGCAGGAGGCGGAGCGGGTGTACAAGGCTCTCGGCGCGCTCCTTGCCCGCGGCTTCCGCACAAAGGAGGCCGCCGATCTCGTCGCCGGCCTCTCGGGCCTCGATCGGAGGAGCGTCTACGCCGCCGCGCAGGAGGTCAAGACGCGGCTCGAGTGAGCCCGGGCCGCGGGCCGCGCGCAGGCGGGAGGGAACGGGCTTTCTGGTAGAATAGGCGCGCCTCGCCCGCCATGGGACCGCCTCTGCGGGCGGCCGGCCACACTGCGGCACCGGCCGGCACCGGACACACCTCGCACACGGGAGCAGACCTCCACACATGGGCAAGTTCTACGTTACGACCCCGATCTACTACGTGAACGACGCGCCGCACATCGGCCATGCCTACACCACCACGGCCGCCGACGTGGTTGCCCGCTTCCACCGGCAACTGGGCGACGATGTTTTCTTCCTCACCGGCACCGACGAACACGGCAACAAGGTGGAGCAGGCCGCGACGGCCCGCGGCGTCACCCCCCGGCAACACGCGGACGAGATGGTGGGCAAGTTCAAGGAAGTGGTGCGGAAGGTCGACGCCACCAACGACTTCTTCATCCGTACCACCGACGCGGAGCACGAGGCCTTCGTGCAGCGTTTCGTGGAGCGCTGCCGTGAGAACGGCGATATCTTCGAGGGTTCCTACACCGGCCTCTACTGCTCCGCGTGCGAGGCCTACTACATCGAGGAGAACCTGGTAGACGGCCTGTGCCCCGACCACGGCACGCCGCCGACGTTCATGGAGGAGAAGAACTACTTCTTCCGGCTTTCGGCGTACCAGGAGAGGTTGGCGGCGCACTACCGGGCGAACCCCGATTTCGTGAAGCCCCGCCACCGCTACAACGAGGCGCTCTCGTTCATCGACCAGGGTCTCGACGACATCTCCATCTCGCGTGCCACGCTGAAGTGGGGCATCCCCGTCCCCTGGGACGAGTCTCAGGTGATCTACGTATGGGTCGACGCCCTCATAAACTACCTGAGCGCGCTGCACTACGCTCCCGGCGACGATCTTGTGGCCCGCTTCTGGCCCGCGACCTACCACATGATGGCTCAGGACATCCTCAAGTTCCACGGCATCATATGGCCCGCGCTGCTCCTCTCAGCGGGCTACGATCTGCCCGAGCACCTCTTCATCCACGGCTACTTGAAGCTTGGCGGAGAGAAGATGTCGAAGACCCGCGGCAACGTGATGGATCCGTTCCCTCTGATCGAGGAGTACGGTCCCGATCCCTTCCGCTTCTACTGCTTCCGCGAAGTGAACTTCGGACAGGACGGCATGGTGGGCGAGGAGGGTTTCAGGGCGCGCTACAACGCTGAGTTGGCCAACGACCTCGGCAACCTGCTCTCGCGCTCGGTGTCGATGATCGCGAAGTATCGCGGCGGCGCCGTGCCCGTGCCGGCGGGGCGCACTCCCGATGGTTCGCCTCTCCTCGCGGACGCCACGGCCGCCATCGAGACCGCGAAGTCTCGACTCGAGGAGATGGAGTTGACCGAGGCGCTCGAGGCGATATGGGAGTTCGTGCGCCGGCTCAACCGTTACGTCGAGGAACAGGCGCCCTGGAAGCTGGCGAAGGCCGGAGACGACGAGGCGCTCGACGGCACGCTTTACGATCTCGCCGAGGGTCTTCGGGTGCTGGCGGTGCTGCTCCATGCCTTCATGCCCGGCACCAGCCGCGAGATCATGAGCCGGTTGGGGCAGGGCGCGGCGATCGCCGACTTCGCGTGGCAGGCGGCTTCGTGGGGTCGACTCGAGCCGGGCGCGACCGTTGCCGCCGGCGCGCCTCTCTTCCCCCGCATCGAGATCGCCGAGTAGCGCCCACGACCCGGGGGAGCGCGCTCTGTTCGTAGACGGTCACACTCATCTGGACCACTGCCGCGCAAATGTCGCGGACTTGGTGGCCGCCGCGCGCGAGGCGGGTGTCGGAGCCATTGTGCAGTCGGGCACCGACGTCGCTTCGTCGCATCTCGCTGTGAGTCTCGCGCAGTCGTACGACGACGTCTGGGCCACGGTGGGCTTCCATCCCCACGACGCCGCGGAGGTCGACGAGGAGGGCTTGGCCGCGATCGAAGAGCTCGCCCGGTCTTCTGCAGTGATCGCGGTGGGGGAGACAGGCCTCGACTTCTACCGCGATCGCTCCCCGCGCGACCGTCAGGAGCACACCTTCGTGCGCCACCTGGAGATCGCGCGCGTCGCCGGTCTTCCCGTCGTGGTGCACACGCGCGAAGCCGAGACCCGCACGTTCGAGGTGTTGGCCGAGCACGCGTCGGGGCTCACGGTGGTCTTGCACTGCTTCTCGGCGGTGGATCACGTCGATCTGGTGATCGAACGGGGCTACTACCTGAGTTTCGCGGGGAACGTCACGTACAAGAACGCCCCGCGACTGCGTGCGGCCGCCGCCGCGGCGCCTCCCGACCGAATCCTCGTAGAGACCGACGCTCCCTACCTGGCCCCGGAGCCGCTGCGGGGGCGCACGAACTCTCCGGCCTTGGTGGTGCACACGTATCGTCTGCTCGCGGGGGAGTTGGGGCTCCCTCTCGACGAGATGGCGCGTCTTGTGGCCGGGAACGTGACTCGAGCCTACCCTCGTATCGAGCTGAGGGTGTGAGCGGCGGGCGCACGCCGCGGCAGGTGTCGCTCGCCCGGCTGGTCGAGTTCGGCGTCGTGCCCAAGCGTCGCCTGGGACAGAACTTCCTCGTCGATGACAACATCATCGGGGTGATCCTCCAGCGCCTTGCGCCGCTTCCCGAAGACGTGGCGATCGAGGTGGGGGCCGGGCTGGGCATTCTGACCCGGGCTTTGGCCGGGGTCGTAGGGCGCGTGCACGCCTTCGAGATCGACCATTCTCTGGCGCCCGCGCTCGAGGCCACGTTGGCCGATCCCGAGGTCGCCGAGCGTGTCCTCCTTCAGTACCGCGACATCATGAAGGTGCCCCTTGAGGCGCTCGATCCACTCCCGACGATCTGCGCGAGCAACCTGCCCTACTCGGTGGCCGCGCCGTTCCTCGGCGAAGCGCTCGAACGACTTCCCTCGGTGCGCCGGTACTGCGTCATGATCCAGAGGGAGGTGGCCGATCGGCTGGCCGCTCCTTCGGGTGGCAAGGACTATGGGTCTCTCTCAGTGTGGGTGCGGCTGCATGCGCGCATCGTCGAAGTGCGGGCTCTCTCTCGCTCGATCTTCCATCCGCGACCCAACGTGGACTCGAGCCTTGTGACCCTCGACCGCTCGCCCCTCGACCCAGTGGTGACCGAACGGCCCACCTTGATGCGGGCTGTGGTGGAGGGGGCGTTCTCACAGAGGCGGAAGCTGGCGGTGAACGCTCTCGCGGCGAGCCTCGGCGTGCCGAAGGAGGTGTTGGGCGATGTGTTCCAGCGGGCGGGGATACCGATGCAGGCGAGGGCCGAGGCTGTGGAGCCGCACGGTTTCGTGGCTCTGGCCCGGGGTCTGATGGAGTTCGGAGTGGATGACCGATACAATAAGACCCCCGGCCGCGGCGGTCGGATCGGGTCCAGCTGACGATAGGGGTGCGTGGGATATGGCGTGGCTGAGCGAGCGCGGGCGGCCTGCCCGCAGGGAAGGCGTGCGGTGGTCGCCGCGCTGTGTGGCTCTCGTGGCGGCGCTGCTCGTCGTACTCGCTGTGGGTGCCGGCTGCGCCGCCGAAGACCCCCCGGACCTCACGGTGGGGGCCCTGGGCGCGGCAGTGGGCGACGCCAAGCTCGACGACACCGACTTCGCGGCTCTCCTCTCGACGTTCACCACGGAGGAATACCTGGACAGCACCGAGTCGGAGCAGGGCAACTACCAGCTCTACCTGGCCGCGAAGGCTGCGGATCTCGGTCTTAACAAACCGGGGCCGGGCACGTTGGACGTGCGCAAGGAGGTCTCTGGGGACTCGGCCACCTTCTCGTTCGTGTTCGAACGGAGGGAGGGACTGTTCGCCGTCGCCGACGTGGGCGTGGTCGAGATACACCTGGTACGCACAGACGCGGAGCCTTACCCCTGGCGCATCAGCGCCATCCAGCTGCTGCGATGACCGCGCTGAGCGGCAGCGTGATCCTTCGAGCGCCCGCCAAGGTCAATCTGAGTCTTCTCGTGGGGCCGCCGCACCGCGATGGCTACCATCCTCTGTCGACCGTGTTCCTGCCCGTGGATCTCTCCGATCGCCTGGAGTTCGCCCTCGACGCGACGCCCGACAGCGTTTCCGGCGGGCCTCGGTTCCACGTGGAGTGCGCCGGCGTCCCGAGTGACTCGAACCTCGTCTCGAAGGCGCTCCGGGCGGTGGAGGCGCTCACGGGCTGGGCGTTCACGGGCGGAGTCACGGTCACGAAAGGCATCCCGACGGGCGCCGGCCTGGGCGGCGGGTCCTCCGATGCCGCTCTGGCGCTTCGCACCGCCGCTCGGCTCGTGGCCGGCCTGGACGGGCCACGCCTCGAGGAGGCGGCTCTGCACGCCGCGGCGCGCGAACTCGGCGCGGACGTGCCCTTCTTCCTCGCTCCTCGCACCACGCTCGCCGCCGGCGTGGGCGATGTTCTCGAGCCGCTGCCGCTGCCGGAGATGCCGCTGGTGCTCCTGCTCCCCCGAGGCGAGCTCTCCACGGCGGACGTGTACCGCGAATTCGATCGGAACGGCGCCGAGGGCGTGCAGGGGTTCGAGGAGCGGAGGAGTAGGAGCGAGGATGCGTGGCGCGGACTCTCACGGCAGTGGGCGGCCGGGTGCGAGGGCGCCGAGATCGTACATGCCGCCGCCGGATTGCTCGCGAACGACCTGGAGTCGGCGAGCTTCCGTCTGCGGCCCGGTTTGGCGCGGACGAAGGACGCCCTCTTCGGCGAAGGAGTGCTTGCGTCGCTCATGAGCGGTTCCGGCCCCGCGCTGTTCGCCGTCTGCGAGTCGTGGGCCGCCGCTGAGCGGACCGCCGAGAGGATGCGCCGAGAAGGGCATGAAGCGTCGGCCGTGTGGGGAGGAGCCCGTGCTGTCCCCGGTCCTTGACAGCGTGCGACCCTCTGCCTATACTTCCCCGGCCGGTCCGGGCGTCGAGCCCTTTGCGCCGTGCGCGGGAGCGATGGGGCGTAGCCAAGCGGTAAGGCAACGGGTTTTGGTCCCGTGATGCGTAGGTTCGAATCCTGCCGCCCCAGCTTCCATCTTTCTCGCCTTTCGTCTTCCCGTGGCTGGTTCCAAGTGGGCGCGAGTGTGGGTAGATTCGAAGCCGTCACACCCGGGCCTGGTCGGCGGTCGTGGTCAGCCTATCGGGGGCGCACATCGAAGTGAGTGGTTCGATCGATACTGCGGTCGTCCTCGCGGCCGGTCTCGGCACGAGGATGCGTTCCTCCCTGCCCAAAGTGCTGCACCCCGTCTGCGGGGCGCCGCTCGTCACCCACGTGATCCATGCCCTCGAGGGCGCCGGTGTCTCCAAGGTGATCGTGGTGCTCGGCCCTGGGCGGGACGACGTGCGCGCTATCCTGCCGCAGGGATGCACCGTGGCAGTGCAGGAGACACAGCGCGGCACCGGCGACGCACTGCTTGCCGCCGATCGCTGCCTTGGCGACGGGCCGGTGCTCGTCGTTCCGGGCGACACGCCGCTCCTCACCTCGGCTGTCTTCCAGTCGCTTATACAGGCATACCTGTCGGAGGGAGCCGCGGCAGCCGTTCTCACCATGTGCCCTCCCGATCCCTTCGGGTACGGCCGCGTGGTACGCGGCCCTGACGGCATGGTGCTCCGCATCGTCGAGCATCGCGACGCTTCCTCCGAGGAACTGGCGATCGGCGAGGTCAACGTGGGAGCATTCGTGCTTCCGGCCCGCCTCTCAGTCGATCTACTCTCGCGCCATGGCGCGGCGAACGCGCAGGGCGAGGTGTATCTCACCGACGTAGTAGCGGGGCTCCGCGAACTCGACCGGAAGGTCGTGGCGGTGCCGGTGGACGATCATCGGGTGGCCCTCGGTGTGAACACCCGCGTTGAGCTCGCCGAGGCCCAAGAGCACATGCGCCTGCGCATTTGCCGGGAGTGGATGCTGGCCGGGGTGAGCATCGAGGATCCCGCCTCTACGCACATCGATGCCACCGTCACTATCGAGCCCGATGTGCGCCTGCTCCCCTTCACCTGTCTGCGCGGGGCGACCCACGTCGCCGCCGGTAGCGAGATCGGCCCCAGCTCCACACTCGTGGACACGCGGGTCGGTCCGGAGTGCCGCGTGCGCCACTCGTACACCGACGGAGCCGAACTCGAAGCGGGTGTCCACGTGGGTCCGTTCACGTATCTGCGACCGGAAGCCCACCTCGCGGAGGGCGCGAAGGCCGGAGCCTTCGTCGAGATCAAGAAGAGTCGCGTGGGGCCCGGCAGCAAAGTGCCGCACCTGAGCTATATCGGCGACACCACCATCGGCGCGGGCACCAACATCGGGGCCGGTAACATCACGGCCAATTTCGACGGCCGCGAGAAGCACCGCACCGTCATCGGTGATAACGTGAGGACAGGTTCCGACACAGTGTTCGTGGCGCCGGTGACCGTGGGGGACGGGGCCACAATCGGCGCCGGTTCGGTGGTGACCAAAGACGTTCCCGCCGGTGCGCTGGGCATCGCTCGATCGCATCAGCGCAACATCCTCGACTATGCCGCGCGCGCGAAAGCGGTCAGGGCGGATGCATCCGCTTCACGGGAGAGTGCGGACACCGGGGAACCGGGGGAGATCCCCGAAGACCAGGGAGGATCAGATGACTGACGGGGCTGGCATGCAGGCCACCGTCCGCCGGCTCACATACCGGTCGCTGATGCTGTTCTCGGGCCGCGGCAATCCTGAGCTCGGCGAGAAGATCGCGGAGAAACTGGGCATACGCCTCGGTTCCGTCCTTACCAAGACCTTCGCCGACGGCGAGATCTACGTGAAGTACGGCGAGAGCGTTCGAGGAGCCGACGTCTTCATCGTACAGCCGACGTGCCGGCCGGTGAACGAGAATCTGATGGAACTCCTCATCATGATCCAAGCCGCGAAGTTGGCCTCGGCACATCGCATCACCGCCGTGGTCCCCTGGTACGGCTATTCCCGGCAGGACAAGAAGAGCCAGCCTCGCGAACCCATCACAGGGCGGCTCGTGGCCGACCTACTGGTGGCCGCGGGCGTCGACCGGGTGCTCACCATGGACCTTCACGCGGGCCAGATACAGGGTTTCTTCAGCATCCCGGTGGATCACATGACCGCCATCCCGATGCTGGCCGACTACTTCCGCTTCAAGGGTCTGGACGACGTGGTGGTCGTGTCGCCCGACGCGGGAGGTCTTAAGATGGCCAAGCGCTTCGGCGATCGGATCGGGGCCTCGCTGGCCGTTCTCACGAAGCTCCGTCCGGAGCACAACGAGTCGAAGGTGATGCACGTGATCGGCGACGTAGCCGGCAAGACGGCAATCATCGTAGACGACATCATTGACACGGCCGGCACACTATGCAAGGGCGCTGAGGCGTTGCTGGAGCGGGGCGCCACCGCCGTCTATGCCGCGGCCACCCATCCAGTGCTATCGGGCCCGGCGTATGAGCGCATCGCCGGCGCCTACCTCAAGGAGCTCGTGGTGAGCGACACCATCCCGTTGCGCAGCGACGCTCAGCGCGACAAGATCGTGGTGCTGTCCAGCGCGGGCATCTTGGCTGATACTATCCACAACGTCTTTGCCGACGAGTCGGTGAGCGCCCTCTTCCAGGGCGAGAACCAGCTCTTCTAGCCGCGGCGAGACCCGAATACCAGGAGAACACATGGAGACAGTGAAACTGACCGTCCGGCCCCGAGAGGAAGTCGGCAAGGGGCCGAACCGCCGCCTGCGCGCCGCGGGAGCCGTTCCCGCCGTGGTGTACGCGAAGGGGCAGGAAGCGGTCTCCCTGAGCATCGACGCGGCCGCCCTCAAGGGCGCGCTCGGCGGCGGCTCGAACGTCGTACTCGAACTTGAGTACGAGGGAGAGAAGAGCCGCAAGAAGCACTTCGCGGTGGTCAAGGAGTTCCAGCGCCACCCCACCCGGCACACGCTTCTGCACCTCGACCTCCATGAGGTCGATCTGAAGCAGGAGATCGAGTCTCCGGTGCGTATCGAACTCGTCGGCACCCCCGTGGGAGCCGAAGAGGGTGGCGTCCTCGATCACTCGCATTGGGAAGTCGTGGTGCGGGCGCTGCCCACCGCCGTACCCGCCCACCTCGAGCTCGACGTGAGCGCTCTCACCATCGGGGACAACCTGCGGGTGTCGGACATTACGGCGCCAGAGGGCGTGGTGATCTTGGACGATCCCGAGACCACCGTGGTCTCTCTCCAGCCTCCGCGCGTCGAGATCGAGGAAGAAGTGGAGAAGGCAGAGGGCCTCGCGGGTGTAGAGGGCGAGACCGCTGGAAGTGCGGAAGCCTCTGAAAGGGACGCTCCGGCAGAAAAGAAGTAGCCGCCGTCCATCGTCCAGTCTCTGGAGCCGGGGGTCCTGGGTGCGCCGATGCGGCGCCTCGACCCCCGGCCTTTCTTCCGGGTAGGTGTGCATGTTCCTAGTAGTGGCTCTCGGGAACCCGGGTGCCGAGTATCAGCGCAACAGACACAACGTAGGCTTCATGGTGGGAGAAGAGCTGCGCCTCCGCAACGGGTGGCCGGCGTTCCGTGCGCGCTTCCAAGGCCTGTTCGGCGACGGACAGATGATGGGCGAACGCGTGGGCGTGCTTCTGCCGCTCACCTTCATGAACCGATCTGGGCAGGCCGCGGCCGAGGCGGCGCGCTACCATCGCGTGCCGGTGGAGCACGTCCTGGCCGTGCACGACGACGTGGAGCTGCCGTTCGGCGAGGTGCGTCTGAAAGAGGGCGGCGGTCTGGGCGGCCACAACGGCCTGCGCAGCATGGAAGAGCGTCTGGGCACTCGCGGATACTGGCGTGCGCGGGTGGGCGTGGGGCGGCCGTCCTCCAGCCGGATCGCCCTCGCCGACTTCGTGTTGAGCGATTTCTCCGAGCCGCGCGAGGAAGTGCTTCTTCTGATCGGCGCGGCGGCGGACGCGGTCGAGGCGTGGGTGAGGGCCGGAGGTTCTGACGCCGCCCAGTCTCCCGCTCCGGGCGGCTCCGCCAGGGTATGCGCCGCGCCGAACGCCGCGCCGGGCGACACGAGACGCGCCGTGGCTGAAACCGGGTCTGCCGCCGACGCCGCGCCTGTCGTGGACGCCGCGCCCAACGCCGACTGAGGCGACCGAGGGGCCCTGACGTGTCGGATCTCACTACCTTCCTTGCAAGGACGCCTGACTTCAAGGTTCTCCTCGATCGTGCTTCCAGTGAACCGGCGGTCGTCGAGGCTCCCTCGTTCGTGCACGAGTATGTGGCGGCGACGGTGTTGGCCGCGCCGGCGTGGCGCGGAGACACCTGCCTCGTGGTCGTGGGCGGGCAAGATCTCGCGGAGGAGGCGGCGCGGGAATTGAGCCTCCACCTGCCCCGCCGCCGGGTGCTGCTTCTGCCGAGTCGCGGCGTGTGGTACGGGTCGGAAGGGGTCGTGCCGCCCCGCGTCGTGGGGAACAGGTCACTCGCCCTGGATGCCCTCGCCGGTCCCGCGGTGGTAGTGGCCGAGGCGGCGACCCTCATGGAGCGCGCGCTGCCGCCCGCGGCTCCACCTCTGGTCATGAAGGTGGGCGAACACGTGCGCTTCGACGATCTCGCCGGCGCGCTCGTGGGTCTTGGCTACCAGAGGGTCGACCAGGTGGAGGAACCCGGCGAGTTCTCGGTGAGGGGCGGTTTGGTCGACATCTTCCCCACCACGGAGGCCTCGCCGGTGCGCGTGGAGTTCTGGGGCGACGACGTGGAGAGTATCCGCAGCTTCTCTGTGTACTCTCAACGATCGCTGGCCTCGCTCGACGAAGTGCGGGTGGTGGCCGCCGAGGAAGACGCCACGGCCGAGTCCCGGCCCGTGCACGAACTCCTCTCCGCGCAGGCACGGGTGCTGGTAGTCGACCCGGCGCGAATAGAGGGTCGGGTAGAGGCGTTCGTCGCGGACCTCGACGACGTTGCCGGGAACGGGGTGGGCGCCGGGTCTGGGTGCGGGGAGCACGGAGGTCGGCGCGCCCGCGACTGCTACCTCACCTGGGAGGAGGTGCGCGGCGCCCTCGATGCGCATCTGTCCCTCACCATCCGCCGCCGCGGGGACGCCGGGCGGGAAGGCGCTCCGGCCGGCACTGCGACGCTCACCATCCGGGCGACCAGCGGCGAGATGCCCATCGCCGGCCTTCCGGATGCCGAGAAGGCTCTCGAACGACTCGCATCGGAGGGCTATCGGGTGGTGGTGGCCTTCGAGTCTCGGGCCGAGGCCGAGCGTGCGACCTTCATCTTGAGGCGCGCCTCCGGCCGGCAGGCGGCCGCGGGACAGATCCCAAGCGACCCCGGCGTCTCGTATCTGGGGGTTCCGCACCGCCGTCACTTCGTGCTTCCCGACGCCCACCTCGCGTTGCTCACCGACAGCCTGTTGTTCCCCCGCCGGCGGAAGGCGGCGGGGCCAAAGCGCCTTTCGGTGGGCGTCGCTCTCTCGAGCTTCCGCGACCTGCGCAAGGGCGACTTCGTGGTGCACGAGGATCACGGAGTGGGGCGTTTCGAGGGCATCTCCACGAAGACGGTCGTGGGCGTCACCCGAGACTATCTCGATCTCCAGTTCCGCGATTCCGACATGCTCTACCTGCCGCACGATCAGATAGGTAAGGTGGGGCGCTACGTGGGCGCCGACGCGACCCCCCCGGCCCTCTCGAAGCTCGGTGGCAAGGCGTGGTCGCATCTGAAGAGCCGGGCGCGGGCGGCGGTCAGGGAGATGGCCGCGGAGTTGCTCAGGCTCTACGCATTGCGCCAGACGACCCCGGGACACGAGTTCCCCGAAGACGGCGACTGGCAACGTCGTTTCGAGGTAGCGTTCCCCCACGTCGAGACCGCCGACCAGCGGCGCACCATCGACGAGGTGAAAGACGACATGGAGCGTCCGCAACCTATGGATCGGTTGATCTGCGGCGACGTGGGCTACGGCAAGACCGAGGTCGCCCTGCGCGCGGCCTTCAAGGCGGCTATGGACAGCAAGCAGGTGCTCATGCTCGTGCCCACCACGATCCTCGCGCAGCAGCACTACGGCACGTTCCGCGAACGCATGGGTGAGTTCCCGGTGCGTGTGGAGATGGTGTCGCGCTTCCGGTCGCCGAAAGAGCAGCGCCGCATCTTGAGCGAGTTCACGGCCGGTTCGGTCGACGTGCTCATCGGCACCCACCGTCTGCTCTCCACCGACGTGCAGCCCAAGGACCTGGGGCTGGTGATCGTGGACGAGGAGCAGCGTTTCGGCGTCGCCCAGAAAGAGGCGCT
The DNA here is from genome assembly GCA_947085635.1 of uncultured Actinomycetes bacterium. Lineage (GTDB taxonomy): Bacteria > Actinomycetota > Thermoleophilia > RBG-16-64-13 > RBG-16-64-13 > JAHJSA01. The sequence continues at coordinate 91,903 of CAMTXC010000011.1, read as the reverse complement.
GCGTACCCTCAAGCTCAAGGTGGATGCTCTCACCCTCTCCGCGACTCCTATACCACGCACGCTTCACATGTCGCTTTCGGGGGTACGGGACATCTCGGTGATCGAGACGCCGCCTCGCGACCGTCATCCCATCCAGACGTACGTCGGCGTGTACGACGAACAGATGGTCCGGAGGGCGGTCGAACGCGAGGTGGGCCGGGGTGGGCAGGTCTTCTACCTGCACAACCGGGTGGACACCATCGACCGTGCCGCTAGGCGGCTGACGGAGCTCATGCCGCGGGTGCGGTTCGGCGTCGCCCATGGGCAGATGCCGGAGGCGACCCTGGAGCGCGTCATGCTCGACTTCCTTCGGGGGGACTACGATGTGCTGGTGAGCACCACGATTATCGAGAGCGGGCTCGACATCCCCAACGCGAACACACTCGTGGTGGAGCGCGCCGACCTGCTGGGCCTCTCACAGCTGTATCAGATCCGGGGACGCATCGGGCGTTCGGCTCGGGTGGCCCATGCCTTCCTCTTCCACCCCGACGAGGAGGCGCTTACCGAGGAGGCCCGCGCCCGCCTTTCCACGCTCGCGGACTATACCGAACTTGGATCAGGCTTCAAGATCGCGATGCGTGATTTGGAGATCCGCGGAGCCGGAGACCTGCTGGGAGGCGAGCAGTCGGGTCACGTCGCCGCTGTGGGCTTCGAGCTCTATCTCTCGATGCTCCAGGAGACCGTGGACGCCTTGGAGGGCCGGGAGACCCGTGCCGCGACGGCGCCGCGGATCGACGTGGGGGTGGACGCGTACGTGCCCTCGTCGTATATCCCGTATGAGGCCGCCAAGGTCGATCTGCACCGGCGGATCGCGACCACCGAGGGTCACGAGGCCCTCGCCGATTTGCGCGAGGAGCTGCGCGACAGGTTCGGGGACGTGCCGGAGCCCGTGGACAACCTCATCTTCCTGGGAGAGGTGCGCGACACCCTGCAGACGCTCGGCGTTTTCACGCTCTCGGTGCGCCGGCACAAGCTCACGATCACGGGCCTCACGCTTCCCCCGGGAGGCCGTGAGAGGCTGTTGGCACGCGACCGACGCTACGTCTATTCGCCGGTCCGCGGGGAGCTCAGTCTCGGGCTGCGAAGCGACGCGCGCTCGGTGCGTGAGGCGGTCGAGGGTGTCCTCGGTGATATACTGCCCATCTGGTCGGGGGAGGCTCTCGAAGTCACCTGACCGGGTATCCGACCGGATGTCTCTGGCTGGTGCCCGGCCTGATTACTGATCGACCCGCGGGCGCCAAGAAGCCGCTGGTTCTGAACATCACTTGAGACAAGAGGAGAGTCTAATCGTGATCAAGAGGATAGTCGCCACCATCGTCATGCTGGTTCTGCTGGTGGCGGCGGTGGGGTGCAGTGGGGGCGACCTGCCCAAAGATGTCGCCGCAAAGATCGGCGACACTGTCATCACCATAGAGGCGCTCGAGGCGCGGGTCGTTGAGATCCAGGCTCAGAACCCAGACCTCGTGCCCGATGCCAAAGAGAATCCGGAGGAGTACACGAAGTTCGTCAATGACGTGCTCGACTACCTCGTCACGCTCGAAGTGGTGGCCCAGAATTCGACGGCGCTCGGGGTGGACATCACAGATGAATACCTCCAGACCAAGTTGGATGAGATCAAGGTCATGTTCGGCGGCGACGAGGAGGCGTTCAACGCGGCCCTCGCGCAGCAGAATCTCACCCTCGACCAGTTGAACAGCAGCCTCCGCGAGCGGGAAACGCTCGATGCCGCGGTGGAGGCAGTCACGAAAGACCTCGTGATCGCAGACGAGGAGATCGCCGCCTACTACGAGGAGAATCAAGCGCTCTTCAGCGAATCCGAGACCAGGACCGCCCGTCACATGCTCTTTGCTCCGGGCGACGCCGTCGACCCCGAGGCCGAGTTCACCGACGAGGAGTGGCAGGCGGCTTTCGCTGAGGCCGAGGCGGCGCGGAAGCGTCTGTTCAACGGCGAGGACTTTGCCACCGTGGCCCGCGAGGTCTCGGAAGATCTCGGTTCCAAAGAGCAGGGCGGCGACCTTGGGCAGGTGGCGCGAGGCGTGATGGTGCCCGCGTTCGAGGAGTCTGTTTTCTCGATGGAGGCCGGCGAGGTCTCCCAGCCGGTGAAGACCCAGTTCGGCTACCACCTGATCAAGGTGGAGTCGGTCAACGAGGAGCGGTTGCTGACTCTGGACGAAGTTCGCGACCAGATACGGGCGACCCTGTTGGACGAGGCGAAGCTGGTCACGTGGGATGGTTGGCTGGCCAAAGCCAAAGAGGCAGCCGGGGTAGTGGTCGCCGAGCAGTACGTCAAGGAGACCACCACCACGACCGCAGCCGGCGAGACCACCACGACCGTGGGCGAGACCACCACGACCGTGGGCAAGACCACCACGACCAAGCAGTAGGGCCCGGACTCGTCGCGCCAAAACTGCGATCTACGGGGTCGGCGGGTGATCCCGCGACCGCGGTGGGCTGCGTGGTCGCGCAGGCCCTCGAGGGAGGTTTGATGGCGGAAGCTGGGGAGGAAGCTGGGCAGGAAGAGGGCGCCGTCCACCCGCGGCGGGCGACGGTGACTGAAGAACTGACCGCCCTCTACGACCTCACCGCCAAACTTCGCCGTGAGTGTCTCTGGGATCGGGCTCAGACCCAGCCCGACATCGTCGCCTACACTCTCGAAGAGACCTACGAGCTCATTGACGCCGTCCGCTCGTTGGGCGCGGCGCCGCCGGATGACGATCCGCGGCACTCCGATGTGCGGAGCGAACTCGGTGACCTGCTCTTCCAGGTGTATTTCCTTGCGCAGGTGGCCGAGGAGGCGGGGTGGTACGACCTTGGGCACGTGGCGGCCGGCATCCGCGACAAGCTCGTGAGGCGTCACCCGCACATCTTCGCCGAAGCCCGCGCCGACACGCCCGCCGAGGTGCGCCGCGCCTGGGACGACATCAAGCGCCACACCGAGGGCCGCGAGGGCATCTTCCATGAGGTACCGCAGGCGTTGTCGGCCGCCCTCTACGCGCAGAAGCTGCAGCAGCGGGCGGCGACCGTGGGGTTCGATTGGCGCGAGGCCGCCGACGTGTTCGCGAAGATCCGCGAGGAGGCCGACGAGCTCGAGCAGGCCCTTGACGCGGCGTCCGAGGGTGGCGAGCGGCGGGCATCACTGGGTTCGAGGAGCGGGGCCTCGGGTACCGATCCCAGGGTCGCGGCCGAAGTGGGCGACCTGCTCTTCTCGGTGGTTAACCTGGCGAGGAAGCTCGCCGTCGATCCCGAACTCGAGCTGCGCGCCGCGGCTCGTCGCTTCATGCAGCGCGTGCAGCAGGCGGCCGAGATGGCCGGTGCGGAGGGCGCCCGCTTCGAGGCCATGGACCTCGAGACGCAAGAGACCTACTATCAGAGGGCGAAGGCAGTGACGGGCGCCGGGAGCGCGGCCGCCGAGCCGTCCCCCCGAAATGAAAACGATGACGGGACAGAGGGCGCGACGCGCGGCGACCGCGGCCCACGAGCGGAGGGAGCGTGAGTTCATTGACGGTGATCCTCGACATCTACGGACGGCAGATACTCGATTCGCGCGGCAACCCCACGATAGAGGTGGAAGTGGAGTTGGCCTCGGGGGCCCGGGGTCGTGCGGCCGTGCCGTCGGGTGCGTCCACGGGCCGGTTCGAGGCAGTTGAGCTGCGCGACGGTGACGAAGCCTACGGAGGCAAGAGCGTCCTGCGGGCGGTCGCCAACGTGAACGAGATCATCGCCGACACGCTGGTGGGTCTCGACGCCCTCGACCAGCGCGAGATCGACCAGATGCTCCTCGACCTCGACGGCACCCCGAACAAGAGTAACCTAGGCGCGAACGCGCTGCTCGGCACGTCGCTCGCCGTGGCACGGGCTGCCGCGACTGCGGTGGGCATGCCCCTCTACACCTATCTCGGCGGCGTGAACGCCTACCAGTTGCCGGTCCCCATGATGAACATCATCAACGGCGGAAGCCATGCCGACAACAACGTCGATCTACAGGAGTTCATGTGCATGCCGGTGGGCGCCGAGACGTTCACGGATGCCCTGCGCATGGGCGCGGAGGTGTTCCATTCGTTGAGGAAGGTGCTCTCGGGGCGGGGACTGAACACCGCCGTGGGCGACGAGGGCGGCTTCGCCCCCGACCTCTCGAGCAACGAGGAAGCCATCAAGGTGATCCTCGAGGCGGTGGAGAAGGCGGGCTACACTCCGGGCGAGGAGATCTTCATCGCCCTCGACCCGGCCTCCACGGAGTTCTTCGACACGGATCGTGGGCTGTACGTGCTGGAGGGAGAAGGCCGCACCCTGACGCCGGCCGAGATGGCCGCCTACTACGCCGAACTCTGCGACCGCTACCCCATCATCAGCATCGAAGACGGCATGGCCGAGGAGGACTGGGAGGGGTGGGCCGCCATCACCGACGCTTTGGGCTCGCGCATCCAGCTCGTGGGTGACGACCTCTTCGTCACGAACACCCAGCGGCTCAGCCGGGGCATCGAGCTCGGGGTCGCCAACAGCATCCTGGTGAAGGTGAACCAGATCGGCACGCTGTCCGAGACCCTCGATACGATGACCATGGCCCACCGTGCGGGCTACACGACGGTGGTGAGCCACCGCAGCGGCGAGACCGAAGACTCCACGATCGCCGACCTGGCCGTCGCCACCAACGCCGGGCAGATCAAGACGGGCGCGCCTTCCCGCGGCGAGCGCACGGCGAAGTATAACCAGCTCCTCCGCATCGAGGACGATCTCGGTGATGTCGCCGTCTACCCGGGCATGAAGGCCTTCACGAACCTGCGCCGAGGGTGAGGCGCGGGTGAGCGGAGCAGAAGCCGGAACCGGATGCCATCCCGCTCGACCAGGGCTCACCGGCGGCGACGGGCGGACGTTCCGCCGAACGCGGATCGTCGCGACACTCGGCCCCGCCTCGCAGAGCGCCGAGGTCGTCGAGGGCCTCCTGGTGGCCGGCGTCGATGTAGCGCGGGTGAACTTCTCCCACGGCACGCGGGCTGATCACGGGCGCCAGATCGAGCTGGTGCGTTCGATCGCCGCGCGCTTGGGGCGCAACGTTGCGGTGCTTCAAGATCTGCAGGGCCCGAAGATCCGTATCGGCCGCGTGGCTGACGGAGCGGTGCAGTTGATCCCGGGCGCCTCGGTCCGGTTGCGGCCCGATGACGGCGCCCTCGGCACAGCTGAGCAGCTGGGGATCTCCTTGGCTACGCTTGGAGACCAACTCGCCTCCGACACCGAGATCCTCATCGACGATGGGCGGGTGCGCCTGCGAGTGGTCGCCGTAGAGGGCGACGCTCTGTGGTGCGTGGTCGAAGTGGGCGGCGTGGTGCGAGACCGCAAAGGGGTGAACGTGCCGGGTGTCACGCTCGATGTGCCGTCCCTTACCGAGAAGGACGTGGCCGACATCGAGTTTGGCGTCGAGTGCGGCGTGGATCTCGTGGCCCTCTCGTTCGTACGTTCGGCCGCGGACGTGCATCAGTTGCGCCAACGCCTTGAGTCGCTGGGCAGCGGCGCCCGCATCATCGCCAAGATCGAGAAGCACGAAGCCCTCGCGCACATCGACGCGATCGTCGAGGCGGCCGACGGGGTCATGGTGGCGCGTGGCGACCTCGGCGTGGAGATCCCGCCCGAGCAGGTGCCTCGCTGGCAGAAGGCGATCATCCGCCGGGCCACTGCCAGGGCGCGCGCCGTGATCACGGCCACTCAGATGCTCGAATCCATGACCGCGGCGCCTACCCCCACTCGAGCCGAGGCCTCCGACGTGGCCAACGCCGTATACGACGGCACTACGGCCGTGATGCTGTCGGGAGAGACCGCTGTGGGCTCGTACACCGTCGAGAGCGTGGCCACGATGGCCCGTATCGTCGTCACGGTGGAGGAGGATCTGTTCGGCGGAGCCGCGGGCACGGTTTCCGCCGGTGCCTCCCGGGTTGCCGCGGGCTTTCCGACGGCCTCTGGCTCCCAGCCGGGCGCGGGCTTCCAGCCGGGCGCGTGCTCCCAGCCGGGCGCGGGCGGCGAATTGGCGGCTCTTGACACCACGGAGGCCATCAGTCGAGCCGCGTGCGCTCTTGCGGCGGACCTCGGCGCGGCGGCCATTCTCACGCCCACCCGTACGGGCGCAACGGCGCGGCAGGTGTCGAGGCACCGCCCCGCTGTTCCGGTGATAGCCACCACTCCGTCCGAGGTGGTGCGCTCCCAGCTGGCGTTGGAGTGGGGGGTGGTGCCCCTGGTGGTCGCGGAGGCCTCCGATACCGACGAGACCATCCGGGTGGCGCTTCGCGCCGCGCTGACCACGGGGCTCGTGGCGACCGGGGATCTGGTGGTGGTGACGTGTGGCGCGGTGGTCAACGTGCCCGGATCGACGAACGTGATCAAGGTGGAGCGGATCTAGTAGTTAGCAGGAAAGTCGGCGTTTGGAGAGAACAGCAGTTTGATGACTGTCTACACGAAAAGAGGTGCCGGCGGAGGCGCTAGACGAGACCAGACCCGCCGGCGTCGTCAGACTGCCCGCACCGTGGCGGCGCCGCGCCCGGCCACCAGCACAACGGTCAAGCGCGGTTCCGATCGTCGTGGGCGGAGCATGTCCCCGTTGCTCGCGGTCGTTCTGCTCGTCATCGTGGCGCTCGGCATCTACGGCAGCGTGGAGCCCTTCAAAGACCTGCAAGACGTCCGGCGGGAGCACGCAGAGATGGAAGCCCAGGTGGCCCTGCTCGAGCAGGAGAACGCCGCCGTGATCTCACAGATCGACCTTCTCGAGCGCGACTCGTACGTCGAGGCACTGGCCCGCTCGGAGCTGAATCTCGCACGGCCCGGTGAAGACGTGTTCATCGTCACCGGGGCACCCGAGGCGACCACGCCGGCGGCCGAGGACCCGAGCGCCGAGGAACCTGGTCCCCTCGAGAAGTTGCTCGATTCCCTGCGTAGTCTGTACTGAGGCCGTCACCGGGCGGTGAACCTGTGGCCGCGGAAGACAACGATCTCCATTCGGTCGTGCGCAGCCAACTCGGGCGCACACCACGCGGCAGCTGGCGCGTGGCGGCGGTCTGCCCTTTCGGTCTGCCGGCTGTGATCGAGACGCCGCCGTATCTGGACGACGGCGCCCCGTTCCCCACTCTCTTCTACCTTACCTGTCCTTCGGCGGTCGAGGAGGTTTCACGCGTAGAGGCGGCCGGAGGCGTGGAACGCCTTCGGCGCCGGCTCCGTGACGCCCCGCTGCTTGCCGCCTCCCTCGACGAGGTCGATCGACGGTGTCGCGAGCGCAGGCACGAGCTGGCGGGCGCGGTCCCGAACGTCGCCCGAGTCGACGACGGCGCCGTGTTGAACCGAGGAGTCGGCGGGCCGGCCGGCGCCGATGAGGCCACGTGTCTGCATGCCTACACGGCGACCCTCATAGCCGCCCGTGCCGGCGTCTTGGGCGATCCCCCCGGAGGCGATCCCCCCGCCGACGAGACCCTCCGCGATCTCGACGGCCTGCTCTCGAACGCGGGGCCGCTGTGGTGTAGCGACGCGCGCTGCGTCGCCCTGCTCCCGGGTTCTCCCAGCCCTCGGGCGGCCATCGACGTGGGTACGAACTCCGTGCGCCTTCTGGTGGGCGTGCTCGGAGGCGCCGCGGGCGTTCGCACGCTGGTGCGCAGGGCGCGGGTCACCCGACTGGGGGCCGGCTTCGAGAGAACGGGCCCGCTCGATCCGGAGGCGGTGCGCCGGACCGCCGAGGCGGTCGCCGATTTCGTGAAGGAGGCCCGCGGGCTTCGCGTCGAGACTATCGACCTCGTAGGCACGAGTGCCTCGCGCGACGCGGCAGACGGCCCGGAGTTCATCGCGAGTCTGGGCCGAGAGCTCGGCGTGCGCACCCGGGTGGCGAGCGGCCCCGAGGAGGCCATGCTCTCCTACCGCGGCGCGACTCTGGACCTACCCGGCGAAGATGCCGTGGTGATCGACGTCGGCGGCGGGTCCACCGAGTTGGTGCGGGCAGTCGGGCGGCGAGGCGCCTGCGATTCGCCCGCGCTCCTCCGGACGGGAGCGCGCGCGGATACGGTCGCCGGCGGCCCACCTGCCGTCGATGCCGTGAGCCTCGACCTCGGGTGCGTGCGGGGCACGGCCGCCTGGTTCCGGAGCGATCCTCCTTCAACCGAGGAGCGGGTCGCCGCCCGGCGTGTGGCGCGCGAGGCTTTCGAGCCGTTCGCCGGGAGGTTCGGCGCGTTCCTGTCCGCGACGGCTTCCGAGCGGGCCGCACCGTCGCGGACGCACGCTCGATTGGTGGGCGTCGCCGGCACTATCACCACGCTGGCCTGTCTGATCCTCGAGTTGGGCTCGTACGATTCCGACGCCATCCACCTGCAGCGCTTCTCCCGCACGGAGCTGGTCCGGCAGGTCGACCGCCTCGCGGCGCTCGACCCGGATGAGCGGGCCGCCCTGCCCTGCATGCAGCCGGGCCGGGCCGGGGTCATCGTGGCCGGGGGCGAAGTGCTCCTCGGAGCCATGGAAGCCCTCGGGTGGACGGAGGTGACGGTGTCCGAGCGGGACAACCTCGACGGCATCCTTCTCGAGACGGAGTGGTAGCGGAGGGCCGGTCGGCGGATCGCGGGGCGGCTCGGGCCGCCGCGGCTCCGGCGTCTTTCGCTTCCTGGGCTGGTAAAGTAATGCAGGCTCGGGCCGGAGTGGCGGAACGGCAGACGCAACGGTCTTAAACACCGTAGGGCTAACCACCCGTGGGGGTTCGACTCCCCTCTCCGGCCCCTCTATTTGCAGGGCTTTCCTCGTGACTCGGAGTGCGGGCTATTGGCACAACGGCCCGCGGTAGGTAGGCCCCGTGACTATGCCTCAGGTCGTGGAGGGCGACCTGAGTCGTCCGTTCGTCGTCATGCAGCAATCCACGCGGGTAGAGCGCCCTCGCCCCTTCGCCAGCACGATCAACAAAAGGAAAGGGTGTGGTCGCGATGAGACGAGTTCGGATGGTGGTAGTGGCATTGGCGGTCCTGGTCGCCGTCCTGGCGCTCGCAGGACCGGCCCAGGCTCTCACCGTGGCGGAGCGCCTGACGGCCTTAGAGAGCGCCGTGACGGCGCTGCAGACCGAGAACACCGCCTTGAGCGCGGGTGACGGCGCTCGAGACGAGCGTGGTCATGAAGCTGAGCCCCTATCTCCAAGTCACCGGCCCGACAGCGGTCCTCAACGGGCTCAAGGGTCCGCACGTCATCTTCAAGGGCGTGAACCTGCACCTGCGTAACAACAAGGGGAAGACAGACTACCTGAACGGCCTCGGCAACCTCATCATCGGCTACGACGAGAACTACGCGACGCCGGCGCCACGCAGCGGTTCTCACAACCTGGTCATAGGGCCCTTCCACGGCTTCTCGGCCTATGGGGGCCTGATCGCGGGCTTCCATAACACCGTGTCGGGCAACTACGCCAGCGTGAGCGGAGGCATTGCCAACACGGCGAGCGGCACCTACTCCGCCGTGAGCGGGGGTGACTACCGCTCGGTCAGCGGCCAGTATGACTGGCGGGCGGGTGCTGTGTTCCAAGAAGACTAGAAGCCTCAGGGTCGCCGCCCGTAACAAGAGCAAGAGGGGGGAGCGTGCTACTCGGTTTTCGCGGCGCTTTCCGCGGGTACGTGAAAAATCTTGACATACCGATTCGCGATCAGACGGGGGATACCATGAGGAATCGGATGGGGTACGCATTCGTGTGCGCGTCGCTGGTCGCCGGATTCGCGCTTGTTGCGGGATGCGGCGGTTCGGACACCGTGAGTACCCTGCCTTTGCCCACGACCATATCGACCGTCGCTCCAACGGACACCACCTCCGGCGGCGATGGGGCCTCGGCCGGTGATGTGGTCTTCGCTTCGGTCTGCGCAGGCTGTCACGGCGCGGACGGCACCGGGGGTTCGGGGCCGGATCTGACCGTGCGCACTGCGCTCACTAGAGACCGCGTCGTCGACCAGGTGACGAACGGCGGTTCTCGCATGCCCGAATACGGGAGCAAGCTCTCACCGGGCGAGATCGACGCGGTCGCCGAGTACGTGATCGACTCGATCGTGCAGTAGTAGGGTACGATCGCGGTCGCTCAGCGAGGTCGGCGCTCGGGGGCGCCCGGCCTTGCAGCGGGCGGTCGGGAAGATCGTGTATCTGACGGGTCGAACGCCGAGGTTGTTCACCCCCGGGTGCCGGTGCTCCAGCCACGACCGCCTTGACCGGAGTGCCCTGGGCTTGCTATAGGTGTCGGGAGTCGCACTCGGATCACGCCGCTGCGCTTCTATGGGCCTTCCTCCCATCGGGAGGCCGAGAGCCGACGAGAGGAGCCCTCGAGATGCGGTCGCGCCTTTTGTGCCGCTTGACCCAAAGCGCCTGCACGGCCGCGCTCCTGGCCGCCGTCTTGGTCGCCCTGATCGCACCGGCCCTCCTCGTCGCGGGTGGGCCCGCGCTCGCATCCGACGGCCCCACGTACCGAGTGCTCACCGGCACCGACCGCTACGAGACCGCCATCCTGGTCTCCAAGAAGGCCTATCCCATGGGAGCCCCGGTGGTGTGTGTGGTGAAGGGCGACGACTTCCCCGACGCCTTGGCCGCCGCACCTCTCGCCTTCGCGCAGGGGGGGCCGGTCATCCTGACCCCTTCCTCGGGTCTCACCCAGGCCGTGAAGACCGAGCTCGGCCGTCTCGGTGCGACCACCGTGTACTTCATCGGTTTGCAGCCTTACATCAAGGCACAGGTGCAGGCGGCGCTGCCCGGAGCCACTATCCGCTCGTTCGTGGGGACCGATCGCTACCACACGGCGACCCTCCTTGCCGGGGAGCTCGAGAGCGTTACCGGGCCTTCGGACCGCATCGTCCTGGCGTCCGGAGACACGTTTCCCGACGCGCTCTCCGTCGCGCCGCTCGCCGCCCGCAAGGGTTGGGCCATCCTGCTCACCCCGCAGAGCGGCCCGCTTCCCGCGGTCACCGCTGCGATGATCCAGTCACTCGGGGCCACCAAGGCCCTCGTGGTAGGCACCTACGTGAACCCGCCCGCCTCGGTGGGAGAGGTCACGCGCAAAGTGGGGACGGACCGCTACCACACCAGCGCACTCGTGGCCGAGTACGCGGAGAGCGAAGGTCTCTACTTCGCCCACGTCGCCCTGGCGACCGGAGAAAACTACCCCGACGCCCTCGTCGTGGGGCCCTATCTCGCCCAGGACGGAGGAGTCCTGCTGTTGACGCGGCCGACCGCGCTGCCGCCCGCAGTCGCGGGCGTCCTCGTCGCCCGCAAAGCCGGCATCGAGCGCGTGGACCTCGTCGGCCTTCCCGCCGCCTTCGAAAGCGTGGTGCGTGGGCACTTCGCCCCGGCCTCTCTCACCTGGAGCGCGATACAAGGTGGATCACGGCACACACTGGCGCTGCGAGGTGACGGTTCGCTCTGGGCCTGGGGCAACAACGGCAGCGGCCGGCTCGGAGACGGCACCACCACCTCTCGGAAGACGCCGAGGCGTATCGGCCTCGACGCCGACTGGAAGACGCTCGGAGCCGGCGATGCCCACTCGCTTGCGATCAAGGCCGATGGCTCCCTGTGGGCTTGGGGCAACAACGGCAGCGGCCGGCTCGGAGACGGCACCACCACCGCTCGGAGGGTGCCAACGCGCATCGGCATGGACAACGACTGGGTAGCCGTTTCGGCCGGCAGGGAGCACTCGCTGGCCCTGAAGAGCGACGGTTCGCTGTGGGCCTGGGGCGCCAACTGGTATGGACAGTTCGGCAACGGGAGCGCCACCGGAAGCCTGGTTCCGGTGCGCGTGGGCCCGCTCACCGATTGGACGTTCGTGGACGCCGGCGCCGAGCGCTCGCTGGGGGTGCGGGCCGATGGCTCCCTGTGGGCCTGGGGAAGGAACTACATGGGCGTCTTGGGGGACGGCACCTCGTTCGACCGGCTTCTCCCTTCGCGTGTCGGCTTCACTACCGGATGGTCGGCGGCCGCCGTCGGCGACCACCATACGCTGGGTCTGAGAGCCGACCGCTCCATCTATGGCTGGGGTCTCAACTGGTACGGCGAGGTGGGCGACGGCACCGGCGGCGCGGAATCCGAGCGACTCACCCCCGTACGCGTGGGTCTTACATCGAATTGGGTGATGGCCGCGGCGGGCAGCGGCCATTCCGTGGGCCTGAGGTCCGACGGCTCCATCTGGACGTGGGGCCTGAACTGGTACGGGCAGTTAGGCAATGGTTCCAGGGTCGATCGCTCGACGCCGGCGCAAATGGGATCGGCCAAAGACTGGGTGGCGGTGAGCGCGGGTGAGTCGCACACGCTCGGCCTCAAGCGCGACGGCACCCTGTGGGTGTGGGGACGCAACTTCGAAGGCCAGCTCGGCGACGGCACGAACACCCACCGCTGGACGCCGGTGAAGATTGAAGCGTCGCCCATTGGTTAGCTCTCTACGATCGTGCGAGTGCGAAAGAGAACGTGCACCTCTCGATGGACCTCGCGAGTGGCGGGTCGGCGACGGGCTTCTGGAAGCCCTGCGGGAGTGTTTGACGGAGCAGATGCTGAGACTTCGTGAACGACTTATTCGCGTACCGGACCGCCGAACAGCGAGTGAGCGGCACTACCGGCGCCTGAGGGCGGCGCCACCGGCTCCTAGGAGCGGAACTCCACCGCCACTTCCAGGTGTACCTGCTCGAGCAGGCGGGTGGTGAGTTGATCCGTGACCGATCGGCGGGCTTCGTCGAGCAGGCCCTCGGCGGCAGCTCGGTCTCGCGCGAGGGCGCCCATGGCGTTCACCGCCGTCGCGGTGTCCTCGGCTCCCAACCGGTTCCACAGCCCGTTGTCCCACTCGACGATCTCCAATTGCTCTTGCTCCACCGAGAGGAGTTCGGGGGCCGGGAACGTCACCCGCACTCGTCCCGCGGCCTTGTCAACCTCCACATCCACGCCCTTTCGCAGGTCGAAGCCGGCCTTGACCGAATAGGTGCCTCGGGCGCGAAGACGTTTTGTGGAGAAGAGCCAGCGGTTCTCGTAGCCGCGTTCCACGCTGAGCGTGCGTTGCACCACGGCGAGTTCGGCCACGTCGGTGGATTGCTCGAGGATCACCTCGTTCTCCACGCTGATGCGTGGGTCGAACTCGAAGGTCTGGCGGAAGGCCTCTGAGATGCCGGCGGCCGTGCGGGTCGGCCAGGTCTCGATGCGCCAGAAGACGAAGGCCGCGAGACCGGCCAGCACGAGCACGATGCCCACCAGCGCGAGGGGCCAGGCTGTGCGCTCCGATGTCATCTTGTCCGCTCCAGGGTCGTGGTGCCGCCCACGTAGTATGCCACGTGACCGCGGGACCCACCCCACGTGTCGGCGAGTAGCACCACTGGGTCGGAAATCCCTGGGCGGCTACCGGTTTCGGGCAGTCAGGCGGAGCCGTCGTTCGCGAAGAGCCACGCCGGCGACCGGCCTGTGTACGGTTGCGTGCCCTCTTTTTCGTCGAGGGAAGCGATGATCCGCCGTGCGGAAGAGTCGGTCTCGACCAGGCTTACGAAGGCCGTCACCACAGCGGGATCGAACTGCGTGCCCGCGCAGCGCTCGAGTTCCATTATCGCCTCGGCGTGACTCCGGCCCGAACGGTAGGGGCGGTCGGATCGTATCGCGTGGTAGGCGTCGGTGGCGGCGATGATGCGGGCGCCCAGGGGTATGGCCTCGCCCTTGAGTCGACCGGGGTAGCCGCTGCCGTCGAAGCGCTCCTGGTGATGGAGTACGAGGGGCACCACTTCGCGGAGTTCGGGCGCCTGCTCGATGATCATCTTGCCGAGCGTGGGGTGGGCGTGGATGCTCGCCCAGTCCTCACGCGAGAGTGCCGATTCCTTGCTGAGGACCGTGTCGGGCACTCCGATCTTTCCCACGTCATGCAGGAGCGCACCTACCTGCACCCGTTCGATCTCCACTTCCGGCAACCCCACGCGACGGGCCGTCGCCGCGGCCAGATCGGACACGAATCGCGAATGGCTATGGGTGTAGCGATCGCGTACGTCGACGGCGGCGGCAAGACTGCGCACGACGGCAGCACGGCTCGAGGCGGGAAGGTGGAACACGTTCCCCGCCTTGCCCGTGGGTTCCGGCAACCCCTGCGCCAGTTGGATCTGGTTCCCCCCGAGGGACTTCGCGAACGCAACGGCGAGTTTCGCTTCGCTGACGAGTCGAGCCGGCGTTTCTCCGTCGGTGGGGTAGTAGGCCACGCCCACGGTTGCAGTCACTCGCGTTCCGCCACCCTCCGGCGCGGGGAAGGTGACCGATGCGACCATCTGACGAAGCCGCTCGGCGGCTTCGATGCCACCCTTGTGCAGAGTGTGGGGCAGGATCACGGCGAACTGGTCGCCGCCGAAGCGGGCGCAAAGGTCGATGTCACGAACCGCCGAACACAGGCCGCCCGCTACCTCTCGCAGCACGTGGTCACCGGTGCTGTGGCGGTGGCGGTTGTTGATGCCGTGGAACTGGTCGAGATCGAGCAGGAGCAGCGCGAACGAGTCCCCGAAGCGGAAGGCGCGGTCGCATTCGTGAGCAAGGCGATCCTGGAAGGTGCGGTGGCTGGCCACGCGCGTGAGCGGATCAAGGCCGTCTCCCTCGGAGAGGTCCGCGCGGAAGACATGGGTCGTGCGCTTGTAGGAGGCGTAGGAGGCGTAGGAGGCGACTCCGGTCGCCGCCCCGAGGGCGAGGATGGTCTCGTGGCCGGGCGACCAGGGGATGGAGGGCGCGATACGCTGCGCGAGAGCCAAACCGGAAGCGAGTGCCAGGAGGATCGCGGGGAACGCCGCGGAGCCGGCGGCCAGCAGGGCGCTCGAGCGGTATCCGCCGTTCCCGCGGAACAGATTCCCAGCCGAGTCGTTCCGTCTGTGCGTCACCCAGTCCCCGGCTATCGCCAGGCCGAACGTGAGAAGGCCGATCTCGGCCGCCAACCCCATCCATGCCACGTCGCGAGACCCTCCTCGCCGCCCGATTATCCCGACGGCACAGTTCGACGAGACTCACGTGGGTTCCTGCCGCGGACAGGTGGGTTCTTGCCCGAGCCGACAGTTTCTTGCCCGAGCCGACAGTTTTCTTGTCTGCCCGGTGGGACTGAGGAATTTTCCCTATGGCAGTCGGGAATACCTAGTCGCATACTGCTGGCGAACGCTGAGCGCCCGGCGGGTCCCGACTCGGTCCCGACTCGAAGAATGGGGGAGTCGCACGTGAGTCGCCGGTGTGCAACATAGGCACCTCCCGTGCAGGCCCTGGGACAGGGGCCAAACGGAAAGGCCGCCCACCCCGGGCGGCCTTTTCTATTGGCCACTCTTCGAACGATGTCGCCGACGGTCAGTCCAGGACGATGGCGCCTTCCGGGCACTCGTCCGCGGCTTCGTCGCAGCAACCGGCGTCGTCGCAGCCATTGACGTCAAGGATGTGGCTGATTCCGTCATCACCGATTTCGAAGATATCGGGGCAGATATCCTCGCAGATGCCGCATCCGGTGCAAAGATCGGCGTCGACTTTGGGGGTTGCCATGCTCTATATCCTCCTCGTGTGCGTGTGACCGAGCCGGCTCCGTAGGCGGCTCAGCGTCTGTGCAAGGACGGAGTATAGCGCGGAGGTGGGGGGAGGCGCGAGACTTTTTTTCGAGGCTTCTGGGTGCGCGGCCCGAACCGGCTGTTCGACGGCCCTCGGGAACTGACGCGCAGCCCGGTCCACGGAAGGGGGCTACGACTCCTTCGGTGGACGTAGGGCACCCGCCTCGGTATCCTCTGAGTATGGTCGCAGAGGCCCCTTCTCCGTACGAACATCAGTCGTTCGAACCCCCGCGCCCGCCGGATCTTGCCGGCGACGTGAAGGCGGTGTGCCTGCGCGAGCGCCTTTTCCCTCGTCGAACCGCAGTCGTGGCGATGGTCTCGGGCGGACAGGACTCCATCGCGCTCCTCCACCTGCTCGCCACGGGGGCCCTCGGTGACGAGGGGCCCGCGTCGTTGACGGTGTTACACGTGAACCACCACCTGAGGGGCGACGAGAGCGACGCCGACGAGCGTCTCGTGACCGAGCACTGCTCGGCGTTGGCCGTCGATCTGCGGGTCGTTCACGCCCCGGTGGATAAGGCGCGGGGCAACGTGCAGGCGGAGGCTCGCGAGTTGCGCCGGAGCGCTGCGCTGAGCACCGCCGCGCACGTGGGCGCCTCGGCGATCGCCCTTGGGCATACTCTCGACGACCAAGTCGAGACCATGCTGTATCGCCTCGGGCGCTACGGTGGTCTCAATTCGTTCGCCGCCATGCGGCCTGCGGAGCCGCCGTGGGTGCGGCCCCTCCTGCGGGTGCGGCGCGCCGAGACTGAGCGCTACTGCGAAGTCAACGGCCTGCGCTTCGCCAGTGATCGCGGCAACGACGACCCGTGCTACGCGCGCACCGGCCTTCGGGCGCTGGTGGTACCCGCTTGGGAGGAAGCCTTGCCCGGCGCCGTGAAGGCCGCGGGGCGTGCGGCGGAGGTGGCGGCCGAGGCGCATGAGTTGATCGCGGAGGTGGTGGCCGCGGCGACGGCGGATTCGGAGTTGCTCAGCGATGAGCCGGCCCGGCCCCGATCGCGGCGCGTCTTCTCGGTGTCGAAACTGAGGGGCCTGAGTGGTCCTGTGCGCCGCGCACTGCTACGGACGGTGCTCGAGTCGTCGCGAGGCTTGGGGGCCTCCCGCAGGGTGGTGGGTGCGGTGGAGGGTCTGCTCGAGGGCGCCGAAGCGGCCGAGGCGCACGTGGGAGGGGGGTGGATCGCCCGGGTGGAAGGCGGCCGGCTCTCGTTCCGACAGGTCGAGGCGGGTGGGACCCCATCCGCGAAGTCGGGCTCGATGGGGTACGAGGCCGATCGCTCCGACCGGCAGGTCGAGCTACCATGCCCCGGTGAAGTCCGCTGGCGAGGGCTCGTGATCAGAGCCGAGACCGATGCGCGCTTCGCCGCGCACGACCCGCGGGTGGAGGCGTACTTGGATGCCGACGTACTGGAGGGTCCGCTCTGGGTGCGTGAGGCACTGCCCGGCGATATGATCCGGCCGCTCGGCGCTCCGGGAAGGCGCCGCGTGCAGGATGTCCTGGTCGATGCGAAGGTACCTGGTTCGTTGCGGTCGGAGGTCCCCGTGGTGGGGTGCGGCGATCGCCTCCTGTGGGTCGCGGGGTTCATCGTCTCTGAGGAGGGTAGAATAGGTGCCGAGACCCGAGCCGTGGTGCGTCTTTCGGTAGCCTCCGCCAAGCTCGTTTCAGAATGACGCTTCGCCGTCAGGGCGCGATGGGCACGCGGGAGAACGGTGCGATGATGCGGCAGACAGGAGGCTTGGTGTGGCGGGAGACGACGTGGAGAATGGCGTGAAGGACCCGATAAGGGTGCTCATCGACGCCGAGACGTTGCAGGGCCGCATTGACGCGTTGGCGGCGCAGATCTCCGCTGACTACGCGGACCGATGCCCCGTTCTCATATGCGTGCTGAAGGGCGCGGTCTTCTTCATGGCGGACATCGCGCGCAGACTCGACTTCCCCATGGAGATGGACTTCATGGCGGTGTCGAGCTACGGGTCTTCCACCGACAGCTCGGGCGTCGTGCGCATCCTGAAAGACCTCGACATGAATATCGAGGGTCGTCACGTCCTGATCGTGGAAGACATCATCGACTCCGGCTTAACACTCAAGTACCTGACGAAGAACCTGAACTCGCGCAGGCCCGCCAGCCTGGAGATCGTGACGTTGCTCGACAAGCCCGGGCGGCGCAAGGCCGTCCTTCCCTGCCGCTACGTGGGTTTCGAGGTGGGCAACGAGTTCGTCGTGGGCTACGGCCTCGACCACGCCGAGAAATACAGGAACCTCCCGTACATCGGGCTCGTGGAAGGGCTTGCCGACGAGGAAGGGCATTGAGCGGGATTCGATGTGACCTCGGGCTGCGTGCAAGAGCCCTATGGTAAGATTCTGGCCCCAGAACAACGAAGGTGGGAGTCCGCTTGGGTAGATTCTTCAAGAGTGCCGCGTTCCCCATTTTGATCGTCCTCCTAATCGCGTTCTTCGTGCAGAGCCTGTTTACCGGGGCTCAGCCGCAGAAGGACCTCACGTTCATGGAGTTCCAGAGGGCGGTAGCAGGGAAGCAGGTATCCGACGCCGTCATCAAGACGCGCGACGGGCTGGTAGAGGGCACCCTCAAGGGCGGCCAGAAGTTCTCGATCGGTGTGCCGCCTGATTACGATATCGCCAAGTTCATGGTCGAGAACGAAGTAGACTTTCGCACCGACGTGCAGAGGCAGTCGATCTGGGTGTCGCTCCTCTCGACATTCCTCCCTATCCTGATCCTCGTCGCCTTCTTCCTGTTCTTCATGAATCAGATGCAGGGCGGCGGCAGCCGGGTGATGAGCTTCGGGAAGTCGAAGGCCAAACGTATGAGTCTCGACGCGCCCAAGATCACGTTCAGGGATGTCGCCGGCGTCGACGAGGCAGTCGAGGAACTCCAGGAGATCAAAGAGTTCTTGGAGAACCCGAAGCGCTTCCAGGCGCTTGGAGCGCGCATCCCGAAAGGGGTGCTCCTCTTCGGCCCTCCGGGCACCGGCAAGACGCTGCTCGCGAGAGCAGTGGCCGGCGAGGCGGGCGTGCCGTTCTTCAGCATATCGGGCTCCGATTTCGTTGAGATGTTCGTGGGCGTGGGCGCCAGCCGGGTGCGTGACCTGTTCGAGCAGGCCAAGCAGAACCAGCCGTGCATCATCTTCATGGACGAGATCGACGCTGTCGGGCGCCATCGGGGCGCCGGTCTCGGCGGCGGGCACGACGAGCGTGAGCAGACCCTCAACCAGCTGCTCGTGGAGATGGACGGCTTCGAAGCCAACGAGAGCATCATCATGATCGCGGCCACGAACCGGCCTGACATTCTCGATCCGGCTCTCTTGCGACCCGGACGCTTCGACCGGCAGATCGTGGTTGACCGCCCGGATCGTGAAGGACGGAAGGCCATCCTCGATGTGCACACCAAAGGCAAGCCCCTGTCACCCATCATTGACCTCGACGTGCTCGCGGCGTCCACCCCGGGTTTCACCGGGGCCGATCTGGCCAACCTGGTGAACGAGGCGGCTCTTCTGGCGGCCCGGGCCAACAAGAAGATCGTGGAGATGGATGAGCTCGAAGAGGCCACCCTGCGGGTGATCGCAGGGCCGGAGAAGAAGTCACGCCTGCTCAGCGCGGAAGAGCGGTTGATCACCGCGTACCACGAGACCGGCCACGCATTGGTGGCGCACATCCTCCCCAACGCCGACCCCGTGCACAAAGTCTCGATCATCAGCCGGGGACAGGCCCTCGGCTACACGATCACCTTGCCCACCGAGGACAAGTTCATGGTAAAGCGTGGCGAGATCATGGACAAGCTTGCGCACATGTTGGGCGGCCGAGTGGCCGAGGAGGTGCGCTTCGACGACATCACCACGGGCGCGTCGAACGATCTGCAGAGGGCCACCGAGACTGCCCGCCGCATGATCACGCAGTACGGCATGAGTCAGAACCTCGGCCCTCTCACGTTCGGTCACGACCCGGGGCAGCCGTTCGTGGGTCGTGACTACGGGGCCGGGCAGGAGTACTCCGAGGATACGGCGCGTCGTATCGACGAAGAGATACGCCGCGTCATCGACGAGGCCTACAGCACCGCCATGAGGGTCCTCCGCGACAACCGCGACCAACTCGACTTGGTGTCTTTGCTCCTGGTTGACCGCGAGACCATCGATCGAGACGAGTTCGTGGCGCTGCTCGAAGGTGGCGACCCCGACGAGGTCTTCAAGACGCGCGACGAGAAGAACGCCAAGAAGAAGGCGGAAGCCGAGCGCGTTGCCGCGCAACGCAAGGCGCGCGAGGAGGCCGAGGAGCAGAAGCGCAAGGCGCGTGAAGAAGCCGAAGGGGCTGAGAACGGTGATGACCTGCCCGAGGCGGGCGTGGGCATCGCGCCTGTCGCCGCGCACGACCACCTTCCGGGATACGAAGACCGTTCCGGTCTCGAGGATCGTTCCGGTCCCGAGTACCCTGAACCACCGGCCGTGCACGGCAACCACGATGGTGACGACGGAGATGGAGCGGCCGAGGTCGGCGTCCTGCCCGAGCTGGGCTCCGACTCCGAGTTCGAGGGCGACTCCGAATTTGCGACCGACTCCGAGTCCGAGTCCGACGGCGATCGCACGGTGACCGCAGACCGCAGCGGTGGCAAGGGAGGTGGAGGCGCCGCATGAGGGTGGAGGGCTCCCGCCCCGAGGGTCGCATGGATCTCGACAAGATCGAACGCGGTATCCGGTTGGTGCTCGAGGGGATCGGAGAAGACGCCGATCGCGAGGGCCTGCTCCGCACCCCGAACCGCGTAGCCGAGATGTACAAGGAGATCCTCGACGGTACTCACGCGTGTCTCTCGGATCTCATCGCTCCGATACCGTCCGATCAACACCAAGAACTGGTACTGATCAAAGATATCCCCTTCTACTCGATCTGCGAGCATCACCTCACCCCGTTCTTCGGATTGGCCCATGTGGCCTACATCCCGTCGCGGTGCGGTAAGATCGCCGGCCTCTCCAAGCTGGCGCGACTGGTGAAGGTGGCCGCCGCGCGTCTGCAGCTGCAGGAACGGCTCACGAGCAGCATCGCCGACACCCTCGTGGAAGCGCTCGATCCCGAAGGCGTCCTCGTCCTGGTCCAGGCCGAGCACCTCTGCATGTCGATGCGCGGCGTGCGCACCGCGGGCGCTCAGACCGTCACGTCGGCCGTGCGCGGCATATTTCGCACGAGTTCCGTCACCCGGGCCGAGGTGCTGTCCCTGATCGAAGCTCCCAAGAAGTAGGAGGTCTCGCGATGATCGCCAAGGAGGAGGTCGCGCGATGATCCCCAGGGAGGAGGTCGCGCGATGATCCCCAAAGCCGGTCTGGCCCAGGTCGTCGCTCTGCGTGACGTCGACGAGGTGCGCGCCCTCCTCGCCGAGATGAGGGTCTCGGCGGGCGGCACGAGCATCATGAAGCGCAAGGCGCTCTTCCGCGTCGTGCGGGTGAAGGGGCTCGACGTGCGCGCGGCCAACATCCTCAAGCAGGAGATGCTCTCGCGCGGTGGTGAGGTGGCCACCTCTCGCGAGGTCTACGAGATGGGCGCGACCGAGGCCGAGTGCCTGATCATGGGCACGCTCGCCCAATACGAAAGGCTTCTTCCGAAGCTCAGGACACAACCCTTCGGACTGAGGGACATCGCCGACTCGATCGCCGCGGTGCTCGTCCATCACGACGCCCACGCGCCGCTGTTTCATCCCGGGCTCGACTTGGGCCGGCGTCCTCGCATCATGGGCATCCTCAACGTCACGCCCGACTCCTTCTCAGACCCGGGCGACCACTTCGACCCCGACGTCGCTATCGAGGCGGCGTGGCGCATGGTCGACGAGGGCGCCGACATCATCGACGTGGGCGGGGAGTCCACGCGGCCCGGCTCCAGCCGCGTGCCCACCGAGGTTGAAATGCAACGGGTGCTGCCTGTGATCAAGGCTCTGAGCCAGGCCCTACCTGCGCCGATCTCTGTCGACACGTGCCGGGCGGAAGTCGCGGCGGCGGCCCTGGAGGCCGGTGCCTTCATGGTCAACGACGTCTCCGCACTACGCATGGACCCCGAGATGGTTGCGGTGGTGCGCGACGCCGGGTGTCCCGTGGTGCTCATGCACATGCTTGGAGAGCCGAAGACCATGCAGGATGACCCTTGGTATAGCAACGTGGTCGAGGATGTGTATGCGTTCTTTGTCGAGCGTCTCACCCGGGCGGTGGACGACGGTGTGCCCGAGGAGAACCTGCTGATCGACCCCGGGATCGGCTTCGGCAAGACGCTGGCCCACAACCTGGCCCTGGTGCGCCACGTGGACAGCTTCCGCTCGCTCGGACGCCCCGTAGTGTTGGGGGCATCGCGCAAGCGGTTCCTGGGGGATCTGTTGGGGTTGCCAGAGGCGAAGGACAGGGTGAACGGCACGATCGCGACGAGCGTGATCGGCGCGATCTATAACATCGACGTGCTGCGGGTGCATGATGTGCGCGAGAACGTGGAAGCCGTTCGGCTCACCCGGGCCGTCTTCCCCGCCCACGAGAACTGACTCTATACACTACGGTCGAGGAGGGAAGCCGGTGCACATCCATATCGACGGTCTCCAAACCTACGGCTACCACGGGGTGCTGCCCGAGGAGAAGACCCTGGGTCAGCAGTTCGTCTTCGACCTCCGGCTCTCGATAGCCGACTGCGCCGGCGTCCGCACCGATGCCGTCGACGACACGATCGACTACACGGAGATCATCGACGTGGTCACCGAAGTGGCCACCTGCGCCAGCTTCGATCTCCTCGAGAAGCTCGCCGGCTCGGTGGCGGATTCCATACTCGAGCGCTTCCCTGTGGATAGCGTGTGGGTCCGCGTCACCAAACCGCACCCACCGATCCCCTGCGCCGTGCGAGGTGTGGGAGTGTCCCTGGAGGTTGGGAGATCGCAGTGACGTCGGGGCCGGAGGTCGATGGCGCGACCGCGCCCGCGACCGTGCGGGCGTTCCTGGGTCTAGGCTCGAACGTGGGTGACAGCCGGGCGCTTCTTGCCACCGCTGTCGCCGGTCTTGAGGGCACAGCCGGCGTGCGGGTGGTCGGGCTTTCGCGCCTGTATCGTACCGCCCCCGTGGACCTCGAAGACCAGCCCGATTTCCTGAATCTCGTGGTCGAGATGTCGACCTCGCTTGGCCCTTTCGAGCTACTCGACGAGGCGGAGCGACTGGAGCGGGAGGCGGGCCGGGAGCGCACGGTTCGGTGGGGTCCGCGCACGCTCGATGTTGACGTGCTCTGGTACGATGGCATCCTCATCGACGAGGAGCGCCTCCAGGTGCCGCACCCGCGCATGGAAGAGCGGCGTTTCGTGCTGGAACCACTCGCGGAACTCGCCCCGCAGCTGGTGCTGCCCAGCGGCCGTTCGGTGCTCGAGGCGCTCGCCGACACGCTTGAACAGGCGGTCGAGGTGCTCGACCCCCCGAAGGAGTGAGACGCGCTTTGATGGATTACTCGGCCATGCAGGACGAACTGAGGGCCTTGGCGAGAGCAAAGGACGCCGTGGTGCTCGCGCACAACTACCAGAGGGCTGAGGTGCAGGACGCCGCCGACTTCGTGGGCGACTCCCTCGGCTTGTCGCGCCAAGCGGCGGCCTCAGAGGCGAGCGTGATCCTCTTTTGCGGAGTGGACTTCATGGCCGAGACGGCCGCCATCCTCGCCCCCGAGAAGACGGTGATCTTCCCCGAGCCCCGAGCCCATTGCCCCATGGCGGCGATGGTCGACGCCGAGGGGTTGGCGGCGCTCAAGGCCGAGCATCCGGGGGCCGTCGTGGTGAGCTACGTGAACACGTCGGCCGCGGTAAAGGCGCTCTCCGACGTCTGCTGCACGAGCGCGAACGCGGCTGAGGTGGTCCTGGCGATGCCGGCCGATCGTCCCATCATCTTCACCCCCGATTGCAACCTGGGGGCGTGGGTGTCGGAGAAGACCGGTCGCGAACTGATCCTCTGGCAGGGGTACTGCCCCACGCACGACCTCATCCAGCCCGAGGACATCCTCGAGGCGCGCGACGCCTATCCCGAAGCCAAGGTGGTGGTGCACCCCGAGTGCCGTCCCGACGTGACCGTTCTCGCCGACGCGGTCGAGAGCACGTCGGGCATGATCCGCTTCTGCCGTGAAGACGACGCTTTGGAGTTCATCATCGGCACCGAGGAGGGCATGATCCACCGTCTGTCCACCGACGTCCCTTCCAAGCGCTTCCACCTGGTCAGCCGGGCCGTCGTGTGCCCCACCATGAAGATGACCACGCTGCGGAAGGCCATCGAAGCGTTGCGCAACGGGGGCCCGGTCGTGTCTGTGCCGGAGGAGATCCGCGCCAAGGCGCTGGCTGCCGTGCAGCGAATGGTAGAGATCGGCCGGTGAGTGTGGCGGGCCACTGGGGGAGGGCCCGGTGAGCGAGTCGTCACGACGCCCGTACCTGATCGCCGGCGGCGGGGCGGAGATCCGCTACCGCAGTCACGACGTCATCGTGGTGGGCAGCGGCATTGGTGGCCTGACGACCGCCTTGGGCGCGGCGCGCAAGTGGGATGTGGCCCTGCTCACGAAGAGCGCGCTCTCCGATACCACGACTTTCCTGGCCCAAGGTGGCATCGCGGCGGCCGTCGGCCCGCTCGATTCCCCCGACCTGCACCTTGCCGACACGTTGACCGCGGGGGCCGGGTTGAGCGAAGAGATCCCTGTTCGCGTGCTCGTGGAGGAGGGGCCGGGTCGTGTGCACGAACTCGAGTTGCTCGGCACGAAGTTCGACCATCGTGACGGGCAGCTGATCCTGGCGTCCGAAGGGGCGCACTCGGTGCCGCGTGTGGTGCGGGCGGGGGGCGACGCAACGGGTTCGGTGGTGGCCGGCGCTCTCATGCAGGCCATGATCGCCGGCAGTTCCGTGGAGTTGCGTGAGGGCGAGTTCGTCGTCGATCTACTCACCGACGGTGGCACCTGCATCGGTGCCTTGTCGCTCGATCGGGAGGGCGTCCTCACGCTGTACCACGCGCGGGCCGTCGTGATGGCCAGCGGCGGGGCGGGGCAGGTGTTCTCCCGCACCACGAACCCCGATGTCGCCACGGGCGACGGCTATGCGATGGGGTACCGCGCCGGAGTGGTGCTTCGCGACATGGAGTTCGTGCAGTTCCACCCGACCGCGCTTCACGTTGACGAGAATCCCACCTTCCTTCTCACCGAAGCCCTGCGGGGCGAAGGGGCGTACCTCACCGACGCGAAGGGCGAGCGCTTCATGGTGGGCGTGCATCCGCGCGCCGAGCTCGCGCCGCGAGACGTGGTGGTACGCAGGATGCGGGAGGTGATGATCCGCGACGGCGTGGACCACGTGTTCCTCGATGCGGGTCACCTTGACTGCGAGTTCCTGCGCGAACGCTTTCCCACGGTCTTCAAGGGGCTGGAGTCACGAGGGCTCGACCTCTGCCACGCCCCCGTGCCGGTCTCGCCCACCGCGCACTACTACATCGGGGGGCTGCTCACCGACGTGTGGGGGCGCACGTCGCTGCCCGGGTTGTACTCGTGCGGGGAGGCCTCCTGCACGGGCGTGCACGGCGCCAACCGGCTCGCGTCGAACTCGTTGCTCGAGGGCCTGGTGTTCGGCGATCGCATCGCCCGCGACCTCGACCGGTTGCTCGCGCAACCCAGCCGTCCCGTGCGGAAGTTCCGGCTCGACCTACCGGAAGAGTACCGGGCGGGCAACGCGCCCTCCGACGTGGAAGCGGCCCGTCGGACCATGGGCGAGATCATGACGCGGTGCTGCGGGATCGTGCGCGACGCAGACGGGCTCAGCGAAGGGTCACGGCTCATCGCCGGATTGCGTGAGTCGCTGCGGCCGCCCGGTCGCGACGTGGATGAGCTCGAGCTGTTCAACCTGCTCACCGTGGCGACATTGACGATCAGCGCGGCTTCTTCTCGGCTGGAGAGCAGGGGCGTCCACCTGCGCCTCGACTACCCTGAGGTTGACGACGTCCACTGGCGACGCCACGTCACCGTGGAATACGATGAAGCGCGGGAGGCCGCGCACGTGCGCGTGCTGGGCCGGAAGGGAGAGCTGTGAGACTTGACGAGACCACCATGAGCCTCGTGCGCCTCGTTTTGGCCGAGGACCTCGCCGGGTTCGGCGACGTCACGTCGGCCCTCACCATCGATATGACTTCGCGCTCCACGGCGGCGATCGTGACGCGCGAGGAGGCTGTGGTCTCAGGGTTGGGCCTCGCCGCGGCCGTCGTGGCCGAGGTCGACGAGGAGGTCGCCTTCGAACGCCTGGCCGACGATGGGCAGGGAGTGAGCTCGAACGTGGCCGTCGCGCGGCTGGTGGGATCCTCGCGCAGCATCCTCGCGGCGGAGCGCACCATGTTGAACCTGCTCACGGGCCTCTGCGGCGTGGCTACTCAGGCTCGCCGTTTCGCTCGGGCTGTGGAGGGCACGGGCGTCACCGTCGTGGATACCCGGAAGACCACACCCGGGCTCCGCCTATGGGAGAAGAAGGCGGTGCGTGACGGAGGCTGCGGTAATCACCGCTTCGGCCTCTTCGATCTTGTCATGATCAAGGACAATCACGTCGCGGCCGGTGGCGGTGTGGCGGCCACCGTATCGCGTGCGCGGCGAGGGGCCCCGTTCCCCATGAAGGTCGAGGTGGAGGTGTCGGACGAGCAGGGGCTGCTCGAGGCGCTGGCCGCCGGTGCCGACATCGTCATGCTCGACAACGTGGGCGCGGTCGAGCTGGCCCGTCTTGTCTCTGTGGCCCGCAGTCTGCGGCCCGAGATCGTGCTCGAGGCGTCGGGCGGGGTGACCTTGGAATCGGTTCGGGCCGTCGCCGAGTGTGGGGTGGACGTCATCTCGACCAGCGCGCTCACGACCGGGGCGCCGCCGGTAGATCTGGGTTTGGACTTCGAGTAGCAGCAAGGAGGCGCCGTGCTTCTCGCAGTGGACATCGGCAACACCCAGACCGTGCTCGGTCTGTTCGAGGAGTCCGTGCTCACCGACCAGTGGCGCGTGTCGACGGAGGTGCAGCGCACGGCCGATGAGCTGGGCGCGCTGCTTGACACACTGCTCCGGGCCCGGGGATTCTCGCTCGACACGGTGAGCGCGGTGGCGCTCTCCTCCGTGGTGCCCATCCTCAACCGGGAATACCTCGCGATGAGCGACCGGTATCTGGGAGTCTTGCCCCTCGTGGTCGGCCCTGGGGTGAAGACAGGCATGCCCATCCTCACCGCCAACCCCCGCGAGGTGGGCGCGGACCTCATCGTGGACGCGGTCGCCGCCTACGAGGACGTGGGGGGCGCCTGCGTGGTCGTGGACTTCGGCACGGCCACCACCTTCGGAGCGGTATCGGCTCGGGGGGAGTATCTGGGGCACGCGATCGCTCCCGGCATCAACACATCGCTCGAAGCCCTGGCTCTGGCCGCGGCCAAGCTGCCCCGAGTAGAGCTCGTGGACCCCGGCAGCGTGATAGGCAAAACCACCGTGCACAGCATGCAGGCAGGGGCGGTGTACGGGTTCGCGGGCCAGGTGGACGGCATAGTCTCCCGTATGCGTCTGGAGCTCGGAGGCGAAGTGGTGTCCATAGCCACCGGGGGGCTCGCGCCGCTGATCTTCGAGCACTCCGCCACCCTCGATCGGTTGGACGAGCACCTCACCCTCCGCGGCCTCGAGATCATCCACCGCCGCAGTCGGTAAGAGCCCGTGGCGGCGCCGCGGGATCAGCCGGACCGGCACGGCGCGGAACGATCCGACGTGGACCAGGCCTGCGTCGACCAGATGGGCGGAGACCAGGCCGGTGCGATGACCGAGCCGTTCCTGATCGGAGACGTCGTCGTGCCGAACAGGGTGATCCTGGCTCCCATGGCCGGCATGACCAATAGCGCCTTCCGCCGTCGCGCCCGCGCGTTCGGCGCGGGTCTTCTGGTCACCGAGATGGTGAGCGCCTACGGGCTGATCTATGGGGATGCCCGTACTCGGCATTTCCTCGAGTTCTCCGAAGACGAGCGACCGCTCGCCCTTCAACTGTTCGCCGACGATCCCGAGGTGCTCGCTCGTGCGGTGCACATCGTGCTCGCAGGGCCGTGGGTGCCCGACGTGATCGACATCAACATGGGGTGCCCGGTACGCAAGGTGATGAAGACCGGCGCCGGGGCCGCCCTCCTGGCGGACCCGGCGCGAGCGGCACGGGTGACCGCCAAGATCAGGAGCGGGCTGACGCCCGGTCGGGAAGTCGCGGTGGAGGTGGCCAAGCGACTCGAGGAAGCGGGCGTGGCGGCCATCGGCGTCCACCCACGGGCCGCCTCGCAGCTTTACCGGGGCCGCGCCGATCACGAAGTCACGTCTCGGGTCGCGCGGGAGGTAGGTGTGCCGGTGCTCGCTTCCGGCGACGTGCACGGCGCTGCCACCAGTCGGCGCATACTCGCCGAAACGGGCGCCGTCGCCGTGATGGTCGCGCGCGCGGCACAGAGCGGTCCCTGGGTCGTCCGAGACATCATCGACGGCGTCGATCGACCACGGCCGCCCCTTGCTGAGATCGTGGCCGAGCTCCGTGCACTGCTGGCCGCCGCCGCTTTCGATATGGGCCCTGAGCGGTCGGCGCGGTGGATCAGGAAGTCGCTGGGCTGGTACCTGAGAGGCGCGGGTCTTCACGCCGGTGTGGTCGACGATCTGCGTCGCCACGCCGACGCCGCATCTCTCGACGCTGCCTTGGAGTCGCTCGCCCGAGGTCCTACGGCTTTCTCGATTTGACTTTCAGGCCTCGGTTCACCTATACTCCCGGCCTGATTTCGCCCGGGCATACGTGCTGGTCGGAGAGGAAGGTCCAAGAGTGCAGAACAAGGAAATCGTCCTAACGCAAGAAGGCTTGAAGAGGCTCCAGGAAGAGATCGAGCGTCTCTCCACGGTGGAGCGTGCGGCCGTCGCGGAGCGCATACGCGAGGCGCGTGACTTCGGCGACATCTCGGAGAACTCCGAGTACGACGCCGCCAAGAACGACCAGGCCATGTTGGAGCACCGCATCGGGCAGCTCGAGGAGAAGCTCCGCCGCGCCCGCGTGATCAAGGAGTCGGATATCTCGCGAGACAAGGTCTCGGTCGGCGTGACCGTGACGCTGAGAGACCTCGACTACGAGGAGGACTTCACGTACCAGCTCGTGGGCTCCGCCGAAGCCGACCCTTCGAACCACAAGCTCTCGAACGAGTCTCCAGTTGGTCAGGCGATCCTCGGCAAGGCGGTGGGCGATACGGTCACTGTGCCGGCGCCGATCGGATCGGTGCGTTATGAGGTCCTCAGTATCGAGGTCGTGTGAGTGAGTCCCGCCGGCGCCCCCACGGATCCTCCGGCGGAAGAGAGCGGCGGCAGCGGCGGCGAGGCGCACGCTCCGGGCGATCCCGACGCGTCTGAGCCGGGTCACCACCTTTCGGGGCTGGAACGCGAACGGCACGCCAAGGCCGATCGTCTCGCCGCGGGAGGCGTCGAGCTTTTCGCCCGTCGCTTTGAACCGCGCACGACCGCGGCCGAAGTGCTCGAGGCGCATGATGGCCTAGAAGCGGGCGGGTCCGCCAAGGAGGTCTCCTACCGCGTGGCCGGCCGGGTGGTCGCCCGCCGGGAGCATGGTAAGGCCGCGTTCCTCACGGTGCGCGACGGATGGGACGACCTACAGGTCTACGCCAACGTCAACACCATCGGACGCGAGCCCTTCGACGCGTTCACGGGGCTCGACCTGGGCGATGTCGTCGGCGTCGAAGGGCATCCCTTCCGCACCAAGCGAGGCGAGCTCTCGCTGTTCGTGTCCTCATGGATGCTCCTCACGAAATCGTTCCGCTCTCCTCCGGAGAAGTGGCACGGGTTGCAGGACAGGGAGACCCGATACCGCCAGCGCTACGCCGACCTGATCGCGAACCCTGAAGTGGGTCGTCAGCTGACCATGCGCAGCGAGCTCGTGAGCGCCATGAGGCGCTTCCTTACTGAGCGGGGCTTCCTGGAGGTCGAGACGCCTATTCTGCAACCTCTTCCGGGAGGCGCCCTCGCCCGCCCCTTCTCCACGCATCACAACGCCCTCGACGTGCAGCTCTATCTGCGGATCGCTCCTGAACTCTATCTGAAGCGCCTACTCGTCGGCGGCTTCCCGCGGGTCTTCGAGATCGGGAAGAACTTCCGCAACGAGGGCATCTCGCCCATCCACAACCCCGAGTTCACCATGATGGAACTCTATTGGGCCTACGTGGACTACCGGGAGATCATGGAGCTGGTGGAGGAGATGGTGCCCGAGATCGCCCTCGACGTGCTCGGCACGACCAGGATCATTGCGGAAGGGCGGGAGATCGAGCTGTCGGGCCCCTGGCCCCGGCGGACCGTCGACAGCCTCGTGCGGGAGGCCCTCGGTCTCACCATGGCCGAGATGCGCGTGGATGTAGCGGGAGCCCGCACGCTGCTGCGGGCGAAGGGGGTCGACGTCGAAGGTCGCGACACGTTCTCGTCGCTCGTCGATAAGACCCTGAAGCACCTGGTGTGGCCGCACGTGGTAGAGCCGATGTTCGCCATAGATCATCCACTGGAGCTCAGCCCTTTGGCCAAGGTGCATCCTCAAGACCCCGGCCTGGTGGAGCGCTTCCAGCCGATCATAGCGGGTCGCGAGGTGGGCAACGCCTTCTCCGAGCTGAACGACCCCCGCGATCAGCGCCGCCGCTTCGAGGCTCAGGCTGCGAGCAAGGCCGCCGGGGACGAGGAGGCCATGGTGCTCGACGAGGACTTCCTCCGGGCTCTCGAGTACGGAATGCCGCCCGCCGGCGGGCTGGGCATCGGGGTCGACAGACTGGTAATGCTGTTGCTGGGAGTCGACTCGATCCGTGACGTCATCCTCTTCCCTCAACTCCGCCCCGAGGAGTTCTAGCCGGCCCGGCATCCGGGCTGCGAAACCCTCTTCGCCTGGAGCGGTCAGGGCGGTCTCGGTGTGCTACAATGAACGAAGTTACGAACCCTTGTGCACTGCTCCAATATCGATCTTGAGCAGGCATTTCGTGTTAGGTATCCGCTCATAAGATGAATCCAGCCCGCCACGGCGGGCTGTGTGGTAAGAGAGGAGGCGGGCCACGTGTTCAGCGATGGTTCCGACTGGAAGGACGCTCCCGGCGGCGCGCGCACCTGCGACGTGTGCGGTGTGGATCCGGCCACAGTCCACGTGCTGCGCTTTGACGGCGAGGGCATGAACCACTCCCACCTCTGCCAGGAGTGCGCCGAAGGCGAGGCGGGCCAGGTGGAAGGCGCCGCCCTGGTGGTGGCCATGCCGGTGCCCGCGTCTGCGGGAGTTGCGCACGGGCGTGTTTTCGGCGGCTCCGTAGACGAGAATGGCGAGCTGTTCTCCCCCCTCTGCGTCGTGTGCGGCACGACCTTGAATGATTTCCGCGAGAGCGGCCTTTTCGGCTGCGCCGCGTGTCACGAGTTGTTCCGTGGTCACGTAGCCGAGGTGGAGGAATCGTCGGTCGAAGGCGTGGAGTATCAGGGCAAGATCCCCTTGCGGCTCCCGGGCGATAAGACCGAGCGCAGAGAGGTGATTCGGCTGCAGCGCATGCTGCGCGAACTGATCGACTCCGAACGCTTCGAGGAAGCCGCCGGCGTGCGTGACCGCCTCACCGACATCGAGGCCGACTTCCCGGGGCGCAGGGTCGATGGATAGCGCGCTGATACTCGCCACGGGGCTCACCGTCTCTCGGAACGAGGTCGCGGCCCCCTTCCCCCACGTGGCCGACGAAGCCTCGCTGCGTTCGATCGCCGAGCGTGTCGAGAGCGTGCTGCGCCGCTGCGGCGCTCCGGGTGAGTGGGAGGTGCAGCATCTTGGTTCGCTCCCCCCTGTCCAGCGGAACTACCTGCTCGAACGGGGGCTGATGACGCCGTCGTTTGCCGCCAACACAGGCTCGTGGCGGCTCTACGCACTGTTCCAGGGCGGGCGTGCCGCCGTGGAAGTGAACGGGGGTGACCACCTCAGGCTCCTCACCTCGGGCGCGGGCGACGTTCTGTCCGACCTGTGGGCTACCATCGACAGTGTAGACGACCAGTTGGAGACCGAGATCCCCTACGCGTTCGATGAGCGCTGGGGTTATCTCACGGCCCACCTCGACGATTCCGGAACCGGCCTGAGGGCCTACGCCACGATCCACGTGCCGGGACTCATGATCACCGGGCGCCTGGGGGGCATCGCTCTGGGCCTCGCCCGCCAGGGGCTCGGCCTGGCTCCGCTGTGGAACGGTGCGGGTGGGGTCTTCCAGGTTTTCAACAAACGGGCTCAGGGTACATCTGAGGGGCGCATCACCGAGGCGGTAGCAGCAGCGTCGGCCGATATCGTCGATCAGGAACGCACAGTCCGCAAGAGGCTCTTCAGGGAGAATCCAGTGAGCGTGCGCGATCACATCGGTAGGGCGCTCGGTACGGCCCAGCAGGCCTGGTCGGTCTCCAACGCGGAGGGTCTCACCCTCGTCTCATCCATCCAAGTCGGTGTTGTCATGGGTCTCATCGAGGATTCTGGGCTTGGTGCTGAAGATACTCTTCGTATGATGCGGCGTATCCAGCCGGCCCATCTGGTCATCGACGAAGTTGGGCCGGGTTTCGCGGGTCTGGAAGATCCGCAGGTAGACGAAGTCCGTGCCCGCACCCTACGTCGCTTGTTCGCGGGAGCGCGCGCAGAGCTATAGAGAGGTAGCCATGTTCGAACGATTCACGGAGCGTGCCCGACAGGTGGTGGTCCTCGCCCAAGAGGAGGCCCGCGATCTGAAGCACAGCTATATCGGGACCGAGCACCTTCTGCTCGGTCTCCTGCGTGAGGGCGACGGTGTCGCCGCACGGGTACTCACCACACTCGACGTGTCCCTTGAAGACGTGCGTAGCGAGATCATGCGCATCGTAGGCGAAGGCGAACATGAGTCCCAGGGTCAGATACCCTTCACGCCGCGCGCCAAGAAGGTGCTGGAGTTGGCCCTTCGGGAAGCGCTTTCCCTCGGGCACAACTACATCGGTACCGAGCACGTGCTCCTCGGGCTCGTGCGCGAGAGCGAAGGGGTGGCGGCCCGTATCCTGAACGATGTGGATGCCGACGCCGATCGTATCCGCCAGGAAGTCATGCGTATCCTGTCTGGGCCGAGCCGTCGTTCGCAGAAATCGGGGGCGCCGCCCAGTCAGGCCAAGAAGGCCTCTAAGGTGCTCGACCAGTTCGGTCGGAACCTCACGAAGTTCGCCGAGGAAGATAAGCTCGATCCTGTCATCGGTCGTGAGATGGAGATCGAACGGGTCATGCAGATCCTCTCGCGGCGCACCAAGAACAACCCGGTGCTCATCGGAGAGCCCGGTGTGGGCAAGACCGCCGTGGTCGAAGGGCTGGCCCGGCGCATCGCGGCCAACGAGGTCCCCGAGCTGCTCAAAGACAAGCAGATCTACACTCTCGACTTGGGCGCCCTCGTAGCCGGCTCCAAGTACCGCGGTGAGTTCGAGGAGCGTCTCAAGAAGGTGATGAAGGAGATCACCGAACGGGGCGACATCATCCTCTTCATCGACGAGATCCATAACCTGGTCGGCGCGGGCGCCGCGGAAGGAGCCATCGACGCGGCATCCATCCTGAAGCCGGCGCTCGCCCGCGGTGAGCTCCAGACCATCGGCGCCACCACCATCGACGAGTATCGCAAGTACCTCGCCCGCGACGCGGCGCTGGAACGGCGCTTCCAACAGATCACGGTGAAGGAGCCTTCGGTCGAAGAGACCCAGGAGATCCTCGCAGGGCTCCGAGACCGCTACGAGGCCCATCACCGCATCAGTATCACCGACGAAGCCTTGGAGGCCGCCGCCTACCTCGCCGATCGCTATATCAGCGACCGGTTCCTGCCCGACAAGGCCATCGACCTCATGGACGAGGCCGCCGCGCGTAAGCGCATCAAGTCCATGACGGCTCCCCCCGACTACAAGGAGCTCGAGGACAAGATCCAGACCGTCCGCAAGGAGAAGGAAGCGGCGATCGAGGGGCAGGAGTTCGAGAAGGCCGCCAACCTGCGCGACCGGGAGCGCCGCCTCATCAACGAGAAGAAAGAGCTCGAAGAGCGGTGGAAGAGCTCCGACGAGGGCGCCCGCGCCTCCATCGGTGAAGAGGAAATAGCCGAGGTCGTGGCCATGTGGACCGGCATCCCGGTGGTCAAGCTCACCGAGGCCGAGACCCAGAAACTTCTGCGGATGGAAGAGGAGCTCCACAAGCGTGTGGTGGGCCAAGACGAGGCCCTCACGGCCGTCTCGAGGGCCATCCGGAGGTCGCGCGCCGGTCTCAAAGACCCGCGGCGTCCGGCCGGGTCCTTCGTGTTCCTCGGCCCCTCGGGGGTCGGCAAGACCGAGCTGGCCCGCACCCTCGCCGAGTTCCTGTTCGGCGACGAAGACTCGCTCATCCAGGTGGACATGTCGGAGTACATGGAGAAGCACTCGGTGAGCCGGCTCGTCGGTTCACCTCCCGGCTACGTTGGCTACGACGAGGGTGGGCAGCTCACGGAATCCGTGCGGCGCAGGCCCTACAGCGTAGTCCTGCTCGACGAGATCGAGAAGGCCCACCCCGATGTGTTCAACATCCTCCTTCAGATCCTCGAGGACGGACGCCTCACCGACGCGCAGGGACGCACGGTCGATTTCCGTAACACCATCGTGATCATGACCTCGAATATTGGAGCCGCCACCATCTCGAAGGGGCAGACTCTCGGCTTCGGCGAGCGGGTGGACGACGGCGGTCTCGAGTACGGCGAGATGAAGACCCGGGTCATGGGCGAGCTCAAGAAGGTCTTCCGCCCTGAGTTCCTGAACCGTATCGACGAGATCATCGTGTTCCACAAGCTCACCAAAGACCAGGTCTACGACATAATCGATCTGCTGCTGGCGAGACTGCGTGTGCAGCTCGGTGATCGCGGTATCAACCTGGAACTCACCAACGAAGCCAAGGAGCGGCTGCTCGACGCCGGCTACGATCCGGGTATGGGCGCGCGCCCGTTGCGTCGCGCGATCCAGCGCATGGTGGAAGACGTCTTGGCTGAAGAAGTGCTCGCGGGGAGGCTGCCGCCTGGTTCGACGGTGGTCATGGGTCGTGAAGGAGAAGAGCTGGTGGTGGCCGAGGTGCTGTCAGAACCCGCCGAGGTTCTGGTGGGCGAGGGATCGTAGCGGAACGGAGACGATTGGCGCGAAGTCGCAGCATCTTCGTCTGCAGCAGTTGCGGCTATCAGAGTCCGCGCTGGCTGGGCCGTTGTCCCGACTGCGACGAGTGGAACACGCTCCAGGAGGAGATGGCCGCGGTGCGGGTGCTTCCTGGGGGTGGCTCCGCAGCGGCGGCCGCTTCGGTGCCGCTGAGGCTGTCTTCGGTCAGCGCCCGGGCCGAGGAACGGGTGAGTTCGGGCCTGAGCGAGTTCGACCTCGTGCTCGGGGGCGGATTGGTGCAGGGCTCCGTGGTTCTCGTAGGAGGTGAGCCGGGCATCGGGAAGAGCACGTTGCTCCTGCAGGCTTTGCTGGATCTGGAGGCGCGCGGGGTCTCGACACTGTTGGTGTCGGGCGAGGAATCGCCCGCCCAGGTGAAGATGCGTGCGCGTCGCCTCGATGGCCCGGTGGATGATTTGCGCTTGATCGGCGAGACGCGCAGCGCTCCGGTCCTGGCGTGTCTCGAAGAGCACGCGCCGGCGGTGTGTGTCGTCGACAGCATCCAGACGCTGTGGTCCGAAGAGATCTCGTCGGCGCCGGGGTCGGTGTCGCAGATCCGAGACGTTACAGGAAAGTTGCTTCGGGTGGCGAAAGGGAATGGGATCACCATGCTGCTGGTGGGGCACGTCACCAAGGCCGGCGATCTGGCCGGCCCCCGTGTTCTCGAGCACATGGTCGATGCTGTTTTGTCGTTCGAGGGAGACCGCAGCCGTCCGTATAGGATTCTTCGGGCGGTGAAGAACCGTTTCGGCTCGACGAACGAAGTGGGAGTGTTCCAGATGACGGGCCGGGGCCTCGTGGGAGTGCCTGATCCGTCGGCGCTGTTCTTGGAAGACGGCCCGGCGAGTCCCGGGGCGGCCGTACTGGCGGCGATCGAAGGCTCGCGGTGCCTGCTGGCCGAAGTGCAGGCGCTGGTGGTGCCGAGTGCGCTCGCCATGCCCCGTCGGGTCACCCGGGGCGTCGACGGCAACCGGTTGGCGATGGTGACGGCGGTGCTGACGAGGCGGGCCGGCATGCGTCTGGGAGAGTGCGACATCTTCGTGAACGTGGGCGGGGGGTTGTCGGTGGAAGATCCGGCAGCCGACCTGCCCCTGGCCCTCGCCGTTGCCTCGGCTCTGCACGACAGGCCGCTGCCGGGTGTGGCGGCTTTCGGGGAGCTCAGTCTCACCGGGCGGGTGCGGTACGTGGCTCACGGCGAGGTGCGGGTGCAGGAGTTGGCCCGACACGGCATCGAGCGGGTTCTCGCCCCCCGACGGAACGTGGATGAGCTTCATGAGCGGGGAGCGGTGCCCCCGAGTGTGACGTTGCAGGCGGTTGCGGATATCCAGGACTTAGTGAGAGGTTTCATTGCCTAAGAAGCAAGCCCCCGCAAGTGATCGACTTCTCGAGGCCCTTCGGCTGGTCGCACCGGGCACGGCGATCCGCGAAGCTCTCGACAACATCGTGCGCGCCCGAACCGGCGCACTTCTCGTGTTCGCCGACAAAGAACAGGTGGACCCTTTGGTGACCGGCGGCATCCCGATCGGCGCTGAACTCACCCCCATGGTGGTGTACGAGTTGGCGAAGATGGACGGGGGGATACTGTTTACACGTGACGGCGGCCGTATCACTCACGCCAATGTGCACCTCATGCCCGATCCGAGCATCCCGTCGATGGAGACCGGCACGAGGCATCGCACAGCCGAGCGGGTGGCCAAGCAGATCGACGCGCTCGTGCTGTCGATCTCGGCAGCCCGAGACGTCGTGTCCCTGTATATCGACGGCACCCGTTACGTGCTCGAAGAGATACGCGTGATCCTGACCAAGGCCAACCAAGCCCTTCAGACGCTCGAGAAGTACAAGTCGCGGCTCACGCAGGTATCCACTTCCCTGAGCGCTCTGGAGTTCGAGGACGCAGTCACACTCTACGATGTGCTGAGCGTGCTTCAGCGGTCGGAGATGGTCCTGCGTGTGGCCCGGGAGATCGAGCGCTACATCGTGGAACTGGGCGGCGAGGGTAGGCTCATCCGCATGCAGTTGGAAGAGCTGATGGTCGATGTGCGGGAGGACCAGAGGTCGGTACTCCTCGACTACCTGCCCGATTTCGCTGATCTGAGCGCCGACGAGGTGGCTGTGGGGCTGAGTCGACTCGACTCCGACGCCATAGTGTCCCTGCCCCGCATCGGCGAACTGCTCGGGTACGCCGGCGATGTCGATCCCATCGAACTGCACGTTTCGGCGAGGGGCCACCGCATGCTGCGCAAGATCCCGCGCCTCCCAAAGGGCGTCATCGTGAACCTGGTTGGGGGGTTCCCGAGTCTCGAGGACATCATCAACGCCACTACCGATGAGCTGGTTGCCGTGGACGGAGTCAGTCCCGCGCGCGCTCACGACATCAAAGAAGGGTTCCTGCGTCTGAGGGAACTCAATCTGCTAGAGAGGTACGGATGATGGGTGAAGAAGTGGCCGTCACGTTCAAGGTGGGGGATAAGGTCGTCTACCCGCACCACGGAGCCGGAAGGGTGCTGGAGGTCTCCGACCGCGACGTGTGCGGCGAGTTCAAGGAGTACATGACCATCCGCATTCTCCACAACGACATGACCGTGATGGTGCCGGTGGAGAACGCAGAACGCGCCGGCATCCGGTCGGTGATCGACGAGGTCTTGGTGCACGAAGTCATGGGCGTGATCCGCAACGACGCCACCACCATGCCCATGAACTGGAACCGACGCCTCAAGCACAACCGCGACAAGATCAAGTCGGGGGATATCTTCGAGGTGGCCGACGTCGTGCGCAACCTTGCCATCCGCGACGCCGAGAAGGGGCTCTCCACGGGCGAGAAACAGATGTTCGGCCGCGTGAAGAAGATACTGGCCTCGGAGCTGATGTACGCCATGCGGGTCACCGAGGACGAGTCGCTTGCGCGACTGGAGAAGCTGCTCACGGAGATCTGCGACCGCACGAGCTGCGAGTAGTCGGTCAGATAGGAGAGAAAGGAGGGGGAGTGCGAGCGATAGTCGTGTTGACCCGCGCGATCCTCACCATCGTGGGAGGGGTCGCGGGCTACGAAGCAGCGAACCTGGGCTTGTCTTATGCGTCTTTATCCAATCGTTATTCGCTTCTTCTGCTGGGCCTGGGGATCGTGTTCGGAGGTGCCGTCGGTCTTTTTCTCGGGGGCGTAGTAGCCCGCCAGATGTTCCGCTTGGGGGCGTGGCTCGAGCGTATCACCGCCAGAGTAAGCGCGGCTGCGCTGCTGGTCACGAGCCTGGGGCTGGTCCTCGGGCTCGGAATCGCCGCGCTGGCCGGCCTGGCGGTCAGAGATCTCCCGGTGGTGGGTGTGTTCCTCCTTCCGTTGATCTTCGCGGCCGGCGGGTACCTGTTCGCGTTCCTCGCGTACACGCGACACGTCGACATCGGCAGGGTGCTCGGCTTCAAGAACATAGGTTCCGACCGCTCGGCGGTCGACCATCCCCCGAAGATACTCGACACCTCGGTGATCATCGACGCCCGCATCGGCGACATCGTGCCCACGCACTTCCTCGAGGGAGACTTGGTCATCCCGGCGTTCGTGCTCGAGGAGCTGCAGTCGATCGCAGACTCCACAGATTCGCAACGCCGCGCGCGCGGCCGGCGCGGGCTCGAGTGCGTCCAGCACCTTCAGGACACGTACGATCGCGTGGTCATCGTCGATCGCGACTTCCCGGGCATCGCCGATGTAGACACCAAGCTGCTGAAACTCAGCAAGGAAATGGGTGGCGGGATCCTCACGACGGACTACAATCTGAATAAGGTCGCCCAGATACAGGGCGTGACCGTGCTCAACGTGAACGAGCTGGCCAACGCGCTGAAGCCTGTGCTCTTGCCGGGCGAGAGTCTCGCCGTGCGGGTGATCCGCGAAGGCAAGGAGGAGGATCAAGGCGTCGCCTATCTGGACGACGGCACCATGGTCGTGGTGGAGGGTGGTCGTAGCAAGATGGGCCAGGAGATCCACGTGCAGGTAACCTCGGTGCTCCAGAATCCCTCGGGGAAGATGGTCTTCACCAAACTGGCCTCGTGATCCGAGCATGAGCCCCCGTCGCGATCTCTCGGATGGCGCCCCTACGCCCGAGCCGGGCCGCCTCTCGATCATCGTTGCCGCCGGCGGCTATGGTGTCCGCCTGAAGGCCGACCAGCCAAAGCAGTACGTGGACCTTCTCGGGGTGCCGATGGTGCAGCGCACCATCGCGGCCCTCGATTCCTGCAAGGCGGTCGATCGGATTGTGGTCGTGGTCAACGCGGAAGACGTGGACTACTGTCACGGAGAGATCGTGGCCGAGCGGTTCTCCAAAGTGGTGGCTGTGGTCCGAGGGGGGGAGGAGCGGGCCTTCTCCGTGCGGAACGGCTTCAACGCTCTGCGCCGGATCGGGGCTACCGAGTTCGTCGGGGTGCACGACGGGGCTCGGCCCCTCGTGCGTTGCGAGGAGATCACCCGCGCTCGAGCCAGACTGGCCGCCGCGGCCACGTTG
Source organism: uncultured Actinomycetes bacterium (assembly GCA_947085635.1). Classification (GTDB taxonomy): domain Bacteria; phylum Actinomycetota; class Thermoleophilia; order RBG-16-64-13; family RBG-16-64-13; genus JAHJSA01. Next base: position 52,658 of record CAMTXC010000011.1, on the reverse strand, counting down.
GCCGGCGTAGTTCTGGCCGTTCCCAGCGTGGACACCCTGAAGCGCGTGGACGCCAAGGGCCTCGTGGTCGAGACGCCGGAGCGGGGACGCTTCTGGCGGGCTCAGACCCCTCAGATATTCCGGTGGGAGCGCTTCGCGGTCGCCTACGACCAACCCGACAGAGTCCTGGCCGCCGTCACCGATGACTCCTCCCTGGTGGAGGTCACCGGGGGGCGCGTGGTCGTGGTGGAGGGCTCAGCCGACAACCTGAAGGTAACGGACCCCTGCGACGTGCGCGCCGCCGAGCAGATCCTGGCGGCGCGAAGGCGATGAGCAGCGATCCGGAGCTCGGGGAGAGCACCGGCCTACCCGCGGGCGTCGACCCGCCGGCCACAGGCCCCCGCTACTGCACGGGCCTCGGCATCGATGCTCATCGCTTCGCGCCGGACCGCCCCCTTGTACTTGGGGGAGTGCGTCTGCGAGATACGGATGGCCTCGCCGGTCACAGCGACGCCGACGTCGTCGTGCACGCCCTGATGGACGCTCTTCTCGGCGCGGCGGGCCTGGAGGATATCGGCCACTACTTCCCAGATTCCGATCCGGCGTGCGCCGGAGCCGACAGCGTGGAACTCCTGCGGCAGGTCGTGCGCCTCCTCCACGAGCGCGGCTGGCGCGTGGCGAACGCGGACGTGGTGGTCGTGTGCGAGGAGCCGCGCATCGCCCCGCACCGTCCTTCCATAAAGCGGGCCCTTGCCCCGGTGCTCGCCATCCCCGAGGAGCGCCTCGGTATCCGTGGCACCACGACGGAAGGCATGGGCTTCCCCGGTCGTGGCGAGGGCATCCTGGCTCAGGCAGTGGCGCTGATCGAGCGGTGACCCCGTCTGCCGACCCCATGTCGGGAGCGTTGCGATGACCCACATGCGAACCGACAACGTCGTCGAGGCCAAGCGCAGCGAGGCGCTCGTGCGCAAGCGCGAGACCTCTTCCCGGTTCACGCTCCTGAACCTCGTGGCCAACGTCGCGATGATGGTGGCCAAGGGCGTGGTGGCTCTGCTGACCGGGAGCCTCTCCGTGATGGCCGACGCGGTGAACTCGCTGGCCGACACGGTGTACTCGATCGTGCTCGTGGTGGGCATGCGCTTCTCCCTTCGGCCGGCCGATCGCGGTCATCCACAGGGTCATCGCGCCGTCGAGCCTCTGATCAGCCTGGTGATCGGGGTCACGATCGCCCTGGTGGCGTACCAGTTGGTGGTGCGCGGCATCCGCGGCATCACTGACCCGCCGGAGTTGGCGCCCACGTCATGGACCGTCGTGGTCCTGCTGCTCGCGATGGCGGTGAAGGCGGGCCTCTCCTTCCAGGCGCGACGCACAGCATCTGCCATACACTCACCGGCGCTGAAGGCGGTGGGCAACGACGCCGCCGCCGACGTCCTGGCCTCTTTGGCGGCCCTCGTGGGGTACGGGGCCAGCATCCTCGGGGCGCCGCTGGCCGACCCCGTCTGCAGTTTGGTCGTGGCCGCCTTCGTGGCGCGCACTGCCTTCGAAGTGCTGTGGGAGAACGTGGGTTTCATCGTGGGCCGGTCGGCGCCGCCGGAGGTGGAGCGGCGCGTCATGGAGGTCGCCTGCACACCCGACATGGTGTGCGCGGTTCACGATCTGAAGGCCTACTTCCGTGGGCCGGAGCTCCATGTGAGCTTCCACCTCGAGATCGATCGCAACGAGTCCCTCCAAGCGGTGCACGATCTGGAGCAGCGGGTGCGTCTGGCTCTGCTCGACATCCCCGAAGTCGACGACGTTGCCGTGCACCTCGATCCCGTCGACTCGGCGGTCGCCCCGGACGAGGTGGTGTAGCATAGGACCGCGACCGCCACACACACTTGGTTTGGGAGTCCCATGAGTGACGTTCGAGTGAGATTCGCCCCGAGCCCGACGGGCACGCTCCACATAGGAAGCGCCCGCACGGCGCTCTACAACTACCTCTTCGCCCGTCATCTTGGCGGCACGCTTGTGCTGCGGGTGGAAGACACCGATCTCAAACGCTCGCGCCGCGAGCACGAGCTGAGTATCGTGCGCGACCTTCACTGGCTCGGCCTGCAGGCGGACGAGGGCCCCGACGTGGGCGGCCCCTACGGCCCGTACCGGCAGAGCGAGCGGACGCACCTGTACGAAGCAGGCGTGGAGAAGCTGCTTGACACCGGCCACGCCTACCATTGCTTCTGCTCGCAGGAGCGGCTCGATGAGTTGAAGGCCGAGCAACTCGCCGCGGGTCACATGCCCAAGTACGATCGCCTGTGTCACGGCCTGACACCCGAGGACGTGAAGACCCGATCCGCCGCCGGGGGGGAGGCGACGGTGAGGTTCTTCGTCCCGCGGGGAGACGTCACGTTCGACGACCTCATCCACGGGCCCATCACCTTCTCATCTGACGTCATCGGGGACTTCATCATCCGCCGCACCGACGGAGGCTTCGCCTACAACTATGCGGTGGTCATCGACGATGCGGGCATGCACGTGACGCACGTGGTGCGCGGTGAAGACCACATCAGCAACACGGCCCGGCAGTTGATGCTGTATGAGGCTCTGGGTGAGGAAGCCCCGCGCTATGCGCACCATTCGCTCATCCACGGAGCCGATGGCGGCAAGCTCTCGAAGCGTCACGGGGCCACTTCTATCGGTGAGTTCCGCGACATGGGCTACCTGCCCTCCGCGGTGGTGAACTACCTGGCCCTGCTCTCGTGGAGCCCCGGCGACGAGCGCGAGAAGTTCACCCTTGAGGAGTTGGTCTCGGAGTTCGACATGGCGCGGGTGAGCAAGAGTGCCGCCATCTTCGACCTCGACAAGTTGAACTGGTTGAACGGCCTCTACATCCGGGAGTTGGCGGCGAAGGACCTCTCTGAGTACACCCGTCCCTATCTGCGCGAGGCCGGGCTCGAGTTCGACGAAGGCCAGCGGGAGATCGTCTCCGCCGCCATCCAGCCGAAACTGGTGACGTTCGGGGACGCGCCCACCCACGCGCAGGTCTTCGCCGATGAGCCTATCCTGACCGCCTCCAGCCATCTCGAAGCGCTCGATGAGCCAGGGGCGGATACCGTCTTCGCTCTCCTGGCCGAGGCACTCGAGGCGCGTGATTCGGAGTACTTCGCGCTCGAGCAAGCCCGCACGATCCTGGCGCAGGTCGGTGACGGATGCAAGGAGCGAGGCATCAAGGGGAAGGCGATCTTCAAGCCGCTTCGCGTGGCCCTCACCGGCCGCGACCAGGGTCCCGAACTCTTCTACCTGATCGCCGGGTTGGGCCGGAGCCGCCTCTTGGTACGCCTGCACACCGCACTCGGCTACCTCGCCCAACGGGGAGGCCGGTCGTGACGGGCATCATCGAGAGGGGGGTCGCCGAAACGAGTGTCGCCGGGACGAGTGTGAGGCTCTACGACTCGCTCACCCAGGAGAAGCGCACGTTCGAACCTCGCGACGGCGACCACGTCACCATGTACTTCTGCGGTCCCACCGTCTACAACTACATCCACCTCGGTAACGCGCGCCCGTTCGTCATCTCGATGGTGGCGAAGCGCTACTTCGAGTCGCTCGGGTACAAGGTCACCCTGGTGGAGAACATCACCGACGTAGACGACCGCATCATCCAGAAGGCCGTTGCGGAGGGACGCACGTCGGCGGAGGTGGCCCGGGAGTTCGCCGACGCGTACATCGAAGACACCGACTGCCTCGGTCTCGGACGCCCCGACGTCGAGCCGTACGCCACCGAGCACATCCCCGAGATCATTGATCTCGTGGAGAAGCTGGTGGCGGCGGGCCACGCATATCAGGCCGGTACCGACGTCTACTTCGATGTCGACACCTTCGAGGGCTACGGCAGCCTCTCGAAGCAGCAGACCGCCGAGATGAGGCACGGCGCCCGCATCACCCCGGGCGAAGCCAAAGCAGACCCCCTCGATTTCGCCTTGTGGAAGGGCGCCAAGCCGGGCGAGCCGGCCTGGGAGAGCCCTTGGGGCCCCGGTCGCCCCGGCTGGCACATCGAATGCTCGGCCATGAGCCTGAAGTACCTGGGCCCCGGCTTTGATATCCACGGCGGCGGCCGCGATCTGATCTTCCCGCACCATGAGAACGAGATCGCGCAGGCCGAGGGTGCCTTGGGCGGGGAGTTCGTGCGCTTCTGGGTGCACAACGGCATGCTGAACACCAAAGAAGAGAAGATGTCCAAGAGTGTGGGCAACATCTTCATGCTTCGCGAAGCTCTCAAGGAGTACCGGCCCGAGGTGCTGATCGCCTTCTTCGTCAGCAGCCACTACCGTAGTCCGATGGACTTCAGTCGCGAGCTCCTGGCCGAGGCGGGCCAGCAGGTGGGACGTCTTCGCAACCTGTTCCGTACACTCGACGACTACATCTCAGGGGCAGACGGCGCGAGCGCCGCTGCCTCCGAGGCGCCGGCTGCGCCCGCGTCTTCTCGAGACGCCGAGTTCCTCGCCGTAGCCGAAGCGCGCCGCGTCCTGTTCGACGAGGCCCTCGCCGACGACCTGAACACGGCCGCCGCGCTCGCTGAGGTGTTCGCCTTGTCGCGAGAAGCGAACACGGCGCTGGCTGCCGGCGCCCTCACCGCGATAGGAGCTTCGGCACTGCGCAGGCGGATCGGCGCGATGGTCCACATCTTGGGGCTGGACGCCGCTGCGGAGGTGGCCGACGAAGTGCCCGCCGACGTGCTTGAAATGGCCGCGCAACGCCAGGCGGCCCGGGCGGCCCGAGACTTCGCCGAAGCCGATCGCCTGCGCGACGCCATCCTCGCCCGCGGGTTCGAGGTGCGCGACAGCGCCGACGGCTTCAAGGTGGTGCCCGGCGAGTAGGAGAGGTCGTGGCCGATCGTGACAACAAGACCGGACGCGGCGGCGGTCGCCATCGTGATGAGTGTCGCCCCCGGCCGCCCGACCGGGCGCCTACACCCGGCCACACGCCCGCATCACGCCACACGCCGGCACCAGGGCGTTCGCCCGCACCCCGCCGCACGCCGGAAGGGGCGCCGGGGTCTCCGGTAGGCCACGGTCACGACACGATCTATGGCCGCAACCCCCTGCGCGAAGCGCTCCGGGGGCGCCGCCGGGTGCACCGGGTGTGGGTGCAGGGCGGGGAAGCAGGTTCTGATCTCGCGGCAGAGATGAACGGCTGGGCGACCGAAGCCGGGGTGTCCGCGCCGCCGGTGGAGGTTCGCAGCCTCGAGGAGCTGGGGTTCTTGGCCGCGAGTTCCGACCACCAGGGCGTCGTCGCCGAAGTGGACGCGTTCGCCTACACGCCGGAAGGCGAGGTGCTCGAGCACCTCGATCTCGTGGTGGTGCTCGACCGCATCCAAGACCCGCACAACCTCGGGGCCATCATCCGCACCGCCGAGGTGGCGGGCGCAGCGGTGGTGATCCCCCGGCACCGTACCGCCGTGATCACGGCCGCGGTGGTGAAGGCCTCGGCCGGGGCCACCGAGCACGCGGCGGTAGCGCAGGTGCGCAACCTCACCGACTTCCTCTCCGACGCGAAGGCCGCCGGCTTCTGGGTGTACGGCGCCGACGCGTCGGCGACCTCCTCTCACTACGACCACGACTATCAAGGTAAGACCGTCTTCGTGCTGGGCTCTGAGGGGGAGGGCCTCGGTCGTCGCGTGGGTCAGGCCTGCGACGTCGCCGTGCGCATACCCCAGGCCGGCCGCGTGGGTTCGCTGAACGTGAGCGTGTCCGCGGGCGTGCTGCTCTTCGAGGCTCACCGGCAGCGTGTGGCGAGGGCGGCCGCCTCCGGTGACGTCCCCGGCGGCGGCCCTCCCGACGACGAGACCCCCGACGACGAGGACCGCGGTGGCGGCGCTTCTTGCTACGAGACCCCCGGCGGTGAGGCCCGATGACGGTCTACCTCATAGATGGCTACAACCTCATGCACGAGCTGCGCCGCGCCGGAGGTCGCGCGATGACGCACGACCTCGGCCCGGGCGAGCTCGAAGACGAGCGCCGTCGCCTTCTCGATCGCATCGCGAGCTTCATGGGAGGCAGCCCGGACCGAGCCATCGTCGCCTTCGATAGTAGCAACGCCACGTTGCAGCAGGGGCAGAGTGCAACGGCGAATGTGGAGGTGTTCTTCGGTTCTCTCGAACGCTCCGCCGACGCCATCATCGAGCGAACCACGTACCGCCTGAATGCAGCGGAAAACGTGGTCGTAGTCACCTCTGACTACGGGCTGCAGAAGACCACCTTCCTGCCCAATGTGACTCGGCGTTCCAGCCGCCAATTCGCCTCCGATCTGCAAGAACACACAAGGGAGGTTGCAATTAACAAGAAATGCACTAGAATGATGCATCGTGTGGAGGATCGAATCCCTCGTGAGGGACTCGAAGAGCTGAAGGAGCTTCGCCGGCGTCTCGAGGAGGAGCCGGAAGGAAAGGGGAGCTGAACCCGGCGGAGGCGTGGAGCCGGGCAGGCCCCGGTCGACCGCGGCTTGGCGGAGGGAGGCGACGCATGGAGAGCACCGCTCGTATGGGCTATCCGCTCATCGACTGGAACGACGACGAGCAGCTGGTCCGGCTCGCCAAGGCGGGCAACGGCGATGCCACGAAGCGCCTCCTGAGCAAGTACCACTACTTCGTGCGCATGAAGTCGTACTCGTACTTCATCGCTGGCGGTGACGGCGACGACCTCATCCAAGAGGGATACATCGGCCTCTTCAAGGCTATCCGGGACTACCGCGAGGAGAAGGCCCGCTCCTTCCGCAGCTTCGCCGAACTGTGCGTGACCCGGCAGATAATCACCGCCATCAAGACCGCCTCGCGCCAGAAGCACGCCCCCTTGAACACCTACCTCAGCTTCAGCCACAGCCCGGCCGGCAGCAGCGGATCCGATGATCGCACGTTGGCCGATCTCATCCCGTCCGGACGCACGAGCGATCCCGTGATGCAGGTGATCAGCACCGAGGAGTTGGCCAGTCTCATGGACTGCCTCCAACGGCTCCTCAGCCCGCTCGAATCCCAGGTGCTCCGCTACTACCTCGAGGGCCACTCGTACGAGGTGATCGCGGAGTACATCGAGCACGACACCAAGACGGTCGACAACGCTCTGCAGCGCATCAAGCGTAAGGTCGCCCTGCACCTGGAAAGCCGCAAAGTCAACGGGCAGTAGCCCGGGGCGGGCGTCCCGATGGTCGGGGCCGACCGAGCGATACCGTGGCCGAGCGCCGGGCGGCCACGTCGCAGCACCGCACAGCGCGTAGTCCCCCAGTCCCTCTTCGCCGACCGTTCGCCGTGACACTTCCTAGATCGCTCCTCGTGGCTCTTAGCACAAGTGGATAACGGGTATACGCCAGATCATGGTGACCGCGACGCGTCGTCAAGACCACCCGGCTCGGGGCCGGGAACCGGGGGCGGCGGCGCCGGGCGCGAGCCGGGAGCAACATCAGCTGTCGGAAGAGAACTGAATGAGGAGCCTGCCATGAGCCACCCATCTAACATGATGATGGTCATGCGGGACCGTCAGACCGACAAGCTGCGTGAAGCGTCCCGCCGTAAGATCTCGTCTCGGCCGAGTCAGACGTGGTCGAGGGTGCGAGCGCTCTTCGGAGCCGAGCGACGTTCGGACGAAAGAGGTCCGGTGTGCGAGTTCCTTCTGCCTGCGACGGAGTGCAGAGCGCAGTTCTGCTGCGTCTGAGGTCGGCGCGTGACCAGCCTCAAGGGACGGCGCCGTCGAGTCGAGAGGCTCGCGGCGCCGTCTCCCTGTTGTTCGGGGGTCTTCGGCGGGTCTGGGCGACGGGCGATGGAGCGCCGCTCCCCCCGATCTGCGCGCGACGCCTCTCGCCGATCGCGGTCGAGGTCTTGGTCATCGCCTCTCAACCACCGTACACTCTCTGTCGAACGACAGAGAACAGGAGCGACAGAATGCCTGTGGACGACAAGAAGGTCATCTATTCGATGATGCGGGTGGGGCGGGTGTTCCCACCGAAGAACCAAGTGCTTCGCGACATCTCTCTCGGCTTCTTCTATGGAGCCAAGATCGGTGTGCTCGGTTTGAACGGCTCGGGGAAGAGCACTCTGCTGCGCATCATGGCCGGCATCGATCAGGAGTACCAAGGCGAGATCGCCGCTGCCAAAGGCTACAGCGTGGGTCTTCTCGAGCAGGAGCCGCAGCTCGACGAGCAGAAGACCGTCATCCAGGTGATCCACGAGGCCGTGCAGCCTATCGTCGACCTGCTGGCCCGCTTCGACGAGGTCACCGCGAAGTTCGCCGAACCCGACGCCGACTTCGACGCCCTCATCGAGGAGCAGGGGAAGCTGCAGGACAAGCTCGACCGCGTGGACGCCTGGAACCTCGACACCCGGCTCGAGTTCGCCATGGGCGCCCTCAACTGCCCGCCCTCCGACACTCCCATCTCGGTGCTCTCGGGCGGCGAGCGGCGGCGGGTGGCCCTCACCCGGCTGCTCCTGACGGCGCCCGACATCCTGCTGCTCGACGAGCCCACGAACCATCTCGACGCGGAGTCGGTCGCGTGGCTTGAGCGTCACCTGCGCGACTACAAGGGCACGGTGATCGCCGTCACCCACGACCGCTACTTCCTCGACAACGTCGCGGGCTGGATCCTGGAGCTCGATCGGGGGCACGGCATACCCTGGAAAGGCAACTACACATCGTGGCTCGAGCAGAAGCAGGAGCGGCTGCGCGTGGAGGAGAAGAGCGAGTCGAAGCGCCGGAAGACCCTGCAGCGTGAGCTGGAGTGGATCCGCATGTCGCCGAAGGCCCGGCAGGCCAAGGGTCAGGCCCGGTTAAACGCCTACGAGAGCCTCTTGAGCCAGGAGTCAGAGAAGCGCCGGGAGGATCGCGAGATCTACATCCCGCCGGGCGCCCGCCTAGGCGACGTGGTGATCGACTTCGCCGACTTGGGCAAGGCCTACGGGGAGCGGGTGCTCCTGGACGACTTCAGTGCGAGCATCCCTCCGGGGTCCATCGTCGGCATCATCGGGCCGAACGGCGTGGGCAAGACGACCCTCCTTCGCATGGTGACGGGCGCTGAGGCGCCTGATACCGGTACGGTCACGGTGGGGGATACGGTGCAGCTCGCCTACGTCGACCAGTCCCGCACGCTCGACCCGCAGAAGTCGGTGTACGACGAGATCTCCGGCGGCAAGGAGACCCTGACCCTGGGCAAGCGCGAGATGAACGCCCGCGCCTATTGCGGGAGCTTCAACTTCCTGGGCCCCGATCAGCAGAAGAAGGTAGGGGTGCTGTCCGGCGGCGAGCGGAACCGGGTGCACCTCGCCAAGACCCTCACCGAGGGCGCCAATGTGCTCCTGCTCGACGAGCCCACCAACGACCTCGACGTCAATACCCTCCGGGCCCTGGAAGAGGGCCTGGAGTCGTTCGCGGGCTGCGCCGTGGTGGTGAGCCACGATCGCTGGTTCCTCGACCGCGTCGTCACGCACATCCTGGCGTTCGAAGGCGAGGGACGCGCCCGCATGTTCCTGGGCAACTGGTCGGACTACGAGGCCGACTTCAAGCAACGCTTCGGGGAAGAGTCGGGAGGCGGGCGGGTTCGGAAGTATCGGGGGTTGGAGCGATAGCGCACGGGCTGTACCGGGACACTTCGTCGTGGGAGCGGTGCTCAGTTGATGGATTGTGGTAGAGGTGGCGATGGCTGACGATCGCCCGTTCGATCTAGACCCGGCGCCACCGAACAACCACCCGCGTTAGGTGTTCGACCGCTTGCGTCCGTATAATGGGATTGGTTGTGACGGTGGCTGGTGCAGGTCCATTCTGTGCTGCGCCGAAGGGGAGGCCATGCCGGTTCCGATGACAGAGGAGCAGCTCGAAGCCTACAGGGCGACCGCTCGAAGAACGCGGGCGGAGGAGAGCCAACGAGCCGTTGACCGCCTCGATCGTGCGCGTGAGGCCGCCCGAGAAGGGGCCCGCATTCTTCGGGAGCGTTTCGGCGCGTCGTCCGTTCTGGTCTTCGGGTCCCTTGTCGAGGAGGAGTGGTTCGGCGCGTCCTCGGATATCGACTTCGCGGCGGCAGGCCTACGGGAGGACGACTATTTCGTTGCCGTTGCAGCCCTACAGGGGCTTCTTGGAGAGTTCGAGGCGGACCTGGTCGATCTCGACCGGTGCACGCCCGGTCTGCGCGAGGGCATACTCGCCAGGGGGTCTGAGCTATGAACGAAGGGTATCGCGCGCTTGCGGGCAGAATCCGCTAGGAACTCGATGAACTTGCGCGGGTCGTTGAGCGCGTCGGTCAGATATGGGCTGTGAGCACCCCCTCACCGGATGACTTCCTGGTCGATGCGGCGGCACTCAACCTCCATTGCTGCTACGCCGGCCTCGAACGGGTCTTCTCTTCGATCGCGGTGCGACTCGACCGCTCGCTGCCGACAGGAGACGCGTGGCATGCGAGCTGTTGCGACAGATGGCGGCCGAGGTGCCTGGTGTGCGCCTTCCGGTGATCGGTGGCGATCTGCTCGACCTACTGGACAGATACCGCGGGTTCCGTCACGTGGTGCGGAATGTCTATGCCTACCGTCTGGATCCTCGCCAGATCGGGCCGCTCGTGGATGATCTTGAATCCATGCACGCGCTTATTCTGGTCGAGCTTCTTGCGTTTGCGGAACGCGTCGAACTCATCGGTGACGCAGAAGACTGAGTCGCGACCGCGTGGGCGCGGCTGACGGGGCCGCGACCAGTACGGGGGCCCTGCGGGCCTCGCGGGGCCCGAGGAGGTCGCGCCGGGATCGCGCACGGGGGACCGTTCACCTGACGTCGGGCCTTTGTCACACGACGCTTCGACCCGTACAATCTACGGGCAACACCCGCCGGCGTGGCTCAATGGTAGAGCAGCTGATTTGTAATCAGCAGGTTGGGGGTTCGATTCCCTTCGCCGGCTTCCCGCTTCCCTAGCGGGTTTGGGCCAGAAATCCCGCTCTACAAGCGGGTTTGCGGCTCTCTTATGACGGAGAGCACTCTTCCCCTTGTATCCCCCGCTTTCTCTCTGATATTGTGCTTCTTGCTTACACGGTGCTTACACGAAACCTGCTGAATACGAATCAGGCGGTTGAGATGAAGCTCACCAAGACGGTAATCGAGGCCACGACACCAGACCCGGAACGTCACGTCTTCCTCTGGGATGACCACCTCCAGGGGTTCGGGTTGCGCGTGACAATGGCCGGGGCGAAGTCGTTCGTCGTTCAGTATCGGACCGGCCGACGCTCCAGACGTCTGACGGTGGGCCGTTATCCCATCCTCACCGTGGAGGCGGCCCGGAAGGCGGCTCAGCAACTACTCGCCGCCGCGGCCCGTGGTGAGGATCCCGCGGGGGAACGTGAAGAGGCCCGCGCGGCCATCACGGTGAAGGAACTCGCCGAGCGGTATCTCGAAGCCCATGCCGAGACGAAGAAGAAGCCGCGCTCAGTGGTGGGGGACCGGCGGATGCTGGAGCTCTACATCCTCAAGCGCTTCGGCTCCGAGCGGGTGGTCGATGTCACCCGCGAACAGATAGCGCGGCTTCATCACGACCTACGGAAGAAGCCCTACATGGCGAACCGCGTGGTGGCGCTCGTCTCCAAGATGTTCAACCTCGCCGAGCGCTGGGGGTATCGCCCAGAAGGGACGAACCCCGCCCGCTGGGTGGAGAAGTACCCGGAGAAGGCCCGTCGCCGCTACCTGAGCGCCACTGAGCTTGGCCGGCTGGGGAAGGTGCTGTCGGCCGCCGCCGTCGCGCCTGCACGCCCTCCACGGGCGCGGGGCGAGGAGCGCGACGAGGAGACCATCTACCGTGAGAATGAGTATGCGCTCCTCGGGATCCGCCTGCTGATGTACACGGGCGCCCGCCTGAGCGAGATCCTGACCCTCGAGTGGTCGCACGTCGACCTACAGCATGGGCTGCTGATGCTTCCCGACTCCAAGACCGGCGCGAAGACCATACCGCTATCGGGTGCCGCGCTACGGCTGCTAGCGGAGGCCCCGCGCGAGGAAGGACATCCCTTCGTCATAGCCGGCCGGCGGCCGGGAACACACCTCACCGACTTGAGCGGCCCGTGGGGACGGATCCGGAAGTGGGCCGGAATCCCTGACGTTCGCATTCATGACTTGCGGCATACCTTCGCGAGTGTGGGCGCCGGGGCCGGCTATGGGCTCCCGCAGATCGGCGCGCTACTCGGTCACACCCAGGCGGCCACGACGAACCGATACGCGCACCTCCACGCCGACCCGCTGCGGTTGGTGGCCGATGCTATCGCGGGTGAACTCGAGGCGGCGCTGGAAGGTCGGGAGTCTGCGGACGTGGTGAAGCTGCGGACCGAGGGGGGGACGGCGTGACGGCTGTTGGGGGTTGGCACAATTCCGCCATGATTGACGAGACCTGGAGCTACTCAGACGAGCAAGCGGCCGCCATACTGGACGCCCTCTTGCTGCCCCCGGAGGATACCGACCGGCGGGCCGAGGCTCTGGCGGCGGTGACGAAGGCGGCCCAAGACTTTCGCGGCTTTGCCCCGAATCAGGCCGAACGGCCGAAGCGGTCCGAAGTACATCAGCAGCTGCGGCAAGTGGAGCACCACGCCGGCGAACTCGCAGACCTAATCTTTGAACTGCACCAGCCGGCGGGTGACGCCCTTTGTTATCAAGATCCATGCATTGATCTTCTTCAGCTGCAAGCGGTTCTTCGCAGATTGAAGATAGCAGCCATCCGTGCGCCTAGTGAGCTCCGGCCCCCCGGCGGCCGCCCGTCGGATGACGTCTTGTGGCGCTACGTCGGTGCGCTTGCCGCAGCATGGAAGCGGTTCGCGCCTGCCGGGTCCGCTACCTGCTATCACGACCGCGGGGTCGAAGCTGAGCCGCTGATAGGCACCTGGGCCGCATTCGTGCGAGCGTGTGCGGCGCCTGTCATGGACGAAGACCGCTTGAAGAAGTGCGTCGTCATAATGCCCAAGGTCTTCATGGCCAACCTCAAGGACCGCCGCCCGTAGGCACAAAACCCCAGCCGATTTTGGGCGGGTTTGGTCCCGTGAGAATGGGCTAGGAATCCCGGAAGATCCTTCTAGGTATCCACGAACCTGGAGGCTTCCGTCATGGTAGACGAACCGCTTTGGACCTCGCCGGAGACGGCCACGGCCCTCAATCTTGCTGAGCAGACCCTAGCAAACTGGCGCTGGCGGGGCATCGGGCCGCCGTATCTCAAGATGAACGGCGCTGTCAGGTATCAGCCGGCCGCGGTCCGCGAATGGCAGTCTGGGCAACTCCGCCGCTCCACCTCGGACCCCGGGTCCGCGAAGTGACCGCCTCCCTGCACATCGACGCCGCCGCGGAAGTGTCGGTGGAGCTCTCCCGCCCGGCAGCCGTGGCCCTCCTCTCACTCATCGAACAGCACCGCGGCGAGCTCCCGCCTCAGCTGGCGCTGCACATCAGGCTGGCGCTGAAGCGCGCGGTCCTCTTGGGTGCGCGGGCGGCCGTCCGGTGAGCCTTATCGACGGCGGCGAAGCTGACAAAGGCGTCGCAGTGAAGCGCCCTACGACCACAGCCGGGTCCGGCCTGTTCGCCGCCGTCGCGATGAATCGGAAGAACGCCCGCAATCTTCGCAAGCTGATTGCCGACCCGAAGGCCGACCCGGAACTCGTGGCACTGGCGAAGGTGCTCCTGAGGGCCTACGAAGAGCGGCGCGACCATGAGCGCTAGAGCGCGCATCTTCATACCCGTCGGCCGTCCGCACCTGGAAGCGCTTCGCGTCACGCCGCACCTTCTTAGCTTGTACGTCCTGCTATCGGATCGCTGCGATAAGGCCCGCTTCCAGCAGTCGAACCACGACGACACGATCTTCTACCGCGGCTTCGTCTTCCAGCGCATCGAGGCGCATACGTACATCTGCAACCTGCACGACCTTGCCGGGGAGCTGAAGATGCCCTGGCAAGAGCTCATGAAGCAGCTTCAGGCGCTCTACGGGCTCGGGTGCCTTGAGTGCCTGGTGTTCGTGACCGGCAGTCAAGAGCCCGAGGATCCCGACCTGGGCCTACACGACGTGCCGGAGAACCTCACCACCTACGGATACCCCTTGAGCGAGTTCGTCGAAGGGGGGGTCGCCTACTCCGACTACGAAGCCGGCGAATGGATCCCGAACTGCTTCATCCGCGTGACGCGCTACCGCGAGAACGGACGCGGCGAAGTCAAGCGTGTGCCCTTCATACAGGTGCCGCAGTCCGCTTCCGCGCTATCCGACAAGCAACTCAGATTCCTGCTGTACATCTACAGCCGAGCGGTGTTCACCCGCAAGGAACGTATCTACCTCAACCAGTCCTACTTCCTACAGCCGGCGGAACTGGTGGCCAGCTATCGCGAGGTGGGGCGCGCACTCGAGGAAGACCACACCCAGATTCGACGCTGGGCGGAGTACGCCGCGCGCCTGGAACTGCTGCGCAAGATCCCCACGGGGCGGACTGATTCACTGTGGAGAATCGCCTTCCCATCGAGACCCCCGAAGGAAGAGAAATGACCCCGACAGGTGTCCCGAAGGTGTCCCGAAGGTGTCCCAAGGGTGTCCCAAGGGTGTCCCACCCTACCCCATGCAATCCCGCTATCCATACGGGTTTCAGGACCGCCCCCTAGTGCTTTAAGTGCTTTAAGTGCTGTAAGTGCTGTAAGTGCTGTAAGTGCCCTTCACCTTCGGCGAAGCAGCGCGAATCTCTTCAAGAATCAAGAGAGAAGCCGCTCGGAAGACAGGCCGTCGTGATCTTCGAAAGTCAAACCCGTGGCAAAGAAAGGAAGGTGAACCCGTGAGCCGTGGCCCGGGCCGATGGCAGGAGCTGCTCCTCCGACTCGTAGAGGAGTACGACTGCATCCCCATCCCCACCATGGTCGAGAACGTGGCCGCCGCCGCCGGACGGGCGCCCACGCGCTCCGAGTACGTCGCCGCTCGACGCGCCGCTCGAAGACTGGCCGAGGGGGGGAAGGTGCGAGCCGTCTATCTGACGCGCTGCGATACCTGCGGTGAAATCTTCGGGAGCTGGGGGGTCCGTTGCTGCGGTCTGGTACGGCACGTCCTTGTGGTCACCCGCGACCCCGAGATCAAGACCTTGCTGCCGCGTCGGCTGCCGAAGTGGATCGACGTCAGCGTCAAGCAGCTAGAGCAGCAGCGAGACTTTCGGCTCCGGATGGCCGAAACCATGGGCGACGTAAGTGTTGCCTCTGGGGAACTGGTACAGAGGCAACACATAGGAATGGAGGTAACGCCGTGACCGACCTGACCCGTGAACCGAGCGAGATCATGGTGAGACAACCCGAGTCGGTAACCCTGACTACCCTTGCCGACCGTGCCAACGCCGCGCACCGCGAAGCCGAGGGTATGGCGTACGCCGCCCTTGAGCACGCTCGGCAGGCCGGGAAGGCTCTGCTCGAAGCCAAGGAACAGGTATCACATGGCGAGTGGGGCGACTGGCTCCGAGACCACTTCGAGGGCTCGATCCGTTCGGCTCAGCAGTACATGAGGGTGGCCTCCAACTGGCCCGAGCTGGAGACCAAATACGCAGCTGCTGCGCATTTGAACCTGAGACAGGCCGTCAAACTCTTGGAGAAGCCGCACGCGAAACTCAAGGAGCAGCATCCTCTACTCCGAGGCCTGCTGCCCGGCGTGGAGGATTCAGGTTTCCCACTGCTGCTCGAAGACATCCGGCTTCACGGGCTCCACCATCCCATTGTGTGTGACCAGCGTGGCTACATCATCGACGGATGGCTACGGTATCAGGCCTGCTGCCAGCTCGGCATCGACGCCTCCTGTGAAACTGTCGTCTGCGATGAAGACAAAGTGCTCGACATCTTCATCAGCTACAACTTCCGCCGCGCCCAGTACACCGAGGACCAATTCGCCATGATGGCCGCCCGGATGTCGGACCCGGCCTTATGCGCAGAACCGCGTGATCTCGATGTGTACCCCGAGAATGACCCCTACGGAATCAAAGCGCTGGAAGACGCAACGGCGTTGCTCGCGCGCGTGGCCCTCAACCCGGAGGTGGAAGAGTTCACGGATGCAGCCGAGGGCGCGCGTTACTGGTCCGACTGCGCCGCCATCGCCCTGCGCATCCAGAACCTCAGCACGTCCATCAAAGTGCGCAACCTTCGACACATGGCCGAGGCCGTCAACGCCGGCCAAGCGTGCGGTGTGATCGCGCTATGACCGCCGACCGCGCCATCCCCGCAGCCGTGGAGAAGGCCGGGGCAGAGCGATGCCACGAACCGCTAGAACTGGAGGTTCAGACCGGCGACGACACCCGGCTCCTGATCAAGACCTGGACGAACCAAGCCGGCCGCCAGTTGGTCACCGTCGCGCCGGAGTACATGGATCGTGCTGGCGCCTGGCACCTGGCCCGTTCCGGCCTGCTCCTGGCACCGACCGCGGCCCGGGCTCTGGCGCCGGCCCTGGTCTCAATGGCCGCGACGATAGACGAGGCGACGACGTGACCACCGCGACCCTGGAACGGACGACGTTTGCGACCAGCCGCCTCTTGGAGTTCTTCAGCGAGAAGGAACTGACGCTACAGATAGGCTACCGACCAGGAGACTGGCCGTATGCGCTAGCAAAGGAACTCATCGACAACGCCCTCGACTCAGCCGAGGCGGCCGGCGTGGCGCCCATCATCGAGGTGGAGTTGACCGAGGACGCCTTGACCGTACGCGACAACGGGCCCGGTATCCCGGCCGATACCGTCGTGCGGTCCCTCGACTACCAGGTGCGCGTCTCGGACAAGAACCACTATGTCGCCCCGACCCGCGGGCAGCTCGGGAACGCACTGAAGTGCGTCTACGCCGCCGCCTTTGTCGCCACCGAGGAAGAGGGCCACGTAGAAATCGAGGCCGCCGGCCTGCACCACGACATCCGCGTAACCTTGGACCGCATCGCCCAGGAACCTGCGATCAGCTACGAGGTCACCGAGACCCCGCATGTAAGAACGGGGACTTCCGTCACGCTGCACTGGCCGCAGATAGCCTGCTCACTCGGCGCCGACGAAACCCACGAAAGTTACATAGCCTCACTCGCGCGCTGGTACGCGGCCTTCAACCCCCACACAACCTTCCGTTACGACCACGAGGAGATCGCCGCCACCGCGAATGACTGGCGAAAGCACCGCCCCGGGGATCCAACCAGCCCGCACTGGTACACGATAGATACCCTGCGCGGTCTTATCGCCGCGTATGTCGCCGAGGAGAGGGCCGGCGGCCAGGCCCGCACCGTGGGCAGGTTCGTGGGGGAGTTCGCCGGCCTTGCAGGGACGGCCAAGCAGAAGACCGTGACCACCGCGGCCGGGCTCTCCGGATGCTACCTTCACGACCTGGTGCTCGACGGCAACGTAGGCTGCGGATGGACCGCTGCCCTGCTCGCGGCCATGCAGGCCGAGTCGAGGGCACCTAAGCCCATGACCCTGGGCGTCATCGGCGAAAGTCACTTCGCGAAGACCATGACCACGGCGGAAGAATGCGTCCCGGAGAGCATCAAGTACAAGATGGTTCTGGGCACCGCCAACGGCCTGCCGTACGTGCTGGAAGTGGCCTTCGGGATCCGCTCGGACGATGCGCTCCACTGTGGCCGGTCGGTGATAGTGGGGTTGAACTTCACCCCGGCGCTCAGCATCCCCATCCGCGAGCTCACCGAGGTGCTGGGGGAGCAACGGGTCGACCATGATGACCAAGTGGTCGTGCGGGTGCATCTCACCTCTCCGCGATTGGAGTTCACCGACCGAGGCAAAGCCACCCTCGGCCTCGACTCCGAGGTGAGCCGCGACCTGCGAAGCGCCGTCTGTTTCGTCACCAAGGCCTGGAAGACGGCCAAGCGCCAGGCCGACCGCAACGACCGAGTGCGCCAGAAGGACCTCGACCGGATGCTCCGTCGAGGCCGAGAGATGACCATCAAGGAGGCCGCGTACGCCGTCATGGAACGTGCCTACCTGGCCGCGAGCTCCGGCGGTAGGCTGCCCGCCAATGCCCGGCAGATCATGTACCAGGCCCGGCCGCTCGTGCAGGAACTCACTGGCGGCACGTGCTGGAACGACTCAAGCTATTTTACGCAGACTCTCCTGCAGGCATACCTGCGCGAGCATCCGTACACCGATCAGTGGAACGTGGTCATGGACGCCCGCGGGCACTTCGAGGAACCGCACACGAGGAAGCGTGTTGACCTCGGTACGCTCGGCGTGCAGCGCTACGTGGAGGGCTGGGGGGACCCGGGCGATGATCTTGACGTAGGCAGGCTCCTGCCCGGGGATACCTTCCCCACCAGCGGGCCTTCCGGCCGCTTCCGCTTCGCCTTGTTCATCGAGAAGGAGGGCTTCAACGAGCAGATCGCCGAAGCCCGCCTCGCCGAGCGCTATGACATCGCCATCATGAGCACCAAGGGTATGAGCGTGACCGCAGCCCGGGCGCTGGTGGACGACCTCAGCATGCAGGGTGTGACCATCCTGGTGGTGAGGGACTTCGACCGTTCCGGGTTCTCGATCATGCACACCCTCGGGACCGATAGCCCACGCTATCGCTACCGCAGCAAGCCCAACGTCATTGACCTGGGACTCCGCCTGAGCGACGTCCGGGAGATGAGCCTCCCGGCCGAGCTCGTGCCCGACTACAAGATGAAGCGAGATCCACGCCTGAGCCTTAAGAGCAGTGGCGCCACTGAGGCGGAGTGTGTGTTCCTGGTGCAGGGCCGCAAGGAGGGTAAGTGGTTCGGCTACCGCGTCGAACTCAACGCCATGTCCACCGACCAGTTCATCACCTTCCTGGAGCGCAAGTTCGCCGACCACGGCGTGGAGAAGGTAGTCCCCAAGGAGGCCATGCTGCAAGACGGCTACCGCCGAGCAGTGAAGATAGCCCATATCCAGCGGGCCGCGGCTGCGGCCCTGGCCGAGCTGGAGCGCGACCGCATCGAGGTGCCCTCGGACCTGGCCGCCGAGGTGGCCCAAAGGGTCGCCGGCAAGGCCACGTCCTGGGATGAGGCCGTCTGGGACATCGTTCATGAAGGGAGTGAACCTGAATTACCACCCAGAGGAGAGGAACGGCCGTCATGAATCGCCGGGCAGAAAACGGCTACGGCTTCACTCGGTTCACCTGCTTCACTCGGAGCGGCTGGTTGCGAGGGCGACAGCAGCGGGTAGCGACGACTGCAACCCCGCCCCCCGCATCCCCTGGTCTTGACGAACGGCGCCCCCGCCGCCGGCCTCCCGGTTCACTGTTCAGGGGCAGTGCGTGCGCCCTGTATCCGGCCTTCAGTGCCAACAAGACGCAATGGCCTTCCCCACCCCCTTGTTGCATGTGATATTGCAGAATATAATCTCTGCAACTTACGATGCAGGAAGGCCGGTTACCGAACGGCCCGAAAAAGACGCGACGAGGTGCAAAAGCGATGAGTAACAACAGTGCCGATGAGCTGACCCTCGATCCCGCCAACGCCAACCGCGGCACCGATCGCGGACGCTCGACCGTAACAGAGAGCTTGGAAGAATGCGGCGCCGGCCGCTCTATCCTGGCCGACAAGAATGGGATGATCATCGCCGGCAACAAGACGCTGGAAGCCGCCAGGAAGCTCGGCCTCCCCATTAGGGTAGTGGAGAGTGCTGGCAACGAGCTGGTGGTGGTGAGGCGCACCGACCTGGCTCTCGACGAAGGCGATCGAGCCCGCCGCCTCGCCTACCTGGACAACCGAAGCTCGGAGCTCGGGCTCGAGTGGGATCTCGAGCAGCTCTTGGCCGATCTTGCCGGGGGAATCGATCTGGGCGGCTGTGGTTTCACCGAGGATGAGCTCGCCGCTCTCTTCGCCCAGGCAGCCCCGCAGCCCGGGCTCACCGATCCCGACGAGGTTCCTGACCTACCCGAGGAGCCCGTCAGCAAGCCCGGGGACCTGTGGCTCCTGGGCGAGCACCGGGTGTTGTGCGGCGACTCCACCTCGGCCGCGGACGTCGAGCGCCTGCTCGGCGGTGCTCTCTGCGAGCTGGTCTGGACCGACCCGCCGTGGAACGTGGCCTACGGGGAGTCCAACCACCCGACCTGGAGGCAGCGCACCATCGAGAACGACAACCTGGGCGACGCCTTCCCCGCCTTCGTCGCAGACTTCTGCGCACTGATCGCCACCGCCGTCAAGCCGGGCGCCCCGATCTACATGGCCATGAGCGCGCAGGAGTGGCCGGTCATCCACGCGGCCCTCTCCCTGGCCGGCTTCCACTGGTCGTCGACCATCATCTGGGTCAAAGATCATGCCGTTCTTTCGCGGAAGGACTACCACACCAGATACGAGCCTCTTTGGTACGGCTGGCGCGAAGGCGCCGCGAGACTGGCCCCGCTCAAGGACCGGAAGCAGAACGACGTCTGGGAGATCAACCGCCCGACCCGCTCGGAGGAGCACCCGACCATGAAGCCCGTGGAGTTGGTAGCGCGTTCGCTGGACAACTCGAGTCGCGCGGGCAACCGGGTGTTCGATCCCTTCCTCGGCTCCGGCACCACCCTGATCGCCGCGGAGATGACGGGGCGTGTGTGCTGTGGTCTGGAGATCGACCCGCGCTACACCGATCTCTGCGTCACGCGCTGGGAAAACTTCACCGGCAGGCGGGCCGAGCGGGTGGAGGTCTGAGATGGACACTGAGACGGCCCCCATGCCCACCATCTTGCAATGGTGCTGCCGTACCCCGCTCCGCTGCGGACCTCCGCACGGAGCACCTCAAGCCCGGCGGCGGCCACTACCATGCCGATGCATTAGCAATGGTAGTGGGTGGTACCGGTGGGGTAGCTGATGGGGACGGGTCTCAGCCGCATCTGCCGCTACGTTCACCCGAACGGGGAGTCCTGCCGCGCGCACCCTCTAACCGACGATGAGTTCTGCTTCTGGCATTCACCTACGCGCAAGGCCGACCTCACCGAGGCCCAGGAGCTCGGCCGGGCGCGGCGACGGCGGGAGAGCACCGTGGCCGCGGCCTATGACCTGGAGGGCCTCTCTACTCCGGACGACTACAGTCGGGTGATCGAGATCGGTCTCTTCGACACCCTGTCTCTCCCCAACGCCGTGCCCCGCAACCGCACTCTCGGCTACCTGGTCGCCACCGGGCTCAAATGCCACGAGGCGGGGGACACCGAGGCGCGCCTTGCCGCCTTGGAGGCAGCGGTCGCTCGTTCACCTGAAGAGCCTTCGGTCTTTGAGGTCGAACCTCTGGCTGAGGATGAAGACTTTCCGGGGGAGGGGACATGAGGGAGAACCGTCGTCGTTTGGAACGCGTCACCTCCTCGCTCAGCCCCACCCAGGCCGCCTGCCTGTGGCTTACAGAAGCCCACCAACATGGGAGCCTCTTCGCCTACACGCAATGGCTCCTTGACCAGCCTGACGACACATATCCCCTGGTGAAGATGCCCAGACAGGTGGTGGAGGCGGTGCGCACGGCCATGAAGGGGAAACCCCGGGAGGACGTCGATCGCGAGATCTACCGCGTGCAACGGGACGTGCTCTTCCTCTTCCACCTCGCCATCGGGCTCAACACCCGCGCCCTGGAGATCGCCGAGACCCTGCGCCTGAAAGGTCTTCTCCTCGCCGAGCAGTTTCACTCCCTCATTCTGCGCCATGCGGTCGGCCGGGATACGAACGCTCTGCGTCTGAAACTCTGCCGTGAGCTCCCCTACCCCCTCGACCCCGCGACCGCCGCCGTGGTCGAGGCGGCCCAGAAGTATGGCGTTGAGACCTGGGCGCTCCTCTCCGAGGGCGAAGTCCTGGAGGAGTGGGTGCGCGAGCAGTACGTCCGCGAGGGCAGGATCGAGCTTCCCTTAGGCGCGCATATCCCCTTCGTCGACCCGGCGAGCATCCCGGCCCCCAGCTTTGAGGTACCGACCGAAGAGGAGATCCGCGCCCTCTTCCTCGGTGAGGAGGCCTTTCAGGCTTTCGTCGAGATGACAGACCACCTGGGCAGTGGTCTCGCCGATGTCCCCGACGCCGCGTTTCAGGCCCGGTGTGACGCGCTGTGGGCCGCGCTCGCGGGTCTCGCTACGTCGGGCGAGGTCCAGGCCGGCCGGGTCCTTAGGCTCGACACCGTGCCCCATGAGTACCTTGCCGATGTCCCTCTGGTGGATGACCAGTGGGTGGACCGGCAGGTCCTCGCGCTGGCTGAGTACGGGGCTCTCCTCAGAAAGCACGGCTACGAAGTGCGGTCCGCAGATGACGATCACCCCCAGGCCTGGTCGCGGGTCTTCCGGGAGGGGTGCGAGATCGCCTTCGAAGAAATGAAGCCGCTCTTCGCGGAAGCCGAGGCGCGCCTCGCGAAGTGTTCCGCCGAGGTGCACCTCATCGACGACCGACCTTACCTCCGCCTAACGGACTACCTGAAGTGGCGAGGGCGCGGGGTGAAGGGCAACCTGAAAGCGAAGCTATCACCAGGTCTCGGGCGGGAGAGCTTCAACGCCTGGGTGAGGGGGCACGGCCCCGAAGGCGTCGCCGATCTTGCCGGCGTCAGGGTCGAGGAGATAACGGACTACGCCACCGACTACCCCATCCAGGTGGCCGGTGATCAGCAGGAGGCCCGTCTTCGCCTCCAGGTCCGCGAAGAGCTTCTCGGCGGTCTCTGTGAGTGGTCCTTGAGCGACCCGGATGCGACCGACTGGTTTTGGACCCAGAAAGGTTCTTGGGACCGACTGCCCTTCCGCGGGCTGGTCGCCGCCTGGTGCGGGCAGGCCGAGACCCTCCTTCAGGAGTGGGGACAGTTCTCGGCCACCTGCCGCCTCATCGAGCGGCGCTACTTTGCCGGCCACCCGGTGCTCTATCCGGAGGTGGCACAGATGCTCGAGAACCTGCGCGAGGTAACAGCCAACCTGGTCGAACTCGTCAACGGGCACTACGTGGCCGACTGGGAGCGCTCCGCCAGGCCGAGGGAGCAGTCGACGGACGCCTCGGACCCCTCCCGGCTCGCCCCCGTGGATGTCACCCGGATCGTGGAGATTGCCGACGGATCAGGTACCGCCCGCTATCTGGTCGACGTCGCCAAGGCCGAAGCCCTGGTGAAGCTCGGGGAGCGGGGGAAGGCAGAAGTCATCCTGGAGCCCCATCTGCGGGGGACACCATGAACCCATGGTGATCCCGCCGCTGGCTCGGATCTACTTGATCTTCCCGTCACGACTCCCGCCGTCCGAGCCTAGTCGGCAGGGGGGAAGAAATGGCGCTTTGGTACAATCTGGGTGCCAGCGCCTCGGTCGCCGAACTCGTGAAGCCAGGGTCGCATTTCCGCAGGTCATCCTGACTGGGCAGATCCAGAAGACCAAGAGGGTGCCTGTGATCAAGACCCTCCTCGACCTGCAGGCTGATGTCAAGAGCCAGTTGGCGGCCGCGCCTCTCGAACGATGAGCGCGCCGAGTGGCCGAGAGCGGGGTGGAGTGAGCACGGGGGGACGGGGCGCCCTGTCGGCCAGCGAAGGACCGGGGGCAGAACGGAAAGGAGAATCAGTGCGTCTCTGGAAGGATGTGGAAACGGAAGGGCCGGATCGTCAACGCTGCCAGCGGGGGGTGGGACCTAGTGAAGCCCGGTCGGACAGCACTCCGGTTATTGAACCTCGAATCTGTGTTCGGTATGCTAACTTGAAGTGGGCACTCGGGAGAAGGAGACAGGAGAGAGGGCACGGCATGTCTGCTGACCAGCCGCTCCGACGGCGGCCCAGCCCGGCGGTAGCGAGCTACCGGGGCCCTGACCTCCAACTGAGCCCACATCCCGACGCTCCCGACGCGGTCGACCTTGTCGGAGTGAGGCGTTGGGTGCGATCGGCGCTCAGGCCGACCGCGATCGATCTGTTCTGCGGCGCAGGGGGGCTGAGTTTGGGACTGCGCGATGCCGGGTTCACCGTCATGGTGGGAGCCGATATTGATCCCACATCTGTACAGACACACACGGCGAACATCGGTGGGCTGGGATACGTGGGTGATCTCGCCGACCCCCAAGATTTCCTGGATCATCTAAGCGCTTGGCGCATCGGGAGCGTCGACCTTGTGGCCGGCGGGGTACCCTGCCAGCCGTTCTCCCGCGCGGGGCGGTCGAAGATTCGGAGCTTGGTGGAGACGCGCCAGCGGAGCGCGGAGGACCCGCGGGCAGAGCTGTGGCGGAGCTTCGTCCGGATAGTGGCGAAGCTCCAGCCGCGAGCGGTTCTGCTTGAGAACGTCCCCGATCTCGCCGTGTGGGATGAGGGCGCGGTGTTGCTAGGCTTCTGCGAATCGTTGCGGGAGCTCGGGTATCGCCCCGAGGCGGGGATTCTGGATGCGTACGAACACGGGGTTCCGCAGCATCGAAGCCGTCTGTTCATCGTGGGGCTGCGTGAGGGTCAGAGCTTTGAGTGGCCTCTGCCGCAGAGGTCGCGGCCGACCGTAAGAGACGCCATCGGCGATCTCCCGCCGGTTCCGCCGGCGCATCGGGAGGACCGGGTGCGCTATGGGGGCGCTCGGACGGCTTTGCAGCGTCGTCTCCGCCATGCAGTCATGTGCGCTGAGCGAGGGTGGGTCTATGACCACATCACCAGGGACGTGCGGCCTGATGACGCGGAGGCGTTCGCACTTCTTGCAGAGGGCGGGACGTACGATCAGCTGCCGTCGCGGCTGCAGCGTTACCGGTCCGACATCTTCTCGGACAAGTACAAGCGGCTTGAATGGGATGGACTGAGTCGGTCGATCACGGCGCACATCGCAAAGGATGGCTATTGGTACATACATCCATCGCAGCATCGGACATTGTCGATTCGCGAGGCAGCAAGGATTCAGACCTTCCCTGATTGGTTCCGGTTCTCGGGCCACCCGTCACTTCGTCTCCGGCAGATCGGTAACGCTGTACCACCACTTCTGGGCGAGGCGATCGGCCGCGGGGTCGCGGAAGCGCTGGCCCGACCCGTGTCACGGCGGCGCGCGGGGCTGAGTGGAGATGGCTTTCGGAGGGACCTGCTTGCATGGCACCGCAACAACGCTCGGAGCTTCCCCTGGAGAGAACAGGTCCCTCCGTGGCATGTGCTCGTGGCTGAGATATGCCTGCGCAGAACGCGAGCGAATCAGGTGGAGCCTGTGTTCGCATCGCTGATGCGGCTCGCACCCACACCAGAGATGATGGTGCAGAGCGAAGCGGAGGTTCTCGCGCTGATGCGATCGCTGGGGTTGCGGTGGCGGGCGGACAACATGATGGCGGTTGCCCGGGCACTCGTTGAGGAGCACGGTGGCAGGGTTCCGTCAACCGAGGCTGGGCTGATGTCGCTGCCTGGGGTGGGGGACTACGTGGCATCGGCGGTCGTGGCATTTGGATTCGGTCGCAGGGCGGTGCTGATTGATACCAATACTGAGCGAATTGTCAGCCGAGTGCGTGGACGGGACAAGGCTCGACGATGGCAGCTTCGTCTGGACCTATATCAGCTTGCCGGCGGTGACGGTCCGGTGGCGTCATTCAACTACGCGCTGCTGGACCTTGGTGCGCTGGTGTGTCGAGCGCGCGCCCCACTGTGCGAGAGTTGTCCGGTGCGCGAACACTGTGCAGGCTATCGGGATGGGTCCGTTTGCTCCGCAGCCTCGGAGACGCATCAGCTTGCATTGGTGAGGTGAGTCTTGCCGACGACGGTAAGCGTCATTCCATCGGCACGCCGGCTGATGGCGTCGCTGAGGGACATCGGGTACGAGCTTCCGGCGGCCGTGGCCGATCTCGTTGACAACAGCATCGACGCGAAGGCGACGGAGATGGACATCTCCGTTAATTTCGAGGGTGAGGATTCATGGATTCGCATCGCCGACAACGGAAGCGGCATGAACGCAGGTCACATGAATGAGGCCATGCGGTATGGAACCGACCGGGACCACGCGGAGGAGGACCTCGGAAAGTTCGGCCTCGGGCTGAAGACGGCGTCGCTCAGCCAATGCCGACGGCTGACCGTGGCGACACGAACGAATCCGATCCGTCGGGAGATCGAGATTCGGCGCTGGGACCTCGACCGAGTGCTTGAGGAGAACCGCTGGGACCTGCTCCGGCTGAGCACGAGTGAGGTCAGCGGGGAGGTGGTCGAGCCGCTGCAGAAGAGACCCGGAACAGTCGTCATGTGGGAGCTGCTCGACCGTATCCTTGAATACAGGCTCCCATCTGGACTGGCAGCAAAGCACGGACTGGCGGCAATCTGCCGGGACATCGAGGAGCACCTCACGATGGTTTTCCACCGGTTTCTGGCGCAGCAGACACGCCGAGCGCTGCCGCTGACCATCACGATCCAGGGGAATCCGATAGATGCCTGGAATCCGTTTGCGAGTACTGAGGAGGCGACGGTAAAGCTGAACCGACAGCGCATCTCGGTGCGGCACGGCGGTCGCAACCACAGCATCGGAATACAGCCGTACATCCTTCCGAACCAGGTGCAGTTCTCGACGACGCGGGCATGGGAAGCGGCGAGCGGCCCAAAGAAGTGGAATCGTCAGCAGGGCTTCTATGTCTATAGGGGTGGGCGCATGATTCAGAGCGGGGGCTGGAACCGCCTGCGCACGCCCGATGAGCACACCAAGCTGGCCCGGATCGCGGTTGACATTCCGAGTGGAGCTGACGGCGCGTTCGGCATCAACGTATCCAAAATGCAAGTGCTCATCCCTTCGGAGATTCGTGCAGAGCTGAAGGCGATCGCGAGCGGCGTTGCTAACCGCGCCCAAGCGGCGTATCGGCAGACGGGCGACGGCCACGCGGGGCAAAGGGGGTCCGACGGCTCATCCGGTACCGGAGCAGGAGGACCGTCAGGGGCCGGGACCGGATCGACCGGGCCCAACGGGTCCGGGGGGGACGAGGCCGTTCCGTGGGGGTTGCTTTGGGGCGTTCTCCATTCCGAGCTCGCCCACGAGCCCGAGCTCCTTGAGCGTGTGCTCTCCGCTTTGAGACGCGTGGTGGAGGGATGGGCTGAGCCGGCCGCGGCGACAAGTCGAAGGCCATGATCTTCGAGGACGCCGTTGAGCGGATTGAGTACGAGATTGACCTTGAGGGCTTTCCCCATGTGATCGCTGCGAACGCGGCATCCGAGTTCGTCATCCGCAGGATGGAGCGGAAGGTGAAAGAGTGACGGCCGCGGAGAATACTGGCCGGGATAATAGGTTTCGGCCGCGCGCGCGGATCATGCGGACCCTGGGCGACGAGTTGATCTCGTCCGAGGTGGTTGCACTCATCGAGCTGGTCAAGAACGCGTATGACGCCGATGCCACGCGCGTGCTGCTGCGTTTTCGCGATCCTCTCGAACCGGGCCAAGGAGGCATCGATGTAATTGACGATGGTCACGGCATGACGGTCGCGACCGTCGAGGGGGCGTGGCTTGAACCGGCGACACCGTACCGTCGACGGTCGCCGCGAAGCGAGGAGTTCAGCCGGCCGGTATTGGGCGATAAGGGGATCGGCCGATTCGCGGTTTCGCGCCTTGCGGATGACCTAGAGTTGGTTACCCGACGACCTGAGGAGCCGGTGGAAACGCGTGCCCTGTTCGATTGGCGACTGTTCGACAATGAGGACGCGTACCTGGATCAGATTCCCCTCGTCACCAAGGTGGGGGCGCCGGTGGAGATCACGCCTGAGGGGGTCATGGCTGCGCTGTGGCCAGAGGCTGGCCGCGATGGGGGGGAACGTATGCGGCGGGGGACGCTCCTTCGATTGACTGCGCTCCGCACGCGTTGGGATGAGAGCAAGCTGCGTGAGCTGCGACGTGGGTTGGCTCGTCTGGTGTCCCCTTTCCTGTTCGATGAGCGCCGAAATCGTCCGGACGGCTTCACCATTCTGCTCGACGTCCCCGGACGGTTCGCGGGCCTCTCAGGTGTGGTGGAACCGCCGGAGGCGCTGCGGAATCCTCACTACACCCTGCAGGGCCATGTGCAGTCCGATGGACGCTTCCAGGTGAGGATGTCGGTGCGCGGGAGTGAGGATTTGATCCTTCGGGAGGGCACCAACTCGGTCGGTGGCAATGGTCCGTCATGTGGCCCCTTTGACATCGAACTCCGCGTATGGGATAGGGATGCCGCATCGATGTCCGAGTTGGCCGGGCGGGCGGGAGCGAGCTCGCGACAGGTGCGGCTTGACCTCGATGAGGCTGCCGGAGTGAGCGTCTACCGCGACGGATTCCGTGTGCTTCCGTACGGTGAACACGGTGACGACTGGCTGCAACTCGATGCGCGTCGCATCCAGAACCCCACGATGCGCCTCTCAAACAACCAGGTCGTGGGCTACCTGCTGATCTCGCGTGAAGCGAATGCGGAATTGAGGGATCAGACCAATCGCGAGGGTCTGTTTCAAAACCAGGCCTTTCTGGATCTGCGCGGTGAAGTCAGGGCGATGATCGCCGCACTTGAGCAGGAACGGTATGCCGTGCGGCCGCGGAAGGAGCGGCGGCGGCCGGCGGCAGGCGGCCTCTTCGCGGGGTTCGACCTGGGCGGGGTGCGCGCCTACGTCAACGAGCAGTATCCAGAGGATGCGCAACTCGCGGCGATGCTCGGCGAGGCTCAGGACACCCTTAACGAAGGCGTCGAGCGAGCTGAGGAGGTCGTTGCCAGATACCGGCGGTTGGCGACACTGGGCGAACTGATCGACAAGGTGCTCCACGACGGCCGAGCGCCGCTCGCGAAGATCGGCGGGGAGGCGGTCCTCGCGCTCCGCGACATCACAAGAGACGAGCGGCCATATGAGGGGGAGTTGGTACCGCAGTTGCGGAAGCGATTCGAGCTGGTCCGCAAGCAGCACGACGTCCTCGCCACGGTGTTTCGACGCATCGAACCGTTTGGGGGACGGCGCCGCGGGCGTCCCGCGCCGCATGCGCTGGAGCAGGTCATGGCCGATTCATTCGCGGTGCTGGAGGGCGACATGAAGAGAAACGGCATCATCGTTGAGCTGCCCGAAACGACGACGATGGTGACGGCTGATGAGGCCGAGCTACAACAGGTGTTCGTGAATCTGATCGCGAACAGCGTGCACTGGCTTCAAGAAGTGCCGCGGGAGAATCGGCGGATTCGCGTGGGGGTCAGCCGCGATGAGGACGGTCTCCACATCATGTTCTCCGATTCGGGTCCAGGTGTCCGCGAGGACATTCGGGATAGGATTTTCGACCCGTACTTCTCAACGAAGAATGACGGGGTTGGTCTTGGGCTGAGCATTGCCGGCGAGCTAGTCGAGGAGTACTACGGTGGTCGGTTGGAGCTCCTAGACGCCGGACCCCTGTCGGGGGCGAATTTCCGCGTCACACTGCGGAGGCGCATCTGATGATTGCAGCCCGGATTCTGCACGTGGACGACGAACCCGAGAGCCTCCAGCAGGCGAAGGAGTATTTGGAGGGAGAGGACATTGTTGGGTGGGGAAACCCCGAGGTTGTAGGAATCGACAACTTCGACAAAGCATTGACGATGTTGGAGACGCAGCGATTTGATCTCGTGATCCTGGATGTCCGGCTGGGGCGCCATGACGCAACCGACCCCGCTCTGGCCGAGGAGGAGGGTGTTCGGGTGCTCGAACAGATCAAAGACCAGCGCTTTGTGCCCATCATCTTCTGGACCGGCCTGCCAAACCGCGTTCGCCACCTAGAAACGCCGTTCGTCCGCGCGATCGAAAAGACGAAGGGGCTGGACACCTTGGCGAGCACAGTGAGGACCGTGTTCGAAACGGGCCTTCCTTCGGTCAATAGGGCTCTTCTACGGTTCGTTGAGACGGAGCAGCGCAGCTATATGTGGGAGTTCGTCGCTCCCAACTGGGAGGAGTTTCGAGCCGCTGGAGATCACATATCGGTTGCGTACATGTTGGCGCGGCGCCTGGGTCGGTCACTTTCCCGACCTGGCATTCAACGTTTGGCCGAGGAACTGGGCGAAGCGGACGTACTAGGGGCGCCTACTGGGAAAGTCCACCCTGCGGAAATGTACATTCTGCCCCCACTGGCCTCGAATGGCCCGGGTGTCGGAGACCTCTACCACGACCCCGCGTGTGGACATGACGCTGGCTGGTGGCTGCTGCTCACACCATCATGCGACATCGAATGGAAGAAGGCCAACTACGTCATTCTTGCTGAATGCTTGGTGGCAGAGAATCATCCGTACGTCAGAGCCTGGAAGGAACAGGCAACCGGGACGGCCAAGTCGAACATGCAAGACCTCATCACACAGAAGACGGGCGGTCAGAACGACCGTAATCTATACCTCCCGGGTGCGTTGACAGTCCCGGACCTAGTGGCCGACCTGCAGCGACTAGTCAATGTACCCGCGGATCGTCTCGTTGAATTGAAGCGGGTGGCATCTCTGGATAGCCCATTCGCGGAGGCGATGGTGAGTCGGTTCGTTAGGTACTTTGGCCGCGTAGGAACCCCGGACTTGGATCCAGATTCTCTATTGAAGCGATTTGACCTCCGGTGAAGCCTATCGGCCAAAATCCGGTACCGCACACCAGAGCGTCCTGAGACGAGGATCTCCTCCTCATGCTGCCACGATCGAACGTCGAGCTGAGTTGGGATATCGACTTCGGTGCGCTTCGTGAACCATCCGACAACGAACTAGACTACGGCGGCTTTGGGACTCGCCAGTACGCGCGCCAGCTCGTCGTGGAGGCAACCTGGGAGGAAGCCGCGGATTGGCTGGCCAATGAGCGAGATGCCGTCGACCGGCTAGGCAGGATAGCTCATGACGAGGACGAGTTCGATGACTTGGCCGAGGCTAAGGGAGACGGCATCATCGACGAGCTGGAGGGATTCGTCACCGCCCCTGATCTGGGGGTTCGTGCGGCGGTCACCGCTCTGTGCGCGGCAGGTTGCGTCACGGCCAGCAGTTGCCGTGGCCACCCAGGCGATCTGGCTTGGGCTCCATACCCGGTGATTCTGTTCACGGCTGATGGGAAACGGGCTCGGGTGCTAGAGCAGGCGTGTCGGACCGCGGAATGCGGCATTTCCAGCACGGATGACGGGCACCTGAAAATCTGGGCGCAGTCAGTGGTGGAGATGCTCGATCTTGCGGCGGTACTTATCGCGGAACGGTCACAGTTTGACGTAATCCCTCTACCGGCGACGCTGCGACGGGCGCGAGGGCTGCCGGGATCTTGGCGTTTGAAGGCAGGCAGAAGGGGTTCGGACAATCAGGGGAAGCTGTTCTAGGACGCGAACCGTGCTGGAACAGCATCGTGAACGAAGGTACGAGTCAAAAGCCGAGTTAATGTCTTCCCCTCGGTGAATGCTCCGAGTCATGCAACTCGAAGCTGCTGTCGACTTGCCGGCTTTGAAGGAACAGGTCCACGGCCGGGACGGCGCTCGCCTCGTTCGTTCGAGGCCTTCGTCATTTGTGATGCACGCTGAGGCCATGTGATGGTGCTCAGCTCAGGACCTTAATTCGCCCCGCTGGCAAGCCTCCGGCACTCCACTTCAGCACATGCCCTTTCCCTGTCCGCAAGGCACCCGACGACGGGGCTGACGGTACAGGACTCGTCGTTGAAGGTGGTCAACTTTTCGATTATCGACCGGCCGCCAAGCCTCAAGCCCACCAGAATGAAACTGGCCTCCTGCTCTCAGTCGCGATTCTCCAATCCTATTTCACTGGCAGCCGTTACCTTCAGGTCGAAGCCAAGCCGGCCAGCTTCATCGAGGATAACCTCTGCTTGGACCGCCTGCTTGCGCGATGGTTCGCGACCTTGCTTCGCCCGACGTCCCAGATCAAAAGCAATTCCGCGCTGCCAGCCTTGGAGGTTATTCGTCTCCCTTGCCCAGTGCGAGAGCGCGAACCAAGTCTCCGAAGGAATGCGGGCGATCTTCTCAATAGTGCTTCGCTCGGCCTCGTCTGGTGCATCGATGCCGGTAACGGGCGCACTCTTGCGATGACCATCGAGAACGAGCAACTCGCCCTCGAGCTCGCGTGGAAGTTCCACATCCAGTCCACGCACGCGTTCCCAACAGGCTTCCTTCTTCGCCCATTCAGTGATGTTCGCACCACCAGGAGGGCTGGTCAGGATGTGGAAGACATGGTGCGAGATGTTAGTGATCGCTTGTTCGATCGCGGCACCGATATCCTGTCCTGACCAGATTCGGTCGAGGTCGATCCGATGGGCCGTAGCATGGGCCAGCAGAGCCAGACTGTAGGTCACGATGTTCGCGCGATAGCCTCCGAAGTTCTGTGCTGACACGAGGCGCTCCGCCCGTCGGAACAGAATTGCCTTCGCGACCAAGTGGTGAAAGAAAACTGCGTCCGGCTCGCCGCGGCGACGGGCCGAAAGACGGATCGTGAACTCCGTGAAGTTCTTCTGAGCTCCGCGGCTGACAATGTGTGGAAGCTGATCCCACGTATTCTCGAACTTCGCCAAGTCGGTCTTCGTGAACCTCTGCGCGCGCGGATGTTCTTGCGTGAACTTGCGCTGTTGAGCCGCTGTCCCGGCACGGCCGAGGGCATCTGCATACTGGCCTCTTGCGCGTTCGTAGAACCATCGGGTCTGGCGCAGTGTCCCACCCGTCGCAGGTGCCCAGATCGTTCGCGAGAGCTCCTCGACGCGCACGTGGAACGGATCATTCGCGGAGAAGTCCGCCTGGCTGATCTTGTTCTGGCTGTTCGCGTATCTCGAGATGAGGGGGACTATCTCCTCGAGGCAGTCCTCAGGGACGACGGTGAGCTTCGCCGGCACGCGGATCGCCGAGACGTCCGCGCGGTCACGGCGTGCCGCGTGATGAATTGATGCCGTCGTCTGGCCGCCATTGACAATCTGCAGGTTCTTGATACGTCGGAACCCACGTCCGCCATCCGGCAGGTCCATGAGCTCGACCTCGGAAGCGGTGACCGAAATGCCATTGTTATAGGCAAGAAAGCGACCGGGTTGCTCGAGGATTGTACGCCGGATGCCCTGGTTCACCTTGCCCCGCGCCTGCAGAAACGAGCGAACGTTCAGCTCAAGGAGTCGGGGCCCGTACTGCGCATAGATCGTGTTGAGCACATCGCCGGGAAAGATCGCAAGAAACACCCGATACTCGCCGTCCTGTGAGGGCGCTTCGAGGCACCGAATGGGCTCATCAAACCTCTCGATGAAGTCGATCTCGATCGGCTCGCGGCGCTGGCCGGACGTGACGAGCCGATGCAGTCGTCGTATGTCCCAGATGTGAAAGGAGATCTCGGCTCCGTCGACCTCCTCCGGCTGTCGGTACTCTGTCCGCGCCAAGCCGTCAGTTAGGAGGAAGAGACGGAGCTGAGTGATGCCGCTGCGCACCTCGTGCAGGCGCATCGCCATGTCGAATGCCTCGGAGGATTCCTCCAGCGTTCGATGGTAAGAATCGGCGGTCCTCTCCCAGAAGACCCGCAGGCGCCGAAAGACCGTATCGACATCCTGCTTCCCGACGGTCGTGGGGGGCACGTCGCCGCGATAAATCGTGGCGAAGAGGTTGACCACGTCACCGTCCTCGTGAACGCCGTAACCGCTGACCTCGATTCCTCGGTCGCGGTGGTAGCATACGTGTCCCTCCTCAATCTCGCCCGCCTCCTCGAGTGACTCGAGTAGCATGTCGGTGAAGGCCTCCGGGCGCAGAGACTCTTCGTCGTCGAGATCGGCCCGGAGCAACACGTCTTGGCGGACGTTGGCGGCGAAGGCGAACAGATCTTCGGTCATGTCGCCACACCCCGAATCTCGTCGCGGAGCACCGCCTGCTCGACGGTGAAGTGTTTGCACTCGGCGACAGAGATGCTGTAATGAACATCCCCGACGCCCGGGGCAAGATCGCGCTCGACGATGCGGGGGAACCCTTGGCGAACCTGAAAGAGGTTTGACTCGCGCGGCGTGTAGCCGGGGTCCACGTATAGGCTCCGCTGCTGCTCCAAGTACCCCGCCTGTACCAGCTTGGCTTCCAGGATCTGGGCGACAGCGGTCTTGCGCAACCGCTTCCGAAGCTCGTCAACAAGCTCCGGAAGCGTCTCTCCCGCGCCACGGTGAACGTCAAGCGAGAGGTGGAAAAGAAAGAGCGCATCGAGGCCGGTGTCGTCCAGTTGGCGCTCACTGACGATGTGCAGGAGTTGATGCTGCTTCGCCGCCGTTCCCTTCACCTCAAGCGCGCACGAGCCGAACTGGAAGTCGTGCGACGCGCGGTCGGGGCCAGTCCAAGCGTTGACAACCACTGACGGTTCGAGATGATCGAGAAGATCGCGCGTGATCCACATTTCCGCGAAGAGGCCTCGCTGCCGCTCGGGCGACAATCCCCGCAGACCGCTCTCCTCCAAGAACCGCTGCCAGCGCCGCAGCCGGTTGACGAACTCCGATACGGCCGCCTGTTCGTCAGCGAGCGACGTAGTGGCATCGATGACGTCGGCGGCGAGTGCGCTGAAGATGTCCGTGAAGCGTGGATCGGTCAGGGCAAGCTCAAGAGTCGCGTCCCTACCGTCCTCGCCTGGCCGGACGATCCTGGCCTCTACGCCTTGCGAGCACGGCAGCTTCTCGATGTCTGCGAGTGACGCTTCCGATGCGAGCATCATCAGCATCCTCTGATTCGCTGGCTTCGCAACACCGACGAAGAGGTCGAGGGAGGATTCGGGGTGAACGCGCCGCTTGAACCGGCCCACCGCCCCGGGCGCCGTCAGCGCTTCGAGCTCGTCCCAGAGGGCGTCGAGAGTCACGCGTATTCCATCTCCTGGTCCCAGTAGGTCCGCGTGACGATGTACTCGATCGTCACCGCGCTCAGGCTCCGAGGGAAGCTCACCGCAATGCCCATGATCGGTGGCGAGTCCAGCCGGTCGATCACCTCCGGATCCAGCGGGTAGATGAGCAGGAGGCCGCAGTGTGGTTCGCGCTCGCGCCGGATCATCGGCCCACTCGGCAACTCGGGCGGCTCGGTGCGCTTCGAACGGCCGGGATTCGCCCGCCACGCAGCCTGCGTGCCGAGCAGCGCCCGATCCCACTGCTCCACCGTAAGGTCAACGAACTCGTCGCTCGGGCTCACGAGCCGGCGGATCCGATAAGGCGCATCGGGTTGTTGTCTCGCACGCCGGATGAGACCGATGGTATGACCTGCTACCTCGCGGGTGCGGTCGCTGGCGCTGTTGCCCACGAGGACTACCGTCCACTCCGTGAGCTCGCCCTTTGCGACAAGCGACTCGATGTAGCGTGCGAGCAGGGGTGTCTGGGCCTTCTTCGCCCGCTCGTGCGTCCGAAAGCTCTCGAGGAATGACACGACATCGACGGCCTCGACGCCGGACCAGACAACGTCTCCGGACCGTTCCTTCGGGTTGCCCGGGCTGGCGTTCAGCTGCAGGCCGAAGCGTTCTACGGTTTCTGCGTTGGCCGCGATGATCTCTGGCTCCATGTGGAAAACGATCGTCTCGGAGATCGAATCTGAGAAGGAGAGCTGCATTCTCTCGCCGTGACGCATCTTCGCCGGCGCAGTGACGAGCAGGCCGTCAGGATGGCTCTTCACCCGGAGCCCGAAGTCGTCCGGCGTGCCGCCGACGTCGGCCATGTGGTCGAAGAGGTTCAGGAGCTCTTGGTTGGCCGCCGTGATGTCCCGATACCAGTCGCGCAGCTCCGGCGTCGTGTAAAGACGACAGAGATCCGTGTATCCGGGTCGGTAGCCGAACCAGCGTCCCATCTGCATGAGCGTGTCGTACATCTTCGACGCGCGAAGGTAGTAGCTCAGGCTGAGGCCCTCGAGCGTGAGACCGCGCGAGAGCTTGTCACCTCCAACCGCGATCACGCTCAAGCCGTTGCGGTGCTCCCAGTACGTGAGCGCGTCTCGAGCCGTGCCATTGATGGTCAGCACCTCTATCTTCTGTGCCGCGCCCGCCAACTGCGCCTCGACCTCCTCCCAGCTGACAGGCTCTAGGTC
Organism: uncultured Actinomycetes bacterium; assembly: GCA_947085635.1. Taxonomy (GTDB): domain Bacteria; phylum Actinomycetota; class Thermoleophilia; order RBG-16-64-13; family RBG-16-64-13; genus JAHJSA01. Next base: position 16,906 of record CAMTXC010000011.1, on the reverse strand, counting down.
CGGCTCGTCGAACCAGCCGTCGGTAGGAACGAAGTCATTCCACCACAGCTCGCGAAGCTCGTCGAGCAACCGACTGCTGCCGCCATCGCCGTACCTGAGACGCAGTTTCAAGCTCGCCAGTTCGTCTTTGATCTGCTCCGTCACCTGAGCCTGAACAGCCGTGAAGCGAGTTACGTGGACGAGCATCGAGTTGTGGACCTCGATCTGGCCGCGAGCGGCACGGGCAGCGCAGGCGAGGGTGAAACTGCGGAGCGCGAGCCTCAGCGAGTCGGGCAGCGGCCCGACCTGCAGGTCCTTCTTGTGTCCGTCAGGAATCCACGTCTCGTGATCCTCTACCGCACGGAAGATCGGGTATGCGTCCCTGCCCTCGAGGCCGGCGAGCGGATCCTCAGGCAACCCAAACACCTCGTTTGGACCGACGTAGTTGTCCGGAACAGGCATCCTGACGATGAAGTTCCTCGGGAACAGCTCGGGGCCGTACTCATCGCTGTATGCTTGGTCGTAGATGAAGATGTTGGCGAACGGGGTCGCGGTGTAGCCGATGTAGGCGCTCTTCTCAAATCGGTGCAGGAGCAGCCTGATGAGACCGTTGATCGCCGTTGGATCATACTCGGGATCGGCGCGCCCATTCTCGTCGTAAGGGATGTCGCGCGTGTTGATCGAGGCGTTATCCGCCTCGTCGTCGATGACGAGCAGTGGGACGTCAGGAACAATCAGACGCCCCGACTCCGGGTGCTTGACCTGCTGGATGTAGGTCGCCCACCTGATGAGGTTACGAAGGATCGACGCGTTCTTCTTGACGACGAGCAGGATTGGGTCCGAGCCGATCATCAGGGCCGCTTGGCGCGCGACGCTAAGCTTGAAATCGCCGTTCTGCTCGCTGTTCGTGAGCGAATGGACGGGATAGAGACGGCTCCCGGTGAGCGCCCCGACTCCAATTCTCCTGTTGTCCTCATGGAAGAAGAGGCGCTGCTGCGTGTCGAAGCCGAGGAATCCCTCGTCGAGTCGTAGCTGCGTCTGGCTTCGCAGACTATTGTGCATCCCAGCGAGTACGACGATCAGACGGTATCCGGCGTCGGCCGCCTTGCAGATGAGACCGGTGTAGTTGGAGGTCTTGCCGGACTGAACCTGCCCGACCACCATGCCGCGGCGATCCCAGGCGCCCTCGCGCCGCGGGTCCTCCAAGCGGGCTAGGATGTCGTCCGTGAGCTCGTCTAGCCGTCGCACCGTCCGCGGCGCCCAGTGTCGCTCATCCTCGAGGAAGCGACGGTAGCGATCCCAGAACCTCCAGTCCAACTCGGCTCGCCGGCCGCTCAGCCACTCGAGGTGGTCCTCGAGGTTCTCGAGCGAAGTCGCCGTACCGACCCAAACGTTGCAGAGGCTCTCCACCTCGCGCGTCAGTAGCTCGACGTTGATTCGCTCGCCACCGCCGTCGCCGCGGGAATCAAGCATCCGCGTGACGTCCTCGACGCTCCTGCGAATCTCTTCGTGCGTCGGTGAATCGACACCTCGGAGTAGGTTGAGAACAAGTGTGCGCGCCATGCCGTGCGTGCCGGTCGGCGAAACGGTGGAGCTCAAGCGGTTGCCTCCTCGAGGGTCGCGATCAGTTCGGGATAGTGGTTGAATGGCTCGATCCCCGACAACCGCTCGAGCGCCCGCGCAGGTGTGAGACCATCCGCGCGCAACGAGGCGTAAGTGCGGCGCAGTAGGTCACCGACTTCGCCGACAGAAGCGCCCTCGAACGGTGTTGCCTCCTCGTCGGGCATCTGGGATACGTCGAGCAATATGAGAGGCGTCGGCACCGTCTCTTCGATGATTCGGATCAGCGACTCCACTTGGGCGCCGCTCCCGTTGCTGGAGTTGAGCGTCTCCCGAACGAGGGGATGCTCTCGGTTGACCCGGTATGTGATCTTGCCGCGCAAGACCACACGGCTCCATACGAACGAGTCGTTTCGCGCTGCTGATCGCGCAATCACCTTGCCACGGTGCCGGTAGACCTCCGTCGCTCGCTTGCGTGTTACCTTCGCGATCCGGCGCAGCTCGTCACGCAGCGCCCCAGGCGCCTTCGCCGTTGATTTCTTCACGTCGATCTGCCATGCGCTGTCGAGGGCCGTCGGGATGTCCACCTGGATGCGGGCGAGCTTCGCGTGCTCTTCCTTCTGAAAGCCAAGATGGAGCCAGTCACCGGGCACGAGCAGACGTCGGTTGCGGTAGATGTAGAACCCTTGCCGCGCGTTCCACCCACCCGGGCCAGCCGCTCGCTGATGGACGTCTGGCGCGAGCCGCGAGTGGTGAGGGAGGACGTAGGGTCGAACCAACACACGCTCGTCGCCGAGCGAGAAGAGTTCCTCTGCGAGCTGCTGCGTCGCGCTCTCGCCACGCAGGAACGGATCCCACGGAACGATCGTTTGTCCGTTCATCCAGATCGTGAGCTCGACCGGAGGTTCCAGGAAGCGGTGGAAGACCATCGCGAGGTGCTTCTCGACGGCCTCGGCGACTTCGAGGAAGCGAAGGTGTGCGCGTTCGTCCTCGACAGGTGCACCCTCAACGAGTCGGTCGAGGTTCTCCCAGACAACAACCGTTCCCGAGTCCAGCTGCTTGAGAAGGGCTGAACGAGCACTCGGGCCAAGCGCGGCCTGCTTGAGGAGGCGCCACTCGCCGGTCTCGTGCACGTAGTCGAGATCCCAGGAGCGGACCGAGGGGCTTGCGGGGCGAGTTTGCGTCCAGACCGTGAGACGCCGACACTGCGAAAACGATGCCGTCTTAAGCCCGAGGCCGAAGCGACCCAGATCACCCGGTGCACGGTCATCGAGCGGGCTGCGGCTTCCCAGCCGCATGGCCTGCGTCAGAGCATCTTCGTCCATCCCGGAGCCGTCATCGGTGATCGAGACAAACGAGCCATTCCCGTCCCAGAGGAAGGTGATCCACACGTTCCGCGCCCGGGCTGAAATGCTGTTGTCGATGAGGTCGGCGACCGCTGACTGTGCGGTGTACCCGACCGAACGGATCGACTCAATCATTGCCGGCGCGTTCGGCTCGACTATCTCAAACGCCGCTTCGTCCTCAGTCTTCCACGTCATAGACGATCCTCCTGAGAACAGCCGCCCCGAGCGAGACGCCTCATCGCACGTTCGCTTCGCACACAGCCCTCTTGAGCGAGGCGTCGCTGAACTGGCCCGCCATGCCGCCCTCTCGTGCAGAAGAATATATAGGGTATCCGGTTTCGCGCGGTATTCATATCCGGAAATTGCTGCACTATCCGGGCGTGTCCAGCCAAAGAACGATTTCCTCCGCAGTTGACCCCGGCCCGGCAGGAGAAAACGTGGTGTCACCCTATCGAAGGAGGCAAGTCATGCCCGCGCCCTCGCCCTCGCCTACCCCGCCGAGAACCTCATCGGCTGGGAGCGGCGGCTGACTGTATAATATTGTTGACAGTACCGACCAGGTGTCGTATATTGTAGACACTGATCGAGCGAAGGAGGGACCATGGAGGCGAACACGGACAAGCAGGCAACCTGGACGAACTGGCGGCGCGAACATCCCGAAGCCAATCTGACCATTCGCCACGTAGACGAAGACGGCATCTCGCTCAATGTCGAGTGGCTCGACGGCACGGTATCCTACCTTCGCGCCACTTACGAGTCCGGCGCGGCCCTGGCCTTCGAGGACTTGGTGAGCGTTGGCGACCTGGTCACCGTTCAGGAGATTGCCGAGAAGGCCACCGTTGACTGGCGGACGGTCCATCAGTGGAAGCAGCGTCACGACTTCCCTTCCCCTCTGGCCGGCAACGTCTACCACTGGCCTAGCGTCGAGGCCTGGCTGAAGCTGACCGGACGCATATAGCATCCATGTCATTGAGACTCCATCGCTGTTCCTCGCCCCAAGCTGGCCAGTCACGACGAGATCGAAGAAGCCGAGAAATCTCCCGTTCGATCTGCTTGTCCTAGATGCGGCGGCACTATCAGGTCATGGTGCCCCTCCTTGTAGAGTTCACATGAGCCACATCATACGTCGATCCGGGCTCATACTCCGATCGCCTCCGCTACTCGTCCCCACCCATGGTCCTCCTGCCCCTCCAGCCGTCGCAGGTACGTGGTGGTGACCGCCAGGGAGGTGTGGTCCAAGAACCGAGACACGTCCTCAATGCTTTCTCCCGCGTCGCGACGAAGTTTGGCGGCGGTGTGCCGGAGGATGTGGATGCCGGCAGGAGGAAGCCCCGCGTCTCGGAAGTGTCCCTGGAGCTGCGCGTAGAACGTGCCGCTCGTGACGCCCCACAGAGACTCGGAGGATCACCTCAAGCTCCACGTCCCGTGCCCGCAACGCGGCTCTGAGCGCCTCCACGGCGGGCTCTGGCAGTTCCCGGCGGCCGGTCTTCCCACCCTTGCCCCGGTAGGAGTAGAAGCAGACGTCGTTGTCGAAGGAGAGGTCGCCGCGGGTTAGACGGAAGACCTCGGCGCGTCGTCTGCCGGTGAGGAGTAGGGTCAGAAGGATGGCGCGGTTGCGGAGACCGGTTCGGGTCGCGGGCACGGCGGCCACATTCTGTTGCATTCTGTGCATTCTGTGCATGATTCCCTAGAGTTGAAAAACGAAGAGCCGGAGCCGTTCACCACGACGCACGACGCCGAAGGCCGACTGGTGGTGACACTGTGAACGCGCCCGACCTGCTCGCACGACTTGGTGAGTGGTGCGCCGTTGCGGATCTTGCCGATGACGGCCGGGTGGTGGTGTGTGAGTGCACCGACCCGCACGTGCCGCCGGAGCTGCTCGAAGCGTGCCGGGAGCACAAGCAGGAGCTCGCCGCGTGGCTGACGTGGGAGCGGGACGCCGCCGCGCTGTGGCGCGCCCTCTTCGACCGGCTGTCGGATCGCGCCGACCTGGCGGGCGACCCGGACTTTCAAGCACTCGTTGCGGTGGCCGACGCCGCGCACCTTCGCCACGACCGAGCGATGCTTGCAGACGCACTTCTTGACCTTGAAGCACTCGCGCGGGATTGTGCCGCGTGAGCCGCGAGTAGTACCCACACCCATGCAAGCAAGGACGGTGACACGATGACAGCCGAGACAGACACACCCTGTATCGAAGTCAACAAGGGCACGAAGGACCGCTTCCTAGTCCGGCCGTGGGAAAACGGCCGCTACACCTACGTGTCGCTCGCACAGCAGACCATGAGCGGCACCGGCGCGTACGTCTTCATGCGTGGCCGCTCGCTCGCCATGGCACCGGACGAAGCGCGCGAGCTAGCCGCGGCGCTCGTAAGCATGGCCGAACTCGTGGACGCCGGGATGGACGAAAGCCGGGAGCCGTGAGCACCCGGACCGCGGCCGGAGTGCCGACGCCGATAAAGGCCGTTCGTCTCGCCTGCTTGGAGTGTTGCGCCGGATCGGCGCACGAAGTGAAGCTGTGCCATATCGACCACTGCGCACTGTGGCCGTACAGGCTAGGCCACAGGCCGTCGGTAGACACGTCAAAGCAGTACCTACGTGCCACTTCTGGCGCGTCGGATGGCGCGCGCGGGTGGAAAGCCAACGCGGCCAACACCACGTGCAACAGCGGCCGTGGTGCGCGGACCGGTCCGGGGGGCGCGAAAAGTTAGGCAGGCGCGCGCTACCATGCTCGCGCCTATACAAAGTTCCTCGGCCGAGACTTTGGACAAAAGGGGGTAGCGCTCCGCGGCGGCGTGATTTCCCTTATCTAGCGGGTTTCGAGACAACGCCGGCCGCGAAGATCCCCGAAACTCCGGTCGCTGCAAACCCCCAAGATACCGCCCCCGGCGAGCCCGTCTCTTCTACCCCGCCGATGGCCGGGTGGGGGGGCCGGGGTCGGAACGGGAAGCGCGGACCCAAGACACTCTTCGCTCCAAGTAAATCCCCCCCCGCCTGTATGTTTTCGGCCCTCCCATCCCACGCCCCCGGTCTCGGGCTCAGCATCGACCGCTCGGAGCTTGATCGGTGGTGGGTTGTAGCCGGGTTCTGAGAATACGCGGGAAGCGTGCACGGGGGGAGTAGCTGGGCCCGCGGGAGCCAGCCGCCTCACGAGCTTGTGCGTGAAGGGTAGTGACTGGTAGCCTTCCGGCATGACTGAGAACCTTCTCTACTACGGCGACAACCTGGACGTGCTCCCTCCGTCCGTCGACAGTGGCTAGCACCCTGACTCCTGCCGAGTTCGCCACCAAATGGTTGGGCAGTACAACGACCGAGCGGGCCGCCTCCCAGGAGCACTTCATCGACCTCTGCCGCATGGTCGGCGTGCCCACTCCGCACGAGGCCGACCCAACCGGCGACTCGTACGCGTTTGAGAAGGGAGCCAGCAAGTCAGCTGGTGGAGACGGCTTCGCCGACGTCTGGAAAAGTGGATGCTTTGCCTGGGAGTACAAGGGCAAACGGAAGGACCTGAGGGCCGCCTATCAGCAGCTTCTGCAGTACCGCGAGGCCCTTGACAACCCCCCGCTCCTCGTCGTCTGCGACCTCAATCGCTTCGAAGTCCACACGAACTTCACGAACACGCCGGCAACGGTCTACGCTTTCACTCTGCAGGCCCTCTTGGAGCAGCCGGAGGAACCGCTTCGCGTCTTGCGGGCCGTCATGGAGCACCCAGAGGAGCTGCGGCCCGGAAGGACTCGAGAAGACCTCACTGCGGAGGCTGCGGAGCAGTTTGCGTCTCTGGCCGAACGGCTGAGGGCCCGAGGCCACGAACCGCACACAGTTGCCCACTTTCTGAACAAGCTCCTCTTCTGCATGTTCGCGGAGGACGCCGGCCTCCTGCCGAGCGGTCTGCTCCGCCGCCTCGCCGCCGCTGCGAGCCGAGACCCGGAGATCTTCACTGAAGGTATCAGCGAGCTCTTCCGGAAGATGTCGGACAAGGGAGGGTTGTTCGGAGTCGAGCGGATCCAGTGGTTCAACGGCGGGCTCTTTGACGGCGCCGACGTTCTCCCATTCACGCTCGAAGAAGTGAAGCTCATTGACAAGGTGTCCCGGCTCGACTGGTCGCAGGTTGAGCCGGCGATCTTCGGGACCCTGTTCGAACGCGGATTGGATCCGAGCAAGAGGTCCCAGCTCGGAGCGCACTACACCGATCGTGAGTCAATATTCCGGCTGATCGAGCCCGTGCTCATCGCACCCCTCCGCCGCGATCTTGAGGCCACCAAGAAGCAGGTCGAGACTCTGGTCGCGAGCGGTAAGAAGGTCACCGCTCGCACACCCAAGGACAAGAGCCCGCAAGCGGTGATGGACGCCTTCTTGGGCCGACTCCGGGCTGTCCGGGTCCTCGATCCAGCGTGCGGTTCTGGCAACTTCCTCTACCTGGCCCTCAAGGCGTTGAAGGATCTCGAGAGGGAAGCACTCCTGTGGGCGTCGCTCACTCTTGGGATCCCGATTCAGTTCCCGGAGGTCGGGCCGGAGGCGGTGCTCGGAATCGAGCTGAACGACTATGCAGCCGAACTCGCTCGCGTCGTTATCTGGATCGGCGAGATCCAGTGGATGCTATCCAACGGGTTCGCGTACTTGCGCGATCCGATCCTTCGACCACTCGAGAACATTGAGTGTCGGGATGCGGTGCTCGATCTCAGCGACCCGGACAATCCGCGCGAACCGGAGTGGCCCCAGGCGACGGTGATCGTCGGGAATCCGCCTTTTGTGGGAGATAAGCTTATGCGAGGGGAGTTGGGGGACGAATACGTTGACTCGCTTCGCAGCCTCTATGGCACCCGTGTCCCCGGTGGTGCCGACTTCGTCACGTACTGGCACGAGAAAGCTCGGGCCATGATCGAGGCGGGGAAGGTGGAGCGGGTCGGTCTCCTGGCGACCCAGAGTATCCGCGGCGGAGCAAACCGCCGGGTATTGGAGCGGATCAAAGAGAGCGGCGACCTGTTCCTCGCCTGGTCGGACGAGCCCTGGGTGGTAGAGGGCGCGGCGGTACACGTGTCCTTCGTGGGTTACGACGACGGCACCGAAGAGACGCGCCACCTCGACGGCCGGCCGGTGCCAGCCATCAACGCGAACCTCACGGCGGGAATCGACTTAACCCGGGTCGTCCGGCTGCGGGAAAACCTGGACATCGCGTTCATTGGCACCCAGAAGAACGGGCCGTTCGAAATCTCGGGCTCTGTGGCAATCGAAATGCTCTGTGCACCTAATCCGAACGCCTGTCACAACGCTGACGTGGTGAAGCCTTGGGTGAACGGGCTTGATATCACTCGGCGCCCGCGACGCTTATGGATCGTTGACTTTGGGACCGAAATGCCTATCGAGGCGGCCGCTCTGTACGAGGCGCCCTTCGAGTACGTCAGGCGAGAAGTCATGCCAACGAGGAGACAGAACCGTCGGCGGGCCTACGCCGATCGCTGGTGGCTCCACGCCGAGGCGCGCCCGGGGATGCGCCACGCTCTTGAGGGGCTTTCGAGGTTTCTTGTCACTCCCACCCTGAGCAAGTATCGGTTGTTCGTGTGGGTGGACGCGGGGACTCTGCCCGACAAGCAGCTCGTAGCTTTCGCTCGCGACGACGACTACTTCTTCGGCGTGCTGCACTCGTCGGTGCATGAGTTGTGGGCCCTCGGACTCGGCACGCAACTAGAGACGCGTCCAAGGTACACGCCCACGACCACCTTCGAGACCTTTCCTTTCCCACATCCCACGGAAGAACAGCAGGAGGAGATTGCCGAGGCAGCGCGATTGCTCGACGAACTCCGCCGCGTGTGGCTTGACCCTCCAGGAATGACGGAGGCCGAGCTGAAGAAGAGGACCCTGACGAATCTGTACAACACGAATCCTACCTGGCTGGCCCACGCACACGAGCGCCTGGACCGTGCGGTGTACGCGGCGTATGGATGGGAGCATCCGCTGGGGGAGGAGGACGTGCTGGCGCGCCTGTTGGCGCTCAACCTGTCGGCGGCGGCGGAGGGGGCATCGACTATCTCTCCAAGCGGGGCAACGTGACGTTCAAGGCAGCGCCGCGAGCCAAGCAGGACCAAGGGCAGGCTCTAGAATTGCCACTCTCGGAGGAGTAGAAAGGGCCGAAACACCTACTCTGGGCGAAGACGTGCGAGGTGAGATACCTATTGACAAACTGCTTAACCTGTAGGTTAATATGATACTGGAACTCGTTACGAAGGCTCGCTGGACGGTCTTGGCAGTGCAGGTTGACGGCTCCTGCCAGCTGCTTGAGTACCTGGAACAACTCGGAGAGGACCCAGACGTTGGCAAGATGTTGGCGCGGCTCGTCTGGTCGGCGGAGAACGGCCCCTCAAAGAACTCTCAGCAGTGCAGATACCCCCTTAGAGGACTCTCGAACCATGTCGGTGAGTTCAAGGCGGGGGGCCTGCGGGCCTATTTCTTCTACGACGCGGACATGGTAATCATCTGCTCACACGTGGGGAGGAAGCCCAAGAGCAAGCAGCTGAAACGTGAAGTAGCCCATGTAGAAGGAGTGCGAAAGGCTTATCTCAAGGCCAAGGAACGCGGCGAGGTAGTCATAAGGCGCGAGACGGAAGGGAATCATGTCTGACCAAGCGGGTAGCACTTTCCACGATCTCTTGACTCGGGCCCAGCAGGGAAATGCCTACTGGACTGAGCGCGCGATCCTGGACTTCACAGAGGACCTCTCGCGCACTATGCAGGAGCACAATGTCTCGCGCGCGGAGCTGGCCCGCCGCATAGGCTCAAGTCAAGCCTACGTCACTAAGATCCTTGGGGGCAATGCGAATTTCACCCTCGCATCGATGACCAAGCTTGCGCGCGCACTTGACTGCGAGGTGCGAGTGCACATGGCACGCGAAGCAAGCCTGACCCGTTGGATCGACCGAATCCCCGGGGAAGAGTCCGACGTTGGCCGGAGAGTTCCGAGCGGTCACTCGTCCCTTGAAGTTCCACCAGCCACACCGGGGACCAGGGTAGTCACCTCGCATGAGTCCTACGACGAGGTTCACCTCGAGCAAGCGTGCCTCCGTGCGGCTATCTGAACTACAACTCGAAGCCCTACACGTGGAGAAGATGTCGGTGGAGGCCAACCCCGATGCCCCACCGGAGAGCCGCGGCGGCCGGCTTTCCCTCGATGTAGAGCACCTCGCGCAGAACAACACATCCCCCGACAAGTGGAAGGTCACGCTTCGTATCGCGGTCGACGATGAGGAAGAGCGTACCCCCCCCTACTCCGTTGAGCTGCGGCTGACCGGCTTCTTCCGGTATACCGGGCAGCTAGACTCTCAAGGGGACGCTGAAGTTGCTCAGCTGGTTCTTGTTAACGGCGGCTCGGTGATCTTCTCGGCTGCACGTGAGCACATCTGGCTCGCCACCAGCCGAGGGCCATGGGGCAGCTTCTCGCTCCCGACCCTGGATATTCGCGACCTGGTTGTCGATATCCCGAGTGGGGATCAGGGGAACGGGATGTCTAGTTCGGCTGGATCCGAAGCGTGATTTGCGCTCCACAAATGGTGTCCGTAGGTCCCTCCTGATACCGTCCCACCCACGATCGACACCCTCCGCCACGAAGAGTGAGCATGAGCCGTCGCGCCCTCGGAGAAGGAGCATCTTCCAGCGCGCGTTCGACGGCCTTTGGCTCGGTTCCCTCCGCGCCGGCTGGGACCGCGAAGGCAGGTCCTAGAGCTGCCGCTAGGGGAAGACGCGGGGCGTCAGATGGTGTGGCAAGATGACACCCTTCCCGCCACCTGACTGCTGCTGCGTATGGCGGCCTTTGGTCGGCCGGAACCGCATGCCAGCAGGAAGGCCGTGGCGGTTCGCGGCAGACCTCATGAATACGGCAGACCCCACCGACGGTATCGACCCCACCGACGGGCGGAGTTGCTCACTGGTTTCTGACCTGCTCAGTTGCCTTGGTCGTGGCCGATCGAGGGCGCTCCGGGAGCGCCGGAACGGGCTCCCAAACGTGCCGAAATCGTGCACGGCGCTTACGTGGTGCTTACGTGGGGGGGCGTGGTGCTCACGCCGCTTACGCCGGTGCCCCTCGAAAGCCGCCGGCTGGGGGGGTGTAAGAACCCTTGCCATGCGGTCGCAGGGCCGTGTGGGGCGTCCTGGTGCGTGTTTTGGGGGGTTCCGGTGGAAGGGCGGGGGGGTTCCCGGCGATTCTTGGCGCTGACGACGGCGGGGCGAGACTTGCCATCGAGGCCGGTGATGCGCTCGGGAACTGTGCCGGGAGGCACAGTTGCGAGGTCGCGCCGCACCGTGGCCAACCCCACACCCACCGCTCCCCCAATCGCCCGCAGAGAATGCCCCTCCCCCCGAAGGTCTGCGACTAGCTCACGCCTCGTGCAGCCGTTGCCGGGTGATGCCGAGGTCTGTGAGGGTGGCGGGTGGTCCGTTGTCATGCGACGGGACAACGGGACCACGCCGTAGCGTGTCCTGCCGCGTCGCAATCACCCCCGCCGCCTGCCCCTCGTCGACCAGTTCGGCCATGCGCTTGAGTGCTCGCACCTTGATAGCGGTGGCATGATTCACGGCGGCAGTGCCCCCCCACCCCCGCGCGCGCGAGGACGCGATCTGACACATGTGTGTCAGTTGACCCCAGCCGTGCCCACCCCCGCGCGCGCGAGGACGCGATTGTCCTGTAGCCGGACATTCGGATTCACGCACGCCTGCGCAATCTCCCCCCGCACCTGCCCTTCACCCACGCGCGCGCGGGAGCGTCGAGGTGACCGAATCGGTCACCTCCGTCACCGGCCCCTTCACCCACGCGCGCGAGGGTGCGTCGGCTGGGGTCAACTTACCCATGTGGGTAAGTTCCCTTCACCCACACGCGCGCGGGAGCGTCCGCCCCGAACCATCTGCAACGGTTGCAGATTCACCTTCACCCGCGCGCGCGAGGAGGCACCGCAGCTCAACTGCCCGGATCCGGGCAGTTCCCGAGCGTATCACCGGCCGCGACCTCGCAACTGTGCCTCCCGGCACAGTTCCCGAGCGCATCACCGGCCTCTCAACTGAGCGGCGGCCTCGGGTGTGCTTCGGAAGGTTCGCCAATCGAGCCGCGAACATGGCCCGCTGCTTTCCGCGGTGCGAGAGGTACGAACACCCGCGCAAGGTGCCCGCAGGCCGGTAGCGTCGATCCTGTGAAGCCTGCGGGGGTCTGCTTACACGCCGCTTACACGTTCTCAAGAATATGGTCAGGTGCAGGACGTAGTGGCTGATTTGTAATCAGCAGGTTGGGGGTTCGATTCCCTTCGCCGGCTTACGCGTCTCTGCATCCAGGTAGCGGTGCGCCTTGCGGTGCGCCTTGCATGGGGTCAGCGCGATGAGGGCTTCGGCGTCGGCGCGGAGGTGGATCCCCGCGTGTGCGGGAGACGCCTGCGCCCACGACTACGCGGTGGATAGCCAGGGTCGATCCCCGCGTGTGCGGGGGACGCCTGAATCCTGCACCATCCCCTTCCGCACCACGAGATTCTCGATCGACGCAACGAAGGAGCAGAACGGCACCATAGATGGGCCGGAGGCCGGGCACCAAGACCCGACCCCCGGCAGAGACTCGCGCACGGTTCACTGTTCTCATCGCACCTTGACGTTCACTTCCCGCCCCCGTAGGTTGAGGGGCGCCCCAGGACTGAGGAGGACCCGTAGGTTGAGGGTGGTTCGGTGATCAAGGAGGGCTCGTGGAGTCGCCACGGAGTACGAGACACTTCGTTCGCACCTTCAGCGCGGTGCTCATCGCCACAGTGGCGATGCTCCTGGCCGGCCTCACCGCGTGGCCGTCCGCGTCGAAGGCCGGAATCGCTCCCGAGAGCGGCCAGCGACTCGCAGCCTTGTTCCAGCCGGGCGACGCGTCACAGGCGGGCCGCCGGTACGGTCTCGTGATACTGAACGAGTGGAACCACGAGTGGATCCCCCTCCTGAAAGCGGCCGACCCTTCGGTCCGGGTGCTCCTGTACAAGAACGCCTTCTTCCTCCGTGGCGACGACAACGCCTCCACGGTCGAGGGATTCGGGACTGGGGAGAATATCGATACTCGACACCCCGACTGGTTCCTCAGCGACGGGCCCGGCCGGAGGATCGTGTTCCAGTACTACGAGGGAGTCGACTTCTATGCCATGGACTGGGGCCACCCGGAGTGGCGCGAGTACTGGGCGGACCGAGCCTTGTAGCGGGCGACGACCCTGGGGTTCGACGGGCTCTTCCTAGACGACCTCTACACGAGGAGGTGGGGCGCCATCAGCGGGCCGCTCGATCGTTATGACGACGACCTGCAACTGCAGTCCGCCGTCCGCGGGTTCCTCGCCACCGTGTACGCCCGCGTGAAGGCGCGGGACCCTGATCTCCTGGTCGTAGGCAACGTGGTGGACCACCTCGCGTTCCCGGGACTCTTCGAGGACTGGCTGAGCATCTCCGACGGTCTGATGGACGAGCAGTTCGTGCACACGGGAACGCACAGCGACTCCGGCTTTAAGTCGCTCGGCGACAAGTGGGAGCAGCAGCTCGCAGAGGTGGAGGCGGCCGAGCGGATGGGGAAGGCCGCGGTGTTCGTGAGCCACGGGGCGGCGGGGGACTCCGAGACCATGCTCTTCGCGTACGCCACCTATCTGCTTGCGGCGGACGGCGCCTCGTACTACTCCCACGTCCACGATGGATCGATGGACGACCTCACCTGGTATGGGGCCGTGGGGACGTGACCTCGGCGCCGCTCTCGGGCCGTACGAAACGACGCCCGAAGGCGTTTACACGAGGGCCTTCAGTAAGGGGATGGTGGCGGTCAATCCGAGGTCGACCGGCGAGTTGATGCTCGAGGTGAGAGGGTATCGGGACTCCGACGGCGCGGCGGCGCGTACGATCATGCTCGGCCCGCACAGTGCGGCGATCCTGCACCGCCGCTTGGACGCGCGCCGGCTCATCTTTGAAGACTTCCCCGCCGCCTGGCGGCGGGGGTCGCACGTCCCCTGGTAGTCCGGACGTATCCTGATCTGCATCTGGTAGGCTATGAGGCTGCCGGCGCCTGCCGATGCGTCGTCAACCGACCCATGCCGCGAAGGAGACCCGTCTCGTGGATGCCCGCGTCGCATCACTCGCCCGCCAGTTGCTCGACCACTCGCTCAACCTGCAGCCCGGCGAGAAGCTCCTCATCGAGGGTGAGACCGGCTGCGAGGAACTCGTGCGGGGGTTGATTGCAGAAGCCTACGCGCGCGGGGCTCTACCCTTCTTCGAACTCGTCGACCCTCGCTTGCGTCGCGCGCAACTCCTCGGCGCCTCCCGCGAGCTGCTGGATATCGAGATGGCGTGGCGTCTCGCCCGCGTGCACGATGTCGATGCCAGGCTCCATATCTTGGCCGGAGCCAACCTCTCGGAGTTGGCGGATGTGCCCCCGGAGATCATGCGTGAGGGGCACCAAGCTTCCAGGCCGGTTCTGGAGGAGAGCCTCAGGAAGAAATGGGCGGTGTTGCGCTTCCCGAACGCGGCGGGCGCGCAGGCCGCGGGCATGTCCACCGACGGGTTCGAAGACTACTGCTACCGCGTGTCCAGCCTCGACTACGCGGCCATGGACCGCGCCATGGATCCTCTGGTCGCTCTGATGGCGGCAACCAAGGTGGTGCGCATCACCGGGCCGGGCACCGACCTCACGCTGCGCCTGGAGGGGCTGCCGGTGGTGAAGTGCGCCGGCAGGTTCAACGTGCCCGACGGTGAAGTGTTCACTGCACCCGCGCTCGATTCGGCCGAGGGCGTCATCGCCTTCAATGCGCCTGCCGTGTTCGACGGCGTCACGTGTGACGACGTGACCCTCACCTTCGAGGCGGGTAGGGTGGTGAGGGCCACGGGTTCGCCGCAGGCAAAGATCGACGCCGTGTTCGACACCGACGAGGGCGCCCGTTTCGTGGGCGAGTTCGCGCTGGCCATGAACCCGCACATCGAACGTCCGATGAAAGACGTGCTCTACGACGAGAAGATACGTGGCAGCCTCCATCTGGCGGTGGGACTCGCCTATGATATGGCCGACAACGGCAATCGTTCGGCCATCCACTGGGATCTCGTCCTCGTACAGACTCCTGAGTGGGGAGGGGGGGAAGTGTGGTTCGACGGAGTGCTCGTGCGCAAGGACGGCCGCTTCGTACTCCCCGAGTTGCAGGCCCTGAACCCCGACCGTCTCGCCGGGTGACCGGGAGGCCGCCCGCGGCGCTCTCCCGGAGCCGCGCGGCGCTCCTGCTTGTCGCGCTGCCCGCGATGCTCGCGGCGGGTGTGCTGGGCTCCGGATGTCCGTCGCGCACGGACCAGCGACCCGAGCCCACCACCACGGGTGCGGTGTGGGCCTCCACGACCACCTCCACGACCACGACGACCGCCGCGGGCGCCGATGGGATATCCACCACCAATACCCAGGCCGCGGCCCGCACCACGACCACCCGCCGCCGCCCGCCTTCCCCGATCCCCGAGGGGGGCGTGGAGTTCGTCCGGGTGCCGGGCGACGCGAAGGTGGTGGCGCTCACGTTCGACGCCGCCTACGACCCCGCTCCACTCGACGATATACTCCGGATTCTTGACGTCGAGGGCGTCCCGGCCACCTTCTTCCTCACCGGCGAGTTCGTCGAGGACTTCCCGGCCGAGGTGGACGCGATCGTCGCGGCGGGTCACCCGATAGGGAGTCATTCGTACTCGCATCCCGACTTCACCAAGATCTCAGACGCCGCGATGCGCGACCAACTCGAGAGGACCGCCGCCCTGCTTCGCGCGTCCCCTGCCGGCGACCCGCGGCCGCTCTTCCGGTTCCCCTACGGTGCGCGCGATCGTCACACTCTGGCCTTGTTGGGCGAAGAGGGCTACGCGAGCGTCTACTGGACCATCGACACCTTGGACTGGAAGGCCGAGCGCAAGGCCGGGCAGATCCGAGACACTGTGCTGACGAAAGCGGCCCCGGGCGCCATCGTGCTCATGCACGTGGGCGGCAAGAACACCGCCGCCGCGCTCTCGGAGATCATTCCCGGGCTCCGTGCCGACGGGTACGGGTTCGTGGAGCTGGGCTCCGCGCTCGGCGCCGCGACAGCGGTGCCCACCGCCACCGAGGATTCGGGCTGATCTCGCCCAGGGGAGCCGCCACGGCGATCGGCCCGCGCGGGCCGGCGCGCAGTGGGCGATTCCTCGTGGAGCCGCCGCGGCGATCGGCCCGCGCACTATGGGCGATTCTCTGTGATGCCGGCGGGGTATCTGCATGTGCGCGAGCCATGTGCCTGAGAGGGGGCGTGCCGTGGACCACAAGTGTGTCCTGCAACACGTGGTCGAGTTGAGCCGAGAGAAGTGGAAGGCATATGAAGGAGGCCCCTTCGCCGCGCTTGTGGTGAAGGATGGCGTGGTCGTCGGGCGTGGGTGGAACCGGGTGACGGGCACCAACGATCCCACCGCCCACGCGGAGATGGTCGCGATCCGCGACGCGTGTCGCACCATCGGGTCGTTCTCGCTCGAGGGGGCGGTGATCTACTCGAGCAGCGAACCATGCCCCATGTGCCTGGCGGCCATCTACTGGGCGAGGCTGGAGCGGGTGTACCACGCCAATACCGCGGCCGAAGCGGCAGCCATCGGCTTCGACGACGCGTTCCTGTACCGGCAGTTCGCTCTTCCTGCCTCCGAACGCTCTCTTCCCGTGGAACGGGTATTCGTCGAGGGCGCTCTCGACGTGTTCGCGGGGTGGGCGGCCGATCCCGATACCGCGCCGTACTAGGTATCCGCTCGTGACGTGGCCGGGAGCGAGTAGTAGGGTTCAGTGAACTCGGGGGTGTCGGTGTGGGGAGGGGTTGATGGTAGACATCGCGACCGATGTTGTGCTGCGCTGCGAAGGGCTGCGCAAGGCCTACGGCGATCTTGTCGCCGTGGACGGTGTGGGGTTCCACATCGCGCCGGGCGAGACCTACGGCCTCTTGGGGCCGAACGGCGCCGGGAAGACCACGTCGATCTCAATGATCGCCGGCCTGCTCGAGCGCGACGCCGGCGAGGTG
>CAMTXC010000010.1:0-96648 GCA_947085635.1 uncultured Actinomycetes bacterium | reverse complement strand
CGAGCGGGCGCCGTGCACCACGACGTCTTTGAAGTAGGTGGAGAAGCCCACGGTGGCGACGATCACCACGTAAGGGGTGTTGGCGAAGTCGAACATCGCCCACGCCAAGACGCGCCTATCGCGATACCAGGCGGAGTGAGGTGCCGCGCTTGCCGCGGGCGGGCCGGCGTTCAGGACATTCCCCCCTCGGTCGTTTCCCTCCGCCATTGTAGGGGCCGGCGGGCTCGACTGACAGTGCGGAGACGATAGACTTTCCGTAGACTTGGGCCGACGAGCCACACTGTGGGCCGCAAGGCCGGCGATCGGAGGAGGGAGTGGATATGGGTTCGGGCGACGAGACTATCGGCGGAGAGCCCAACGGCGGCGCGACCGGCGGCGGAGAGACCAACGGCGGCGCGCTCCGTCGCGAAGAACCCGACCCCGGGCGTCACCCAGGCCTGCCGCTGCTGTTCCTTACGCGGCGCATCCCCGAGCCCGCACCCACCCTGCTCCGCGGCAGCTTCACCGTGCGCGGCGGTGAAGAGGATCGCGATCCGGCCGAGACCGAGCTGCTCGACGGGGTGCGGGGAGCGGCCGCTGTGCTCTGCACGCTGCGCGAGCGCATCGACGCCGCCGTTCTCGACGCCGCGGGACCCTCGCTGCGGGTGGTGTCGAACTACGCTGTGGGCTACGACAACATCGATGTCGCCGCGGCCACGGAACGCGGCATCCTGGTGACCAACACGCCGGGGGTGCTGACCAACGCCACGGCCGATCTCACCTGGGCCCTGATCTTGGCCGCGGCGCGTCGTGTCGTCGAGGGCGACCGCATGGTGCGTTCGGGCGCGTTCCAGGGGTGGGCCCCGACCATGTTGCTGGGCGTCGATGTGGCCGGCGCGACCCTCGGTATCGTGGGCATGGGCCAGATCGGCCGTGCCGTCGCGCGGAGGGCCGCGGGCTTCTCCATGCAGGTGGTCTACACGCGGCGTTCAGGCCCACTCAAGGGGGAGGAGACACCGGCCGGGGTCGAGTGGCGCTACTGCTCCGATCTCGACGACCTCTTGCGCGAGGCCGACATCATCAGCGTGCACGTGCCGCTCACGGAGGGCACCCGTCACCTGTTCGGCGCGCGCGAGTTGGCCTTGGTCAGGCGGGGAGCGGTGCTGGTGAACACGGCCCGTGGTCCGGTGGTGCACGAAGAGGCGCTGGTCGAGGCTCTTCGCGAAGGACCGCTGGGCGCCGCGGGCCTCGACGTCTACGAGGACGAGCCCGCCGTCCACCCCGGCCTCGCGGGTCTCGAGAACGTGGTGCTCCTGCCCCATCTGGGCAGCGCGACCTACGCGGCGCGAGGCCGGATGGCCGCGCTGGCCGCGCGCAACGCGATTGCGGCCCTGTCGGGAAAGAGGGTGCCGCATCCGGTGAACCCGGAGGTGCTCGGCCGTTGAGGCGGGCCCGACCCGGAGCGGCGGAGCGGCCGCGTGAGGCGCCGCGCCTCGCACCGATGTCCCGTGGCGTTCTGCGCCCGGATGCGGTTCTAGTCGGCCGCCCGCTCCGCCGGTTCGAGGGCGGTGGCCGCGTGAACCGCGATTGCGCGCGGCGCCGCCGTGGCTTGCGGTGAGAGGTCGGCGGAAGCGGGGCGGGCCGCGGCGGAATCCGGGAACTCGTGGGTCTTGCGCAAAGGTATCTCTTCAAGGAACAGGTTGACCAGCCACGCGAGCGCCACGACGCCCACCCCGATCATGAACACCAGCGAGATCGATCCGGCCAGCGCCGTTCGCAGGGTATCGAGCAGCTGCACGAGAAGGCCCTGTTGCTCCGCGGGCAACAGGGCGGCGATGGCACCCTGAGCCTCCGGGCTCAGCAGCGCCTGGGGGTTGCCGATGGTGGCGAGCGCTTGGGGAGGCAGCGTGTCACTCAGGGCTTGGGGCATGGAATCGGCCACGCGATTCTGGAAACTGGTGGCCATCACGCTGCCCATGACCGCGACACCCACCGTCCCACCGATGCTCCGGAAGAAGGTGACCGCGCTGGTGACCACGCCCAGGCGCGAGTGGTCGAACGCGTTCTGGACGGCGATGACGTAGAGGGGCATCGTCACTCCCAGGCCGAGTCCGGTGATCACCATGTAGTAGACGGCAGTCCTGCCGGTGGCGGCCGTGCCCATGGTCGCGAGGAGGCCGAGGCCCAGGGCCATGACGGCGAGGCCGACGAGGGCGATCACCCGATACCGTCCCCAGCGACTGATGAGTTGCCCGCCGATCATGGACGAACCGATCAGCGACATCATCATGGGGGTAAGGATGTAGCCTGAGCTCGTGGCTGAGGTGCCTATGACGCCCTGCACGAAGAGCGGAACGTACATGATGGTGCCGAACATGCCCGCCGCGGTGAAGAACACGGCCACCACCGAGACGCTGAAGATCCTGTTGCGGAAGAGGCCCAGAGGCAGGATCGGCTCTTCGACCCGCGATTCGATCAGCACGAACAGAGCCAGCATGACCGCCGAAACGGCGAACAGGCCGAGGATGTAGGGCGAGAGCCAGGGGTGGTCCCCGCCGGCTTGAGACAGAGCCAAGAGCAGGGGGACCATGGACGCGACGAGGGCCGCGGCGCCCAGGTAGTCGATGGAGCGACCTTGCCGCCCGGTGCTGCCGCGCGGCATGGTGAGGGCCACCACGACCAGCGCGGCGATCCCCACGGGGATGTTGACGTAGAAGACCCAGCGCCAGTTCAGGTTGTCGGTGATGTAGCCGCCGAGGGTGGGGCCCACCACGCTCGATACCCCGAAGACGGTCCCCATGAGACCCTGCACCTTGCCCCGCCGCCCGGGCGGGAAGAGGTCGCCGATCACGGCGAGGGCCACCGGCATCAGGGCGCCGGCGCCGATGCCCTGCACGCCGCGGTAGATGATGAGCTGCGTCATGGTGGCCGCCCCGCCGCTGAGCACGGAGCCCACCATGAAGACCACCATGCCGAACATGAAGAAGACTTTTCGCCCGTACAGGTCGGAAAGCTTGCCGTAGATGGGCACGGTGATCGTGGAGGTGAGCATGTAGGCCGTGAAGACCCAGGAGTAGAGCTCGAAGCCGCCCAAGTGGGCGACCACCTTGGGCATGGCGGTCGAGACGATGGTCTGATCGAGGGCCGCGAGGAGCATTCCCAGACCGACGCCTACCATGACTGCTATCAGTCTTCGTCGGGAGAGGTTGGTCAACTCAGATCCTTCGTGCGCCTTTGTTCCATGGGGCATCAGTGTTATAGTTAGCGCTCGCTAAGCCAGCGGCAAGGGCACATTGAACCACAACAGTGAGAAGGGCGTCAAGGTGGCATGGAGGAGGGTGTCGACGTGGACGGGGAAGGGCGCGAAGCTGCTCCGGAGGAGAGCGCCGACGTGATCTTGGGCAACGATCCCGACGCCGTGGGCCTTGCGGATGAGAGCGTGAGGGAGCGGATTCTTGCGGTCGCGCGCTCGTTGTTCGCGACCAAGGGGTTCTCGGCCACGTCGGTGCGTGAGATAGCGGAGGGTGTGGGTGTGTCCGTACCGGCCCTCTACTACCACTACGGCTCGAAGCGCGGGGTCCTCCTAGCCTTGGTGGAGCGTCACTGCTCTACCGTGACCCAGGCTGTCTCGCAGGCGCTGACCGGCGGCGACGAGGAGGGACTCGCGCACGAGGACAGTCATGAGTGGTTCCAGCGGCGGCTCAGCGCAGGTCTCGTGGCCTACGTGGGGAGCCTGTCGACGCAGGCGGGCACCTCCACGCTGGCTCTGCGTGACCCGTCTCTCTTCGTCGATGCCGAGATCCGGGAGCGTATCGCCTGCGCCGAGAGGGAGATGGTGGCGCAGTTGCGCATCGTGCTGGTGGAGGGCACGGCCGCGGGCGCCTTCCGCCCCCTCGACCCCGCCGCCATCGCGCCGCTGCTCCTGGCGGCGGCGCGCGGCGTGCACGTGAGCCACGGACTCCGCGGGCGGTACGGCGACCCGGTTGCTATGGGTCGTTCCCTGGCCGAGCTTCTGCTGCGAGGGCTTCAGGTCTAAGATACCTCCGTGAAGATAGCCCCCGCCCCCCGCCTCTGCCCCGCCCCCCGCCTCTGCCCCGCCCCCCGCCTCCGCCCCGCGCCCGGCTCCCCGCCGAGCGCGAAGGTCGTGCCGATCTCGATCATCGCCGCCTTGACTCATCCCGGCCATGCCGGTCCCCGGGACTATGGGCGATTCCGGCGGGCGTGGGGTACCATGGCCCTCCTGGCTCGAACGATCCAGGGTGCGCAGGTGCGACCGTCCGGGCCGTTGGGTGCCCCACCGGTGCCCGTGGTGGCGGGAGTTGCTTGATGGCGAGGATCACTAGAGCGAGACTGAACAAGCGGATGCTGCGACTCGCGGCCGTCGTCCTGCTGCTCTTGGCGCTCGCGCTGGGTGTCCGTCAGTTCGCCTGCTCGGGCGGGGGGGCACCCGCTTCGGGCGGCACTACGAACCCGGGCGGCGGCACGCCGGTCGAGATGAGGGTCGGCGTCGGCGAACCGTTCACCGTCTCGGGAATGACGGTGGTGATCACGAGCTTCTATCCCGCCAACACTCCGACCCTGCCTCGGTGGCCGGTCGACACCGGCCCGCCACCTGGCTTGGGCGCCGGGCAGGCGTACTACCAGGCGTTCGGTCGCGCCTCGAACGATGGCGACGTCGTGGTGCGCATCGATCCGCTCCATTTCGCCCTCGACACCGGTGGGTCCTCAGCCGGCGCTGAGCCTACCCTCACCGGGCCCGGCCCGCGTTCCCTCCTCAAAGGGGCTTCGTTCGACTTCATCGTGACGTTCCGCGGCCCCGCGGGCATGGAGCCGAAGATGGCGTTCCGGCCTCCGGGCGGGGGCACCGTGGTCATCGAGGGTCTTCGGTTGCCGGAGGGGATGATCGGGTCGCCGTGATCTCCGAGCGATCGTTCTGGCTCGTCATCGTAGGAGCCGTGATAGCCGGTGTGGCCGCCTACGCCTTCTACTTCGCTCAGCCCGAGGTGTTGCTCGACGGGTCGCGTATCGACTCCTACGCCTACGGCCCCGATGGGACGAACATCCGCGAGTTCGAGGTGCACGAGCGTACCGGCGACGGCGGCTTCGTCGACGACGTGCTCGCTTCCGTGAACACGGCCGCTTTGTCCAACGTGCCCGTGGAGCGCCGGGAGGGTGGGCTGCTACTCGTGCTTTTCCGCGATGACGGGCTGCAGTATCACCTCGTCGAAGGGGACGACACGCACGTGGGCATCTCGGAAGGCGACGGCAGCTATCTTGGCTCTCTGGATTCGCCGGAGCTCGCTCAGGTGATGGCCGGCCTCGCCGCCGTGGTGGACGCCCGATGACGGCCTTCGCCGCCTCCGGCCCCGAGGCTCCCACCGTCGGCGGAACCATAGAGTCTCCCGCCTCCGGGACCGCGGAGCCCACCTCCTCCGGCCCGCGGAACGGTCGGCGCCGGCGGGTGGCACTCGCGGCGATGGTGTTCCTACTCGCAGCGGCGGTGGGTCACTGGGCCTACCGCATCTACGACCCAGGGCCGGATCTCGCCCTCGAGAACGTCGCCCAACTTCAGGTGGCCCACGAAGGGTGGGTGGACGTAGACCCCTCGGGGCCGGCCGGTGAGTCGGTGGCGCGCTTCTTCTCGGCCACGGCCGAGGCCCGCGCGCTGTGGCCGCCCGATCTGCTCTTCGAATGAACTACTCCTCCGGGGGTCCGGGTGACCCTCCACGACGGCCGCGTGTTCCTGTTCTCGGAAGTGGCGGCCACGCTGGAGCCCGAATGGGTGAAGTACCAGCACCGTGAAGCCGATGGCGCCCCGGAGGTCGGATACGTGAGGTCGGCCGAGTTGACCGAGGCGCTCCGAGCGCTCGTCGCGGAGGGCGGCGACTCGGGGTAGCTTTCTTCGCCGGTGCCGGCGACGGGCGCGAGTCGGCCCACGCCCCCGCTCCCATGACTCCACGCCGCCGCCCCCTTCGACGCGCTTTGCGCGCGGAGGCGGCGTCAGACGGGGAACGCTCAGCCGCGCGCGGTGGCGCGCCCGGCGCGGAGCGTCTATCATTGCCACCCGCCGGAACTTCGGCCAAGGAGGAACATTCCAGATGTTCTCGAAGATAGACCACCTCGGCATAGCCGTCCCCGACCTGGACGCCGCCCTCGCCCTCTATGAAGGTGGGTTTGTGCTGCCCGTGCACCACAGGGAGATCCTGCAGGATCAGGGGGTCGAGGCCGTGGCCCTCCAGATCGGGGAGACCACGATCGAGCTGCTGCGCCCCATCCGCGACGACTCCCCCATCGCGCGCTTCCTGGCCGAAAAGGGTGCGGGCATGCACCACATCGCCTACGCGGTGGACGACATCGAGGGTGCGCTCGCCCGACTGAAGGCCTGCGGAGTTCGGTTGGTGGACGAGACCCCGCGCCGAGGTCTCGCCGGTTCTCGCATCGCGTTCCTGCATCCGAAGAGCACCTTCGGCGTGCTGTCGGAGCTGGTCCAGCGGGCCTGAGGCCCGCTCTACACAGGGGAGAGATGTGGCTGAGGACAAGATGACTCCGGACGGTCCGAGCGCCCGTTTCACCGATTCGGGAGTCGAATTCCGGCCTGAGTACACGTGGGCCGACGTCGCCGACAAGGACTGGGAGGCCGACCTCGGCTCCGCGGGCGAGTTCCCCTACACGCGCGGCGTGTATCCGTCGATGTATCGGGGCCGTCTCTGGACCATGCGCCAGTACGCGGGCTTCGCGTCGGCCGAGGAATCCAACCGTCGCTACCATTACCTGCTCGAGCGGGGCCAGACCGGGCTCTCGGTGGCCTTCGACCTGCCCACCCAGATGGGCTACGACTCCGATCACCCGCTGGCCGAGGGCGAAGTGGGCAAAGTGGGCGTGGCCATCGACTCGCTCCGCGACATGGAGGCGCTGTTCGAGGGCATCCCTCTCGACAAGGTCTCCACCTCGATGACCATCAACTCGCCGGCGGCGGTGCTGCTGCTCATGTACGAGCTCGTGGCCGAGAAGCAGGGCGTCGAGACCCGCGGGCTCAGAGGCACCATCCAGAACGACGTTCTCAAGGAGTACGTTGCCCGCGGCACCTACATCTTTCCGCCGGCTCCCTCCATGCGCATCATCACCGACATCTTCGCCTACTGTCAGGCGAACCTGCCGAACTGGAACACCATCTCGATCTCCGGCTACCACATCAGGGAGGCGGGCTCGTCGGCGGCGCAGGAGCTGGCCTTCACGCTGGCGAACGGCATCGCCTACGTCAAGGCGGCTGTCCAGGCCGGCTTGGAGGTGGACGCGTTCGCGGGACAACTCTCCTTCTTCTTCAACGCGCACAACAACCTGCTCGAGGAAGTCGCCAAGTATCGAGCGGCGCGGCGCATGTGGGCCGCCATCATGCGCGACCGCTTCGGCGCGACCGACCCGAAGAGTCAGATGCTCCGCTTTCACACCCAGACGGCGGGTTGCACGTTGACGGCCCAACAACCGCACAACAACGTGGTGCGGGTGGCGCTCCAGGCGCTCGCCGCCGTGCTCGGAGGCACGCAGTCCCTGCACACCAACTCCTTCGACGAGGCGCTCGCGCTGCCCTCCGACGAGTCGGTGGCTATCGCCCTTCGCACGCAGCAGATCATCGGGTACGAGTCTGGGGTGGCCGACATCCCCGACCCCTTGGCCGGCTCTTTCGCGGTGGAGACGCTCACCGACGACATCCAGGCCAAGGCCCAGGAGCTCATGGACGAGATCGACCGGCTTGGCGGCGCGGTGAAGGCCATCGAGCAGGGCTTCATGCAGCGTGCCATCGAGGATTCGGCGTACGAGTACCAGCGTTCCATCGAGCGGGGCGACCGGGTGGTCGTGGGCCTGAACAAGTTCTCGTCGGGCGAGAGGCCGCGTATCGCTCTGCACCGAGTTGATCCCGCCGTGCAGGAGATCCAGGAGCGGCGGCTGGCCGGCCTGAGGGCCGAGCGCGACCCGGCGGCGGTGGAAGCGGCCCTCGGGAGCATGCGCGAGGCGGCGCGTTCGTCGGACAACCTGCTCTATCCGATGAAGGAGGCGCTGCGGGCCTACGCGACGTTGGGCGAGATCGCGGGGGTGCTGCGACAGGAGTTCGGGGAGTTCAAGGGCGGCGGATCGTTGCACATCTGACCGACGCGTCGGCTCGGTGCGCCGTTCCGGCGGCGCCGCGACGAGGTCAGCGACATCGGAGGGTTCTCGGATGGATCTGTACGAGTTTCAGGGCAAGGAGATCTTCGCCACGGTGGGTCTTCCCGTCCCTCGAGGCATGGTGGCCGCAACGCCAGAGGAGGCTGAGGCGGCCGCGGCCGAGATCGGTGGTCGCGTCGTCGTGAAGGCCCAGGTGCAGGTGGGTGGGCGAGGCAAGGCGGGCGGCGTGAAGTTGGCCGACGGCCCCGCCGAGGCGCGGGCCGTCGCCGAGCAGATCATCGGCATGGACATCCAGGGGCACACGGTGCGCCGCGTTCTGGTGGAGGAAGCGTCGGACATCGCGCGCGAGATGTACGCTGCGCTCGTACTCGACCGGGGCGCGAAGAAGGTGCTCGCCATGCTCTCGGGCATCGGTGGCATGGACATCGAGCAGGTTGCGCACGAGCATCCCACGGCGCTGAGTCGGGTGTGGGTGGATCCCCTGGCGGGATGGAGCGACTACATCGCGCGCCGTCTGTGCTTCGACGCGGGTCTCGGCGCCGAGCTCGTGCGTCCGATGGGCGAGGTCTTCACCAAGCTCTGGGAAGCGTTCACCCGGTACGAGGCGACGCTCGTGGAGGTCAACCCGCTCATCCTCACCGGGGACGGCCGCCTGGTGGCCCTCGACTCGAAGTTCTCGGTGGACAACAACAGCCTCTACCGCCAACCTGAGGTGGCCGCGATGCGCGACGTGGAGGCGGCCGACCCTCAGGAGCAGATGGCCCTGGAGCGGGGCGTCACCTACGTGAAGCTCGACGGCGACATCGGCGTACTCGGCAACGGCGCGGGCTTGGTGATGAGCACCCTCGACGTGGTGGCCGACGCCGGCGGTGCGCCGGCGAACTTCCTCGACGTGGGCGGCGGCGCCAAAGCGGAGGAGATCGTCAGCGCGCTCGAGGTGATCACCTCCGACCCCAAGGTGAAGGTGATCTTCTTCAACATCTTTGGAGGCATCACCCGGTGCGACGAGGTGGCCAACGGTGTGCTCACCGCCGTCGAGCAGATGGGCATCGCGATGCCCATCGTGGTGCGGCTTGACGGCACCCACGACGTCGAGGGGCGCGAGATTCTCGCCCAGGCCGCCGTGCCCAACCTGTACGTGGAGGCCACCATGCTCGACGCCGCCGACAAGGCCGTAGCGCTCGCCGCCGGAAGGGAGGGCTGATGGCCATTCTCATCGACAAAGACACCAAGCTCGTGGTTCAGGGTCTCACCGGACGTGAGGGTTCCTTCCACGCGCTCCGCAACCGCGCGTACGGCACCCAGGTGGTGGCCGGCGTCACCCCCGGCAAGAGCGGGCAGGACGTGGAGGGCATCCCGGTCTTCGACACCGTGAACGACGCGGTGACCGCCACCGGCGCCGACGTCTCCCTGATCTTCGTGCCGCCTCGCTTCGCGGCCGACGCCATGTACGAGGCCATCGACAGCGGCGTGCGCCTCATCGTGACCATCACCGAGGGTATCCCCACGCACGAGATGCTGAAGGTGTACAACTACCTGCGGGCCAAGGGCGTGGCCATGATCGGCCCGAACTGCCCGGGGGTCATCTCGCCCGGCAAGGCCAATGTGGGCATCATGCCTCCCCAGGTCTTCCTGCCCGGCGGCGTGGGCCTCGTCAGCCGGTCCGGCACCCTCACCTACCAGATCGCGAACGAGCTGACTCAGAAGGGTCTGGGCCAATCCACCGCCGTGGGCATCGGCGGTGACGCCATCGTGGGCTCGAGTTTCATCGACATCCTCGCCTGCTTCCAAGCAGATCCCGAGACCAAGGTCATCGCCATGGTGGGCGAGATCGGCGGGAACGAGGAGGAGCAGGCGGCGGAGTTCATCACCCGCGAGGTCACCAAGCCGGTTGTGGCCTACATCGCCGGCTTCACGGCGCCCCCCGGCAGGCAGATGGGTCACGCCGGAGCCATCATCTCGGGCACCTCGGGCACCGCGGGCGCCAAGAAGGAGGCTCTCGAGGCCGTGGGCATCCGGGTGGGAGTGAACCCCACCCAGGTGGCTTCGCTGGTGCAGGAGGCCATGGCGGAACTGTGAAGGCGCGGGAGCGCATCGAGCGACTGGCCGACGCCGGCTCCTTCAAGGAGACCGACCGCTACTTCTCGGCCGCCGACCCGCTCCACTTCGCTGACGACAAGTCATACCCCGAGCGCCTGAAGAGCGCCCGAGAGAAGACGGGGTTGCGCGACGCCGTGGTGACGGGACACTGCCGCATCGGCGGGTATCCGGCGATCCTTGCGGTGCTCGACTTCGAGTTCATGGGTGGGTCCATGGGGTCGGTGGTGGGAGAGAAGATCGCCCGCGCCTTCGAGCGGGCCACCCGCGAGGACACGCCTATCGTGACGGTCGCCACCTCGGGCGGCGCGCGCATGCAGGAAGGCATGATCTCGCTCCTGCAGATGGCGAAGACAGCCGCCGCGGCCACCCGGCTCCGCGAGCGCGGTGTGCCGTTCATCTCTGTGCTCTCAAACCCCACCACAGGGGGCATCTACGCCAGCTTCGCCAGTTTGGGCGATGTGATCCTGGCCGAGCCTGGTACTCTGATCGGGTTCGCCGGCCCGCGGGTGGTGGAGCAGACCATGGGCGAACCCCTTCCGCCCGGTTCGCACACCGCGGAGTTCCTCCTCGAGCACGGCATGATCGACGCGGTGGTGGAGCCGGCCCGTCTGAAGTCGGTGCTCACCACCCTCCTCTCCTGCCTGGCCGACGAGTTCCGCCCGGAGCAGGTGGAGGAGGTACGCCGGGAGCAGCCCGTCGCTCTCCCCGAGGGGAGAAGCTGGGAAGTGGTGCAGAGGGCGCGCCGCGAAGACCGCCCCACCTCTCTCGACTACATCGACAGCGTGTTCGACGATTTCGTCGAGCTACACGGTGACCGCCTGTTCGGTGACGACCCCGCCCTGGTCATGGGGTTCGCCAAGCTGGCCGGGCGCTCCGTCGTGGTGATGGGCCAGGAACGGGGCCACGGCGATGCGCGCCGGCGAGGCGGCCGCATGCTCCCCGAGGGCTACCGCAAGGCGCAGCGGGCCATGCGTCTCGCCGAGAAGTTCCGGCTGCCCCTGGTCTCCCTGATCGACACGCCCGGTGCCATGCCCACATACGAGGCCGAGGAGCGGGGCATCGCCATGAGCCTGGCCACCTGCCTGAGCCTGATGAGCGACCTTCGCACGCCCACGGTCGCGGTGGTCATCGGCGAGGGCGGCTCGGGCGGGGCCCTGGCCGTGGGGGCCTGCGACCGCGTGCTCATGCAGGAGAACACCATATACTCGGTGATCGCTCCCGAGGGCGCGGCCGCCATTCTCTACCGCGACTCGAGCCGGGCGGAAGACATCTCCGACCAACTCAAGCTCACCCCGCCCGACCTGATCAAGCTCCACATCGTCGACGGCGTGATCCCGGAGCCGGAGGGCGGAGCTCACACCGATCCGGAGTCCGCCGCCCGTGAACTGCGGGACGCGCTGGTGCGCGAAGTGGCCGAGGTCGACCACATCGCGCTCAAGAAGTTGCTACGCCAACGATACGAGCGCTACCGGTCGGTGGGGGCCTACTCCTCCGCGCTGAAAGAGATGATGCTCGAGGAGGCCCGCGATTTCACCAACGGGGTGGCCGACCTGTTCCAGGGCGGCTGGCGCGCCGCCCGCGACCGGTTCTCGCACGACGACGAGCCGGCGGGCGCCGACTCTGGAGAACCCGAGACCTAAACCCTCCAGCCGAGGGCCCGGATCGGCGATCCGTCCAGACCCTCCAACCGCAGGGGCACGAAGGCGAAATAGGCCCTTCCCAGCCCCAAGGTCCCCAGTCCGCAAAGGCTCTCTACGATCAGTACGTCAGCCCCGAGAAGTAAGGGGTGCACGGGCATGCCCGTGCCCATCAGCCGGGTGAGGTCTACGGGGTCGGAGGCCGGCGGCCGGTGCATCAGGCGGGCGGCAGTGGTGCGACAACGGGGCCGTAGAGGTCCGGCCGCCGGTCGCGCAACTGTGATCCCTCTCCGCTCCGGGCCACGGCGGTCTCTGCCAGGTCGATCGTCCCTACGAATACGTCGTCGGCCTCGGCGTCGAGGTGGGTGACGAGACAACCCCGACAATCGACCAGTCGAGACCGGCCGGAGAATACCGACGTGAGGTCCGTGCCGGTGCGGTTGACGCCCAGCACCGGTATCACGTTCTCGAAGGCCCGCGCCTGTATCACCACCTCCCAGTCGGGTCCGTACGGGTCTTCCCAGGCGCCCACGACCACGAGGAGGTCCGCTCCCGCGAGCGTCAACACGCGGGCCGCTTCCGGCATCGCGGAATCCCAGCAGATCAATACGCCGAGGCGACCTACCGCCGTCTCGTAGAGGGGGAGATCAGCACCGTTCTCGAAGAAGGGACGCTCTCTGTCAAGACAGTGGGTCTTGCGGTACGAGCCCACGAAGGCGCCGTCGGCGTCGATGATCGCGGCCGAGTCGTAGAGCGCGTCGTCTTCGTTCGAGATCTCCGCGTACCCCACCACTAAGACCATCTCCAGCTCCTTCGCAAGCGAGGAGAGTCTTTGCAGCTCGGGCGCCGCGGGCCACGAGAGGGCGAATTCCGTGAAGGCCGGCCCGCAGTCGTAGCCCGACAGGGCGAGCTCGGGGAACGCCAGAAGCCGCAGATCGGGGTGCAGTGCCTTGGTTTCGCGGGCGAGCCGCTCCACTTTCTCCAGGTTGGCGGCGGTGTCGCCCAACACCGTCGCAAGTTGTGCTCCACCCACTAGGATCATGAGTCCCGCCTCCTGATGGCTACAAGGGTCAATAGTTCATAGAGCACGGCGGCCCCCGCGAAGGCGGTGATGGCGGCCGGGTCGTGAGCGGGTAGCACCTCCACCACGTCGGCCCCGACGATGTCGATGCCCGCGAGGCCTCGTAGGAGTTGCTGGGCCTCCCACGTGGTGAAGCCGCCCACCTCAGGCGTTCCTGTACCCGGGGCGAAGGCCGGGTCTAGGAAGTCGATGTCGAAGCTCACGAACGTCCGCGCGGAGCCCACACGTGCCCGCGCTTCGGCGATCACCTCGCTGATGCCCATCCCCCTCACGTCGTCGGTGGTGAGGACCGTTAGGCCCAGAGCCCGCGCGTCGTCGATGTCTGAGGCGGCGTAGAGAGGTCCTCGCATACCCAGCTGGATGCTCTTCTCCGGGGCGATCAGCCCCTCCTCGAGGGCGCGCCGGAACGGCGTGCCGTGGTTGTGAGGTTGGCCGAAGTAGGAGTCCCACGTGTCGGAGTGCGAGTCGAAGTGCACGAGCGCAAGCGGGCCATGTACCGCCGCGGCTGCGCGCAGCTCCGGCAGGGCGATGGAGTGGTCGCCTCCGATGACCAGGGGGACCACGCCTGCTTCGAACAGGGGCCGCAGATCGGCTTCGATCCTGACGTGCGAATCGGTGATGAACCCAGGCACCACCGAGGCGTCGCCGGCGTCGACGGCCGAGACGTGCTCGAAGATATCCACACCGGCGCCGGCGTTGTACGGTCGCAAGAGGTGGGAGGCGCTGCGCACCGCCTCCGGCCCGAAGCGGGCCCCCACTCTGAACGAGGCGCCCGTGTCGAACGGCACGCCGACGAAGGCCGCGTCGACCCCGTCGAGATCCGTCACCAGAGGCAGGCGCATGAAGGTGCGCACGCCGCAGAAGCGTGGAGATTCAAAGGAATCGGCGGGCGCGTACCCTTTTGGCGTCATCCTGTACCCCCTGAGGTGTCGCGGGCTGAGGTGTCGCGGGGGCATGTGACAAAGCCCCCGTTGCGGGCGTCGGGCAATCCCCGAGCTTCGAGCCTAGCCTATCGCAGAACGCCCCCTCCGCGCAGCGCCGTGAAAACTCCCGGGCTCTTCCGGCATGACAGTGGCGCTCCGTTCCGTCTGGTACGATGGGCATCTCGGATGGGGCCGAGCCCGGCCCCTCAGACCCAGCGAAGCCTCGCCCTTCGAGGGGAGGCCGGCACGGAGGACGTAGATGGTGAGCAGGAGGAAGGCGCAGGCGCTTCACGGGGAGGCACCTGCTGCCTTCGCGTTCCTGGTGGAGAAGGCTCTGGAGCTCGGGGCCACCGCGGCGGCGCTTCTGCCGGCGGAGCAGGTGGTGGTGGACGAACGTGTGCGCCTCAAGTGCGCCGTGCCGGTCTGCCCAGGCTACGGCAACTACCTTCATTGCCCTCCCAACACCATGTCGGTGAAGGAGTTCCGCCGCACGCTCGACCGCTACTCCGTCGCGCTGCTCGTGCAGATCGAATCGGGGCGCAATTCGCTCGATCTGGACGCTGAATGCATGGGCGGCAAGAGCGTGGTGGAGTTGGAGGCGGAGCTCCACGGCGATGAGAACCGCGCTTTGGGCACGCTGGTGACCAAGCTCGAGGCCCAAGCGTTCAAGGCTGGCTACTACTACGCCGCCGGGTTCACCGGAGGTATCTGCATCCTCTGTCCGGATTGCGTGGGCGTGGGGGGCGGCGACCCCTGCCGGCGGCCGCTGGAGGCGCGTCCTTCCATGGAAGCGGTGGGCATCGACGTGTTCAAGACGGCCGCGAACGCCGGCCTGCCCATCAAGCTCTCCTCGGACGAACCTGTACGCTGGACGGGGCTGGTGCTGGTGGAATAGGCTCGGCGGCGCCGGCGGCGGCTTACTCCTTGGTCAGCTTGATGCCGACGTCTTTCGGCAAGGCCAGGCCCGCCGCCGATTCGGCCGCCTTCAGGATGCCTGAGCCCACCGGGCAGGTGACGTGCCGCACGCAACCGGACAGCACCTCGTACACGTGCCCGCGACCGAGACCCGCCTTGAGCTCTTCGAGCATGTCCATCTCGGGCAACTGCTCGGCCGCTTTGTGGATCTGCGGGCAGTCGCTCTCGATGTCGAGCTTCACCTTGCGCATCGACTCGGCTTCCGCACGCACCGTCGTGTGGAAGCCGCAGATGCCGGCATCGATGTCGGCGCGGACGGTGGCTGCGGCGACTCCCGTGGTGCGTGGGGTCTTCTTCTCGGTGGCGGTTGATTCCGCGACGGCGGTTTCGCGGGACTCGCTGCTCGTCATCTCGATCCTCCTCGCGCGTCGCCGTGCGATGGGCGGCGTTCGCGCATCTGGGGTTGCGTTCGCGCACGTGAGCGCACCGATCTCAGCATCGGTGGGGAGGCTGTTCCCCACTGCGCCGATTATACCCCATAGGGTATCCGATGGACGGCTTCGAACCTGCTGCCGTCGGCGGGCGGGTGGCGCCGATCCCCGCGGCGCCGCGTAGCGGCGTGCTCCCCGATCAACCTTCCCCGCGGTGCAGGTGCAGGAGGAACACCGAGTCCGCGATCGCATCGACCGCGTGGTTGAGGTTCGCCGGCATGTAGATGTAGGTGCCGGGAGGCGCGTCGTGACGGTTTTCGCCCAGCAGGACCGAGCACGTGCCCTCCAGGATGTGGATGGAAGCCGGCATGCTCGCCGTGTGTTCCGAGAGCGACTGCCCGGCCGACATGGCGAACAGGACGATCTTCACGCGGGGTTCGTCGATCAGGGTTTTACTGACGATGCCGTCGGTGGCGTACTCGGCCACGGTACCCAGGTCGCCGACCCATGGCGTGGTGCGGGCTTCGCTCATCGTGGGGGCCTCCCTCTCAAATCTTCGATTGCGTCTTGGACGTCGAGCCGACGTTGATCCCGATAACCACGGTCGCTACTTCCTTGCCCGGGTTACCCATCAGGCCGCGGATGTATTCGTCGGCGAGGCCGGAGGGCGTGCCCATGCCGCAGGTGGTCAGGTCGTCGTCGTGGCCCGGCAGCGGGACACACATGAAGGGCATCACGAAACGCCCCTTGCCCTTCGGCTTGCGGTCCTTGTAGAGCACGAAGTCGGGTGAGAGGAAGATGCCACGCCCGCTCTCCTTCACCTCTTCGCGCCGGCTCTCGGCCAGCCACTCCCCGATCACCTGGCCGTCGTCGTCTAGCATGATGGTCCAGGGCTCGGGAGGATCCTCGAGCATGGGGCCGGTGAGGGCGGCGAAGGCCATCTCGCAGGCCATCGCTTTGCGCATGCCCTCGTTCACGAACTCGAACATGCCCCCCGCCGCGCCGCCGACTTCGCCTTCGGCCTCGAGGCTTGCGATGCGCGCGCGCTCCTCATCGCTGAGGAGCCTGACCTCGAGCACCTCGGCGAGGCACCGCAACGCCTGCTTGATCGCCTCCTCCAGGCCGGGCCTCACGGCCGGAGCGCCCGGAGCGCCCGGGTCGCCCGGAGCGCCCGGGTCGCCGGTCTCGGATGCGGTTGTGGGATCGTTCTTCTGGGGATCGGTCATGCCCTCACCTGCCTTCTTCGCGTGTGCGCCGGCTGCGCCGGCGGCGTTTCGTCACTCACGACAACGTGCGTCTTCCGGCCAGCAGTTCCCGCGCCCGGAGGCCGAGGCCGATCGCCACGAGGTCGTCGGTGACCGCGAGACTGCGGCCGAGGATCTCCTCGATGCGCGCGATGCGCTTCGCCAGCGTGTTCCTGTGCATGTGCAGGGTCTCGGCGGTGCGGTTCAGCGAGCGCTCCTGCGTCAGGAAGACTTCGAGTGTCCGCAGGAGTTGGGTGCGGCGTTCGCGGTCGTGGTCGTCAAGGAGCGCGATGGTCTCTTCGTAGATTGCCGCGAGGCCCTCGGGGCTTTGGGAGTCCAGCAGACGGCTCTGTGGGTGCACGAGGTCGAAGAAGCGGGTGCGCAGCCCTTCTACGGGCTTGGTGAGACCCAGAGCCTCGCGTGCCTGGCGGAAGGCCGCGGCGGCGCCGGTCGCTCCGGTCGCGGCGGCGGACACCCCCACGCTCAATGTCACGGGGGCCAGGTTCTCCTCGACGGCCTCTCGCAGCGCCACCAGCGTGCGCTCCGCCGAGGCCACACTCGTATCGGTGAATTGCACAAGGGACACGACGGAGTCGCTCTTCAGCATGGTGAGGAACGGAAGCCCTTGGCCCTGGAGGAAGGAGTCCACGGCCTCCAGGAGCGTGTTCTTGAACTCCTGCATGCGCGTCTCGCGATGGCCGGGATGCCCCTCGGCCGGGAAGCGCTCGGTAAAGGAGTCCACGTCGAGCACGGCGATCCTCCACGGCTTCTCAGGAGCCAGGTCGTACTGGCGCATCCGTGCGGAGAGCTCCGTCTCGGTGCCGATGCCCGACACGAGATCGTCCATGAGTCCGGTGCGCATGCGGCGTTGGAGATCGGCCGCGTCGCGGTTGCGCAGCACGTCCAGAGTGAGCAGCTTCTGGGCGAACGACAAAGTGGTTTCGGCCAATTCGGGGATGGGGCGGTTGGCGTACGCGGCGAGCAGCACGCGCTCCACGACTCCGTGGAGCGAGACCTCCCTGTATGACACGCGGAAACCGGACGATTGAAAAGCGGGAAGGATCTCCCTCCTCCCTCGGTGTTCGAGGTAGCGCTCCCACAAGGTGGCCATCCCGCGCGACGAGAACCGCGCCTGGCCTCTCGCCACCGTGAGGAGGGAGCCGCGGCCGTCGTAGAGTAGCACCGTGGTCTCCAACAGATGGGCGAGTTGCTGCACCAGCTCCTCGACTCCCCGCTCCTCGATCAGGAGTTCGAGGAGGTGGCTCTGCACCGCCATGCTGCGCCGGAGGCGGTACGTGTCGCGCGAGGCGAGAGCATCGTACACGTAGGCGCTGACTCGTCGGAACGGCACGTCCATGGGAAGCGTGAAGAGCGGGAAGGAGATCTCCTCGGCGCGCTGCACCATCGCAGGGGGGAGCGTCGTGAGGTAGTGGCCGAGCGCGATACCGAGACCCGACATGCCCGCGACGCTCAGCGTCTCCACGAGTCTCACGCCGGCGGTGTGATCGGTGTTGATGTTGAGTCCGGTCGTGAGGAGGATGCTGCTCGGCACCATCCAAGGCGTGGGGTCGTCGAGCTCAGAGAGGTGTATGCCATCGACGGCGCGGCCGAAGGATCGTGAACCCGCCCGCGCTTCGAGTCGGAACTCCGGCTCCGCCAAGAGATCGCGGACCGTGAGGGGGGAGGAGCTCATGTGCACGACGCTGTGAGTAGTGGCGACATGTGTGCATGCTACCACTGGACCGTATTCCGAAACAGAGGGTAGTCTGAGAGGCACCAGGGCGGCCAGGAGGTGGCGGCCCGCACCCGGGGGGAGGGCGAGCCGGTGCGCGTCCGGTTTGTCCCGAGAGAACCCTACCGTGCCAGGAGGTAGATACGTGGCCACGACCGAGCCTATCGTCATCATCCCGGAGTTCAAGGCGCACTACGGCAGCATCCCCAACTACATCAACGGCGAGTTCGTGCAGTCGGAGAGCACGCGTATACTCCCGATCGAGAACCCCGCGACCGGCAAAGAGATCGGCAGCGTCCCGCTGTCTACCGCGGCTGAAGTCGATAAGGCCGCCCAGGCCGCCCAGGCCGCCTTCGACAGTTGGCGCCGCGTCCCGCCGCAGAACCGCGTGCAGTACCTCTACAAGATGAAGGCAGCCATGGAGGCCCGCTTCGAGGACCTCGTGCGCGTGGTCACTCAGGAGCACGGCAAGACCTACGAAGAAGCCCAGGGCGACGTCAGCCGCGGCATCGAGCACCTCGAGGTCGCCTGCGGCATGCCGTCCCTCATGATGGGATATAACCTTGAGGATGGGGCGGCTGTCGGCATCGACGAGGAGATGATCCGTCAGCCGCTCGGAGTGTTCGCCTGCATCGCCCCCTTCAACTTCCCGATGATGGTGCCGTTCTGGTTCTGGCCCTACGCCATCGCCGCCGGGAACACCTACATCATCAAGCCCTCCGAGCAGGCCCCGATCAGCCAGAGGATGGTGTTCGAGCTCCTCGATGAGATCGGTCTCCCCGCCGGCGTCATGAACATGGTGAACGGCGACAAGGAAGTGGTCGATGCCCTGCTGCACCACCCGCTGATCAAAGGCATCTCGTTCGTGGGCTCCACGCACGTGGGCCACTACGTCTACCACGAAGGCGCCAAGTATAAGAAGCGCGTGCAGGCCCAGGCCGGCGCCAAGAACCACCTGGTGGTCATGCCCGACGCCGTGCTCGAGAAGGCGTCGCAGAACTGGATCAACTCTTTCTTCGGGTGCGCGGGCGAGCGCTGCCTCGCCGGCTCCGTGTTGGTGTGTGTGGGCGACGAGGTGCACGAGCAGGCATCTGCGGCGTTCAGGGAGCGGGCGGCCCAGGTCACGGTCGGCTACGGTCTCGACGAGCGGGTCGGGATGGGCCCGGTCATCAGCGCCAAGGGCAAAGAGCGCATCCTCGGCCTGATAGAAAAAGGCATCGAGGAAGGCGCCACACTGCTGCTTGACGGGCGCACCCCCCAGGTCGTCACCCCGGGGTGTGAGGAAGGCTACTTCATCGGCCCCACCATCTTCGACAACGTGACTCCCGACATGACGATCGCCACGGAAGAGATCTTCGGCCCGGTGGCGTGCATCATGAAGGTGGACACGCTGGACGAGGCGCTCAAGATCATCGACGAGAGCCCCTTCGGTAACGCCGCCTCCATCTACACGCAGGACGGCTTCACCGCCCGTAAGTTCAAGTACGAGGCGAACGCCGGTAACATCGGTATTAACATCGGTGTGCCCGCGGCCATGGCCTACTTCCCCTTCGCCGGCCGGAAGGACTCCTTCTTCGGCGATCTGCACGGCATGGGTCGCGACGCGATCGACTTCTTCACGGACAAGAAGGTGGTCGTGAACCGTTGGATCTGGGACTCGAAGACCATGGGAACGTGGAGCTAGGAACCAAGCCGTTCGACGGGCCGGCCGCGGGGCCGGCCCGAAGGGCGTTCACACAGGATGACGGAGGCGGTGCGAATGACAACTGACACGCGGATGTCGGCTCAGGAGATCGTGGAACTCACGAAGAAGCACACCTTCTTCTCCTGGTCGGTTCAGTCGCAGGTCGATCCCATCCCGATGGTCCGCGCCAAAGGCGTGCACTTCTGGGATGCGGATGGGAAGCGTTACATCGACATGAACTCCCAGCTGATGTGCGTGAACATCGGCCACGGAGACAAGCGGGTCGTCGAGGCCATCAAGGCTCAGGCCGAGGAACTCGCCTACGCCGGTCCCGGCATGGCCACACGGGTGCGCGCCGAGATCGGCCCCATGATGGCCGAGATCACCCCGGGCGACCTCGACATGTTCTTCTTCACCCTGGGCGGCTCCGAAGCCAACGAGAACGCCATCAAGATGGCCCGCGCGTACACCGGACGCCACAAGATCATGGTGCGCTACCGCTCCTACCACGGAGCGACCGCGGGATCCATGACGCTCACCGGCGACCCGCGCCGCTGGGCGAACGAACCCGGCATGCCCGGCGTGATCAGGGTCTTCGACCCCTACAAGTACCGCAGCCAGCTGTACACCGAGGGTGACAGCGACAAGGTCTTCTCGCAGAAGTGCCTCGACCAGATCGAAGAAGTCATGATGTACGAGGGTCCGGAGACCATCGCGGCGGTCTTCATCGAGCCGGTCACCGGCACCAACGGCATCATCGTGCCGCCGGACGGCTACCTACAGGGCCTCCGCGCGCTCTGCGACACGTACGGCATCCTCCTGGTGGCCGACGAGGTCATGGCCGGCCTTGGCCGTTGCGGCGAGTGGTTCGCAGTCGACCGTTGGAACGTCGTGCCCGACATCATCACCATGGCCAAAGGGCTCACGTCGGCCTACATGCCGCTCGGTGCGGTCGCCATCAACGGGAAGCTGCGCGAGTACTTCAACGACCACAAGTTCTACGGTGGGCTCACCTACAATGCCCACCCGATGTCGCTGGCGGCCGCCGTGGCCAACCTCAAGGTCATGCACGAGGACGACCTGGTGGGGAACGCGCGACGCATGGGTGCCCTCATGGCCGACCTGATGGCCGACCTCAAGGCGAAGCACCCGTCGGTGGGCGACGTGCGCTCGATCGGCCTGTTCGGGGTGATCGAGCTCGTGCGGAACCGCCGGACCAAGGAGCCTATGGCCCCCTTCAACGGCAGCAGCCCGGAGATGGCGAAGCTGGGCGCTTTCTTGAAGGAGAACGGCCTGTTCGTCTTCGTGAACTGGAACAATCTATTCAGCAACCCGCCGCTCTGCATCACGGAAGCGGAGATGCGTGAGGCCTACGAGATCTTCGACGCAGCCCTCGCCATCACCGACGAAGGCGTAACCGGGTAGTCTGTGCGACGTCCCGGGGCCGCGCCGGTCCCGGGGCCGACACCTGAGTCCCCCCAACCGCTCCGCCCGCCGCCCCCCCGGCAGGCGGGGCGGTTCCTCATTTCTCGGGCTCGAAGGACCCATACCGACTCGGCGTTCGGAGTTCGAGGGAATCGCGGAGGGTGACATTCGGTCATGGGATACGCGAGATCGGGTTCGTCTATTGGCTGAACGCACGGCGCACCGCAGAGATGCCGATTGGTAAGTCATATGGAATGAGTCTTTCAATTGAGAATCTAGGAAGCCGCCTTGGGAGAGGCCGTCCACATACGGTCAGGCCCGCCGTGCGCTGTGGAGGGCGAGCACGAGAACGACAGCCTCCGCGATGGCGTTCATGTCGTCCGCAGTCGCTGCCCCCCATCGTTCCCGCAGCCGGTCCTTGCTGATGGTGAGAATCTGCTCGCACTTGACGAACGATGGTGCGCGCAGTCCGTTCTCCTGGGTCGGAGTCAACGGAATGTGAAAGGGGACGTTCCGGCCGGCCGTGCTCACCGCAAGCACGATGACGTTGGGATACTTCTGGTTCCGGCAGGCGGCGTCGGTCTGGATGACGAGCGCCGGCCTCGATCCCGTCTGCCCTGAGCCGTGGCCGGGGGTCCAGTCCACGGTCCAGATCTCGCCGCGACGGATCACCTGGCCTGTCGAAGCTGCGTCCTCCGGGACCCTAGCCATCGACGGGCGTCGCATGTTCGTCGGGCGGTCGGCCGCTGACCGTCTCTTGCTGCGCAGCCCAGGAGAACGAGACGTCGCCCATCGTTGCATCAGCTCCCACCTCGCCGAAAGCCGCGAAGAGAGCTGCCTCCTCCTCTTCAGCGACAACGAGTTCGAGGCCCTCGATCACCAGTTCGTTGAGAGTGGTGTTTCGTCGTTCTATCACGCTCTTCCCCCGTTCGTACAGATCCGCGGGCAGACGGACTGTCAGGGCCTTGGCCTTGTCGGCGGACATGGTGCGTCCTTTCGAACCATGATGCGGTGCGTGGCTCAGCACCACTATACGACATCGGATGGAGATAGGCGACCGGCATTCGCACCGGCCAACGGATGAGGAAGTGGGAATCGTCGTCGGGCCTGGTCCGGATCGTGCCCGCCTGGCGGTGGTTCCTAGGCTTGGAGCAGGGCCGGGGTCGCTCGCAGCTCCTCCTGTCACCAAAGCTCGCCTTGCCGCCGGCCTCGGCTGGAGTAGAATCAAGGTATCGTCCGGGCGTATCGGTTCGGACGACGACAGATTCATCGTGCGCATGACGGGGGATCCGCATGACGCTCGACGATCCAGTCAGAGCCGGACGAGGAGGCGACCGTCGAGGCCGCCCCCGGGATACCCGCAGCCTCCGCGCCGGCGCCCGCGCTTCGGGCGCCGGCCGCCTCTGCGATGGTTCACACTGCCCGGGCGATTGGGCCTGCCGCCAGGCTCCGCGTCGCCCCGCCGCCGGCCCCGGAGCCCCCCGCCCTCCGCCGCCCTCCGCGGCCTCGTAAGCACGCATTCCCCGCGATCAAGGGAGACGGACATGAGTACCGAGGGGCGGGGCGAGACCCTGCCGATCCTACCCATCGAACCGCAGACCCTCCTCGCCCTCCACCGGAAGATGGTGACCACCCGGGAGGCCGAGCGGATCTGGGCGGACATGCTCGAGAAGCGCGAGTTCTACCTCATGGGACACTTCGGCACGGGCCAGGAGGCGGTGGGCGTGGGCCTCGGGCACGCGCTCGAAGCCACCGACTACCTATTCCCCACGCACCGGGGCATCGCCGAGTACGTGGGGAAGGGTATGTCGCAGGATGACATCTGGGCCGAGTACTTCACCAAGCCCGCCGGGCCCGCCCGGGGCAAGGGTGGGCTGCATCTATCGCAGTACGAGGTGGGCCTCGTGGGCCTGGTGGGCAGTCTGGGTGCGGACTATGCCATCTCGGCCGGCGCGGCGCTCTCCGCGAAGCTCCGGCGGTCGGAGCAGGTGACGGTCATCGGTTTCGGTGAAGGCACGTCGAGCCAGGCCGACCTGGGGTCGACCATGAACGTGGCCGCCCTCTGGAAGTTGCCCCTCGTGTTCGCCATGACCAACAACTCGTGGTGCGAGCTCTCTCCCGCCGATGAGCACGTGTGCACGCCATTCGTGGCCCCCCGGGCCGACGGCTACGGCATTCCGTGGAGCGTGGTGGACGGCAACGACGTGGCCGCGGTCTACTCGGCGGCGAAGACGGTCGTCGAACGAGTTCGGTCGGGGGCGGGCCCCTACTTCCTGGAGTTCATGAGCTACCGGATGGGACCGCACTGGAGCGGGGACGACGGCTCGTACATGTGCGAGGACGACCTCTGTGCCTGGCGCGATCGCGACCCCATCGTCCTCTGCGAGCGGCAGCTGGTGGACCAGGGGGTGGCTTCGGCGGACGATCTGGCCCGCGTGAGGGAGGCAGTAGTGTCGGAGGTGACGGCCGCCATCGCTCGGGCCGGAAGCCTGCCCGATGCCACGTACGACGACATGCTGGCCGGCGTCTACACCGCCGCGCCCGTGGGCGCCGTGGGGGAGGGGAGCTGACATGGCCGAGATGCCCTACGCAGCCGCGGTGAACAGAGCCTTGGCCGAGGAACTTGCCCATGACGACCGGGTGGTGTTGTTAGGCGAGGACGTACGCGCCGGCATGTTCGGCACCACCTCCGGCTTGGCGCAGCGTTTCGGCGAGGACCGCGTCATCAACACGCCCATCTGGGAGAACGGCATCGCGG
The DNA here is from genome assembly GCA_947085635.1 of uncultured Actinomycetes bacterium. Lineage (GTDB taxonomy): Bacteria > Actinomycetota > Thermoleophilia > RBG-16-64-13 > RBG-16-64-13 > JAHJSA01. The sequence continues at coordinate 72,576 of CAMTXC010000010.1, read as the reverse complement.
GCATGGCCCTGGGCCTGGCCATCACCGGCCTGCGGCCCATAGCCGAGATCATGTTCGCCGACTTCATGTACCTGGCCATGGACCAGATCGCCAACCAGATCGCCTCCTGGACCTACATGACCGGGGGACAGACCAGCGTGCCCCTGGTGATCCGCACGGCGGGCGGCGCCGGCTTCGCCATCGGCTACAACCACTCGCAGGTGACCGAGGCCTCCTTCGTCGGCCCACCCGGGTTGAAGGTGGTGGCCCCGTCCAACGCCGCCGACGCCTACGGTTTACTGAAGACGGCCGTCCGCGACGACGACCCGGTGCTGGTGTTCGAGCACAAGTTCCTCTACTTCGTGCCTCAGGAGGTGCCCGACGAGGAGTTCCTGGTGCCGCTGGGCAAGGCCAACGTCCTGCGGCCCGGCGATGACGTGACCATCGTCGCCATCGGCAGCATGGTGGGCAAGGCGCTCGAAGCCGCGGAGACGCTGGCGGCCGAGGGCATCTCAGCCGAGGTGATCGACCCGCGCACGTTGGTGCCCCTCGACCAGGAGACCATCTTCGGCTCGGTGGCCCGCACCGGCCGCCTGGTGACCGTGGAGGAGGGCCGGAAACGGGGTTCGGTTGGTTCCGAGATCGCCGCCGAGGCCGCCGAGAAGGTCTTCGGCTTGCTGAAGGCGCCGGTGGCCCGCGTGGCCGCTCCCGACATCCCCGTACCTCCCGGCCCTCTGGCCGAGAGCATGTACGTGCCCTCCGCCGAGCGCATCGTCGAGACGGTGAAGGGGCTTGTGGCTTGAGACCCTGCGAGGCACGGTAGGAAGGAGCGTGGTACGAAGGGAAGCGCGCCGCAAGGCCCCGCCGTGGGTGGTAGCCTTGCGGCGCACCGACGTGACCGTGGAGCGCCCTGGCCCTTTCTCTCGCCCGGCCCGCCGTCCTCGCAGGTGTGAACTTGTATCGTTTCGCTCGCTCAGAGACAGGCGGGAAGGGTCACCGTGACCCGCGTGCCTCCGCTCGGCCGCTCGTCTACGTCCAACGACCCGCCGAGGTCGGCGGCTGCGAGGGAGCAGGCGCGCAGGATCGGGTCCACGGCGGCGGCCGGCGGCGGCCCTCCGTCGTCCACGGTGAGCAGCACGGTGTTCGGGGCCGTGGTCACGGCCAGGTGCACCGCCTGCGGGGGCGACCCTTCCACGTACGGCATGCGCATCGCGGCTTCTTCAGCCCGCAGCAGGAGCATGAGCACGAGCTGATGCAGGTCGGCGGGTGTCGCCACCACGAGGGGCAGGTTTGGTGTGGTGTCCACTTGGAGGTCGATGCCCTTCGCCCTCGTCTCGTAGCCGCGCGCATCGGTCACCAAGTTCACGATGCGGCTCAGCGAGCACGGCTGGGGCTCCTCGCCGATCCTGCCCGCGAACGCCCGCAGACCTCTCACGATCTGCACCGCCCGGCGTACCTCTCCGCCCACGATCTTGAGGTCCTGCCTGGCCTGCTCGTCTTCGACCTCACCCTCCAGGAGCGCCACGAGTCCCTGGACGGAGGTGAGCGGGTTGTTGATCTCGTGAGTCACGCCCGCTATCAGCCGGTGCAGCGCCTCTAGGCGTTGCACGTAGAGTTCGACACGCTCCAGGCTGTCGGCGGATTCCGTGGTCACGTCGCGCAGTCTCCTATCGCGAGGGCTTGTCTATCGCGGGGGCTTGTCTATCGCGGGGGCTCGTAGGAGATGGGTAGGCCCACCGCTTCCCGCACCTGTTCCATGACGCTGTTGGCCACATGGCGGGCGCGCCGGCCGCCCTCGCGGAGCACGTCGGCCACGTAGGCGGGGTCGGACTCGAGCTCCCGCCGGCGCTCGCGATAGGGGCCGAACGTCTCGTCGAGGAGCTCCAGTAGGCGCTTCTTCACTTCACCGTAGCCCATCCCCCCGTTCTTGTAGCGCTCGGCCCATGCCTGGGTCTCATCGGGCGAAGCCATGAGGCTGAGGAGCAGGTAGGGCGTGGACTCGGCCGGGTCCTTCGTGTCTTCGACGCCCGCCGAGTCGGTGACGATGCTCATCACCTTCTTCTTGAGGCTCTTACCCTCCTCGAACATGCCGATCTCGTTGCCGTAGCTCTTCGACATCTTGCGGCCGTCGATGCCCGGTACCACGGCGGTCTCTTCAAGGATGTACGGTTCGGGGATCACGAGGATCTCGCCGAACTGAGCGTTGAACTTTGCGGCGATGTCGCGGGTGATCTCGATGTGCTGCCTCTGATCCTGCCCCACCGGCACCAGGTTCGAGAGGTAGATCAGGATGTCGGCGGCCTGCAGCACCGGGTAGGCGAAGAGGCCGTGGTTGGCCATAATCCCCTGGGCCACTTTGTCCTTGTAGCTCACCGCCCGCTCGAGGAGTCCCACGGGCGTGACGCACGAGAGGATCCAGGTGAGCTCGGTCACCGCGGGCACGTCCTGCTGGGTGAAGAGGGCCGTCTTCTCCGGGTCGAGGCCCAGAGCCAGGTAGTCCATGGCCACGCCCAGCGTGAGGGTCCGCAGCTCGTTGGGGTCCTGCACCGTGGTGAGCGCGTGGTAGCTGGCCATGAAGTAGAAGGCCTCGTTCTCGGCCTGCAGCTGAAGATGCTGCCGGATGGCGCCGAAGTAGTTGCCTATGTGCAGCCGTCCAGACGGCTGGATGCCCGAGAGAACGCGCATATTCCCCCTATTCCTCCGATCCTGGGTGGCCACGCCCTCACGGCGTACCCAGGGATCATCGCCGGCGAGGTACGCGGAGTCTACCCGCCTGGTGGGGCCTGGACAAGCAGTCGTACACGACAGGGGGCTGAGCGGAGCTGCCCCGAGTAAGGGTCCCGGGCTGCCGCCCGCCCCTGGCAGGAATCCCCCCAGTATGTTATGAATACTAGAAGCGCCTGTGTGCGCGAACATAGCTGTCGCTACGGCGGCCGTCGCCGGTCCGGTGAGTCGTTTCTCCCGGGACTCCGGTGCGGTGGGAGCTCTGGTGATCCAGCGTCGATGCTGAGTGAGATCGTTTAGATCGCGGCGTCGGTTGCTGGATCTTCTGCATTCCAGGGGCCGGCGCGGATCGGGGGCCCGCGGGCCCCGCGACCGGAGCAAGGAGGCTCGGAGTGAACATCCAGGAAGAAGCCCTACGGCTACACACCGAGTGGCGCGGAAAAATCGAGGTCGTGAGCCGGGTGCACACCGGCTGCAAGCACGATCTTTCGATGGCATACACGCCTGGGGTCGCCGAACCGTGCCGCGAGATCCACAAGAACCCCGAGCTGGTCGACGTATACACCCGGCGCTGGAACATGGTGGCCGTGGTGTCCGACGGGTCGGCGGTGCTCGGGCTCGGCAACATCGGCCCCAAAGCCGCCATGCCGGTCATGGAAGGCAAAGCCGTGCTCTTCAAGGCTTTCGCCGGGGTGGACGCGTTCCCCATCTGCCTCGACACCCAGGATCCCGACGAGATCGTTCGCACCGTGCAGCTGCTCGTGCCGTCGTTCGGCGGCGTGAACCTCGAGGACATCTCCGCCCCGCGCTGCTTCGACATCGAGAAGCGCCTGAAGGAGTCCACCGATATCCCCATCTTCCACGACGATCAGCACGGCACCGCGGTCGTCTGCCTCTCGGGCATCATCAACGCCTGCCGCATCACGGGACGGGGGTTGAGCGACCTTCACGTGGTGGTGAACGGCGCCGGCGCGGCCGGCATCGCCTGCGCGAAACTCATGCTCGACCTGGGCGTGCGCGACGTGATGCTGGTCGACAGCAAGGGCATCGTCTGCTCCGAGCGCGAAGACCTGAACCCGGTGAAGCGCGAGATGCTCGAGCGCACGAACAAGAACGACCGCTGCGGCTCGCTCACCGACGCCATGGAGGGTTCGAACTGCTTCATCGGCGTGTCGGTGAAGGACGCGGTCACCCAAGACATGGTCCGCTCCATGGAGAAGGACGCGATCATCTTCGCCATGGCCAACCCCGACCCTGAGATCATGCCCCATTTGGCGCGCGAAGCCGGGGCTGCCGTCGTCGGCACCGGGCGCAGCGACTTTCCGAACCAGGTGAACAATGTGCTCGGGTTCCCCGGCATCTTCCGGGGCGCCCTCGACGTGCGGGCCACCCACATAACCGAGAACATGAAGATCGCCGCCGCCCACGCGCTCGCCGACCTGGTGGGCGACGACCTCTCGCCCGACCACGTGATCCCTGAAGCCTTCGACCTTCGTGTGGCGCCGGCCGTGGCCGCCGCCGTCGCGCGGGCGGCCATCGAGGACGGCAAGGCCCGCAGCCCCAAGGACCCCGAAGAGGTGCGCCGGCGCACCGAGCAGATGCTCGACCTCTCCTGTGTCGAGTAGGGTGCTCACTGCGGAAGGAGGGGCGAAGTGAGAGAGATAGACGTCGGCGAGATCCGTGACGCCGTCGCCCGGCTGGCGATCGACGCCTGCTACCACCTCGGCGACGATGTGGTGGGATTCTTCGAGCGGGCGGTCGAGGAGGAGGAGTCGGAGGCCGGGCGCGACGTGTTCCAGCAGCTTCTGGAGAACGCCGCCATCGCGCGCACCGAGAACCTGCCGCTGTGCCAGGACACCGGTCTGGCCGTGGTGTTCCTGGAAGTGGGGCAAGACGTGCACTTCGTGGGGGGCGACCTGGGCTCCGCGATCGACGAGGGGGTGCGCCGTGGGTACGGCGACGGCTTCCTGCGCAAGTCTTCGGTAGAGGCCCCCTTCAGCGAGCGCAGGAACACCGGCGACAACACTCCGGCCGTGGTGCACACGAGCATCGTGCCGGGCGACCGGGTGAAGATCACCCTGGCTCCCAAAGGCGGCGGAGCCGAGAACATGAGCGCGCTTTCGATGCTGAAGCCCTCGCAAGGGCGGCCGGGTGTGGTGGACTTCGTGGTCGATACGGTCGCCAGAGCCGGGCCCAACGCCTGCCCGCCCATGGTGGTGGGCGTGGGCGTGGGCAGCACGTTCGAGGGCGCGGCGCTGCTCGCGAAGCACTCGCTCATGCGCGAGGTGGGCTCAAGCAACCCCGAACCGCGCCTGGCCGAACTCGAGGACGAACTCGAGCGCCGCTGCAACGACCTGGGTATCGGGCCGCAGGGCTTGGGAGGTCGCATCACCGTCATGGACGTGTTCGTGGAAGATGCCCCCGCCCACATCGCGTCGCTGCCGGTGGCGGTGAACATCCAGTGCCACTCGGCCCGACATAAGCAGGTGGTGATCTGATGAACAAGAACGTCGCCACCCCTCTCACCGACGACGTGATCGCCGACCTGCGCGTGGGCGACCGCGTGTTCATCACCGGCACCATCCTTGCCGCCCGTGACGCCGCTCACAAAAGGCTGGCGGAACTCATCGAGAAGGGCGAGCCTCTGCCGGTGGAGGTGGCCGGCCAGATCATCTACTACGCGGGTCCTACGCCCGCGAGGCCGGGCAGGCCCATCGGCTCGGTCGGCCCCACCACGTCGGGCCGCATGGACGCTTACACTCCGGTTCTGCTAGACATGGGCCTCAAAGGCATGATAGGCAAGGGGTACCGGAACCAGGCTGTGAAAGACGCCATCGTGCGCAACAGGGCCGTGTATTTCGCCGCGGTGGGGGGAGCGGCCGCGCTCATCGCGCAACGCATCGAGGCGGCGCCGGTGATCGCCTATGAAGATCTCGGCCCCGAGGCCATCAGGGAGATGCGTGTGGTGGAGTTCCCCGCCATCGTGGTGAACGACATCTATGGTGGCGACCTCTACGAGCAAGGGCGCCTGCAGTTCGAAAGGAAGGTGGGGTCTTGAGTCAGAAGCACCGGGAGACGGCCAACGTAGGGGCCGGTCTCTGGAAGGGCGCGGGCATGTGGGCCTGGCTCTTCCATCGGGTGAGCGGCGTGGCCCTCGCTCTCTATCTGTTCGCCCACATCTGGGTGATCTCCCGTGGAGCGGCGACCGGCGCCGAGGGTTTCAACACGATGTTCGAGACCCTGGAGAGCCCGCTGTTCATCGTGCTCGACCTCTTCCTTCTGGCAGCCGTTGTCTACCACGCCTTGAACGGCATCCGAGTGCTGCTGTTCGACCTGGGTGTGGCGATCCGGCGGCAGAAGACGTTGTTCTGGGCGGTCATTGCGGCCTCCGTGGTCATCATGGCCGTGTTCGCCTACATATCGCTATCGTTCATCGCCTCACACGGCGCGTGAGACGGTGCCTGAGACGGCGCGTGACAGGAGTCCATCGGTGAGACAGGGAGTGATCGAAGAGAGCGCGGGAGGCATGTGGCTGTGGCTCCTGCAGCGGGTGACGGCAGTGGTGCTCATCTTGGGGCTCGGCGTGCACATCGTGGTAACCCACGTGTTGAACTTGGGGGAACTCTCCTACGAGAACGTGGCCGGTCGGCTTGCCATGCCGTTCTTCGTGGTGGTGGACTTCGCCCTCCTCGGAGCGGGCATCTTCCACGCCCTGAACGGGTTGCGGATGGTGCTGCTCGACTACGGTTTTTCGGGACGGAGCAAGACCATGCTCAGCTGGGGGCTCTTCGCGTTCGGCGTGGCCGCCTTCGGCTACGGCACGTGGGCACTCTGGCCGTGGCTGACCGCGTAGGGAAAGGGACCAGCGGATGATCTATCACGAGCTTGTGATCGTGGGCGGAGGTCTCGCCGGCCTCCGCGCGGCGATCGAAGCCAAGAAGCAGGGCATCGACGTGGCCATCATCTCGCAGGTGTGGCCGGGCCGGAGTCACTCGGGCGCGGCCCAAGGCGGGTTGAACGCGGCGCTCGCCAACCACCCGGAGTCGGCCGACGACACGTGGGAGAAGCACGCGTTCGACACCGTGAAGGGCTCCGACTACCTGGCCGACCAGGACGCCGTCGCTCAGATGACCAGAGACGCGATTCCCGTGATCTACGAGCTGGAGCATGCCGGCTGTCCGTTCTCCCGCTTCGACGACGGGCGTATCGCCCAGCGCCCCTTCGGCGGCGCCGGCTACCCGCGCACCTGCTACGGGGCCGACAAGACCGGTCATTACATGCTCCACACCATGGTCGAACAGGCCATCGAGGCCCGCGTGCCCATGTACGTGGAGTGGTTCGTCGCCCGCTTGGTGGTAGACGAGGGGGTGTGTCGCGGTGTCATCGCCTACGATATGACCCGGGGCGGGTTCGAGCTCTTCCAGAGTGAGGCGGTGGTGATCGCCACCGGCGGGGCCGGTCGGGTGTACAGCAACTCCACCAACGCCATCATCTCCACCGGGTACGGCATGGCGATGGCGTATCACGCGGGCGTTGCTCTCAAAGACCTGGAGTTCGTGCAGTTCCATCCCACAGGCCTGCTCACCACGAACATCCTCATGACCGAGGGCGCCCGCGGTGAGGGGGGCTACCTGGTGAACGACCTCGGGGAACGCTTCATGGAGAAGTATGCGCCGAAGGCCATGGAGCTTGCGCCGCGCGACATCACGTCGCGCTCCATCCAGACCGAGATCAACGAGGGGCGCGGTATCGGCGGGAAGGGGTACGTGCACCTCGACCTGCGGCACCTGGGCGCCCAGAAGATCATGGAGAATCTGCCCGGCATTCGCGATCTTGCCATCCACTTCGAGGGCGTCGATCCGGTGGAGGAGCCCATCCCGATCGTTCCGAGCCAGCACTACTCCATGGGCGGCATCGACACCGACATGGACGGCCGCACCACCATGCCCGGCCTCTACGCGGCCGGGGAGTGCGCCTGCGTGTCGGTGCACGGCGCGAACCGCCTCGGCGGCAACTCGCTCCTCGAGACCGTGGTGTTCGGGCGGCGGGCCGGTGCGGCGGCCGCCGAGTACATCAACGCGCTCCCCGCCAAGAAGCAGGGCGCGGCGGCGGGCGAGGCGGCCGTGAAGGCGGCCCTGGCCCAGGTGGAAGAGCTGGCGGCGCGGGCGGGAGCCCCCGATGCGGAAGACCCCTACGCCATCCGCACGGGCATGACCACCACCATGAAGGAGCACTTCGGCGTGTTCCGCGAAGCCTCCGTCATGCAGGTGGGTCTCGACACGATGGTGGAGCTGAAGCAGCGGGTGAAGAAGATCGGGTTGCGTCACGCGGGCGGTGTGTTCAACTTGGACATGATTCGTACCGTGGAGCTCGAGGGCATGGTGGACGTGGCCCTCGGTATCGCGGCCGGGGCGCTCGAGCGTACCGAGTCGCGGGGCTCACACTCGCGCACCGACTTCCTGGAGCGCGACGACGCCCAGTGGCTCAAGCACACGCTGGCCTTCCACACACCGGACGGCCCGCGTCTCGACTACAAGGCCGTCACCCTCGGGATGTTCGAACCACAGGAGCGGAAGTACTGATGCCTGAAGCGAAGTTCCGCATCAAGCGCTACGACCCCGAGCTGGGCGCCGGCCAGAACGGCGCGGGCGGCGGTCGCTACGACGAGTTCACCGTGCCCTACGAGTCGAGCCTCACCGTGCTCGAGGGTCTCTTCTACATCCAGGAGAATCTGGAGGGCTCCCTCTCCTTCCGGTACTGCTGCCGGGCGGCGGTGTGCGGGTCGTGCGCCATGTACATCAACGGCACCTATCGCCTCGCCTGTCAGACCAACGTGCGCCACCTGGACGACGGGCCCATCACGGTGGAACCGATGCCCCACATGCCGTTGGTGAAGGACCTGGTGTGCGACATGACCGACTTCTTCGCCAAGTACGAGCTCATCGAGCCGTACCTCATGCGCAACTCGAAGACCCCGGAGAAGGAGATCCCCCAGTTGCCGGCGGACCGCAAGAAGCTGGACATGCCCATCGACTGCATCCTTTGCGGCAGCTGCTACAGCTCGTGCCCGTCGGTGTGGGGCGAGGGCAACTACCTCGGCCCGGCGGCGCTGCTCAAGGCCTACCGCTTCGAGGTGGACTCGCGCGACGAGGCCCGCAAGGAACGACTGCCTCGCTTCGACAACGAGCGCGGCTCGTACCGATGCCACACCATCACGAACTGCGTGGAAGCCTGCCCGAAGGAACTGAACCCCACCGAGGCCATCCAGTGGCTGAAGGGCGCCGCCGTGCGGCGGCGGTTGCTGGGGCGACTCAAGTAGTGCGCGTAGCGGCGGCGCAGATGGACATCGAAGTGGCCCGCAGGCAGCGGAATTTCGATACTGTCGAGAGGTTGCTCCGCGAGGCGGCCGGACAAGGCGTGGAACTGGTCGTGTTTCCTGAGTGCACCCTCACCGGGTACGTGATTACCGACCAGACTGAGGTTGCGGCATTGGCGGAGGAAGTGCCCGGTGAGAGCACCACCCGAGTTGTCGCGCTCTGTCTCGAGCTGGGCCTTACGGCTGTGGTAGGGTTACTTGAGCGCGACGGCGGCGCCTTCTACAACACCGCTGTGCTCATGGACGGCGGCGGCGTGGTGGGTCGCTACCGGAAGTCGCATCTGATCCACCTGGGAGTCGATCGGCTGCTCTCGCCAGGCGACGTGCTTCCGGTCTTCCCCACCTCGTGGGGCACGTGTGGCCTGCTGATCTGCTACGATCAGCGCTTCCCCGAGGCCGCCCGCACCCTAGCCCTGCAGGGGGCCCGAGTGATCCTGAACCCGGCGAACCTACCCCGGGGCGCCGAGGCGCACGCCACCTTCTTCAATAGAGCGCGCGCGTGCGAGAATCGGGTGTACCTGGTTAACGCAAATCGCGTCGGCACCGAACGCGGGTTCACCTTCATCGGCCGGAGCCAGATCATCGATCCGAGCGGCGCGGTGCTGGCCGAGGCCGGTCCAACGGGTGAGGAGTTGCTGGTGGCCGATATTTGGCCGTGGGAGGCCGACCAGAAGCACGTGGTGGTCATTCCCGAGGACTACGAGTTCGATGTCGTCCAGGACCGCCGGCCCGATCTCTACGGGCCTGTGTGGACCACGCCGGCGAGTGCCGGCGGATCTTGACCGGGACATGATAGCGACAAGGGGGTAGCAGTGGCGGGCAAGAAGCTCGAGGGCAAGGTTGCGCTCATCACGGGAGCCAGCAGGGGCATCGGCCGAGAGATAGCTCGGCTCTTTTCCGAGAACGGGGCCGACGTGTGCGTGAACTACCTGCGGTCGCGGGACGCAGCCGAGTCGCTGGCCGAGCAGTGCCGGGGCTACGGCAGTCGGGCACTGGTGGTGCAGGCCGACGTCAGCGAGGTCGATCCGGCAAGGAATCTGGTGGACAAGGCGCTGGCCGAGTTTGGGAGGATAGATATCCTCGTGAACAACGCGGGTGTGCTCACTCAGGCGCTGGTGCAAGACATGAGTGTGGAGACTTGGGATGCAATGATCGCCTCCGACCTGCGCAGCGTGTTCCTGTGCACGCGGTTCGCGCTCCCTTCGATGATAGAGCGTCGTTACGGGCGCATCATCAACGTGGCGTCGCAGCTTGGCCAGAAGGGGGCGCCGGAGCTCGGTCACTACTGCGCCGCCAAGGCAGGCGTCATCGGTTTCACACGGGCTCTGGCGCGTGAGGTGGGCGAGTACGGAATCACGGCCAACTGCCTGGCCCCAGGCCCCATCGATACCGACATGGTCGCGGGCATCAGCGAGTCGTGGAAGGAAATGAAGCGCAAGGAGCTACCCATCCCACGATTCGGACGGGTGGAGGAGGTGGCCCCGGCGGCGCTGTTGCTGGCGGCGGACCCCGACGGGAGCATCTTCACGGGACAGACCCTGGGGCCCAACTCCGGCGATGTCATGCTGTAGACAACCGGCTGACAGCCGCTATGGAGGAACGGGAAACGTGGAATTGACGCGGGAACAGTCAGAGGTGTGGGCGCAGGTACAGGATGACCTTCGCGGAGAGCCGGTGGCCAGTTCGGACCACGTGCTCCGTATGACCGAGTGGTGCAGTCGGCTCGGTTCGCAAGTCGGAGCGGACATGGAAACACTGCTTGCCGGGGCACTGCTCCACGACGTGGGCGTTGTGATCGAGCGGAAGACTCACTACCTAGTGGGCCGGGAGAGGGCCCGGGCGATCATGGAGCAGGCCGGCTTTCCGGAAGCCAAACGAGAAGCCGTCGTGCATGTGCTCGAATCCCACAGCCGCTATGGTGGGCCGGAGCCTGAGTCGCTGGAGGCCAAGGTAGGTCAAGACGCCGACGCTCTGGAGTACATCGGCGCGATCGGCATAGTGCGCGCGATCGTGCGCGGCAATACCGACGGCTCATTCGACGGCAGCGTCGACTCCTTCCCCGACTACCTTCGGGCCCTTCTCGGCAAGGTCGAGAGCACGTTTCACACGGCGGGGGTTTTGCCGATAGGGCAGTCCCGTATCGACTACATGCGCGCTTTCCTCGAACGCATAGAGCGGGAGCTGGCGTTCGAGGTCTGATCCGTGGGCCGCCGTTCCCATCCGGCGGCAAAGAGGCGGTCTGCCTTCCCTTGCCAACCCAAGGTTGGCTGAGAAGGCAGACCGCCCACGAAGACGACGAGCGGCCTGGTTTCCTAAGAGCCGGAGCGCTTCTTGAAGTCGTCCGCGATCTCCGACATCGTCACGAACCGCGCCCCGGGATGGCGGAGGATGTGCCCGATCAGTCGTTCGTGCATCATGAGCACCTGCGGCTTGCCGCTCACGTCCGGGTGGATCGTCATGGGGAACACCGCGTAGTCAAACTCGCGGTAGACCCAGTCGAACTGGTCCCGCCACAGTTGCTCGATGTCCCGTGGGTTCACAAAGCCGTGGCTGTTGGGCGAAGCCTTGATGAACATCATTGGGGGTAGGTCGTCAAGGTACCAGGAGGCTGGGATTTCTATGAGTTTGGAGGGTGGACCCTGCTCAAGCGGCTTCATCCACTCCGATGCCGGCTTCTCATAGTCGATCGACGTCCACCGCTCCCACTCGGGCAAGTAGTAGGGGTGGTAGTCGTCGTGCATCATGGAGTGGTCGTACTCGATGCCCGCCTCCAGCAGCAACTCGACCGTCTGCGGGCCAACTTCCCACCACGGTGCGACGTAGCCCCGGGGCCTCTTGCCCCACATCTTCTCCGTCTGCTCGAGGGTGTAGCGCAGGATGTGATGCTCCTGCTCGCGACTCAGAGCGATCGGGTTCTCGTGCGAGTAGCCGTGCAGGCCGATCTCGTGGCCGGCATCCATGACCTTCTGCATCTCGTTGGGGAAGGTCTCGAGGGAGTGACCGGGAATGAACCACGTGGTCTTCAGATCGTATTTCTTGAAGAGATCGAGCAACCGGAGGCTGCCCACCTTGCCGGCGAAAACCCCTCTGCTTATGTCGTTGGGCGAATCTTGACCGCCATACGAGCCGAGCCAGCCCGCCACAGCGTCGACGTCGATCCCATACGACACCAGGATCTCCTTGCTCATCCTTGCTCCTTCCACTTTGTGGTGCTTTGTTCGCGACAGACCGCACATCAGTGCGTGCATCGCGATGTCCGCCTGTACCCGACCATCCTACCCCGGAAACCGGGCACTGTGCGTGTGGCAACAGTCCCCCTAGGGGCGGATGTTGGCGTCTTGCACGACCGGTATGGGTGGAGACCGTGGGCCCAAGGCAAACCGGCTGCCCGTCGGAGAAACCGCGCGCGGTACGGTCATCGACCCGCGGCCCCTCGGAGCCAGGGAGTCCCGGCATGGATGATAGGCCTTCGTTCCCGGCCGGGCTCGAATGGGACACCCATACGCTCGTAGCTTGCGATCTCGGTGAGCGGTTTGCGGCCACGGGGCTTGGGTTCGTGTCCCCGTTCGGGGTAGCCCAGGGGGAAGAGCCCGACGATGTCCATGTCGTCGGGCACACCGAGGAGCGAGCGCACTCCAGCCCCCGAGACCCACGACACCCATACGGTGCCTATCCCCAGCTCGTGGGCCTGAAGATGGATGTGTTCTCCGGCGATGCCGCAGTCAACCAGCCAGAAAGCTTTGCCCTCGTGCACGGCTCCTTCGGACGGTACGCCGATCAGAACGATGAGCGCCGAGCAGGTCCGCACCGCTCGGGTCGCCGAGTTCCCTTCCACGAGGTTGTCCGCGATACTGTCGAGAAGGTCAGGGGAGCGCACCACGATGAATCGCCATGGCTGGCCGTTCTTCCACGAAGGGCTGAGACGGGCGGCCTCGAGTATTGTCGCGATGGTCTCGTCGCTCACCGCCCTGTCGGAGTCATACCTGCGGATGCTGCGCCGTTTCTCGATTGTCTCCCGTACGTCCATAGTGTCTCCCTGTGACGTGTGGTAGGTTCTCAAGCTCGTGGATCGAATGGAGGGAATCTGTGAGACTCGAAGGCAAGACCGCGATCGTGACCGGAGGATCTCGGGGCATCGGAGCCGCCATAACCCGACGTTTCGCTCGGGAAGGGGCGCGGGTCGCTGTCATCGCTCATTGCCGAAGTGACGAGGCCGAGGCGGTGGCGGCTGAGATCAGGGTGTCCGGCGGCGCGGCGCACGTGTTCCTTGCCGACCTGCGCCGCGTGGCCGAGTGCGAGCGGCTGGCGGCGGAGGTGCTCGAGGCTTTCGGTGTGGTCGACATCCTCGTCAACAATGCGGGGGTCTTCGAGCCCATGTCGGTGGAGCGGACGACTGAAGAGATCTGGGACGCGCAGATCGACCTGAACCTGAAGGGAGCCTTCTTCTTGACGCGGGCCCTCGTGCCGCACATGAAGGGGCGAGGGCGCGGCAAGGTCATCAACGTGACCTCCATCGCCGGGGTGGGCGGTTTTCCCGATTCGAGCGCCTACTGCGCGTCGAAAGGCGGGTTGGTGACCATGACCAAAGCTCTGTGCTTGGAGCTGGCCAAGTACGGCATCAACGTGAACGCGCTCGCGCCCGGGAACGTGAGAACCGACATGAACGCCGCGCTCAGAGCGATCGAAGGTTACGATGAGCACAACGCCGCGTTGACCCCCAACGGCGTCGGCCATCTCGATCCGGAGGAGATGACCGGAGCGGCCGTGTTCCTCGCTTCCGACGATGCCGGGTCGGTTCATGGTGTCAACCTTCTCGTCGACGGAGGCTGGGCGGCCTGGTAGGCTGCCGGCCGCGCCTCTCCGGTCTGAGCCACATGGGAGCGGCTCAGGCCCGTGGATAGGCCTTCATCTCGATCTCCACGAAGACTACGCCGCCCGGCCCCGCGTTCGCGACGTCGTGCTCCACCCCCTCGGGCCGGTAGTAGGATCCTCCGGCCCGCAACTCTCCGGTGGACCGCCCGTCGCGGGTCGTGAGCTCGAGGGTACCGTCGGTGAGCGGGACGACGACGTAGGCGAACTCGTGAACGTGCCGGCCGGTATGTGCGTCCGGCGCGAAGCTCCATTGGGTAACCCGCACTCGATCGTTGTCGATCTGGACGGCGGGCAACGCCTTGATTTGATCCTCAGCGCTCATCGACTCGGCCTCCCTTGCTTTCTCGTGACGGACGGAGCGGACCTCGCGACCGCGTTCTACAGTTCCCGTGCAGCGTGGAATCCCGCGTGGATCGCCTGCATGATGTTCCGAGGGGTTATGCAGTCGCCGATGGCCAGGTAGGACACCCCTTGCGCGGCCAGGTCGCCCGCGAGTCGGCGCCGCGGCAGCAGGCCCGTGGCGATGACCACGGTCTCGGCCTCGAGTTCCTCCGCGCGCGCGTCGGCTCCGGAGATGAGCACCGAACGATCAGTCACGGCCGTCAAGGTCGATCCGGTTGCCAGCCGGACACCGTGCTCGGCCAGCCGCGCGAGAAGGGTGAGCCGGTTGATGAGGTTCATCCCCGGGAGCACTTCGGGCAGTGCTTCCACCACGGTTACGCGGCGATCGGTCTCGGCGAGCTCGAGGGCCACCTCGCAGCCCACCAACCCTCCGCCCACCACGACGACGGACCGCCCGGCGATGCCGGGATTGGCATGGATGTCCCGTCCCAGCACCGCCCGCTCCACCCCCGGCACAACGGGTATGCTCGGCTCCGCTCCGACGGCGACGATCACCAGGTCGGGTGTCAGCTCCCCGACGAGGGCGACTGTCACCTCGGTGCCCGTACGGATGTCGACGTCGAGATCCGCGAGCTGCCGCCGATAGTAGGGGATCAAACCGCGCAGGTCGGCCTTGAAGGAGGGTAGGCAGCCGAATCTCACCTGGCCGCCCAGCTCCGGCTCGCTCTCGCAGAGGGTGACCCTATGACCCCGAAGGGCGGCGACGCGGGCGGCCTCCAGGCCGGCCGGACCGCCGCCCGCGATGAGGAGACGACGCGCGTCTGCCTGGGCGACCGGCCGGAGGGCCCATTCTCTCTCGTGACCGGCAAGGGGGTTGATGGCGCAGGTCACCCTGACCTTGTCGAGCAGCCTCTGGATGCAGCCGTCGTTGCAGCGGATGCAGCGTCTCACCTGGTCGGTGTTGTCACGGAGCCACTTCGCGGGCAGATCGGGATCGGCGATCAATCCTCTCCCCAGGAGAACGACATCGGCCTTGCCGGTGGTCAAGATGTCCTCTGCCAGACCTTTGTCGAGAACGGAGCCGGCCGCCAGGACCGGTACGCCCACCGAGCCTCTGATGCGCTCGGCTAGATGGATGTTGGTCGCCGGGGGGGCATACAGGGACGGCACCATCCAGGGTACCGACGCGTAGACCGCCGCGCTTACGTTCACGTAGTCGGCGCCCGACTGCTCGACCCGCGCGGCCACGACGGCAGCCTGCTCGACCGTGAGACCGGCTTCGCCCAGGTAGTCGTCCCCGTTCAGTCGCACACCGACGATCGCGTCGGTCCCAAGACGGGTCCGCACGGCCTCCAGGACCTCGAGTGGATAGCGCATGCGGTTCTCCAGGGAGCCGCCGTACTCGTCGGTGCGGTGGTTGGCGCTTGGCGAGAGGAACTCCGAGAGCAGGTACCCATGGGCCATGTGCACCTCGACCCCATCGAACCCGGCGGCCACGGCCCGGGCCGCGGTGTCGCAGAAGGCCTTCTTGATCGACTCGAGGTCATCGGCCTCCAGCGCCCGCGGAACGGACCCAACTACCGGGTCGGCCTCGGCGGAGGGGGCGACCAGCGCGCCGTCGATGAGTGACGGGTCGCCCTGGCGGCCCATGTGGTTGATCTGCAGGATGGCCAGCGCGCCGTGTCGTGTGATCGCCTCCGCCAGGCCGTTGAGCCCGGGAAGCATGCCGTCGGAGTGGGCCGCGAGCATGGCAGACATGCCGCGGCTCGCCTTCCCGTCGACGTGGGCGTTCTCCACGATGACCACGCCCGCGCCGCCTCTCGCTCTGGCCTCGTAGTAGTCGATGGTCCGCTGGGTCACATGACCTAGGGAATCACCCAGATTCACGCACATCGGTGAGAGCCCGATGCGGTTCTTGGCGGTCCGGGTCCCGATCTTGATCGGCGTGCCCAGGATCGTTGCTTCACTCATGACGAATTCCTCCTCAATCTGCCTCGTCGAGTCTATCGGGTGCGTATAGTCTTGCCCGGCCGTGCGCCGGTGTGCCGCCCTTGGTCCACAACCACCTGACCGTTCACGATCACCCAGTCCACGCCCACGGGGTACTGCCTCGGTTCGTCGAAGGTCGCTCGGTCGCGGACGGTCCCGGCATCGAAGACGGTGATATCGGCGTCGTACCCGGCGGCGAGCACCCCCTTCTTCCGCAAACGCAGCTTCTCGGCGGGAAGTGATGTCATCTTACGCACGGCCTGCTCCAGCCCGAGGACGCCCTCGTCGCGCACGTATCGCCCCAGCACCCGGGGGAAGGTCCCGTAGACCCGAGGGTGGGGCTTGCCGCCGAGCAGACCGTCGGTGATGAAGTTCACCGTGGGGTGTCGCATGATGCGCCGGATGTCGCCCTCGTCCATGCAGAAGACGACCATGCCCACCGCCAGGTTCTCCTCGGCCAGAAGTTCGAGAGCCGCGTCGGCCGGGTCGGAGAGACCGCGGGCCCGCGCGATCTCCGCCACGCTCTTCCCTTCGAAGGCCTTGTTGGCCTCCGACTCCACCGAGGAGATGACGATGTTGTCCCATCCGTTGTTCGAAGCCCAGTTCTCCCAGTCGATGCGCTCCGCGATGTCTTTCTTGATCGGCTCTCTATCGGTCTTCAGGGCCTTCACCAGCTCCTTGGGGCCCTGGGCGTGATACCAGGGTGGGATCACCGCGTGGAACATGGTGCTGGCGGCCGTGTAGGGGTACTGCTCGATGGTCACGTCGATGCCCTCGGCCCGGGCCGTGTCGACAAGAGACAGCGCGTTCTCGGAGAGCCCCCAATTGCGCTTTCCCATGGCCTTGAAGTGCGTGATGACCACCGGGATGCCCGAACGACGTCCGATCTCGATGACCTCCTCCACCGACTGAAGCAGCCCGTCGCCCTCGCTGCGGATGTGCACGTTGTAGATGCCGTCGTAGGGGGTTACGGCCCGGGCGACCTCGGCGACCTCGTTGACGCCTTGGTACTGGCTCGGGGGGTAGATCAAGCCCGAGGAGATCCCGCGGGCGCCCTCCTCCATGGCCGTAGCGGCCAGGACCTGCATGCTCCTGATCTCCTCCGAGGAGGCTGCACGGGACGTCGTGCCCATGACCATGAGTCTGATGGTCCCCAGGCCCGCGTAGGAGGTGACGTTGTCAGAGGTGGGCAGGCCGTCGAGTACATCGAGGTAGTCGGCGAAGCTCCGCCACGTCCATTCGATGGGAGGGTCTCCCGCCAGGCCCGAGAGATGGGTCCTCCAGTCCCGAACGTCCTCAGCCTTGATGGGAGCGACCGACATGCCGTCCATGCCCACGTTCTCCGTGGTGACCCCCTGCATGACCTTGGCCTCGGCCGTTGGCTCCTTGATCAGAAAGAGGTCGGAGTGGCTGTGGGCGTCGATGAAGCCGGGGGCCACGAACCGCCCCCCAGCGTCGATGCGGGTCTTGGCCTCGGTGTCGCCGAGGCGGCCGATTCGCGCAATCGTGTCTCCGACCACGGCCACATCGGCTTCGAACCAGGGATTCCCCCGGCCGGTGATCACCCTTCCGTTGACGATGAGCAGGTCGAACATGAATCCTCCCTTCGTGTGGCTGTCAGGCTAATGTCGTGATGCGTCACGGATAGGTCGGACAGGGCAGGCCGTGCGCGCGGGCCTCGCGGAGAAAGACGGCGTTCGCGTGCTTCTTGTAGTAGAAGCCCGGGTTCTGGGCGATCAGGGCTCCATCGGCGGGCTCCATGTACACGGCGCCGCTTCGTTCTGCCACCCGTAGGGCCTCGGCGCCCGGCCGCGTGCGCACGAGGAGGCTGGTGTAGCCCCGCCGCGAGGGATCGGACCACAGATCTCCGGCCGACAGGTCCGCCAGCTCCGCGGACCAGTCGCAGCACACCATGCAGCGGTAGGGGCGGAACATGCGCAAGTGCTGCTTGGCCTCCGAATACGGAATGCTGCGGCGCTCCCCCGTTTTCGTCGTCACCGACGGACTCCCAGGGAAGGAGCCATGGCGGTATTCGAGGCTGGTGCCGTCGTGCAGGGACAGGCCCATCACCTCCTCCACGATGAACCTCGTGGCGTCGAGATGGAAGCCCGAGAGGCAGAAGAGGCCGACCGTGACCGCGACCTCCACGCGCAGCCGACCGGCCAGTGAGACCTTGCGCAGCCCGGCGATCTGGCAGGGCAGTCCTACCACGGCAAGTCGATCGCCCGGTCGTGCCTTTGGCAGAGCGGCGAGCTGTGGGGTGAGCGCGTACTTGGACTGCGCCGCGGCCAGGATAGCGTCCGGGTCTCTGAGGATCGCCGCCACGGGCCGATACGGGAGGTCTTCGTCGAAGACCGTGCAGAGCGCCGCCGTAACGCGCTCCTCGTGCAGCAACGCGGTGAGGAGGGCGGTGACCACCCCGCCGGACGTGCCGGCACGCCTCACGTGCGGCTCGACGGCGTGTCCGACATGAGCAGAGTCGTAGACGCCGAGATGTTCCTCATCCCCGCGCACCCTGCCGAAGAGGTGTCGTTCGAGCTCTGGCATTGGCAGTTCCTTGCCCGAACAGCACTCCACGCAGGCCATGCAGCTCGAGCAGCCTCCGAGGTAGACGGGCGACTCGTCCCCGGCCTCCAGGCAGCCCTCGGGACAGACGGCGACGCAGGTGCCGCAGACGGCGCAGAGGCTGGCGCCGACGACCTGGGAGAGCAGCCGGAGAACGGGTAGCTCCGGTCGCCCTTCTGTGCGCTCCCCCTTCAGAGACGACGGCATCTCCCCCCCGGTGAGATCCTCCCCGACCGATCCGCGGTATTCTGCCCCGGCCTGTCGGGGACCGACTCAGTACGACTCAGTACTTACGTTCTTGCGGCTCGAACTGCTCGATGACCACGGGCCTGTACTCGATCCGCGGCCCGGTGGCCGTGCGGTACGCAAGGGTGTGCTTCAGCCAGTTGGCATCGTCTCGAACCTGGAAATCGGCCCGCGAATGGGCCCCCCTCGATTCCTCCCGCGCCAGGGCCCCTACGGCGGCCGCCAAGGCAAGGTCGATCATGGCGTCGAGGTCGAGGACGCGCAACATGTCGAGATTGAACACCCTCCCACCGTTCCGGAGGCCCACACCAGCGTAACGATCCCTGAGCTCGGTCAAGCGGGCGACCGCCTCCTCCAGGCCCTCCCGCGTGCGGAAGACCTGCACGTGCCTGTCCATGATCTCCGTCACCTGGGAGCGCATCGTGTACGGGTTCTCGGTCCCCGGGTCGGCTATCAGGCCCTCGAGCTTCGCCTCGAACCGGCGGACGGCGGCCTCCACGAGGGGTTCCAACCTGCCTCGATCGGGCTTTGCCTGACAGGCGAGAGCGGCCGCCGACTCCCCGACCCGAGCTCCAAAGACGATCGTCTCGAGGAGTGAGTTACCGCCCAGGCGGTTCGCTCCGTGCACGGAGAGACAGGCGGCCTCACCAACCGCGAAGAGTCCCTCGACGCACGTGGCCCCGTCGCAGGCGACGTCGATGCCGCTCATGGAGTAGTGCTGCCCGGGCTGGATCGGGATGGGCTGCTCCACTGGGTCGATGCCCGCGAAATGGATGCAGAGGTCGCGGATGCCGGGCAACCTCTCCTCGATTACACGCACCCCGAGATGGCGCAGATCGAGATGGACGTACGGCCGGCCGTCGATGCCCCGGCCCTCGTCGATCTCGCGTTGTATGGAGCGGGCCACGAGGTCACGCGGAGCCAGCTCCATGAACTGGGGCGCGTACCTTTCCATGAAGCGTTCGTTCTCCCCGTTCAACAGATACCCGCCCTCGCCGCGGCACCCCTCGCTCATGAGGATGTTGGTCCCGTAAAGGGTCGTGGGATGGAACTGCACGAACTCGGGGTCTTTCACGGACACGCCGACTCGGTAGGCCATGGCTACGCCTGCTCCGATATTGATCAGCGCACTCGTGGAGCGACCGTAGATCCGACCCGAGCCGCCGGTGGCCAGGATGACGGCGTCGGCGGCGAAGCCTTCGATCCTGCCGCTTTTGAGATCGTAGGCCACGAGGCCGATGCATCTGCCCTCGTCTACCACGAGCTCCTGGACCGAGACCTCATCGTAGACGCACAGACCCAGAGAAACGGCCCGCTCGTAGACCGTATGGAGCAGGTAGTGACCGGTCTTGTCCGCGGCGTAGCAGGCTCGAGGATGGCTCGCCCCTCCGAGCGGACGTTGGGCGATCGTGCCGTTGGAGAAGCGGCTGAAAGGAACGCCCCAATGCTCGAGCTCGTAGATGCGTAGCGGCGCCTCGTCGCAGAGTATCCGGATCGCGTCCTGGTCTCCCAGGTAGTCAGACCCCTTGACGGTATCGAAGGCGTGCGACTGGGGATCGTCCCCCTGCGCGTCCGGGTGGTTGGCGAGGCTGGCGTTGATGCCCCCCTGCGCCGCCCCCGAGTGGGAGCGTACCGGATGGACGAGGGATACGACCGCGCAGTCCACACCGCGTTCGGCCGCTGCGATGGCCGCTCTGAGCCCGGCGAGCCCACCTCCCACGATGATGAGAGCGTGCGAACGGATCGTCACCGCTTTGCCTGAGCGATGGATGCGTCGCCGGCTAGGGTCGTCTGGTCGGCGGGCGTCCCGGGATCGAGGGTCAACCGCACCGGCTGGAGCAGAAAGCGCACATCATCGAGGTTGGCAAGCCCGGCCGTATCTCTGAGCAGCCTCCCGACGGCATCTGCTGGAAGCACGCTCCCGGCGAGGTGGCGGAACTTGTCCTCGAGCTCCCCGTCGGTGAGCGGGTTCTCCGGGTCGCCCTTGGGCGTGTCCACCCGTTGTTCAAAGCGGTCGCCGCTTGTGGTCTCGACCTCCACCCACGAGGGCCATTGGCGAGGGTACTGGGAGTCAAGCGTCGGATCGACCAGCAGGCTCACCCGAGCCATGAGGTCGGTGACCCGCGCGTCTGCCAGGGCCTCCTCGGTGAACGCCTCTAGGTCGAGGCGCCCGCGAAGGGCGGCCTGAGCCAGGCAGAACGGCATGCTGAACTTGGCCGACCAGGGATCGACCGGTTCGACGTCCTTCAGCCGGTCGTACGCGCCTGAGTACACGTGAGCTCGGATCTCGGCCACCTCGCCCGCCTGAAGCCCGTTGGTTCGCATGATGGAGATGAGGGCGTCCACGGAGGGGTGAGTATGCCGGCACGACGGGTGCAGTTTGATCGAGACCTCCGGTGTCTTGAAGGTCTCGAAAAGCCAGCGCTGGGACGTGCCCGGATCGCGGCTCGTCCCCACGCCGGCGAGCAACCTCTCCATCTGCCGTGCCCGCAGATCCTCTCCTGCCAGGTTGGCAGGGGTCCCCGCAGCCGTCGTCGCTGCCAGGAGCCCCCTGGGGCCCGTGACACCCCTCTCGGGCCCGGTGAATCCTTCGGCGGCCAAATAGGCCGACAGGGCGCCGTCGAAGGCGGCCTTGGCCGTGTGCAGTTGCTTGCTCATCGCTCCTTCGGACAGGAACTGCCAGAGTCCGGCAGCCTGCGTTGCGGCGCTGCCTAGAGCCCAGAGCATCGACTGCCGATCAAGACCCAGGAGGTGGCCGGCGGCCACCGCCGCACCCAGCGTGCCGGCCGTGCCGGTCGTGTGGAAGTACGCGTAGTGCTCGGGCCCGAGAGCCTCTCCGATCCTGAGTGACACTTCGTATGCGGCCACGGCGGCCGTGAGGAGGTCGACCCCGCTCGCGCCGAGGGACTCCGCGACAGCGAGAGCCGCCGGGAAAACGCAGGTCCCGGGGTGGTAGATGGAGGCGTTGTGCAGATCGTCCATCTCCACCACGTGGCTGGCCGAGGCGTTGAGGAGCGCGGCAACCAGGGGTCCCGCTGTCGCTGAGGACGGGATCACTGTCGCTGGTCCGGGTGACAGGCTATTACCGGGAGCAGTGCGATCGATCCAGCCCTGATGGTCGCAGACCTGGGAAAGCATGAGGATTGGCTTCATGCGGGAACCGGCCAGCGCGGACCCCAGCCAATCGAGAAACAGACGACGAACACTGCTTCGGGTGCTCTCGGGCACGTCCTTCCACGTGAGTCCAGCGGCAGCCGCCGCCAGAGCGTGCTCGGGGTGCGTCGACCCCGTGTGTCCTTCCATTTCTCCCCCTTCTTCTCGCATTCGGAAGGGCCTGGGGCCGCGGCTCACTGCCTGAGCGAGCCGCGGCCTTCAGCGCCGCCGGCATGTCGTTCTGCCTGCGCAACGAGCCTGCGCGCCCGTTCGACTACCGGGGCGTCGAGCATCTTTCCGTCGAGCGAGGCGACTCCCGAGCCGGCCGCTTCGAAGGCCTCGACCACGCGGTGAGCCTGCGCGAGTTCCTCATCGCTGGGTGAGAAGGCATCGTGGATCGGGCGGATCTGGGCCGGGTGAATGGCCAGCTTGCCGGTGTAGCCCAAGTCCCGCATCTGCCGGCACTCCCGGGCAAGGCCCTCCAAGTCCCGTACATCAGTCCATACGGTATCCACCGCCTGCCGGCCTGCCGCCGCCGCTGCGGTAACCAGCATGCCCCGAGCGAACTCCAGCTCCCTTGCTTGAGGCGTACGGCGCGCGCCCAATGTCAGGGACAGATCCTCTCCGCCCAAGCAGAGAGCCGACACTCGGGGAGCTTCGGCGAGAGACAGCGTGTTCAGGATCCCGCGCGGCGTCTCCACCAGCGGCGCGATCACTACCGTGTCCGCGGGCAGTCCGTTCCGCTCCTCGTTCTCCCGCAGGTACGCGTCCAGGGCATCGATCTGGGCGCGACTCTCCGCTTTGGGCAGGACGATGCCGGCGAGCCCAGGACGGACCACCGCGGCGAGGTCGTCGCGGCCGCCGCTCGTCTCGAGCGGGTTGATCCTCACGAAGACGCGGGCACGGATGCCGCTCATTCCGATCGCTTCGGAGCAGAGCCGGCGCGCCTCGGACTTGAGGTGAGGAGCTACCGCGTCCTCCAGGTCGAGGATGATGCAGTCAGCCTCGAAACCCGTAATCTTGCCCACCATCTTCTCGCTGCTGCCCGGGACGAACAGCCAGCTTCGGTTCGCTTCGCCCATTCCGAAGGCCTCCAGCATTCAGCGTTGATCAGTAGAGCTTCTGCACGACCACGGCCCCCGGGGTCGCTTCCCAGCAAAGGCCGCACAAGGTACATTCGTCCACGTTCTCCTCCGAGACCACGACTCGACCGTCCACCTCCCGGAAGATGTCGACCGGGCACTTGCCGAGGAGAATCCGGCAGCCGTCGTAGCGATCGCAGGCGCTCTCGTCGAGTGTCACACTGATGAAAACAGCCATGGCTCCTCCTGGTCGCCGCTGTGAACCGCGCCGCAGCCCGCGTTCTTGGGATCCACACTTCTCACGAGAGGGCCTCCCGCACCACTTCGGGCAGTCTCGAGAGCTCCTCGACCACGGAGACGCCGGCTTCGCGGAGCGTGCGCGCCTTCGCTTCCGTCGTGTCCGCCTCCGATCGCACCAGGGTGGCGGCGTGACCGAAGCGCACTCCGCGCATCTCGTCCACGAACTTGCCCGCGATGAAGCAGAAGATCGGCAAACGGCTCGGGCACTCGCGCAACCGTTCGGCCAGAGCCGTCTCCATGGCGCCTCCGGGTTCGGTGAAGAAGACCAGGGCTTCGGTCTCGGGGTCCGCATCGAAGTCGGCCATCAGATCGGCGAACTGCGTGCCGACGATCGGGTCTCCCCCGATGGAGACGCAGGTCGACTGGCCTAGACCCGCGACGGTCAGCAGGTTGGCTATCTCGGTCGTCATGCCGCCCGAGCGGCTCATGATGCCTACGGGACCGGGGGCATAGCTCTTGCGAACGTCCTGAGCGGGTCCGCCCACCATCCCCAGTCGGCTCTTGCCCGGGCTGATCACGCCCAGGGAATTCGGCCCGACGAGCCGGGCTTGGCGCAGTCTGCAAAGGTCGACGATCTCGACCACGTCTCTTCTCGGCACACGTTCCGTGACGATCAGTAGGAGCTTGATGCCGTTCTCGACGGCCTCGAACGCCGCATCCTTGACGAAGGCCGGAGGCACGGAGATCACCGTCGCGTCTACATGGAACCGTTCCGTGAGCTCGCGGACCGTGTCGGTGACGGGCAGGCCGAAGACCTCCTGACCGCCTTTTCCCGGGGTGACCCCGCCGACAACGCGGGCTCCGTAGTCGAGCGAGTCCTTGGTGAACGAGGCGGCCTCCCGCCCGGTGATCCCCTGGACGATAATGACCGTGTCGCGGTCAACAAGGATAGACATCTCAGCTCCCCTCCGAGGTCACGGCTCGACGCGCGGCCTCGTCGATCGACACTGTCCGGTCGACGTAGGGCACGCCGTACTTGCGGAGGATAGCGAAGCCGTCGTCTTCCCACGCGCCGGGTATCCTGAAGATGGCGACGCGCTCGGACGGTTCCAGCCCCAGTTCGAGCATCGCCTTGACCACGCCCCGGGCGACGAGGTCGACGCGTGTGTTGGAGACCACGTTCATGATGACCGCGAGCTTCTCCACACCAGGCTTGCCCATGATGAGCTTGGTGAGCTCCTTGACCTTCCAGACCGAGGGGTTGCCGCCGATCTCGCAGTAGTTTGCGGGGGTCCCGCCGTGGCGCCGGACGGCGTCGAACGCCGTGAGGCTGGCTCCGCCACCGCCGATGAGCAGGCCGAGGCTCCCGTCGAAGGCCACCATTCTTCCGGCGACGCCGCGGTGGTCGGTCGTGTCGATCTCCGCCGCCTTGCGCTCGAACTCCGATTGCGTCCGCTCACTGGAATCTCGGGAGTCGAGACCCCAGTCGGAAACCAGGTCCCGGTGTCTGTAGAAAGCATCCTCGTCCAGGTCGATATGCGCGTCGAGAGCCAGGAGGTCTCCGGAAGCGGTCACGGCCAGGGGATTGATCTCGGCCAGAGTGCAGTCGTGTTCGAGGAAGAGCTCGGCGAGCCGGGTCATAGTGTCGGTCATCTTCGAGAGCAGCCTGCCTTTCACCCCGGCGTTCGCGAGGAGCTCCTTGAAGCGGAAGGAGGAAGGGGGAGGCAGCAAGGGGAAGACGGCTTTGTAGACCGCTCTGGCCTCCTCGACATCGATGCCGCCCGATCGGCTGAAGATGGCGACCGGGGTCTTTGCGGCCGAATCGTAGGTGACGCCGAGGTAATACTCTCGGGCGACGTCGACGCGCGGCTCGAGAAGCAGGCGGTCCACCACATGGCCTCGAATCGTCGTCCCCAGCAGCCTTGTGCAGATGGCCGCCAGCTCCGTCGCATCCTGGGCGAAGGCGATGCCTCCGGCCTTCATGCGGCCGCCTGCGAGCACCTGGCTCTTGGCGGCGATCGGGAACTCGTCGTCGCCCACCGAGCCGATCTCGTCGAGGGCGGCGATGAGACGTCCCCGGGGTACCGAGATGCCGGCCCGCCTCAGGAGCTCCTTGCTTTCGAATTCGTAGAGCCTCATGACCCTCCCTACCTTGTGCTGCGTGTGCTCCGCCCGACGGCAGTCTGTCTTCCCACAGAACAGAAAAGTCCAGCCACAACCGTTCAACGGTTGCGCTGGACTTGACTCACACCCCGAATGCGGTCCTCGAGAGCAGGCCGCGGAATGTGCTCCACGCGAGGGAACCGCCTGCTCATAGCGTCGACGGATCCCGCTGAGGTACCCGAACTCCTCGCCTGGCCTGGATCGGCGGTGTCTCCGCAGCTCGCGTACTCCTACGAGGCGCGGAGCCGTCAGGCGTAGGCCGACCCAGTGTACAACAGCCGGGTCATTCGTTCAAAGGGGAACTTTCCTTGGTGTCCACATGACCTTGCTCGAAATGCTCGATGTACCTTTGGGCCATGTCCCGATACGCGTGCACGATCGCCTTCCTCGAATTCCCGAGGAAATCGGTATCGACGCGCTGGGCGAAAGCCGTCGCGTCCGCCTCCGATGTCAGGTCGTTGCCCACCATCGAGCGGGTCACCCAACGTTCGGCGGTCTCCGTTACAAGGTTGATGGAGGCGTCGAGGATGCGATGGGTTTCTCGGTCCACCTCCGCAGCAATCGTCAGCACCCGATACAGCTGGCCTGTGGCGGTGTTGGAGGGCAGGAGCCCGTATCCGACAGTCAATATGGTGTCTTGAGGAAGATTCCGCGACATGGTTCAGCCTCCCCAGGGCCTACGTCTCTCGCGCAGACTGTAGCAGCGCGTCGGGGGGAGCGCAACGGCGCGCCTCGAGTCGCACTCCGCAGGGGTCCGCGACAAGTTTCGGTGGACACGTTCTGCGGCGATGGGTTGACTCGACTTGCGGAACGCTGCTAGAGTAGTGGTCATTCGCGCTGCTCAAGTGCAGGGTTCGCGCTGACGCCTCGGCATCAACGCCAAAGGCGAGTCCGACCCGTTGTCGCGGTCCGTCACCCCATGGCGGGAGGATGTAATGGCGGCCTACGGGATGGTGGGGGCGACGATTCATGCGATTCTGGCGGGTTCTCACCGTGGCATCCTCCGGTTATTCAGGCTGTTCGCCCTCGCGTACTGTCGAGAGGGCGTTGTCTCGAAGTAAACCAGACGATCATGGAAGCTGAGAAGATGCCGTCCGCCGACCTCGCTCTCGATCCCGAGAAGTACATCTCGCCCGTCATCCTGGTTATCGACATGCAGAACGAGTACTGCCATCGGGAGGGCTGGCTTCAGAGCCGGCTCGGAATCGATGTCGGCCGGGGCATCAGCATCATTCCGAACGTGAAGAAGCTGGTGGAGTTCGGCCGTAGCCGGTCCCTCCCCATCATCTTCACGCGCATGAGCATCCGGTCCGACCTGCTCGATGCCGGTCTCTTCCCCGAGACCCGGCCTCCGTACCGGGAAGGCGGACTCCGGGAAGGAACGTGGGGCGTGGAGGTGGTCGACGAACTGAGGCCGCTTCCGAGCGAGCCGGTGATCGACAAGCACCGGTTCAACGCGTTCCTGGGCACCAGCCTGGAGCAGCTGCTGTGGGGATACAAGGCCGACAGCGTCATCGTGGCCGGCGTCGCCACGCACCTGTGCGTCGGGACCACGGCGACCGACGCCACCCAACGCGGATACCGCCTCGTACTGCTCAGGGACTGCACGGCTTCGTACGCCGAGAAGTTCGAGACCGCGATGTTCGACATCATCGAGTCCGGTTTCGGCAGCGTGATCGAGAGCCGCCAGTTCTTCGATTTCTGGGAGAACAGGTCCGGTCGCTGAGATGGCCGAGGCGGAAAGAGCGGCGAGAGTGAGCCTGCCCTTGGTGAAGGTCGTGGGTGTCGGCGGTACGATCGCGATGCGATATGACCCCGTGAGGGAGGGGTACGTCCCGGCGGTCACGGAGGAGGAGTTGCTTGCCCTTGTTCCCGGCCTCGAGGCCGTCGCGCGTGTCGAGTCGGAGCAGTTCAGCAACGTTCCGAGCGACTACATGTCGCCGGAGATCTGGCTGGAGCTCAGCGCGTTCGTCAACCGAGAGCTGGAGCGGCCCGAGATCCACGGACTAGTGCTCACTCACGGCACCGACACGCTTGAGGAGACGGTCTTCTTCCTTGACCGCACCACTCTGAGCGACAAGCCGGTAGCATGTACGGGCGCCCAGCGCACCATCTCTGAGCCCGATTTCGACGGTCCTCGGAATCTGGGCGACTCGATCAAAGTGGCAGCGGACCCCCGGTCGCGGGGACTCGGGGTGATGGTGGTCTTCGACGGCAAGATGTTCGCTCCCGAGTGGGTGTACAAGTGCCATACCACCCGTGTCGACGGATTCTCCGGGGGCGAAGCCGGCCTTCTGGGAGACGTCTACCTCGGGCGCGTGCGATACGTTGGCCACTCCGAGAGCCTCTACCCACGCTTCGATGTGAGGGGCAAGACCAGCCTGCCGCGCGTCGAGGTGTTCCACATGTATCCCGGTGCCGACCCCGACCTGGTCAGGGGGTGCGCCGACCGCGGGTGCGAGGGGTTGGTGGTGCAGGCCTTCGGGGCCGGCAACCTGAGCGACGGGGTTTTCCGGGCCATCAAGGATCTGATTGCCCGCGGTGTGGAGGTGGTCATCAGCACGGTTGTGCCGGCCGGCGGGGTGGTTCCCCTGTACGGCTTCGACGGCGGCGGCCAGACGTTGAAAGCCGCCGGGGCCCGATCGGCGGGACTGCTCACCACGAACAAAGCCAGGATCTTGCTGATGCTCTGCCTGGCTTCGGACCAGAGGGCCGAGCGGCTGCGGACCTGCTTCGCATGGTAGGTGGGCGCGGGATAGGTGCGGGCCCTAATCATGCTCGTGGGCGGAAAGATCGACGGAAGGGGGAGGTGCCTATTGGTGCAGGGGTCAGGCGTCCCGCAACGGACTCAGAGCTTCCCCAGGAAGCGCGGTGGTCGAAAGCCTCGGGGGTTTATCCCTCGAGTCGTGTCGGCGGTCGGAGAAGCAGACAGAATACGGAGGAGGAGTAGCACATGATCGACAGTGTAATCAGAAATGGCGCGGTGGTCACGCCGAACGGTGTGCTCAAAGGGGGAGTCGCCGTCGACAAGGGTGTGATCGTCGCTATCGGCCCGGATGACTCGCTGCCCCAGGAAGCGGAGAAGGTCATCGACGCCAAGGGCAACTTCGTGATCCCGGGCTTCGTTGAGCCCCATACCCACATCGGTCTCGGCCCCGCCAAGTACGTCTTCAACGAGAGCTGGCAGTCTCAGTGGGAGTCGGAGAGTGAGGAGGCGGTCCACGGCGGCATCACGACCATCCGCACCAATCTCGCGGTACAGGGCCCCTATCTGCCGGTGATCGATCAGTATATCGAGTGGGGCGAGGCGAACTCGTACCTCGATTTCAGCATCTACCCGACCGTCATCAACGAAGGGCACATCGACGAGTTGCTCCCGATGGCTGAGAAGGGTATGCCCTCCTGGAAGTGCTTCTTCGATGCCTACCAGGCCGAGGAAGGCGATCAGATCGGCCTGCGGCACACCGACGCGGGCAAGCTGTACAAGGCCTTCGAGAAGTTCAAGGAATTCGGCTATCCGGCAGTCGTCATGATCCACGCCGAGGAGTATGCGCTCTACCACATGCTCGAGGGAAGGCTCATCGCCGAGGGGCGGACGGACCTCAAGGCATGGTCTGATTCTCGCCCGAACATCTGCGAGGCAATGAAGATCGAGGCCGGCGCGATGATCTGCGAAGAAGTGGGCCAGGGAGGGGGAGTGCCTCTCTACGTCGTGCACATGAGCACGAAAGAAGGCGTGGACATCTGCAAGAAGTACCAGGACCGTGGCGTCCCGGTCATCGCCGAGACGCTTCCGTGCTTCCTCACCCACACCAAGCACATGGGCGAAGAAGTGGGCGTGTGGGGCAAGATCAACCCTCCGTTCCGCGAGAAGGAAGACGTGAAGCGGTTGTGGGAAGGTCTGCGTTCCGGTGTCGTCACCGCCATGGGTACCGATCACTGTGCCTACAACCAGGAGGACAAGGAGTCGGGACTGGGCAAGCATGGCAATGTCTGGCAGGCGCTCCCCGGCCTTTCGGGCGGGATGCAGCACTGGCTGCCGGTCCTTTTCACCGACGGATACAATGGCAGCAAGCTGAGTGTCGAGCAGATCGTGAAGATCTGCTGCGAGAACAACGCCAAGATCTTTGGACTCTACCCGAAGAAGGGCGTTCTTCAGCCAGGATCCGACGCCGACATCGTCATCGTCGACCCGGAGAAGCGCGTCACCATCGACGAGAGCTTCTACAAGGGTCTGAACAAGACATACTCCATCTATTGGGGCAAGGAGCTCCGGGGCATGCCGGTCATGACCATGTCGCGGGGCGACGTGCTCATGGAAGACGGCAAGACCGTCGGCAAGCCCGGGCGCGGCAAGTTCGTGCCCTGCCGGGACTACACCAAAGCGTAAGACCGGCGGACACTGCGTTGTCCAAGCGCCGGGGGGCCTTGCGGGCCCCCCGGCGCGTCCGGACCGATACCGCGGGGCTCGGGGAGATGGGCCCGGTCCCGCGCATGTGACTCAGTTGCACTGGTGGAGGTGGGAGTTGAGTCTGCTGATCAAGAGCGGGACCATTGTGACGGCGCTGGAAGAGTACCGTGCCGATGTCCTGATCGAGGGCGGCAAGATCGTCGCCATCGGCGATAATCTAGAGAGTAGGGCTACTCAGGTGGTTGACGCACGCGGTCGCTATCTGTTGCCCGGCGGTGTCGATCAGCACACACACTTCGCCTTGCCGTTCGGTGGCACACGTACACGTGGGTTCGAGACCACCACGGCCGCCGTGGTGGGCGGAACGACCACCATCGTGGACTTCGCCCCTCAGACTCCCGGCTTAGGCATCATCGACTCGGTCTTGAAGCACGAGGAAGAGCAGGCCAAGGGCAAGTCGGCGGTCGACTACTCCTTCCACGGCATTGTCATGGACGTTTCAGAGCGCCTCTTCGACGAGATGCCCCGGCTGCCAGACCAAGGGATTCCCACTGTCAAGCTGTTCATGGCCTACAAGGGTACCCCCTTCATGGTCGACGACGGCACGTTGTTCCGGTATCTCCGCGATGCCCGGGCCCACGGCATCACCGTGATGGTGCACGCCGAGAACGGCGATGTGATCGACGTGCTCCAGAAAGCCTGCGTCCGCGCGGGCGAGGTGGAGCCGCGGTTCCATGCCGTCTCTCGGCCTCCCCTCGTCGAAGCTGAGGCGACCACCCGGGCGATGTCCTTGGCGGCCATGGCCGAGGCGCCCATCTTCGTCGTGCACGTGAGCTGTCGGCAGGCCGCCGAGGCGATCAGGACGGCGTACGTGGCCGGGCAGCGGGCTTATGGGGAGACCTGTCCCCACTACCTGACCCTCACGGTCGACAATCTGGCCAAGCCGGATTTCGAGGGAGCAAAGTACGTGTGCTCGCCCGCCCTGCGCACCGCCGACCACCTGGAGGCGCTCTGGCAGGCTGTGGGTAGGGGTTGGCTGCAGGTGGTCGGGTCCGACCACTGCGGTTTCGACTGGCGCTCGCAGAAGCACATGGGCTACGACGATTTCACGAGAATCCCCAATGGGGCGCCGGGCGTGCAACACCGGATGGCCGTCTTGTGGACGCACGGAGTGGAGACGGGCAAGATCAGCCGGCAGAAGTTCGTCGACCTGTGCTGCACCGCGCCCGCCCGCTTCAACGGGTTGTTTCCCCGCAAGGGCCACATCGCTGTGGGTGCCGACGCCGACATGGTGGTGTGGGACCCGGGCTATCGGGGCCGCGTGACCGTCTCCGACAGTCTGGAAGGGGTTGATTTCACCCCGTATGAAGGCATGCAGCAGAAGGGGCGGGCACAGAAGGTATTCCTGCGGGGCACCCTCACTGTCGATGACGGCGCGTTCGTTGGTTCACTCGGTCAAGGTCGATGGGTCAAGGGGGAGCCCTATGGTGCCGCATACAGAGGGCTGTAGTATCATCGGACCTGGTTCCTTGGAACAAACTGGCTTCTGGTTATTGTTCTGTGCGACTATAGCCCTGCCCCACACCGCTAACCTACACTCACGAATAGACTTCGGCGGCCGGCGCACTCGGGGGTGTCGCCGATCTGATATGGGGGGCCGTGCCTTACGGGACGGGAGAGGGGGTAGCCGTGAGCGACGGGTTGTTCTTTGATTGCCTTCTGTCGTCCGACTCGCAAGGAATCCCCGCGCGGCTCCAGTCACGTTCGAAGGGATACTCCCTCGCTGGCATGTCAACGCGTATGACCGGGGGGCAGAGATTGCGGAGAGAGTAGGGCGGGGTGGGTCGGCGTAGAACTCCGTAGGGAGTCCTGCGACGTGCGTCCAGTGAAGCGGAACAGGAGGGGATTCGATGAGTGAGAAGAACGAAAAGAGCCTTGAACGCAAGCTGTGGGAGGAGCGGCTGAGCCGCAGGTCCTTCCTTCGGGCGGCCGGGGTGTCCGGAGTGGCCATCCTTAGCGGCGGCGGCGGCGCCATCCTCGCGGGCTGTGGCGGCGGCGGTGAGACCACCACCACTGCAGCGGGCAAGCCGCTGGCTGAGCAAGAACTCCGCACCACTGGTCTTTCGGTGACGGTGCAGGACCGCATCCTGGCCGAGTTCAAGGCCAAGTCGGGCGTGAAGGCGGCGACCGGTACGGCGACTACGTTCCCCGATGCGCAGACCCGCATCATCAGCGCCCCCGAAGGCAACCCCGAGTGGGACTGCTGGGAGACCATCGGTGAGCGCCTTCCCCCGATCATTCAGACCAACAAGGCGCTTGCCGTCGACCCGTCGACGATGGCCAACTGGAAGTCGATCCGCCCGGTGTTCACAGATCCGACTCCGGCCAAGTTCGCCGCGAGCAAGAGCATCGCCGACCAGATCTGGACCGATGCCAACCACACGAAGCTGTGGATGGTGCCCACGGTCTACAACTTCGACAGCATCGGCTACAATCCGGATGTCGTTTCCGATGCAGAAGCCAACACCTGGACGGCCATCTTCGACCCCAAGTGGAAAGGCAAGTCGGCCCTGAACACCGACCCTCTGATAGCCATGCCCGAAGTCTTCATGGCCATGGATACCTTGGGTCTCTTGAAGTCCACCAACCCCGGCAATGAGTCCAATGAGAACGTCGACGCGGCCATCAAGTGGATCATCGATCTCAAGAAGCAAGGCCAGTTCCGCTCTCTGTGGGGCGACTTCGGCGAACTCGTGAACCTCATGGCGTCGAAGGAAGTGGTGGTGGCCGACGCCTGGCAGCCGGCCGTCATGGCCGTCAAGGCTCAGGGCACCACGTGCAAGTACGCGGTGCCTAAAGAGGGCTACCGGGCGTGGGCCATCGGAATCACCCCGCTGGCGGGCACGCCAAACCTGGAAGCCGTCATGGCCTACGCCGACTACTGGCTGAGCGGCCCTCCGTCCATCACGGTGTCGGAGCAGGGCTACTACTCGCCCACCACCACCATCGAGCAGGCCTTCACCGACGCCGACAAGGCCGATGCGTACGCGTTCTGGTACAACGGCGCGCCGTGGAAGGGCGAGACCTTCAACGGTATCGTCGAGGGCGACGTGCGCGACGGGGGGACCCTCGATGAGCGTACCGCGAACATCGGTGTGTGGCACCAGTTCCCCGATAACTACGACTACTACGTCCAGAAGTGGGACGAGTTCCTGAACGCATAAACGTTTGGGTAGCCGAAGCACCGATCCGAGGAGAGCGGCTGGTGGCATACGACCTTGAACTATCGCACGTCGCGAAGGTCTTTGAGAACGGGACCGTCGCGGTCGACGATTTCAACCTTCAGGTAGACAAGGGTGAGTTCATCGCTCTTCTCGGGCCGTCCGGTTGTGGTAAGACCACAACCTTGAGGATGATCGGCGGGTTCGAGGACCCGACCGGAGGGACCATCGCCATCAGGGGGCGGGTCGTCAACGATCTGCCCCCTGAGCGGCGGCCCACATCTATGATCTTCCAGAGTTACGCCCTCTTCCCTCACATGAATGTGAGGCAGAACATCGAGTACGGGCTCGTGGTGAAGAAGGTGCCGCAAAAGGAACGCCGGGCACGCGCCGACGACATCATGGAGAAGCTAGACCTTACTGGCATCGCCGACGGCGCCTTCGACGGCCTCTCCGGCGGTCAGAGGCAGCGCGTCGCGCTCGCCCGCGGCCTGGTCGTGGAGCCTGACATCTTGCTCCTCGACGAACCGTTGGGCGCCCTCGACGCCGATCTCAGAAAACGCATCCAGACCGAGCTGCGCTATCTACAGAAGAGCCTGGGCATTACGTTCGTGTTCGTCACGCACGCCCAGTCCGAGGCTCTGGCCATGGCCGACCGCATCGTGGTCATGAACAACGGCCGCATCGAACAGGTGGCCGAGCCTGAGGTACTCTACACCCGGCCGCGCACCGGTTTCGTGGCGCGTTTCATCGGCCGGAACTCGATCATCGTTGGCACGATCACCGCGCGAGACGGCGACATTGCCACCCTCCACACTGAATTCGGCCCGCTTCGCGGCCGTCTGGTCGAGGAGGATCTACCCGTAGGCAGCTCCGTTGACTTCGTGATCCCGTCGGAGGTCATGGAGTTGTACCCAGAGGCGAGCGCCCAGGATCCCGCAGTTCGGGACATGTACGGGGGCAACGTCCTGCTGGGCAAGATACGGGCGGAGACAGTGGTGGGTTCCTTGGTGGTCTACGAAGTCGACATCTGCGAGACGATCACGGTTGAGCTCGAGAGTCACGTGGACAAGTACGGCCGGGCGTTCGCCGCCGGAACGCCGGTGTGTGTCACGTGGCTGCCCAGTGATGGGCACGTCGTCTCAGCCTAGGACACACTGAGTGTGCTGATAACATCTGACAGGGAGAGGCTTTGAGCGCTGAAGGAATGGCGACTGTTGCGGCCGGCGCGGCGCAGGTTGAGCCCGGCGGGGCACCTGGGCAACCCCTGCTGCAGGTACGGAACGTCACCCAATGCTACGGGGACAAGGTCGTGCTCCGCAACGTGGATCTCGACGTCTGCGCGGGCGAGTACGTGACGGTCCTCGGCCCGAGCGGCTCCGGCAAGAGCGTGCTCTTGCGCCTTATCGCGGGCTTCGAGGACCCGACCGAGGGCGAGATCGACATCGGCGGGCGCAACATGGTGGGGGTGCCCGCTCACCTGCGCAATGTCGGTCTGGTCTTTCAGAACTTCGCTTTGTTCCCTCACCTCAAGGTGGGGGACAATATTGCATACGGACTCCGCAACCGGGCCTACAACCGGCTTAGCGCCGGGGCTGCTGATCGCAAGGTCGACGAGATGCTGGAACTCGTTGGCCTCGAAGGTCTCAAAGATCGCCGGGTGAATCAGATCTCGGGCGGGCAGAGGCAGCGGGTAGCCCTGGCGCGAACCCTGGCTACTGATCCGCAGATCGTCCTGCTCGATGAGCCTTTGGGGGCGCTCGACGCCAACCTCCGGGCTTCCATGAAGGTCGAGCTGCGTAAGCTGCAGACA
The DNA here is from genome assembly GCA_947085635.1 of uncultured Actinomycetes bacterium. Taxonomy (GTDB): domain Bacteria; phylum Actinomycetota; class Thermoleophilia; order RBG-16-64-13; family RBG-16-64-13; genus JAHJSA01. Next base: position 37,400 of record CAMTXC010000010.1, on the reverse strand, counting down.
CGGCTCGGCGCTACCTTTGTGCACGTGACCGGCAACGAAGAAGAGGCACTGGCGATGGCCGATCGCATTATCGTGCTCGAGCGGGGTCAGATCGCCCAGTTCGACGCTCCGGAGAAGGTGTTTGCGCGGCCGAAGACCGCTCACGTGGCCTTCGCTCTCAGCCGGTTCAACCTAGTCGGCGGTCGGGTGGAAGGCGGGGCCTTCGTAGGCGATGGTTTCTCGTTCCCGATGCCGCCTGGCGAGAGTGCAGCCGCAGGGCCGGCCACCTACTGCGTGGGTTACGACCGGGTGGACGTCGAGGAGATCGGCACCCCGCTCCCGGAGGGCTACAGTTCCATCGTCTGCAAGCATGTCAGCCACGAGTACTCGGGGGCGACCGTGACCTACCTGTTCGATCTTCCCGACGGCCAGCACTTCGAGGCACAGTACCATCTTCACCATCGTAAGGCGAAGCGGCTCGAGGGAGGCACCGACTATCTCTTGTGGTGGCCTGCCAACAAAGCCTTCGTCTACTTGGAGGTGATGGAGTGAGCAAGCGGGGGATGGTCGAGACAAGGGCGGGGTCGGAGAAGGCGCGCAGGCGCCGCTCGAGCCTTATAGGCCGGATGGCCCGCTACTGGCAGCTCGTTCCAGGGTCGGCGTGGATGATCCTTTTCCTCATCACCCCGCTCTTGATGATGATCTACGTGAGTTTCTGGACCCAGACCAGCTACGACATCAAACCCGTCCTCACGCTCGACAACTGGCAGGCGTTCTTCACGCAATCGGTCTATTACTCAGCCCTGTGGAACACCATTCGGGTGTGGCTGATAGTTCTGACCGCGACCTTTGTGATTGCCGTGCCGGTGGCCATCTACATCGGTCTGTTCGTCCGCAGCAACACGGTGCAGACCGTCCTGCTCGTGCTTGCGATCATCCCCTTCTGGACCTCGTTCCTCGTGCGTATCGTTGCCTGGAAGCCCATGCTCGGGCAGCACGGGGCCTTGAATATCCTTCTCATGAAGGCGCACCTTGTTACTGAGCCGCTCTCCTTCCTCCTCTATACGGAGGTGGGGATGATCATCGGGATGATCCAGATCTACTTGGTCTTCGTTGTTGGTCCGGTCACGTTCATGCTCAGCCGCATCGACCCAAGTGTGATCGAGGCAGCGCGGGATCTGGGCGCCGGCACCGGGCGGATCTTCAAGGACATCTTGTTGCCACTGAGCCGTCCCGGCCTGGTGACGGGGGCGATTTTCGTGTCGGTTCTGGTGCTCGGGGAATTCGCCACACCCGCGTCTCTGTCGGGACGGAAGGTGAACCTGCTGGGCAATGTCATCGTCACCCAAGTCGGGTCGCTGAAGTGGGCCTTCGCTTCGGTGGCGGGCGTCGTGCTCACCGTCGTGATCGCCCTGGTCATAGTCGGTCTGCTGCGCATCACCGACCTGAGGAAGGAGGTGTAGCAGTGTACAAGTCCCCCTTCTTGAAGGGCGTGCTGACCGCCTACTACGCGCTCTTCCTTCTCTTCCTCTACGGACCCTTCATTGTGATGGGCATCCTAAGCTTCCAGCCCTCGAATGGCGGACCGCAGTTTCCGCTGCGCGGTTTCTCAGTGTACTGGTATCAGCAGCTTCTCGGCCTCATCGGGACCTCTCGGGCGGCGCCTCTTCCGGTTGGCCCCGGGCTGGTGCGTTCGTTGATTCTGGCCTTCATGGTCATGGTGACGGCGACCGTGCTCGGCACGATCACCGCGCAGGCATTCCGGCACCGATTCAAGCACCTGGGCGTGCTCTTCTATCTGGTCATGCTGGGCTTCATCGTGCCGGGTGTCCTGGTCGGACTCGGCGTGGCGCTGGTCTGCAACCAGCTCGAGATTACTAAGCACTGGTGGCTTACGGGCTACATCGTGCACGTGATCTACACCTTCCCGTTCTCGTTCCTCGTGATGCTGGCCATCTTCAACCGTTTCGATCGTTCGGTCGAGGAGGCGTCCGCCAGCTTGGGCGCGGGTGCTGCCACAACTTTCAGGAAGATCACCTTCCCGCTGGTGTTCCCGGGAATCCTGACCTCGCTGCTCATCGCGTTCACCTTGAGTTACGATGAGTTCCCGCGCACGATGTTCGCGGGCGGTCCGCAAGCCACGCTGCCATTGACGATCTACGGCCAGTTCGGCATTGAGATTCACCCCAACCTGTTTGCTTTCGGGGTGCTGTCGACCTTGTTCTCGTTCGCTTTATTAGCAGTGTTCGCGATTCTTATTGCAATCAGCGTGAGAAGACGTGCGCGCGGACGGGGAATCCAGGAAGAGATCCGGTAGCGTCTACGTCGCCGGCGTGCGAAAGATGCAAGACGGGCCGCCCGGGGATGCTCCCAAGCGGCCCATCTTGCACAAGTGGCCGCTCAACCGCAGGACCGGCTCGGGCGGCGCCGGGTTAGCCCACCAACTTGCTTTGGGCGGCTTCGAGTGCATCGGCTGCCCGCTCCAAGTCGATGGCCCTTAAGCCATCGACCGTGGGCCGCCCGGACGACGAGTCCCAGCCCTCGAGTTCGTAGAACAGCGTCTTGAACTGCTCCACCCCTTCTCGATCAAGTCTCCGAGGCACCACGTTCTGATAGGACCACTGCCCGTCGACGTATACCGGGCAGTAGTAGGCGGCGGCCTTGCCCGGCACGTACGACGTACCCACCGCGTCGACGTCGTAGACGAAGGAAGGGAAGACCTCTTGGTCGCGGTGCCGGCCCTGCAAGGTCCAGATCACTCGGTCGAGATTGAGAATGCGCCGGCCTTGTTCCAGGGACTGGGCAAAGTCGAGTTCATGTCCGGTGACCGCTCGGTAGAAGCGAACCTCGCCTTCCGGGGTCAAGCCGCGGTTGTTCGGCCCGTAGGGGTTGATGAAGTCGGCATAGGCGTTGTCGCAAAGTCCGCATGACTGCTTCCAGAACAGACTGTAGTGCAGTAGCCAGGCTGTGGTCCGTGCCATGTGGATCGAGTACAGGTTCTCGTCCGAGAAGTCGATCATAAACGGGTCGCAGTAGGGCACCGTCTTCTCGGCGATGACGTCCGCCACCTCTGCGGCGGTGAGCAGGGGCTCCCGGTCGTTCATGATGTCCAAGGTGGGCATCCAAAAGGCCGCCACGTTGAAATCGTGGCAGTTGACGTCACGGCTCGTCAGGAGCGACGCGTAGCCCCAGTAGACCTCGGTGCGCGGATCGTAGTGGATGGGATAGCCCCAGAACGGCGCCTTTAGGTCGCCGGTGGCGAGGTCCTGGTCGAGCCGCCCCCAGCGCTCCGCTGCCCGCGGCAGCCCCTCCGCGAGGTCGTCTCCGATCTCGATGCGGTAGGCGATGCGATGCAGCAGATCTTCGATGAAGCGCATCTCGCCGATGTCGTCCAATGGCAGAGTGGTGTGGACCCTCTTGCCCGGGCCAAGCTCGCCCCCCTCACGGAGGGTGTGCAGGTACGCGACGAGCTCGTAGGCTTCAAAGGCATTGATGCCCAGCTCGCCCAGCAGGTTGGCCGCCTTGCCCGAGATCTCGGTGACCCTCCCGTGCCTCTCGAGGTCCCAGTCCTGGTAGAAAAGGGCGGTGATGCAATGGGCGGAGTTGCCCAGTTGGCTGGCGGTCTTGGGCTTACAGTTTAGATGGCAGTTCCAGCAGCCCGAGGTCCGCCGGGTCGATTTCTCGAAGGGCACCCACTGGCGGTTCGGGTGCCCGCCGAAGTGCGAGGTGATGAATTCCTGCCATTGGTGCACTCGGGGCATGTCGGCGTCGTAGGAGTAGGTGCGCTCCGACCAGAGACGGGCGTCAATCAAGCCACCGGGGTCGGCTATGGGGACCCCCCCCGTGCCGATCATGCTGATGGCCTTCAGCTTCTTGGAACCCCAGACGCCACCGAAACCACCTTGGCCGAACGCGCAGCCGGCGTCGTGTTGGATGGTGGCGATGCGGCTGAGGTTCTCTCCGGCCGGACCGATGGCCAGGACAACGGGCCGTTCACCCTCATTCGTGACGCCGATCTTGCCCACGATCGCCTTTTGCGTGTCGAAGGTGTTGAGTCCCCACAGGCCGGTAGCGTCATGAAACGTGATGGCGCCATCGGAGATGTGCACCCACGTCGGCGCGTCGGCGGCGCCTTCCAGCACCAGGGCGTCGTAGCCCGCATACTTGAGCATTGCCGGAAAACGGCCCCCGCAGTTGGAGCGGCCGAACCACTCGTGCGGATACGACTGGGCCTGAATGCCCACAAGTTCGGCCCGGGACGAGCCCGGAACGAGTGTGCCCGCGAACAACCCGGGAGCGATCACGAGTGTGTTGCGGGGGTCGAAGCAGCCGACGGTCTTGTCCGGCACCAGATCGAAGAAGAGCGCGGCGGCGAGGCCGTGGCCGCCGCCCCAGTCCTTGTACGTTTCGGTTGGGACGATCTCGGTCGTCCTGTTGGTGAGGTCGATCCTCAGGATGTTGCCCGCGTAGCCGTTCATTGGGCTCCTAGTCGGTAGGCAGGTCGAGCTTGCTCCAGCCGCCCGTGCGCCGGAGGTTGACCTCGTACCCCGAGAGCCCGAGCGGCGTCTCAGTGGTGGAGGCGAGGGCATTCACCGGGCACACTTCCACGCAGGCCAGCTGACCTCTCTCGTGCTCCCAGTAAGGCGTGTCCCGGCAGAGGTCGCACTTCACGGCCTTCTTTAACTGAGCCTGAAAACGGACGCGACTCGGGTAGAAGTGGCAGGCATTGACACACCTCTTGCACCCCGTGCACAGCTCCGGGTCGATCACACGGGCGCCGAAGTGCTCTTGATCAATGTATATGGCCCCCACGCGGCATGCACTGAGACAGGCCGGATCCTTACACTGACGGCAGGTGCCAATCGTGATGTCTACCGGGAACGATCCGAACCGGTCTTCCGAGATCAGTATGCGAGAGGTACTGAACTGAGCTTTGCCTTCATGTGCGAGTGCACACATCAGCATGCAGCTGTGGCAGCCCGTGCACTTCTTCGGATCGGAGATGAGAAAAAGCACAGCCTCGGGCAGGTTGGTATCTGGATCCAAGATAGCCCCCAGGTTCGGTGCGGACTGCATCCCGGTCAGTCTACCAAAGGCCTAATGGGCGTGGGAGCCCGAAGGCCGGTTGACGCCTGATAAACTGCGCAGCTAGGCTGTAGTCTGCGAGAGGAGGCGGCACGTGCGTTCGACCCACCCGCAAGCTGCCAGCAGGCTGACGGTCGAGGATCTCTTCGCCGAAAGCGACCTCGGTCTGCGGCTGGTTGCCGGGCATCAAGGAGTGGGCAGGCTGGTGTTGGGCGTGCACACCTCTGAGATACCCGACCCTACGCGTTGGATCAATCCGGGAGACGTCCTGCTCACGACGGGAATGAGCATACGGGACAGTCCGGAGCTGCAGAGCAGGCTGGTCCGGGTCCTGGCCGGGGGCGGCATGTCCGCCCTCGGGCTCGGGGTAGGCATCTACATGCACCAGACTCCGGCGGCGCTCCTGGAAGAGGCCGACGCAATCGGGTTTGCGGTGTTCGAAGTGCCTTTCGAGACCCCGTTCAAGGCAGTGACGTCGTTCATCCTTGACTCGTTGGTGAACCGCAACGTGTACCTTCTCCGACGCCGGCTGTCGGTGCAGGCCCACCTGCTCAGCGCGTTGCTCGAGGAGCGGGGCACCGACTACCTGGTGTCCAGCCTGGCCGTGTTGCTCTCGGCCACGGTGGTGTTGTTCGATCACGTGGGCAGAGTAGCTTGTATGACCGAGAAGGGCCCTCGGATGCCTCCAGAGGCGGTAGCCCGCATCTGGGAGGCTTACGAGCCGCGCCTGGACGACCCGGCGTCCGACATCTTGCGGGTCCACGCCGTGGACGGCATGCAGGTACTGTTCAGGGATGTGTGGAGCAACGGTCGCCTCGAGCGGGTCTTGGCGATTGCCTACTCAGAGAAAGAACACGTTCCCGAGTTCACCGTGGTCATCGCGTCGTACGCGCAGAAGCTGCTATCGCTCGAGGCCATGAAGAGCCGGGAAGCCGAGCAGCTGTGGCGGCAGATGCGGGGAGGGCTGCTCGACGATCTGGTGCTCGGCCTGGGCCGGCCAGACGACCTGCGGGAGCAGGCGATGCATTTCGGGTTCGATCCGGTCCTGGACTACCTGGTGCTCATGTGTGGCCCCGGTGACCGGGGCCGCGCCGACCCTCCCTCCCGCCCTTCGGAGCCGAAGCAGAGTGATCTCCTGAACGATCTCGAGGACGCGGTGGGGAGTTTCTTCTCCCTCCGGAAGGCGCCCATACTGTCGATGGTCCGTTCGGGGGTGGTGGTCGCGGCCGCCCAGCTCGGTGCGAGGACCCCGACCGAGCTGCGCACTGTGTTGGAGGAGCTGCGCGAGCGGTTGCTCGGTGTGTTTCCAGGGTCGGATCTGGCACTGGGCGCATCTGCGATACATCGAGCCACGGAGGCGATGCCGAGGTCGTATGCGGAGGCTCAGGAGGCTCTGGCGGTGGCGCGTCGCGACGGCGACGACCACCGCGTGCGCCTGTTCTTCGACCTGGGCCCGACGGCCTCGTTCTTGTTCGGTCTCGAGGTCTCGCGGCTGCGGGCCCTGGCCGATGCGGGCCTATCGGCGCTCGCCATCCACGACAAAGAGCACAACGACACCCTGCTGCGGACAATGCGGATGTATGTGCAGGTCGACCGAGACGTTCGAGAGGCGTCGAGCCGGCTCTTCATCCACCCGAACACCCTGCGGTACCGGCTCCGGAAGGCGGAGGCGTTGCTGGGGTCGTCGCTCGATACCACACGGGTCGTCGCCGACTTGTACCTCGCGTTCCGTGCGGAGGCGATGCTTGATTCGCTTGGCCCCGCCGCCCTTGCGGGCGCTGGGTCCGCGCTCACGGGCGTGGACGTCGCGGCGGAGATCGACCCCGGCAGCGGGCTCGGCAATCTGCTGGTAGGGTATCCGGCGGTGGTGCTCCCCGGGGAGCTGGCCGCGACGCGGCGCCGGGAGAAGCGCGAACGGCCGAAATAGTCCGGGGGCACAAAGCGGCGTGCTGTTGTTGTTCTAGGCGACTATGGCCCTGAGATAGTGCGCTCTCGTACACTCAGCGAGCGGTGCGTTGTGCCCGGTCGCGGGTCACGCACTCGGGGGACATCCGCAGGTGAACCGGCCCGGGGCGATACGGGCGTTTGGCCACCGATCTGCGCCTGCGGGCATCCACGAGGGGGTGGGGCCTATTGCGCGTGCCTAGATCCGTAGTGTTTTCGGTTTCCGAGTCCTACGCGTGGGTCCCACCTATGCGGACTCATCCAGGAGGGGGTGCTGGTGTTCAACAAGGTTCTTGTCGCGAATCGGGGGGAGATCGCCTGCCGCGTGATCCGGGCGTGCGAGGCCCTCGGTATCGCAACGGTCGCGGTGTACAGTGATGCCGACAAGGACGCGCCCCACGTGTCCATGGCCACCGAGGCCCACAATATCGGACCGCCTCCGGCCCCGCAGAGCTATCTGAACCAAGACAGGCTCTTCGAGGTGGCCCGGGTGGCGAAGGTCGACGCCGTCCATCCGGGATACGGCTTCCTGGCCGAGAATTTCATCTTTGCCGAGCGCTGCCTGGCCGAGGGCTATGTGTTCGTCGGCCCCGGACACGAGTCCATCCGCACGATGGGCGACAAGGCCCACGCCCGCCTGGTCGTCGGGCAGGCCGGTGTGCCCTTGATCCCGGGTTCTGAGGCCTCGCGCGACCTGCACGACGGCATCGGCGAGATGGCTGCGAAGCTGGGTTACCCGGTCATCGTAAAGGCCGCGGCCGGAGGCGGGGGCATCGGCATGCACGTCATCAACGGGCCCGAACAGCTGGAGGAGAACCTCAAGCGGGCTCATCGTGAGGCCCAAGCCGCATTCGGCGACCCCTTGCTGTACCTCGAGCGCTTCATCCCGGAGCCGCGTCACGTGGAGTTCCAGGTCATCGCCGACAAGGGCGGGAAGGTGGTGCATCTCTTCGAGCGGGAGTGCTCCATCCAGCGCCGATATCAGAAGGTGGTGGAAGAGTCGCCCTCTCCCCGGTTGTCGCCCGAGACCCGCGCGCGGATGGGGGCCGACGCGGTCAAGGCGGCTGAGTCGGTGTGCTACGTCAATGCGGGCACGGTCGAGTTCCTCATGGACGCCGACGAGTCGTACTACTTCCTGGAGATGAACACTCGTATACAGGTAGAGCACGCGGTCACCGAGATGGTCACCGGCCGCGACCTGGTCCAGCTGCAGCTCAAGGTGGCGGCCGGCGAGCCCCTCGGTTTCGCGCAGGACGAGGTCACGACAACGGGGGCCGCGATCGAGTGCCGCATCTACGCGGAAGACCCAGACAAGAACTTCTTGCCCTCCCCCGGCAAGATCACCGCCTTGGAGCTCCCCACAGGCGACGGCGTGCGCGTGGACGCCGGGGTGAGCGCAGGCTACGAGGTCTCCTACTACTATGATCCCATGATCGCGAAGCTCATCACCTGGGGAGCCGATCGGACGCAGGCTATCTCTCGCATGCGCGACGCGCTCGACGGCTTCGTGGTCGAGGGGATCGCCACCAACATCGGCCTGCACAAGGGCATCATGGCCGATCCGGCCTTCGCGGACGGTGAGACCGACACCTACTATCTGCAACGCTTGTTCGCCAATGGAACCGGAAGAAGGAGCGCCCAATGATCTTCGAGGAGCCGCGCTATCTCTACTCCGGCGACCGCTACCTGCTGCTGGAGTTCGGAGACGAGATGAACCTCGATCTGAACTTCAAGGCCCTCGGGCTGGCGGAGACGGTCGCCAACGAGCCGATACCGGGCGTGGTCGAGACGGTGCCGTCGTTCGCTACCCTCCTGGTCCACTACGAGCCCGAGGAGACCGACTTCGCCACACTGAAGGCGGCTCTGGCCGAGCGGGTGGCCTCACTCGGCTCGACGGCCGACATCACCCTGCCGTCACGGCTCGTGGAGCTGCCCTGCTGCTACGACGACCCGTGGACGAAGGCAGCTGTGGACGACTACCGCAAGAAGATCAAGCTGATCGAGCCCAACCCGGAGGCTACCGCCCGCCTGAACGGTCTGCGTGACGTGCGCGAACTCATCAAGGTGCACTCTACGCCTCAATACTGGGTGGCCGCAGTGGGCTTCTGGCCGGGCCTGCCCTTCATGATGTCCCTGGACCCCCGGTACGTGCTCACCGTGCCCAAGTACAACCCCCCGCGTACGTGGACGCCCCAGGGCACCGTGGGCATGGGCGGCTCCTGCACGGCTATTTACCCGGTCAATACGCCGGGCGGCTATCAGATCTTCGGCCGCACGCCGGTGCCGATCTGGGACGGAGCCCAGAAGTTTGCGCCGTTCGCCAAGTCGCCTGTTCTGCTGAAGCCGGGCGACCGAGTGAAGTTCGTGCCCATAGACGCCCGCGAATTCATCGAGATCGAACAAGAGGTCGCGGCCGGCACCTATACCTACAACGTCGTGGATTACGAGCTCTTCGCTGTGGCCCGGTACACAGCCTTCTTCAGCCAAGCGAAGAAGGACGTTGGGTACTCGGTCTCTCCCGCGGGCGAGACGTCGACAACCACGGTCGAGTAGGAAGGAGGACGTCACGATGCTTCAGTTCATCAAACCAGGTCTCGAGACGAGCGTCCAGGACTACCCGGGCCGCATAGGGTTCTGGTCTCTGGGGATCCCGCCATCGGGTCCCATGGACGCGCTCTCGTTCCAGCTGACCAATCTGGCCGCGGGCAACGCCCCGGGCGCGCCTGGGCTCGAAGTACAGTTCATCGGGCCGGAGATCCGATTCCAAGCCGACACGGTCATAGCCGTGGGTGGGGCCGACATGAAGCCCAAGGTCAACGGTCAACCCATACCCATGTGGGAGGGCGTGCCGGTGTCGGCGGGCGACCTCCTCGGCTTCGGGTTTGCCGCACAGGGCTGCCGCTCGTATGTCGCGCTGGCCGGCGGCATTGATATCCCGAGGGTGATGGGCAGCTGCTCCACTTTCGTCAAGGCCAACATCGGGGGCATCGACGGCGGTGCCGCCAAGGCTGGGACCGTGCTCAAGACCGCTCCCTCGGTCCGGCCGCTCGCCGAATGCACGGGGCGCCGGATCGTCGAGTCGACGAGGCCGGTCCTTGCGGCTTCGTGGGAGGTCGAGGTTCTGCTCGGCCCCCACGACGACTGGCTGACCGAGGGCGACATCGCTCAGTTCACTTCGCATGAGTGGAAGGTTTCCTCGCTCTCCGATCGCACCGGGTACCGGATCGAAGGTCCCGACTTCGAGTTCGGCCACAAGGCTCATCACAAGCTGCCGGAGAACGGTTCGGACCCGTCGAACATCATCGACTACGGCTATTCGGTCGGCTCGGTGAACTTCTGCGGCCAGACGCCCATCATCTTGATGGTCGACGGTCCCAGCCTCGGCGGTTTCGTCAACCCGTTCACGGTGGTCTCTACCTCCCTGTGGAAGCTTGGTCAGGCCAAGCCCGGCGATCGCGTGCGCTTCAACGTGGTGACCGAGGAAGAGGCCCGCTCCCTTCGCGGCGCTTTCAAATCCGCGGTGTCGGAGCAATCGGTGATCAAATAACCATGGGTATGAAGATCGACATCAGCTGCGACATGGGGGAGAGCTTCGGTCTCTGGAAGATGGGCCGGGACGAGGAGATGGTCGACTTCATCACTTCGGCCAACGTCGGTTGCGGCTTCCATGCGGGTGATCCTCGGGTAATGTACGAGACCGTGCGGATGTGCAGGGCCAAGGGCGTACGTGTGGGAGCACACGTGGGCTTCCCCGATCTCATGGGGTTCGGCCGGCGACCCATGCAGTGCAGGCCCGAGGAGATCAGGGACTATTTGATCTACCAGACAGGCGCTCTGAAGCTCTTTCTGGAGCTGGCCGGGGAAACCCTTCAGCACGTAAAACCGCACGGTTCCTTGTACATGATGGCTGCCGAGGACGAACAGATGTCGCGCCTCATCCTCGAGACGGTCGCAAGCATCGGTCGCGAGCTGCCCGTGTATTGCATGCGGCAGTCGGCGACATACGAGGTCGGCAGGCAGATGGGCGTGCCCGTGGTGGTGGAGTTCTATCCCGATCGCGGCATGCGTGACAACGGCCAGATTATCTTCACCTACGACATCGATAACGTCGGGGGGGGCGCCGAAGCCATGGCCGCGCGCGCGGTGCGGTGCTTGCTCGAGGGCAAGGTTCGTTCGAACGAGACCGGCGTCGACGTGGACCTGGTGCCCGATTCTGTGTGCCTGCATGGGGACACGCCTCACGCCATCGAGTTCGCTAGGGCCATCCGCGCGGCCTTCGCGGCCGTGAGTATCGAGTCCGCGCCCCTCGCGGAGGCCTTTGCCGGGTAGCGGTTGACCTGAAGACACGGTCGCAGACGCCGGCAGCTGGGCGGCGCGGCGGCCCGGATCGCAGCCAATCAAGGGAGGGAGAGCAGGGATGGATATCGTCACAGTACTGCCCGGTCGGATCATTGAGATCAAGGTGACCAAGGGGCAGTCCATCGAAGCCGGCGAAGTGGTCATGACCCTAGAAGTCATGAAGATGACGCAGGAACTCGCGGCCGAGACGGGAGGCGTGGTCGCCTCCATCGAGGTGGAGGAAGGCCAGGAGCTCTTGCCCGGGCAGGTCGTTGCGACTTTGCAGTAATCGGAGGGGGCATGCCAATAGTAGGGGTCAAAATGCTGACCGGTCGTACGCCCGAACAGAAACGGGCGCTCGTCCGCGAGATCACCGATGCCCTCGTACGCACCATCGACACGACGGCGGATCAGGTGAACGTACTGATCGAGGAGTACGAGCCGGACCATTGGGCTTTCGGAGGCGAATTCTTCTCCGATAGGCGAGCGCGTACCACGTCCACTCACGGAGGCGGCAAGTGACGCAGTCAGGAAGAGTCGACCCCATCACATTGGCGGTCGTCCGGGGGGTGCTCGAGTCGACACAGCGTGAGATGACGCTGACGATCGAGAAGACCGCCCGGTCAAGCGTGTTCAACATCGCTCACGACTACTCCAACACCATTTTCGACGGCAAGCCCGAGATGGTGCTGCAGGGCCAGGATATCCCCATTCACCTGGGCTCGCTGATGCCGGCCATGCGCACTGTGGCGAGCTACTTCGGCGACGAGATCTACCCGGGCGACGTCATGTATCACAATGACCCCGCCTGGAGTGGCAGTCACATCGTCGACTGCTGCATGTACAAGCCTGTGTTCTACAAGGACGAGTTGGTCTTCTGGACTGTCTCCAAGGGCCACGTGACCGACATCGGGGGACCGGTGCCGGCCGGCTACAACCCCGACGCCAAGGACAGCTATGCCGAGGGTCTGCGCATCCCTCCGATCAAGATCTGGGAGAAGGGCAAGGAGCGTCGCGACATCGTCAACTTCATCCTGACGAACGTGCGCTCGCGCCGCGACCAAGCTGGCGACATGCGGGCACAACTCGGGGCCTGCAAGATCGGCGAGCGCAACCTCATTGCCATGCTCGACAAGTACGGAGTGGAGACAGTGCAGGCCTGCTGCGCAGAGCTCATGAGTATGGCTGAGCGCCGCATGCGCCGCATGATCACCGAGATTCCTGACGGCGTGTACAAGGGCTCGGGCGTGGTCGAGGACGCCGGCCACGGCTACGGCGATCTGGAGATCGCCGCGACCATCACGGTTAAGAGCGACACCATGCACGTGGAGCTGGAGTCGCCGCCTCAGATTCCTTACTTCATCAACAGCTACGCCGCCAACTCGCTTTCGGGCGTGTACCTTGGCATCATGATGTTTGCTCAGGTGGAGCCGCCCTACAACGAGGGCCTCTACAGATCCATCACCGTCGACGTGGGCCCTCCAGGTACGCTGACGAACGCGATGGAGCCCGCGCCTAGCGTCAACAGCACAACCACTCCTTCCGAGACCATCACCGACGCCGTGCGCCTGGCTTTGGAGCAGGCCATGCCCGACCGCGCAGTGGCCTCTTGGGGCCACTCCAACGGCCTCAACATCGCCGGTAGGGACAGGCGGACCGGTGAGGAGTACGTGTCCATGATCCTGGCTACCATCATCTCCGGTGGCGGCGCGACCAACATCACCGATGGCTGGCCGGCGTGCGGTCCGGAGTGTTGCTTTGGTGCGCTCACCTCAGGCGACGTGGAGATCATGGAGTACTCCTACCCCATCATCATCAGCAGGTACAGCCTTCTGGAGGATTCGGGAGGCGCCGGCAGGCACCGGGGCGGTTCGGGCACGGCCTGGGAGGTGGAGCCCATTTGGGATCCCATGACCGTGGTCACCTTCGGCGAAGGCCGACGGTATCCGGCTCCGTCGGCCGCGGGGGCCTACAGCAAGTACACCGACGCAAAGGTTGGGAGGATGGTGCGTTACAACGCCGACGGAACGGTGGACATCTTCCGCGAGAACGTGATTACCGTCATCAACCCGGGCGAGCGAGTGGCCAACCTGAATCCCGGCGGGGGTGGCGTAGGTGATCCATTCGAGCGGGATATCGATCTTGTGAAGCGTGACGTGCGTGACGGCTATGTCTCGGCGCAGGCGGCCCGTGAGGAGTACGGCGTGGTTGTTGATCCCGATACCCTCGCGATCGACATGGCCGCGACCGGCGCGTTGAGGAAAGGGGTCTGAGATGGCGGGAGGAACCGGCTTTCGCCTCGGCATCGATACTGGGGGCACCTTCACCGACTTCATCCTCGAAGATGGCACCGGATCGATCAAGCTGTACAAGACGTCGTCGACTCCGCACAATCCGCCTGATGCCATTCGGGACGGGCTGGAACAGATCGCCCAAGACCAAGGCCTTTCGCCGGCCGAGTTCCTGGCTCGGTGCGACATGATCATCCACGGAACCACAGTGGCCCTGAACGCTCTCTTGGAGCACAAAGGATCCCTGACGGCCCTTCTGTGCACCGCGGGCCACGAGGACTCCCTCGAGATCCGGCTGGGCCACAAGGAGGACGGCCACCGCTACGACGCCGACTACCCGCAGGCGCAGATTCTGGCGCCGCGCTATCTGCGGCTGGGCGTCAAGGAACGCGTCCTGTCGGATGGGAGCGTGCGCATCCCCCTCGACGAGGCCAGCGTGTACACGGCCGTGGAGAAGATACGCAAGAGCGGCGCCCAAGCGGTGGCCATCTCGCTGATCTGGTCGTTCCTCAATCCCGCTCACGAGCGGAGGGTGGAGGAGATCGTCCGCGAGGAGCTGCCCGATCTCTTCATCTCGACCTCGCTGGATATCTTCCCGCAGATCCGAGAATACACCCGCACCTCGACTACCACGACGAACGCGTACCTGGGGCCCATCCTCTCGCGCTATATCCAGCGGATCGAAGACTTCTTTAAGGAGATGGGCTACGACCGCAAGATACTCTACGTACAGTCCAACGGCGGGCTGGCGTCGGGGGAGGTGCTGTCGAACAAGCCGGTCTACGCGCTCAACTCCGGCCCCTCAGCCGGTCCTGCCGCCGGACTCTACTTCGGTGAGCGTCTGGGGCGGAACAACATCATCACGGTGGATATGGGCGGCACGAGCTTCGATATCGCCCTTGCGGCGAATGGCCGCACCAACACCATGAAGGACTTCGACTTCAGCCGGTACCGCATCGGCATTCCGATGCTTCAGGTGGAAACCCTGGGCGCCGGCGGCGGCTCCATCGCCGCGGTCGACTCCATGGGGCTCCTGCGTGTGGGTCCCGAGAGTGCCGGTGCGGAGCCCGGACCGGCCTGCTACAAGCGGGGCGGCGTGCACCCCACGGTCACCGACGCCTTGGTCGTGCTGGGTTACCTGAACCAGCATCACCTGTTGGGTGGTCGACTGGAGATCGATGCGGCGGCTTCCTTCAAGGCGGTCGAGGACAAGGTGGCCAAGCCCCTCGGTATCTCCACCGAGAAGGCGGCTCTGGGGATCTTCCGAGTGGTCAACAGCAACATGGTGGCCGGGATTCGGCGGGTTTCCATCGAGCGTGGCCACGACCCACGGGACTTCGCCATCGTGTCGGGTGGCGGCGCCGGCGCTGCGCACGCCGCGAAGCTGGCCGAGGAGTTGGGTATCACCCAGGTCATCGTGCCCCGGATCGCATCCGGCTTCTGTGCGTTCGGAGAGATCATCTCGGACGTGAAGCACAATCACTTGTCT
Organism: uncultured Actinomycetes bacterium; assembly: GCA_947085635.1. GTDB lineage: Bacteria > Actinomycetota > Thermoleophilia > RBG-16-64-13 > RBG-16-64-13 > JAHJSA01. The sequence goes on along the minus strand of CAMTXC010000010.1, from coordinate 22,274 downwards.
TCGTACGCCGTGCGCATGGACCAGGCCGAAGCCGACGTGCTGAACGCTCGGTTCGAGGAGATGGAGACCACCGGCCGCACCGATCTGATCGCCGAGGGCTTCGCTCCCGAGGACGTGTACGTGAGCCGGTCGGTGGACATGCGCTATGTGGACCAAGTGCACGAGTGTGCGGTGGATATCCCCGTGTTCCGCATTACCCAGGACAAGCTCCCGGAGATCGTGGAGGCTTTTCACAAGCGACACGAGGCGCTCTTCACGTATGCCGAGCGGGACAATATCGCCGAGATCATCAACATCGAGTCTACGGTCTATGGGCGTGTGCCGAAACCCGAACTTCCTCGCCTCGAACTGGTCGAGAACGCAGACCCCGAGGTGGCGCTGCGCTGCGAGCGCCCGGGATTCTTCGAGGACGGACATGGCTACCGCGACATCAACGTCTACGATGGAGCAAAGCTCCAGCCCGGCATGGTGGTGGTTGGCCCCGCGGTAGTTGAAGAAGTGACGACGACTGTGGTGGTATTCCCAGACTGGGAACTCGTGCTCGATCCTATCGGCGTGTACGTGATGAAGTACGTGGGCGACGTAGAGAAGCTGCTGCGCTTGGCGGCCGAGACTGCGATGGCCTTCTAGAAGCTGGTCCGCCGGTCAGGGGCTTCCGGAAACCGTTCGGAAGGCTCCGTCCGGCAAGGGCTACGCTGCGCTACCCGGTTCGGTCGCTCGCTGCCGTGCGAGTAAGTTGAACAGGATGGGCACGCCGATCAGGCCTGCTATTCCGCAGGCCGTCAGGAAGAGGTAGCCGGACGTGTAGCCGTGTCCTGCGTCGAGCAGTAGCCCAAAGATCCAGGGGGCGATCAATGAGCCCAGGAAACCCTCCGCGTTCACGTAGCCGTTGGCCAGGCCCACAAGGTGGGCATCAACGACTCGGGGCACCTGGGCGAAGGTGGGGGGAAAGTACATCATCGAGAAGAAACCCACCAGCACGATGGCGAGGAACACGGGAAAGGCTCCGGGCAACAACGGCACGACCGCGGTCAGCACTGCCATCCCGATGAACGCGGCGGCTAGCGTGCCTTTCGGCCCGATGCGGCCTGCCAGCGCGGCTCCGGCGGGGGTGGCCACGATCTGAGCGGCCCCCAAGCCCGCCGTTAGGTAGGCGGCGACCGCGGTACTCGTGCCGTGCTCGTCGGCCAGAAAGGATGGCGTCCAGGCGAGGGCTCCCACGCCGACCGACAGAGCGGCAGCATTGAAGAGCCCCAACAGGTTCACTGCCGGTCTACGCGCGACCGTCCAGAACTCCGCCCAGAAACCACAGCCCGTGCCCGCGGCAGCACGGACCCCTCTGGTGGTGAAGGCACCGCGACGGAGCGCGATCAATGCAGCCGCAGTCACAATCCCCGCAGCGGTCACCGATGCCGCAACCACTCCCCCCGCGGAGGCGACACTGGGCAGGATTAGGAGTGCAACGATGGAGCCGATGCCCCAACCCACCCCGAAAATGCCCCAGGCTCGCCCCAAACGGTCCCCAGGGATGTGCGCGGCCATGACCACACCAGAGGCGGGCAGGACGATGCCCGCCCCCACTCCTTGGATCACCCTCGCGACCATGAGGAGCGGGAAGGAGCCGGCTGTCGCCAGAAGCAGGCTACCCGCGCACATGAATGCGTACGCTGCGGCCAAGATGAGGCCGCCCCATCGGGTCGCGGCGGCGCCGGATGGGATCTGAGCTAATCCATAGGCGAAGAGGAAGCCGGACATCAGCAGACCCACCTGTGCGGCGGTGAGCCCAAGGTCGTCTTCGAGGCGGGGAGCGATGACCGCGAGCATCGAGAGCGACAGCGCGGCCGACATGAAGCCCAGCATGAGCACGAGGCTCAATAGATCGGATTTGCGGCTCTCTTGTCCCATTTGTCCGTCCCGAGTCGATGCGCGGCAAGGGTATCAAACTGAGTCGCCGCTGTGGTGTCGGGACGGCACCCGCGAACTTGTTCCTTAAGCCTTCAGTCCTGTGGGTAGCGCAGTATCAGTGGTGTTTGTCCGCCGCCGGGCTTGTGTTGAGTCGTTCGCTTCGAGACAAAGCGTTGGGGTCGGCAGCGCGCCGGCCCCGTCATGTCATGCGTCGAGACTCGTGGCGTAGGGTCGCACGGCGTACTGATTCATTCCGCGAGCAGGCGCCGAGTGGTCGTGAACATCACATTGTTCTCCAGATGCACGTGCCGGTGGATGTCGGCCTCCAGGGCCTGCAGGTCCTGGAACAGCGCACTGTAGGTGGCGCAGGCCCCGGACGGCGTCTGGTAGCCGGAGGTGATGCCTCGCATCCCTTTCAGCAGGTTGCCCACGCCGTCGTGCTCGGTTTCGAGTCCGCGAAGCCAATCCTTGAGCGCGGCCTCGGCGGATCCCGTGGGAGCTTCCCGCACGAGCGTGCGCACAGCGGGGAACACCACCTCTTCCTCGGTGCGCAGGTGTTGCTCGATCTCGACCCTCAACTGCTCCAAGAGCCGTCCGAGCTCGAAGAGCTCCGGATGGGCCTCGCCGTGCACCATGAGAACGGTGGCCATCTTCCGGCCCACGCTGGGGAGACGTTCGCGCAGGTAGCTGTGGTGCACCGCCTCGACGTGGTCGGCCAGGGCGGCAGGGTCGCTCTGGGCCCAGTCCTCGTGCAGCCGGTCCTCGGCTTGGATGGACGAGGCCGCGGACTCGATCTCCGCGAGGATATCGCCCACCGAGAGGCCGGTTCCGTGGAGGGCTTCGCTGAGGGGGGTGTCGCCGCCGCAGCAGAAGTCCACGCCGTAGCGTTCGAAGACGGAGATGGAGGCCGGGACCGTAGTGGCGATGTCGCCGACCCTTGTGTCGCTTGTGATATGCATAACTGGGACCCCCGTTTAGTGTAAGGCGGTACACTAATCGTACCCCGAATCGGTGCGATTGACAACGCGCGTCCAAGAAAAGTTTGTCAAGGACCTCGTGCACGGGACGAGCGGCACTCTTTCCAAGGGACGACCGCCCGCACGTGGAACAGGGGTCGCGGACGCGCGCCACTTGACTGAACGGCCAACTAACACAGATAATCGCTGGTACACGCGTGCGGCCCCGGACCGGGTGGAGCTGCGGCGGGGTCATGGCTCCGCACTCCGCGTGCCCTGATCGGATTACGACCAGACCGGGATTGCGTCTAGAGGAAGGATAGGTCCATGTTCACCAAAGCGTTCATTCCGTACCGTGGCTACTTCGCCTCGCCGTTCGCGCGTTGGCAGGGGAGCTTGTCGACAGTCCACTCCCTACCGCTCGGAGGGGCTACGGCCGCCCGGTGGCTCGCGGGCAAGGGGTGGGATCCCGGCATCATCGATTACGTCAACTTCGGCAGCACGGTCGCGCAGCCCCACGTGTTCTTCGGCGGGCCGCTCGCGGCCACACTCATCGGGGCCGAGGGTGTTCCCGGCGTGTGGATCAGTCAGGCCTGCAGCACCTCGACCACCTGCGTCTACCAAGCGGCCATGGCGGTGGAGTTCGGGTCGGCGGGCACGGTCTTCAACCTGATGGCCGACAGGACGTCCAACGGCCCCCACTCCGTCTGGCCTAACCCGAATGGACCGGGCGGTCAGGTGGACATGGAGAACTGGGTGATGGACAACTTCGAGGGCCACCCCTGGGCGCCCGTGGCGATGGTGGGCACGGCGGAGATGGTGGCCAAGGAGGCCGGTATCACCCGGGAGGAATGCGACGCCGTAGCTCTGCGTCGGTACGAGCAGTACATGGATGGCATGGCCGACGACCGCGCCTTCCAGAAGCGTTACATGTTCCCCATCGAGCACCAGGTGAGCCGCAAGAAGACCATCACACTTGAAGCCGACGAAGGAATCTTCCCCACCACGGCCGAGGGCCTAGCCGGCCTGAAGCCGGTTCTGACCGGCGGTGTGCTCACCTACGGCGCGCAGACGCACCCGGCCGACGGGAACTCCGCGATCGTCGTGACCACGGAAGACCGCGCCCGCGATCTCGGCGGCGACGGCCCGACCATCCAGGTGCTCTCCTTCGGTTATTCGCGGGCCAAGCAGTACTTCATGCCCGCCGCGCCGGTGCCGGCGGCGCGCATGGCTCTCGAGAAGGCCGGCCTTTCGATCGGCGACATGGCGGCCATCAAGACCCACAACCCCTTCGCCATCAACGACGTGTTCATGGCCAAGGAGATGGGCCTGGACATGATGACCCTCAACAACTACGGCAGCCCACTGGTGTACGGGCACCCGCAGGGCCCGACTGCCGGGCGGTGCGTCATCGAGCTGATCGAGGAACTGGTCATCAAGGGCGGCGGTCTCGGCTTGTTCACCGGGTGTGCGGCCGGAGACACCGGCGCTTCACTCGTCATCAAAGTCGGATAGGGGAGCGATATGAGCTCGAACGCACTGTATCCGGGGTTCCGCAACCCGTTGCTGGGCGCCCCTCGCACCGATCTGCCAAAGCACGTGGCCATCATCGGGGCCGGCACCATCGGCCCCGACATCGGCTACTACTTCAAGACGGCTGTGCCCGGTCTGAAACTCACTCTGATCGACATCAGCGAGGCGGCTCTCGCCGGTGTCGTGCCCCGCTTTCAAAGCTACATCGACAAGGGCATCAAGCGCGGCAAGATGACGCCCGAGAAGGCCGCCAAGGTGCTCGAGGGCATCGTCACCACCCACGACTACGACGCCCTCGCCGACGCCGACCTGATCATCGAAGCCGCCACCGAGAGCATCCCGCTCAAGAAAAAGATCTTCGCGATGGTGGAGGAGCGGGTGTCGGCCGAAGCGGTCATCTGCTCGAACACCAGCTCCATCCCGGCCTCCTGGCTCTTCGACGAGATGAAGCTGCCCGGGCGGACGGCTATCACCCACTTCTTCGCTCCTGCTTGGCGCAACCCGGCGGTGGAGGTGATCGCCTGGTCGGGAGGCGACCGTGAGGTGGTCGACTACCTGCGCTGGATGTTCGCCGCCACCGGTAAGGTGCCGCTGGTGACCGACGACGCCATCGCCTTCATGCTCGACCGCATCTTCGACAACTGGACCTGCGACGCCGCCAACCTCCTTCAGCGCGGTGACGTGACCGCGAAGCAGGTGGACGCCGTGGCCGAGGAGTTCGTGCACGCCGGTCCCTTCTTCGTGCTCAACATGGCCAACGGCAACCCCATCAGCTACGAGTGCAACACTCGGCAAATGGTGGAGACTCCGGCGTACAAGCCCACTGAGCTCCTGCTGAGCGTCGACCGTTGGGAGGTGAACAAGCCCGGCACCCCGGTCGAGGTGTCCGACGAGCTGCGGCAGGCCGTGCGCGATCGCCTGCTCGGTATCCTCTTCAGCCAGTGTCTGGACATCGTGGCCCGCGGCATCGGTACGCCGGAGGACCTGCACCTGGGCTCACTCCTCGCCCTTGGCTTCAAGGAGAGTCCGCTCGACTTCATGGCGAAGGCCGGCAAGGACGAGGTCGCCCGGGTGCTCGGTCGTCTGGCCGAGGAGCGCCCCGGGCTGCCCGGCCCCGAGCTGCTCGACCGCTACGAGGCGGCCACCGTCTTCAATCGCTTCGTCCTGGTCGACCGTCTGGACGACGTGGTAGTGATCACCATCCGCCGCCCCGCCCAGATGAACGCACTCAGCGACGACGTGAACAACGAGATCCTGGGGGTGCTGCGCGCCTTCGAGGCCGACGATTCGGTGACCGGGTTCGTCATCGTGGGCTACGGCACGCGCGCCTTCTGCGCCGGGGCCGAGATCGGCCGCTTCACCGAGATGTTGGGCGACGGGCCCGCGGCCGTGGACTACTCGCGCGACTCCGGCGGCCTCCTGCTCCACCTCGACACCATGACTAAGCCTGTGGTGGCGGCCGTGAACGGCTTGGCGCTCGGTGGCGGCATGGAGCTCGCGACCCGCTGCCACGACATCGTGGCCCATCCGAAGGCCTACTTCCAGCTGCCCGAGGTCACGCTCGGCATCCTGCCCGGCATCGGTGGCCTGGTGGTGCCCTACCGCAGGTGGCCGGCCGCCGCCAAGACCTTCACCGACATGATCACCCGGGCCGAACGTCTCTCGGCCGCCCGCGCGGTCGAGATCGGCATGGTCTCCGGCCTCGAGGCCGACTACGAGTCGCTGGTGCGACTCGCCGCCGAGCGCGCCCGCGCCCTCGGCGGCACCCTGCCGCTGCCCGCCCCCGACCTCAGTGTGGTAGGCGACGAAGCCATCGTGGCGGGCGAGGCAATCTCCGCCGACGGCATGGTGCTCTCGAGCGAGGTGGTGGCGATCATCGTGGCCGCCATCAAAGAGGGGCTGGGGGCTCCCGATCTGCCCGCCGCTCTCGAGATCGGCTACCAGGCCTTCGGCAAGGTGGCTGAGACCAAGGCCGCGGCCGAGGGCATCGGCGCCTTCGTGGGCGGCAAGAAGCCGGACTTCACGGGGATGTAGTTCCGCTCCGCTTGTGCCCTGCCGGCCGGCCGTAGTATTGTCGGACTACTTCCGAGACACCGGAGGCGCGATGGCGGGCCTGCCCTCTTTCTGCATGGCGTGCGGCGGTTCCTTGAGACCGCGTCTCGTGAGGATGTGATGACCGAGTCGGGCAGGTGATCGCCAAACCGGCAGCCCTCTGCACGGCATGTGACGCCGCGTTGGCGCCCGGCGTTTTGTTCTGCACGAAGTGCGGCACTCGACGATCGGAGCTGCCCACGACGACTGACGCGTGCGTCGAGTGCGGCGCCACTCTGGTACCGGGGAAGGCTTTCTGCATTTCCTGCGGCGCCCTCCCTGCTCGCCCTGGCGCCGCGGCCGAACCTGCGTCGGCCCGCCCTCGGTCTTGCGGTGACCGTGGTCATGGATGTGGTCATCGCGCTCCTTTCCGGCGGCGCCGTCAATGTGCCGATGCTCGCGATGCGGGTGCTGTCGGGGGCCGCGACCTCGGTCCTGGGTATGGTCGCCGGCGCGGGGGGCGGCCGGCTGCGCGCTCTCACGGGCGTGGCTTCCGTCGTCACGGGAGCGGTGCAGATCGTCTCCCTGGGCGTGGCCGCCTTCGGGGCGCGCTCGGACCCGGGCAGTCTGGTGACACTGATCCCCAGCCTCGTGGCCGTGGCCTCCGGGTTCGTGCTCTCGATCTCTACGGCCATCGCGGGGTTCCGCGGATGAGGCGGCGGCCGGCGAACCTCGGAGCTCTCCTGGCATGCGCGGCGCTTGTGGTCGCGGTGCTCGCCGGCTCCGCGCTCGCCGCGGTGGGTGTTTCGCTCTCCGGGCCGCTCCCGGCCGGATGGGAGAGCAAACCGGGGAGCTATCCGAACGCCACGGCCTGGGGTTCCTGGCAGATCGACGAGCAGGACATATTCTCCCAGGCCCGGGCCGGCGTGGAGGTAGCCCCCTTCCCCGAGCAGCACTTCCCCACCTTCGAGGAGTTCATGGCCACGCGCAATCTGCAGCCGATGAGTCTCCGACAGGCCCAATTGCTCGAATCGGGCACCACGACCATCTCCGACCACGAGTTCTGGTACGTGAAGTACCGAGTGACCACCCAGAGCGGCATCACGGGAACGGTGGTCGAGGATGGACGAGGATACGTGGAGGAATACTACACGAACCTCGACGACGGCACCTCGCTCCTGGTCACGGTGGGCGCCGCCACCAACCCTCAGTACTGGGGCGAGCAAGACCGGCTGGAGGCGGAAGCCAAGCACGTCTTCTCCCTGCTGCAGCTGGACTTCGGTGGTGGGGACGACGGCGCCGCCCCTGTCGAGGGCGGCCTCCCCTGGGAGACCGCCGGCGCGGGTGCCGCGGCCGTTGCCGCAGCAGCAGCCGCCATAGCCGGCGCCGCCGCCTCCGGGCGAGGCAAGAAGAAGAAGCTCGATCCGAACGACCACGTGGGCTACGTGCTCGAGCTCTCGACGAGGCACATCGATCTCTCGTCTGCCTACTCCGCCGAGTTCTCGGCGCGCGCGTGGAAGGTGCTGGCCTCGGGACGGGTGGAACCCGCCGATGACGCCACCCTGACCTTGCAGCCGCCGCCGGGGGTTGGCGTGGCGCCGGCTTCGGGCCCGTCGCCCTTGGAGACGGCGGTGTGGCAGGCGGGCGACGTGGCGCCGGGCGCCGCGCTGATCGTGGTCGCGCAGGCCGCCAAGGGCTCCACTCGCGACCAGGTGACCCTCACGGCCGAAGAGGAGAGCACGCTCGAAATGGCACTCGAACCGCCGGGGCGGTCGCTGAAGCCGAACGGCCGTGATGTCGCCCGGGTGACAGCGACGCTCAAGCCGAGTCCGGCGGCTCAGGCCGACGCCTCGATCGACCTCGAGACGGCGCGACGGTCCATCCGGTTCGCCCGCCCGGCGGCGGCCGACTGGCTCGACGTGGGCGAAGAGGTGGACGTGCCCGCGGGCAAGGCCATCCCCATCGCCGCGTCGCCGCCCGATCCCGACCATCCCGGCACCCCTCCCGAGTCGATACGAATCGTGGCGACCGCGCAACTCGGCGCCCAGACCCTTCAAGGGAGCGTCGCGGTCACCCTGGAGCGCCCGCCCTTCCTCGACTGCCGCCCCGATTTCGTGGAGTTCTCGGCGGGCACTCGTGAGACCGCCGAGTCTGTGGTGTGGGTGGAGCATCCCGGCGGGCTCGAGTGGGCGTTGGCCTCGAAGTGGCGGGAGGGGGACCGGCCCGTCGCCCGGGTGGAGATCAAACGGGAGACGGCGTCCACCGCCGTGGTCACCCTCACCGAGGACGCAGCCGCCCTGCCCGACATTGGCCGTCCCGAGGAGGTATCGACCCTCGTCCTCGCCGCCGACGGCGAAGGCTGGGACCGTCTCGAGCGCTATCTCAAGGTCCAAGTCACTCGTGAGGGTCTCTTCATCGACCCGGTGGGGCGTCATTCGGACGGCACCTTCCACCTCGAGGCGCGGGGCGCGGGCGAACCCACCGAGATCGACGTGCGCGTATACGCGCGCGACGAGTCTGGGGCGATCCGGCTGGAGCCGGAGTTGTCCGACGCGGTCGAGTGGCGGCCGGGCGGGCCGGAGAAGACCCCGGGGCACACGGCGCTCGGGTTTCGCGAGTTCACCATCGAGCACGTCGGGCGGCGGGGGGTCGAGAACCCGTCGGCGACTTTCCGGGCGGTCATGGGCAGGAAGCTCCCCACCTCGGGCGAGCCCGTGCCCGCTGTCCTGCGGGCCTCCGTCCCTGGGTTCGACAAGCCCGAGTTCTCCGTGGATGTGGCGTTGAAGCTGCTCGGCGTGGACATGTCGCCGTTCTCGCCCGAGTGGAAGCTCGAGCGCGAGCGCTGCTTCTACATCATCGAGAAGTACGCACCGCGGGAGCACCAGCAGAAGTTCCGCGACCTTGTCGTGGAGCGTGGACCCCTGATGGGCGCCGAGGGTCTCTACGAGATGCGCAGGCGGATCTGGGCCATCTCCGAGAACGCCTTCCGTCAGGAGGCAGCCGACTGGGAGGAGAAGGCCTGGCTCTACGAGCAGGTCGAGGGCGTGCTGGACTGGATCTCGTACTGCGGCGACATCGCGCTCGGGGTGGCGAGCGGCTCCATCCTCGGCTCGATCGGGGCGATCGGACTCGGCATGGCGAAGCCGATGCTCGTCTCGGCCATGGAGGCGTACGTCGACGGGCGTGACCTCACCTGGTGGGCCAAGCAGCAGATCGTGCTCGGTCTGAACGTGGTCGAGGGCCAGTGGACCGACCCTGACTTCATCGCTCATCTCACGGGGCGCAACAAGGCTGTGGTGTGGCCGGCCTTCATCGGCTACACGTTCGTGAAGGAGTGGGGACTCGACCCGGAGCACAGTCTCACCGGGGCCATGGAACGCACGCTCAAGATGGTGCGTGACCAAGCCATCATCAGTTTCCTGCGCATGGTGACGGGGGCGACCCCCGGGGCGACCCCAGGCGCCAAGCAGGTGGCGCCCGAACCGCCCACCGCGCCGCCGCCGGCTCCGAAGCGACCGCCGGCTCCGCTGCCGGGACGCACACCGCCCGCACCGGGCAGCGTGGTCAGACCCGGGCAGAAGCCCCCCCGCACGCCTCCGGCTCCCGGCAGCGTGGTGCGTCCGGGACCCGGGGCCAAGCAGCAGGCCCCGCGCGTCAAGCCGGCCAAACCGGCGCCCGAGTTCGACGGGCCCGATGCGAAGACCCGCGCCGGAAAGATGGCGAAGGGCGTGAAGGACAAGGTCACGAAGGGCGCGGACGGCAGGCCCACGGTCGACCACGACACCATGGAGAAGATCATGCGCGACCCCGACGCGGCGCGCGAACTCAGGAAGAACGACCCGAAGGCGTGGGAGGCCTACGATAACACCCGGCAGGAGGCCTACGGGAAGCACGACGCCCGGCTGGCGAAGTGGGTGGAGCAGAACGTCCCCGAGGCGAAGGGTCAGAAGGTGGAGGTGCAGACGGTCGGCACCCCGGACGGTGTGGACCGCGACTACCGTACGGGCATCGTGAAGAAGGACCCCGTCACCGGGAGGGAGGTCTTCGTCGAGATCCCCAAAGAGAAGTGGGCCGGGAAGTCACAGGAGATATTCTCGGACGTGACGGGCGGCCCGAAGGATCCGGCCAAGGCGGCCGAGTGGTCGCGTCAGCGCCAACAGCTCGCCACCGACGGGTATCACGCGGAGGCTTCCGTGGATATGTCCGACCAGGTGTGGGTGAAGGACCCCGCCTCGGGGAAGTGGGAGAAGACCCAAGGCACCAGCAACTTGGAAATGACCAAGAAGGGCAAATCGACGCTCCTTGACCCCGACGGCCTTGGCAAGACCTACGAGACCAAGGTGGCTGAGTCGTACCATGACGGCAACACGCTCGACGCCTACAAGCAGGCAGAGAAGGCCACGCATTCCTTCATCCAGACGAAGACCGGCTACATGGCCCAGGACTACAAGATGAAACCCACGCCTCCCGAGATGGTGAAGGGCATGCAGATCGTCGAGAAGGTCGCCTCGGGCGCGTGGACGCCGGAGGCCGGTGACGCCGCGTTGAAGGCGGACAAACTGGGGAACAACCTCCCCGAGTTCATGAGCAAGCTCTCCGGGCAGTTCGCGGGGTTCAAGTTCGCCAAGAAGTAGGGCGCCGCGACGGAGCACCGCGGTAGAGTATCGCGTAGAGACCGCATCACGACGCGGACGAAGGAGCGAGGAGCGAGACCATGCCGATCTACCTCGACAATAACGCCACCACCCCGGTGCACCCCCGGGTGGCCGAGGTCATCGAGCGGTACCTGCGCGGCGCCGGCGGCAACCCTTCGAGCGACCACGCCGCCGGCCGCGAGGCGGCCGCGGCGGTGGCCCGGGCGCGAGGGCAGGTGGCCGCGCTTCTCGGGTGCGAGGCCGCCGAGATCGTGTTCACCGGCAGTGGGTCCGAGAGCAACAACCTGGCCCTGAAGGGGGTCGCCTACGCCCACCGCGACAGGGGTCGCCATTTGGTGATCTCGGGGACGGAGCACCCCGCGGTGACGGCCCCCGCCCGCTTCCTCGAACGGGAGGGTTGGGAGGTGACGGTGGTCCCGGTGGGCGGCGACGGGCGCGTTCGGCCGGGCGACGTAGCCCGGGCGCTCCGTCGCGAGACCGTCCTCGTGTCGATCATGCACTCCAACAACGAGACCGGAGTGCTGAACCCGGTGGTGCCGATCGCCGCTCTCTGCCGCGAGCGGGGCGTGCTCTTCCACACCGACGCGGCTCAGAGTGCCGGGAAGGTGCCCATCCACGTGCAGGACGACGACATCGACCTGCTCACCATGGCGGGTCACAAGATGGGGGCGCCGAAGGGCGTGGGCGCTCTGTTCGTGCGTGGCGGTGTGAGGCTCGAGCCGGTGATCCACGGCGCGGGTCATGAGAGAGGCCGCCGCGCCGGCACCGAGAATGTGCCCTACGTCGCAGGGCTCGGTGAGGCCTGCGCCCTTGCGGCCGAGAGGGGTCTGGCGACGTTCGCCACGCAGGTGCGGCCGCTCCGCGATCGGCTACACGAGCTTCTATCGACGGGCATCCCCGGCCTCGAGTTGAACGGTCACCTCACCGACAGGCTGCCGAATACTCTGAACGTGAGTGTGCCGGGGGCGCTCGGCCGAGAGGTGCTGGAGGCGTGCCCCGAGGTGGAAGCGTCCACCGGGTCGGCGTGCCACGAGGGGGAGGACAGCCCCTCCGGGGTGCTCGTGGCCATGGGACTCGCGCACGAGCGCGCGCTCGGCGCATTGCGGCTCACCCTGGGTCTTCTGACGACCGCCGATGAGATCGAGCGGGCCGGAGCGACGCTGGTGCGGGCGGTTGCGGACAGCCGCTGAGGGGAGGGCGGGCGACTTGGGCCCTGTCGCCGCCGCGACCGCCGCCTGGACGGTATGGGCGGGAGGGTCGCCGGGTCGCCGCCCGGTCTCTGGGGGCGGGAGATCGCCGGGTGGCGGGGTGGCAGGCCGGCCTCCTGGAGGCGGCCGCCGATCGCACAGCTTGACCGGTCGCCACCCAGCACCATATACTTGGGAAGTATGCTCAGCAGGCCCTCGGTTCGCTCTACAGAACTAACAGTCCGCAGGACTACTGGGGCGTGGAGCTCCCACCCCGCTGATCCTACCCTGACGCCGACCACGACGGCACGCCCAGCACCGGCGGGCGCACCACGACGGCACGCCCGCACAGGAGGCGGATAGATGCGACTACCCCGGTTCGAGTACTACCAGCCCGGCTCGCTCGCCGAAGCGGTGACCATGCTCTCCGAGGTGCCGGGCGCGCGTCCGGTGGCGGGTGGCACCGACCTCCTGGTGAACATGAAGCACCGGGTCGAGCAGCCGGCGGCCCTCGTGAGCCTCTCGCGGGTGCCGGAGTTGGCAGGTGTGCGCTCGGAGGACGGGGCCACCGTCATCGGTGGGGGCGTCACGCTCAAGCAGGTGCAGAACGACGAGGGGCTGAAGGCGAAGTTCCCCGCCCTCACCCAGGCCGCGTCGGTGGTGGGCTCCTACCGTCACCAGACCATGGGCACCCTCGCGGGCAACCTCCTGCAGAACACTCGCTGCCGCTTCTTCAACCAGTCGATGGAGTGGCGCTCTGTACGCGCCCTCTGCTACAAGGCCGGCGGCGACTACTGCCATGTGATGAAGAAGGAAGGCGTCTGCTTCTGCACCTACCACGGCGACACCGCCGCGGCCCTCCTCGTACTCGACGCCGAGGTGCGCGTGGAGGGGCCGGACGGCAGTCGGCAGTTCCCATTGGCGCAACTCTACTCGGGCGAGGGCAAGGCTCCCCTGACCTTAGGGACGGCGGAGGTGATGACCGCGGTCGTGATCCCGGAGGCGTCCGCGACGGACGGGGCGTCCGCGACGGACGGGGCCTCCGCGACGGACAGGGCGGCGGGTGGTGGCTCGCCCGCCGGCGGCTCGGTCTACCTGAAGCACGCTCTGCGAGGTGCCATCGACTTCCCCATCGTGGGTGCCGCAGTGTGGCGGAATGGCGACGCGACGCGCGTGGCCTTCACCGGGGTGGACAGGTCGCCGCTGCGGGCCACCGTGCTCGAAGAGGCGCTTGCCGGGCGGGCGCTCACGCCGGCGGTGATCGAAGAGGCGGCGCCGCTGGCTCCGAAGGGCGTTACCATCACCCGAAGCACAGTGCAACCGGGGAGCTTCAAGCGGGACCTCATGTCGGCCTTGTTCACTCGAGCCGCGGGGAGCCTGCTCTGATGTGCGCCCAAGGTATCGCCCAGCAGAACGGAACCGAGAAAGGACGATCCATGGGTGGCAGGCGGATCCTCACGCTGAACGTCAACGGTGACGACTACGAGGTGGTCTGCGCGCCGAACACCACCCTGCTCGAAGCGCTTCGCGAGAAGGCCTTCCTCACCGGCACCAAACGTGGCTGCGACCTCGGTGCCTGCGGAGCCTGCACCGTGATCGTCGACGGCCAGGCCATCCTCGCCTGCCTCAGCCTGGCGGCGGACATGGAAGAGCGCACGATCCGCACCATCGAGGGCATCTCCGAGGGCGGCGACCTTTCGCCGCTGCAGCAGGCCTTCGTCGACCACGGGGCCCTGCAGTGCGGGTTCTGCTCGCCGGGCTTCATCATGAGCGCCACCGAGTTGTTGGCGGAGAACCCCCACCCCGAACGGGCCGAGATCCAACGCAGGCTCGCCGGGAACCTCTGCCGTTGCACCGGCTACGTGAAGATCGTCGAGGCCGTGGAGGCGGTCGCCCAGGGGACTGACGGGGGCTCGCGATGAAGGTGCTGAACGTAGTCGGGCAGCGTGTGCCCATGCACGACGCCGCCGCCAAGATCACCGGGCAGGCCCAATACACCGACGACTTGGTGCTCCCAGGCATACTCTTCGGCAGGCTGGTGCGCTCCACCAAGGCCCACGCGCTGATCAAAAGTATCGACGTCTCCAAGGCCAAGGCGCTGCCCGGGGTGAAGGGCGTGATCACAGCCCAAGATATCCCCGATCGAGTCTATGGCATCGTGCCGAAGGCCAAGGACGAGCACGTGCTGGCCCGCGACAAGGTGCGTTACATCGGCGACGAGGTCGCCGCGGTGGTGGCCATTGACCAGGAGACCGCCGACGAGGCGGCGCGCCTGATCACCGTGGAGTACGAGGAGCTGCCTGCGGTGTTCGACCCGCTCGACGCCATCAAGGAAGGCGCCCCCCTCGTGCACGACAACACGCCCGGGAACGTGAGCGCCCAGATCCACAAGGAGTTCGGCGACCTGGAGGGAGGGTTCGCCGCCTCCGACTTCGTCTTCGAGGATTCCTTCTACACCCAGGCTCAGAACCACGCTCCCCTGGAGCCGCACGCGGCCCTGGCCGGCTGGGACGCTCTGAACGGCGACATGACCTTGTGGTCGGCCACGCAGATCCCGTACTTCCTCAAGCGGAACCTTTCAACGACTCTCCTTATCCCCGAACAGAACATCCGGGTGATCAAGCCCAAGGTAGGCGGTGGCTTCGGCCAGAAGATCGACATGTTCGCCAAGGACTTCTGCGCCTGCTGGTTCGCGAAGGAGTTGGGACGTCCGGTCAAGTTCGTGTACGACCGCGAGGAGGTGTTCCAGAGCACCCGGCAGCGTCACCCGATGTATCTCACGGTGAAGACGGGCGTGAGCAAGGAAGGCAAGATCATCGCGCAGAAGATCACCGCGCACGCCGACGGCGGCGCCTACAACTCGACCGCGCCGCTCATGATCACCCTCTCCTGTTTCTTCGTGATGATCCCATACAAGATCGAGAACCTCGTGTACGAGGGCTATCACGTCTACACCAACAAGCCGGTGGGCGGGGCCATGCGCGGTCACGGCATCCCCCAGCCGCGCTTCGCCATCGAGCGGCAGATTGACCTCATCGCCAAGCGCATCGGCGTGGACGCCTCGGAGATGCGACTACTGAACGCGATCGAGGCGGGCGAGCCGCACCCGGCGGGCTTCATTATCAACACGTGCGGCTTCGCCGACAGCGTGCGGGAGGCGTCGCGGGCCATCGGCTGGAAGGAGAAGCGGGGCAAGCTCCCCTTCGGACGCGGCGTGGGCATCGCCTGCGCCTCCTTCCCGAGCGGGGTGGCGAACATGTCGCACCTGGCTTCCGGGTGCGTGGTGCAGCTCTCGAGCGAAGGCCGGGTGAGCGTGCTCTCCGGCGCCGCCGACATCGGACAGGGGGCGGAGACCGTCATCGCCCAGATCGTGGCGGAGCGCGTGGGCGTGCCCATGGAAGACGTGCACATCACCGCCGCCGACACGGGGCTCTGTCCGCTGGACGCCGGCACCTTCGGCTCGGGCGTGACGGTGCGCGCGGGGAACGCCGCCCTGAACGCCGCCAACGACGTGCGCGCCCAGCTCTTCCCGGTCGCGGCGGAGGCGTTGGGGTGCGAGGTGGACGAGATCGAGGCTGCCAACCGGCTCTTCTGGGTGCGCAGCGACCCCGACCGCAGCGTAGGCATGCGCGACCTCCTGCGCCAGTACCAGTACATCGACCGGCCGCTGCCCATCGTGGGCCGGGGCGCCTGGGTGCCGCCGGCGACGTCGGCCACCACGCTGCTCACGAACAACGGGAACCTGAGCCCGAGTTACTCGTTCATGACCCAAGCCGCCGAGGTCGAGGTGGACCTGGAGACCGGTCGCGTCAACGTGATCAAGGTGCTCACCGCCCACGATTGCGGACAGCCGATCAACCCCATGCTCGTCGAGGGGCAGCTTGAGGGCAGCATCCTCGGGGGCATCGGCTACGCGCTCTACGAGGACTCCACCTGCATCGACGGCCAACAGCACAATCCGTCGTTCCTGGACTACGGCTTCCCTACGATGATGGAGCTGCCCGAGATGGAGGGCATCCACATCGACACCGACGACCCCATCGGTCCGTTCGGCGCCAAGGAAGCCGGCGAGGGCACGCAGCTCGCCCCCGCTCCGGCCATCGTGAACGCCATCGCGGACGCCATCGGCGTGGAGTTCGACCGACTGCCGGTGACGCCCGCTATGATCCTCGCGGCGCTCAAGAAGCAGCGCGAGGAGTCCGCGGCCGGCGACCCGGCTGCGGCGGGCGACCCGGCTGCGGCGGGCGACGCGGCCGCGTGCCACGAGAATGCTCCGAGAGAGGAAGGGTAGGAGTGGTGGCTTCGAGCACCGAGTCTGCCGCCGTCGACTCTGCCACAACCTCCGACTCTCACGTCGGGCTCGGCTCGGGCGGGCCGCCGGCCGAGCCGGCCCCCGACTACGGGCAGAAGGTGCCTGCGGTCGATCAGGCCATCCGGGTGCTTCACTTCTTGGCTGGGGACCCGCGCGGGCAGTCGACGCTCACCGAGATCTGCACGGCGGTGGGCATCTACAAGAGCAAGGGCAAGGCTATCCTGAACACGCTGCGCTCCGCGAACCTGGTGACCAAGAGCGAGCACGACAAGACCTACTCTCTGGGCCCGGGGCTTCTCCTCCTGTCTCGCGCCCTGCTCGACCAGACCGACCTCACCCGCTCCGCCGCTCCCTTCCTCGCGGAGCTGGCCGTGGCGCCGGGCACTCTCGCCTTCATGACGATCATCCGCGATTCGCAGCAGTACGTCGTGGCACGAAGTGGATCACCGGGCGGCATCAGCGTCTCTATCCGGGTGGGCTACCACTACCCCCTCACCTGGGGATCGATGGGCAAGGCCATCGTGGCTTTCCTGCCCGAGGCGGAGCGCGAAGAGCTGTTGGCGACCCCGCCCCTCTTCTTCCACGGCGACCCGCGCAACGACCCCCAGGATGTGGACGCGATCCGGGCAGAGCTCGAGGTGTCTCGACGTTCCGGTTTCGGCGCCGATCTCGGCGCGATCACTCCGGGGCTCATGGCGGTGAGTGCCCCGCTGGTGGGCGGGCGGGGCGTGGTGCGGCCGGTGGGCACGGTCTCGGTGGCCGGGACCTTTCCCCCGGAGGACGCCGAAGGGCACGGCCGCAGGGTCGCGGCGAAGGCGCGCGAGATGCGGGTCCGGCTGGGGCCGTTGCTGGACGACGTCGCGTAAGGCGGGGACGCGGAGGCGCCCGGTCGGCCGCTGCGCGCCTGGCGGGCGGAGCGGAGGTGCCCGTCTCTGTGGACGACCGACCCGGCGACGTGACGTCGGCCCCGGGGGCGCCGACGGTGGCCGGCCCCGAAGCGGTGGCGGATCCGGCCCCCGACTTCGGGTGTCAGTCCCGTAGAAGGAGCTCCAGGTTCTCCCGAGCCGGCAGTTCTCGATCCTCGACGCGTTCGAGGAAGGGGCTCACGTCTGCGGTGGCGGCGGCCAGGTCGGCCTCCGCGAGGCGGGCCCGCACTGCGTGTCGCCACGTCGCCTCTGTGAGGGGGGCGGCAGGGTGCTGGAACTGCTCGAGCGCGTTGTTCAGTAGGGTGAGGTTGGGGCCGGGCCATTCGGGATCCGCCAAGTACCAGGCGAGGTCATAGAGATCGCGCCCCTTGACCCAGCTCCGGGTGAGGATCGCGTTCACCTTGCCCGCGAGCAGCGAGGAGCGGTCGTGGTGCTGGAGGCGCAGGGTCACGAAGCGCCGCACGACTGAGATCTCCGTGGTTGCGCCGCCAGGGGGGTCTGTGTCCACCGCCACCTTGATCACGAGCTTCTCCGCGGGGTGGGTGGATGGCCCGAGCTCCGCCGACAGACCGATGAACGCAATGCGGCCGACGTGGACCGTCGAGTCGTCCTTCACGCCGATCTCCAGGTCGTAGGTCTCTGCGCGGAAGTCGCGGGCCACGCGTGTCATTGCGCCGCGCAGGTCGAAGGGCGGGGCCCCTTCCAGGAGGGTGAAGTCGAGATCCTCCGAATAGCGCGGAGTTCGATAGAGGAAGCGGAGGGCCGTGCCGCCGTGGAACGCCAGTGTCGCCAGCGCCCCCGACCGTTGCATCGTCTCAAGGATGCGCGCCTGCAGGTACTCGCGGGCGATGTTGCGCGGGTCGGCCCCCGACGGCGCGGTGCTCAGGATATCTCTTAGGATGTCTTTCACAGAGGCTCGAACCTCCTCTCGGCTTCGGTTGAAGCCGCCAGCTCGGCGGTGGCGCGGGCAGCCCGGATCAGCTTCGGGCGCGCCGACTGATCCGCGAACGAGGCGAGCCGCTCGAGGTGCAGCGCCGTCGTGTCCAGGCGGAGCTCGGCCAGGTAGCGGGGATCGTCCGCTCCGGGGGTGAGGTGCACGAGGTCGAGGAGGGCCTTCTCCGCGGTGGCCACCAGCGCCCGCATCCCGGGCGCGATCTCTACCGGCTCGGCTCCCCATAGCAGCCCAGGGGTGATGTGGCGGAACTCGTACACACCGAGGGGGGTGTTCCGGGTGATCGGTCTGCCCGTGGACACGGAAGTCACCACGGGCACGTACTCGGGGATGGCTGCGTGGAACGCCAGGGCCGATTGGGCGCTCACGTACGAACCGCGTTGCAGCCGGTTGGCGATCATGAAGGGGTGGAGATGGGCCCGCACGTAGGGCGGCGCCACCGCGTACAGTCCGCGGCGCAGCTGGAGCAGCTTCCCTGCGGCCGTCCAGCGGGACAGCCGTCGGCGGACCTCGGCCTTATCCGGTTCGCCCGCGAGGAGGAGGCCGGAGTCGAACAGGGTCTCCCCAGGGGGGAGCAGGTCGAGGAGGTCGCGGAATTTCATTGCGTTAGATTGCCAGTTATGGTAAGTAAATGCAACAGGAGGGCGATGGGGGCGCGCGGCAGAACTGATCGGAGGGCGGGCCCGCTGAGCTGGTAGGGCGGAGGAGGGAATGGCCACAAGGACCCCCCCGTTTCGGCGGAGGGTCCTCCTCTCTCGCAGGTAGCTGCGTGTGATGCTACTCGTAGGCGGCGTTGGTGTCGCTGATCTCGGAGATCGAGGAAGCCTCGATCTCGGGACCCGCCATGCGCACCGAGGCCCCCGTCAACTTGGTACCGACGACCCGGACGACCGCCCCATCCAGTGCGACATACGCGGGGTCGTCCTTAGTGGCGTTGGCGATTACCGCGACTGTCTTTCCGACGTCTCCGGTCGCCTCCGTGCCGCCGACCACCGCCCAGAAGCCTCCCTCGAGGTCGATCCATTCGAGTGTGCCGACAGCCTCCGACGTTCCATCCGCCAGGTCGTAGAGACCGGGCGCGAGCCTGGTCCCGGTGGATGGCCCCTCGGGAGCCGGCGGCGGCGCGGTCGTGGTGGTTTCGGTTCCTGCGCAGCCATATACGGCCAACGCGGCGAACAGAACTAGAGCAAGAACTATGCTTGTGCCCCCGCGGTTCATTTGTGGACCTCCTCGGTAGTCAGGGCTCGTCTAATCCGTTTGACGCACAAGCGCCCCATTTGGTGCCGAGGTCCACGAAGGTCGGTGACCGCGGCCACGGCGTCCAACTGGAACTGCTGGTTGGCGTCGAACTGGAGCTTCATTCGTCGGGGTCCTCATGCTTGTCGACGATTCGCTTCACCTCACGCTCGAAATCGCTCTCGTAATCGCGATCCTGGATCACTCGGAATCTTGCGTACTCCTCCTCAGCGAGCCCCCGCGCCACCTCATGGGAGACGCGGCCGGCGTCGGTGAGGATCTCGTATTCGTTGAACTGCAGGAATGCATCCAGCTTCTTGGCCCAATCGGCCATGCGCATGGGTATCTGGCGCGCTGCCTGGTTCTCGGCGTAGTCGAGAAACATCGACACGATGCGCTCCAAGGCTTTGATTTCTTCGTCGGCAAGATAGTTCTTGGCCACCGTGCCGTCCGGTTTGAGAATCTTGCCCCCAGGAGCGTTCTTCCAGGTGGTGAGGCCCATATGTGGCTTGGCGGCATCGGCACGGTCGACGATGATCTCCGGGGCGGTCTTGCCGGCGATGGCCCAATAGAGCTTGTTCTGCACCGTGGCAAAGAACGTCTGCGTCATCTCGACGTCGCGGCTGTAATCGATGCTGCATTGCTCGTAGATGTCGGTGATCTTCAGATAGAAGCGCCGCTCGCTGGCCCGGATCTCGCGAATGCGCTGAAGAAGCTCGTCAAAGTAGTCCTTGCCGAACCGCTTGCCCTGCTTGAGCCGCTCATCGTCGAGCACGAACCCCTTGATGATGAACTCCCGGAGCGTCCGTGTGGCCCATATGCGGAACTGCGTCGCCTGACGGCTGTTCACGCGGTAGCCTACGGCAATGATGGCATCGAGATTGTAGTGGTCAACCTCCCGGGCTACGGTGCGCCCGCCCTCTTGCTGAACTGTTCGAATTCTTCGAATAGTTGCCCCTTCAACAAACTCAGCGGACCGATATATCTCTTTCAGGTGATAGTTGACGGTGTTGACCTCGACCCCGAAGAGCTCGGCCATGCGGCGCTGGCTGAGCCAGAAGGTCTCATCCTCGAGGAACACTTCGACCCGAGCCACCCCATCGGCCGACTCTTAGAGAATGATCTCGCCCTCGTGTGCCTGGAGGTTGTTGTTCATCACCACACGCCTTTCCTGCAGCCTATAGACCGAGCAGCAGCATCAGTACGCTCAAGCCAGGCTACCAGGGGCGCAGCATACCTTCCGTACACCATTGGTTGTACGTTGGCGACGCTGCGGCGCATCATACGGTCTTGAAGCTGGGGACGCCCTTGGTCTTGAAGATCTGGACCGCGTTCGCTTTGAGTTGGTCGTTGCCGGCGAAGCCCTCGTCCAGGCAAACGACGCGTTCGGGCGCGCGGTCGGCCATGGCCCGGATGGCCTCCATGGCAGATTGCGCTCCAGGCAGACGAACGGGGCGCCATTGTCGACGTTGCGCACGGTCACCCCGCAAGTTCCAGTGATTCCACCGGCGTCGTGAGCGGGAAGCCGCTCTTGAGCAAGATCTCGTAGAGCAGGTCGTCGGCCGTTCGTCCTTCCCGGATATGCTCCACGTGCATCTCGAGCTGCTCGGCGAGGGAGGCGGCGTCGCGCGGCACGTCGGCATTCCAAGGAGAACGGAGCTCGAGCTTCTCGGGCTGGTCGGTCATGCCCTGGGTTCCTCCCTGCCGCGATGGTGGGATCGAGGCCTCACGTGTGGGATCCTCCCGGTAGCACGTCGAAGCCCTCCTGGGCGAAGTGGCGGTCGAGCGCCGGAGCGGTGCTGATCTTGAGGCGGCGCATGACGACGAAGCTCAGGCAGTCCGTCGGTGAGTATCGTTCGTCTGGGCGCTCCACGAACAGACGCCAGGCGGCCGACTCGTCGGCGAGGTCGGGATGCACCAGGGAAACGTCGGGTGAGGTTCGGATGAACGTGCCCGCCCGCGCCGCGTGGGCATGGGTGAGACATCCGACCATCAAGGCGGACGGCTCGGCAAGAACGTAGGTGGTGGTGACGACCGGCCTATCGCTCGCCGGCAGGGCGGCCGCGACGTCTTCGTGCAGCGGTGCCCCGGCATGAAACAACTCGAACCATGCGGAGGTATCTGCAAAGAGCGTCACCGTTGGGTCGGCGGGGGTCACGCGTCTGGTTCGGCGGATTGTTTGGGCCACCCGTACAGGTAGTGGTCGTGATCGATACCCTCAAGACCGCCGCCCGGAAAGAGCCCTGTCATGTCCTCGAGGCGAGGTCCCCTCCCGGCCTGAGCGCCCATGCTGCTCTCGATGAGCTTCCGAATCACGGCAGAGAGACTGGTGCGCTGACGGACAGCCTCGTTCTTCACGAACAGATAGTGCTCCTCCTCCAAGGAGATCTGGGTGCGGGTCATGCGTGCCATCGTCCCTCACCTCTCGGGGGTCTGCCAGACCCCCGTTCCTCTCCGCCTTTGCGCCGGCTTCGGAGCGAAGCTAGTACTCTGCAACATAAATACAGACACGTAATCTACTCAGTCGACGTGATACCCTCTTCTCAACGGAAGGGGGTGCCATGTCCAGGAAAAGCCCGTT
>CAMTXC010000009.1:0-77666 GCA_947085635.1 uncultured Actinomycetes bacterium | reverse complement strand
GAGGGCGCCCACCGGGCACGTACTGATGCACTGGCCGCAAGAGACGCAGCCCACCTCTTCAAGGGGCAGGTTGTATGGAGTGTCGATGATGGTGTCGTAGCCACGGTTGGTGAAGCCCCAGCACCCGATCCCCATTACATCGCGACAGATGCGCACGCAGCGTCCGCACAGGATGCAGCGGTTGGGGTTACGGGCCACGTTGGGGTGGTCGTCGCGGCTCTCGAACTCCAGGGGATGCCAGCCCCAGGGGCTCATGCTCACTTCGTACTCGTAGGCGTACTCCTGAAGACGGCAGTCTCCGGCTGCTTCGCACACGGGGCAATCAAGCGGATGGTTGCTGAGCAGGAGTTCGATGACGAACTTGCGCAGGCGGCGGATCTTGTCGGTGTTCGTCTGTACCGTCATCCCGTCGCCCACCTTGGTGGCACAGGCCGGCACGGGTCCCCGTGCACCCTCCACCTCGACCAGGCACAACCGGCAGGCGCCGTACGGTTCGAGCCGGTCGTCGTGGCAGAGCGTCGGGATCTCGACCCCGATGCTGCGTGCCACATCCAGCACCGTCTGTCCGGGAGCGGCCTTCACCTCCCGGCCGTTCACGGTGAGGGTGAGGGTCTTCTCTACGGCTTCACTCACGACAGCCATCTACTGCCTCCTCACCGCGTCGAATCTGCATTTCTGATAGCAGGCCCCGCACCTGATGCATACCTCGGAGTCGATCACGTGCACTTCCTTCTTCTCGCCGGTTATGGCATCAACGGGGCAGGCCCGCGAGCAGGCGCGGCAACCGGTGCACGCCTCCGCCACGATCCAGTAGGTGGTGAGTTCGGCGCACGCACCCGCCCGACATCTCTTCTCGTTGATGTGCTCTTCGAACTCCTCCCGGAAATACTTGAGGGAGGTGAGCACGGGGTTCGGTGCCGTCCCACCCAAGGCACACAGAGACCCGGCCTTGATGTCGTCAGCGAGCGTCTCGAGCAGACCGATGTCCTCCGGCACGCCCTTCCCCTCACAGATGCGCGTGAGGATCTCGAGCATGCGCACGGTTCCCACACGACACGGCACACACTTGCCGCAGCTCTCCGCCTGCGTGAACTTCAAGAAGAAGCGGGCGGTATCAACGATGCAATTGTCGGTGTCGAGCACCACCATGCCGCCGGAGCCCACGATGGCGCCGGTCTCGTTGAGCTCCTCGTAGTCGACGCGGGTGTCGAGCAACGACGCCGGCAGACACCCGCCCGACGGACCACCCATCTGCACGGCCCTGAACTCCTTGTCGTCCTTCATCCCTCCGCCGATGCTGTAGATCACGTCGCGAAGGGTCAATCCCATAGGCACTTCAGCGAGGCCCGACCGTTTCACCTTGCCGGTGAGGGCGAATACTTTCGTGCCCTTGGATTTCTCGAAACCGCGTCCGGCGAACGCCTCGGCCCCCTCCGTAATGATCCACGGGACGCACGCGAGGGTCTCTACATTGTTGATATTCGTGGGGCTCTTCCACAGCCCCGACTGTGCGGGGAACGGCGGGCGGAGTCGCGGCATGCCGCGCTTACCCTCGATCGACTGCATGAGAGCCGTCTCCTCGCCGCACACGAACGCGCCGGCCCCTTCCTTGATCTTCAGGTGGAAAGAGAAGTCGCTGTCCATGATGTTGGCGCCGAGCAATCCGCGGTCTTCCGCCTGTTTCAGCGCTATCTTCAGGCGCTTGATGGCAAGCGGGTACTCCGCGCGCACGTATACGTAGCCGTGATCGGCGCCGATGGCGTAGCCACCGATAGCCATGCCCTCGAATACCGAGTGCGGATCGCCCTCGAGGACCGACCGGTCCATGAAGGCTCCCGGATCTCCCTCGTCGCCGTTGCAGATGAAGAACTTCTCACCGGTGGCCGAGGGGGCCTCCGCCGCGAACTTCCACTTCAACCCCGTGGGAAAACCGGCGCCGCCGCGCCCGCGCAGGCCCGAAGCCAGCACCTCCTGGTGCACCTGTTCCGGCGTCATCTCGGTGAGCACCTTGTACAGCCCGCGATATCCACCGGCCTCCAGGTAGTCATCGATGATCTCGGGGTCGATGGTGCCGCAGTTGCGCAGCACGAGGCGGTCCTGGAGCTGATAGAACTCGTTGTGTGAGGTGGGCTCGTCGTCGGACAGCACGATCCACTTGTGCACCGGCTCGCCGCCAATGATGTGCTCTTCGATGATCTTGGCCACCATCTTCTCGGTGACCGTGCCGTAGGTGACCTTGCTTTCGACGCCCTCCTTGCGTGTGAGCACGTCGACCAGCACGTCCATGGCGCACATGCCGCGACACCCTGTGCCGGTGATCGAGGCGCACGAGCCTTGGCACGCGTCTTCCCGGGGCTTCACCACCGCGAAGACGCCGGTGCCGGCCAAACCCGCCTCAAAGGCGGCGAAGACCTCGTCACCCCCGGCTGCGACGCCACCGGTGCCCAAGCAGATGCCGATCTCGACATCGGGCACCACAAGACGCGCGTGGAGCTCCGTAGGCCTACGGATGGCAGTGGCAGTAGCCATCTAAGCCTCCGCTCCATCGGCGTCCTCGGCCTCGGACACAGCACTGGTGTCCCCGGAGCCGTTCTCGCCTTCTTCCTTCGCGCGGAACTCCTTGACGGCCTTCACGGCCGAGTCGGGCGAGAGCTTGCCGTAGGTACGGTCGTTGATCATCATGACCGGCGCCATGCCGCACGCACCGAGGCAGGCCACGTTCTCGATGGTGAACATCATGTCTTCGGTATTCTCTCCGTCACCGATTCCCAGGTTCCGCTCGATCTCCAGAGAGACGAGCGGGGCGCCCGACACGTGGCAGGCCGTGCCGTGGCACACCCGCACCACGTTCCGCGCACGCGGGACCAGGCGGAACTGAGCATAGAACGTGGCCACTCCGAACACCTGGCTGAGCGGCTCGCGCAGCGCCCTGGCGATGGACTCCATCGCCTCGGCCGGCAGGTAGCCGTATGCGGCCTGTGTCCCTTGGAGCAGAGGTATCAGGGCCCCTCTTTGGTCCTGGTACGTCTCGAGCAGATCTCTGAGGGGAGCCTCATCGAACCCCCCGGCCTCGACGGCGCTCTCCACGCCTTGGCCGACACTCATGGGTTGACCTCCAAAGTCCTCGCGCGTGTCTGGTATTCCCCCATGCTGGACGCAGACCTCCGGCTACTTCAGTTCCGCGTCTGAGACGGAGTACAGTGATTGATTCGATAGCGCTTTGATAAGACGGATGGTGCGCATCGTCTCGGCGTCGAGCGCATCGACGATGGCCGACGTCATGCCGACGGCCGCGAGAATGGCCACGAACACGTTGTTGATAGACGCGCGCAGCTCGTCGGGAGCCCCATTCGAGATGTTCGATAGACCACACGTGGTCTTGACCATCGGGTCGAACATCTCCGGCAGCATCTTCAAGACATCCTGCACCGCGACCGCGTGCGCCTGCCCCACATCCACGCCCACGGGAAGGATGATGGGGTCGATATAGATCCTCTCATTGGGGATGCCGAGTTCGTTGGCTGCGCACACCAGCTCGTATGCCAACGCCACTCTCTCGTTAGCGTCGATCGGGATCGCCTGACCCATGGTGAGACCAATGATCTCGGTGCCGTATTTGGCGGCGAGCGGCAGTATGTGCTCCATCTTGTCCGGCTGGGCCGAGAACGAGTTCACAATGGGCTTCGGAAGACCGAGCTCGGCACACTTGATCAGGCCCGCTTCCATCGCAATATGGTTCGTGGTGTCAAGGCAGAAGGGAAGGTTGGTGATCTCAGCCACGGTTTCGACGACGAACTCCATCATCTTGTCCCCATCCTTGCGGGCGGGACCGAGGTTGATATCGATGACGTCCGCGCCGGCCGCCACCAGCTTCTTTGCTAAATCCTGAATCGGGGCCTTGTCCCTCTCCTTCATGGCGTTACCGATGCGCGTGGTCATCACGTTGATGTTCTCAGCGATTACTAGCACTGATCCTCCTTAGCTGTTCCAGCTCCCCTTGCTCCAAAGCGCCGCAGACCCTCTTCCGCGTGGTAGGAGCTCCTCACGAACGGCGCGGACTCCACCAGCAACCCCAGCGCCTCACCTGCACTTCGATACCCGTCGAACACCTTCGGCGGCACGTACTCCGTCACGGGCAGATGGTCCCTGCTCGGGCGCAGGTACTGACCGATGGTGACCAACGCCACTCCCGCGCTCGCCGCGTCCGCCAAGAACAGCCGCACCTCTTCCTCAGTCTCCCCCAGACCCACCATCAGCCCCGTCTTGACGACGACACCGCCCCGGTCAGCAGCGTATCCCAACACTTCCAGCGAACGTAGATAGTCGGCCTGTGGGCGCACTCGCACATATAGCCGGGGGACCGTCTCGACATTGTGATTGAACACATCCGGCGTCGCGTCGAGCACCGCATCGACCGACGCACGGACTCCACCCAGGTCGGGGATCAATACCTCGACCGTGCACTCCGGCAGACGCCCGCGCACCGCCCGGATAGTCTCGACGAAATGCGAGGCCCCGCCGTCAGGCAGGTCGTCACGGGTGACCGAGGTGATCACGACGTGCTCGAGACCCAGCACCGCGGCGGCGTCGGCCACAAGCGCGGGCTCCGCCGGGTCAAGATGGCCCGGGGACCCAGCGGGAACGCTGCAGAAGCCGCAGTCCCGCGTGCACACGTTACCCATGATGAGGAACGTAGCGGTGCCGCGGCCGAAGCACTCGCCCTTGTTGGGACACTTGGCGCTCTCACACACGGTATGAAGCGAACGACCACGCAGGGTAGCTTCGACCGCGCGCATGGCGGCGGCCCTAGGGAGCGGCTTTTTGAGCCACTCCGGCTTCCTTCCCGGACCCTCTGTCGTTTTCACCACTGTCACCATGTTGTGTTCTGGTACGACTCCGTCGGTTCGTCGCGTGTGCCGTATCTCTGTCGCCTGGACCGGCGCCTCCGCCCTCTGCAGGCTGTTCAGCCCGCTACGTGTACGGACTCACCGTGCACGTCGTGGGCGGCCTCCATCAGCGCCTCACCGATGGTGGGGTGCGCGTGGATGGTGTCGCCGATCTGCTTCACCGTGAGACCGTTCTTGATGGCCACGGCTATCTCGTGGATCAGGTCGGTGACGTGCGGACCCATCATGTTGGCCCCGATCACCTTGTCGGTGGCCTCGTCGGCCACGATCTGTATGTAACCCTGAGCCTCCCCGATCGCCAGAGCCTTCCCGGCGGCACCGAGGCGGAACGTGCCGGTGACCGGGTGGTACCCCTCGTCACGTGCCTGGTCTTCGTTGAGACCGATACTGGCGATCTCAGGAAGCGTGTAGACACAGCTGGGGACGACCTTGAGATCGCGCTCCTGGCTCCCGCCGAGGCAGTTCTCCACGGCGACCAACCCCTCGTACGACGCGACGTGCGCGAGAAGGATGCCGCCGTTCACGTCGCCGATGGCGTAGATACCGGGAACGTTCGTCTCGAGTTTGTCGTTCACCACGATGTAGCCCCTGCCGTCGGTCTCCACACCCACGGTCTCCAGACCGATGCCCTGCGTGTTGGGCTGACGACCGATGGAGACCAGCATCTTCTCAGCGGTGATCTGCTGCCCTCCCTCGAGGTTCGCGGTGATGTGGTCCTCGCCGTACTCCGCGATGCCGTCCACCTTAGTCTTGAGCAGCACCTCGATGCCCTTCTTCTTGAAGATGCCTTGGAACTGCTTGGCCAGGCGCTTGTCTTCCAGGGGGAGCATCTGCGGCATCATCTCGACGATGGTGATCTTCGTGCCCAGCTCGGAGAACACCGAGGCGAACTCGCAGCCGATGACCCCCGCGCCGATGATCAGCAGGCTCTCAGGGATCTTCTCCAGCTGCAGAGCGCTCGTGGAGGTGAGCACTGTGGGCTGATCGAAATCGAAGAACGGCAGACGCGCGGGCTCCGAACCCGTGGCTATGATCATCTTGTCGGCTTCGACAGTGACGACGCCTTCGTCGGTGTCCACGTCAACGGTCGTGGGGCTCGTGATGCGGCCCGTTCCCGCTACGAGCTTGACCTTGTTCTTCTTGAACAGCCCATGGATGCCGTCTCGGAGCAACTTCGAGATCTCGTTCTTACGCTCCATCATGCGGGCGAAGTCGGGAACGATCTCGCCCGCGATGCCGAAACCGAAATCAGCGCCCGAGCGGGCCTTGTGCAGGGCCTCTACGCTGCCGAGCAGGGCTTTTGTGGGGATGCAGCCGCGGTTCAGGCAGGTGCCTCCCAGCAGGTCCTTCTCAACGACCGTAACATCGGCTCCACGCTGAGCGGCCCTGATCGCGGCGACGTAGCCGCCGGGACCTCCGCCGATGATGACTATGCTCGTAGCTTCTGCCACTGTCGCTCTCCCTTTCACAAAGGCCGGCCGCGGGCGCCACCGATACCGGCTGCGGCCCGCATCCGACGCCTTCTCCTCTACGCCAGACCCGCCAACTGCAGGATCTCGGGCACAATCTCCTCTTTGCCGATGGCCATCACGTGCACTCCGTCGCACACCTTGTTGTCGATGCAGAAACGGATGTGTCTCGCACAGATCTCCATGCCCTTCTTGATGGCTTCCTCCTTCGGTACGGAAGCCATCTCTTCGAGCAGCGAGTCGGGCACGAACACACCGGGCACGAACTTGTTCATGTACTTCGCCATGCCCACGCTGGTAAGCACGACGAGTCCGGCC
Organism: uncultured Actinomycetes bacterium; assembly: GCA_947085635.1. Classification (GTDB taxonomy): domain Bacteria; phylum Actinomycetota; class Thermoleophilia; order RBG-16-64-13; family RBG-16-64-13; genus JAHJSA01. Next base: position 70,972 of record CAMTXC010000009.1, on the reverse strand, counting down.
ATGACCTTGACGTCCTTGCCCTCGGTCACGCCGCGGGAGTACTCCATGAAGCGCTGGAAGTTGTCCATGTCGTACACGGCTTGGGTCTGGAAGAACTGAGCGCCGGCGGCGATCTTCTTCTCGTACTTGAGCTTCTGCGGCTCGATGGGATCGGACTCGGGGGTCACGACCGCGCCGATGAAGAAATCGGTGGCGCCCTCGAGCTCGTTGCCGGCCCAATCGAACCCTTCGTTCAGCTTCTTGATGCATTGGATGAGCTGCACAGACTCGAAGTCGTAGACTTCCTTAGCGTCCTTGTGGTCACCCACGCTGACGTGGTCGCCGGTGAGGGCGAGCACGTTGCGCAGACCCAGGAAGTGTGCCGACAGCAGGTCGTTCTGAAGCGCCAGCCGGTTCCGGTCGCGGCACGTCATCTGGTAGATGGCGTCGCCGCCGCGGGTCACGATCTCGTGCGACACGGCCATCGAGCCGAGCCGGAGTACCGCGCTCTGGTTGTCGGTGACGTTCAGCGCGTCGACCAGGGGGTTGAGCAGGTCGATATGGTGGAGCATGGTGTCCACCTTGGTACCCTTGGGCGGACCGATCTCCCCGGATACGACGAACTTGCCGCTCTCACATGCTTCGCGATACGAACCCATGATCAGGACGCCCCTTTCTCTGCTTCGTCAGCGCGTCCGTCCAGATGACCGGGGCGGACGACGGCGTTCCAATGCTTCGGCCCGTGGATGGTCATGAACTTGTCGAGCTTCTCTTCAGTTTTCATCTGGTTGTAGATGAGAACCCAGGCGCAGTCCTTCTCAGAGTCGACTTCGCACTTGCCGTTGTTGGTGCCGCCGCAGGGGCCGTTGAGGATACCCTTGGCGCAGCGGGTCACCGGGCAGATCGCGCCGTACTCGTCGATGAGGCACTCGCCGCACAGAGAGCACTTCTCGTCAAAGACCATCTGGCGCTTCACGTTGCCCACGAAGAGGGAGTTGGCGCCCGGAAGCACGTGCTTCTGAGTGCCCTCTCGCACCGACTGCACGCCGGCGCCACAGGAGAGAACGAGGAAGGCTCCCGCCTCCGCGGCCGCGCCTTTGTTCTGGCGAAGGATGCGCTTCATGTCGAGCTCGTGGCAGGCTGAGTGCGCCACATCAGTAGCTACGACCTTCTTCCCGGCCTCCTCGAGGCGCGCCTTCATGTCGGCGACCTCCTGCTCACCGCCGGACTGGGTCATGGTGGCGCATTCCCCGCACCCGACGATGTACACGGTGTCGTCGTTCTTCAAGCTCTCGAGAATCTCCTCGAAAGGCTTTTGCTTGCTGATGATCAACTCGTTCGACCTCCGCTCTCTCATCCGGGGCGCACCTGGTGGGCGCCCCTCCTGACTCGTCGCCGGACAGGCCCCACCCGGGACCGTCCGGTCGTGACTACTACGCTCCGAGACCCCTCAGGTATCGTGGCACGTCGGCGGCTTCCCGCACGCCCACCACGACCTCCCAGTCGCCCAGTTCTTCCTCGAGCTCGCCGCTGATCTGCGCAACGTAGCCCGGGATGACGATCTTCTTGTGAGAGATCTTCTCGTCGATGCCGCTCTTCTTCACGAAGACGGCGATCGCATCGGCCACGAACTTGCCGGCCGCCCACGAGGTGAGAACCGACTGACCTTCGGTGTCCATCACGAGGAGCCACGTGGGCACCTTGCTGGCCTCGACCTCGCCGGCCAGAGTGAAGTACGTGAGTGAGAAGTTCGTGGTGATCAACAGCGGGCTGTCCGGCCCCGGTTCGTTGATCGGGTAGATGCCTTGGTCCATCTGCATGGGCCGCTGCGGGTCGGTGTAGATATTCTGCGCCAAGATGAGCAGAGGCATCACCTGGGCAGGGTCGAGTGTGTCGAGCACTATCAGCCCTGCGTACTTCGTCACGAACACCCCGGCGAACACCGTCTTCAGCAGCGGTTCGTCGGTCATGCGGCACGGGAAGGCGATGGTCGGGAAGCCGAGCGCACGGAACTTCTTTTTGATAGCCGAGCGCCGAATGTAGGTCTGATCGCGCAGCGCGTCCTGCAGATTGGCCGACATCGGGTCGAGCACGACCTCTTTGAAGTCGCCGGCGACGCACTTGTCGCCGAGTTCGCTCAGCTCCTCAAGAGTGGCGGCCTTGATGACGAACGGCACGCCCAGCTCCTTGGCAGCCGCGGACACGGCGTCGAACGTGGCGGTCGTCGCCGCGTACAGCAGCGGCTTCTTGTCCTTGATGGGTTCCGCGGCCGCCTTGAGCGCCGCGGCGTCGGCGCTCATCACGATGATGCCGGCGCCGGTCTCGTCGGACGCCTTCTTGACCCGAGCCGCCAACCTGCCGGCGTCAGCCGACTCGATGGCGAACAGCTTCGCGCGCAGCATCTGGCCCACGCGCTCGAACTCCTGCGCCTTGAACGTGTCGAGCCTGACCTGGAACTCCGCGTCGTCCACCGTGTCATCCACGAGGATCGCGAGGCCGGGGGGATGCTCGAACCGCTTCTCGTGGCGGTAGAGTACCGTCTCCTCGCCCAGGACCACCGCCATGTCTCCCGAACCGATGCTCACCTTGCGCACTGGAGGTGCCGCCGCCTCGCCCAACTCGGCGGCCGCCTCAGCGGTAACGTGCGGGCACTGCGAGAGCTCCGCCTTCCCCGAAGCCAGCTGCATGGCGAACGCCATGCACGTGGGGAAACCGCAGTCCTTGCAGTTGGTCTTCGGGAGCAGCTTGAATATCTGAAGCCCGCTCAGAGCCAACGTGTTACTCCTTTCGTCCTCTTGTCACAGATCGGGACCCTGACTCGTACCGGATCCGGGGGCTCGGGGCGCGCAGGCGCGCCCCGAGCGGTGTCCCAGTGTCTAGAACATCGCGTCCATCTCGAGCGCCGGGTGCCCGACCTCGGAGAGGAAGGTCATGATCTCATCCTCCTCCGTACCATTCTCCTCGGTCGCGATCTTGTCGTACAGGTCGGCATGACCGGCCTTGGTCGCGTTCACCGTGATCAGGTCCTTCAGCTCTTCCTTCAGCTTCTTCGGCAACCAGACGACCCGCGCGATACCGCCGTCGGCGCTGATGAACTTGGAAGAGCCCATGTAGAACTTGGAGTGCCCCACAAAGCCGGGAGTCTGCGCTCCGCCGCCCACGGAACCGGCGAGGGTGGAGAACTTCATGCCGCAGGGGGTCATGCCGGTGTGATCACGATCGACCGTCATGATGCCGTTGCACATCGGCAGAAGCACGCTGATGGCCTCGAAGCAACCGCAGGAGGTCATCGGATCTTCCATCATCGAGTAGGCGTTGAACCGCTCGACGGCGTTGTGCGAGCTCTGGTACACGAACTCGTTGACCCCGACCCACTGACCCTTCGCCGCATCGACGGGCGCACCTTTGACGATGGGCTGGTTGGGGCCGGTGGGGTTGATCTCGAAGGCGGCCTTGCCGTCGAGCCAGTTGTACGCACCGCACAGACCCGGCCGCTCCGGAGTGATCACGCACACGTGATCCGGCGCGAAGCTCTGGCAGAGGGTGCAGCTGTAGAACGTCTCGACCGACTCGTCGGTGAGCGACCCGATACGGTCGTCGCGCTCCTTGTAGGCGCCTTGGGCCCGTTCCAGCAGTTCCGATACCTCGGGCTCTTGCGTGTAGACGGTCACCTGCACCTTGTCGAAGATACCGCCGAAGTCGGCGTGGTACCGGGCGTGGATAATCTTGCCCACATGCTCGAACCTGAACCCGGCGGCCACGGCCTTCTTGCTGATGCGCTCCCAGATGATGTCGCGCTGGCCGACGTGCAGGAATCCCTCGGCTTCGTTGAGGAAGTGATGGATCTGCCGTTCAAGGATCGGCTCGAAGTCCTTCTGCATCTTGCGGCCGGACACCTCGACGAGCAGCGCGAACGGTATGGTGGAACCGGCCTCGATCTCGTCGACATCGGGGCCGACGAGAGTGATCTTGCCGTCTTCCACGTTGTCGGCGATCACGGTGAGCTCAGCGCCGGTGGCCTTGGGCCCGGCCAGTTCCACGTGCAGGTCTTCCTTGCGGATACGCTCGCCCTCGAAGGCGGGACCGTACGCAACGGGCACCGGCACCTCGGTGATGACGATCTTCAGACCTCGGACCTCGATGGCCTTCGCCACGATCTCGGTGGCGGGGATGTTGGAGACCACGTGCTCGTAGGTGGTGACACCGGTGGGCAGGATCTGCGGGATGTCGTCTTCGGCGATCGTGGGGAAGCCGTAGTTGATGGCTCCCGCGGCTGCGGCGTACTTCAGATCGTCGACTTCGCCCAGGGCCACGACGAACGCGAAGACACGGTCCTTGTTGTACTTCAGGATGCTCCTGTAATCGCCCGGCTTCACGCCACCGAAGGCCATGGCGGCGCGGGTGGCGAAACCGATGGAGTAGATGTGGCCGAAGATCTCGGGCCCGAAGGGCACGAGACGAGTGTCCCAGCCCATCTCGACACCGCCCTCCGCCAGCTGATCGGCGAACGTGGTGCCGCGCGAGCCGCCGGCGATGAACACGTACAGAGACTTCTGCTGCATCTCACGGGCCATGGCGACGGCGGTCTCGACGTCGGGGGCGGCACCGGTGATGGCGGCGAAGCCGGGAGCCGAGCCGTCGACGAACTCGACGCCTCGGGCACGCATGATGCTGTCGTCCGCGGCGCCGAGCCAGATGCCGTCGACGGGCGCCGGGCCCACGCCCACGTACTTCAGGGCCTCGATGAGCTCCGCCAACCACAGCGAGGCCATGCCGCCGTCGAGCGTCTCGCCGAGGTACGGCAACCACAGGTTGGCGGAGGGCGCCGGCGGCAGGAGCCGTGCAGCCTCGTCGAGCACCCAACGCATGTCGTCGAGGGACTCGACCTTGTGGCCGGTGATCGCCTGGATCACGGGCAGAGCGTAGCCGGTGTTCGGGAAGAACTCACGCTTCTGGCCCGCGTCGTTGGAGGCGATGGCCTCCTCGAAGCGGCTGGTAGCAAGGTCGTAGTAGGCGCGGGCCCCGCGGGCAACGCCACCGGCTATGATCTCGCGGATACCTTCGGGTTTCCTTTTTTGCGTCATAGTGGTCATCTAGTCACTACCCCCGCCGGTCGGCCATGTCGAACAGCACGCGTTCCTGCGCCTCGTGGATACCGAGAGCCTCACGCTTCTTGCGGATGTGAGCCATAGCGGCCTCGAACATTCCTGCCCAATCGGAGATGAACTCGAGCCTGCCGCCGAACTGCTCCTCCCACCCGGAGGTATGGATCTCGGTGACAGCACCGGAGGCACGCACCGGGGACTCCACCCCGCCGAAGATCACGTACGCCCCGCTGCCCACGCAGTACGTGGCAATCTCGAGGGCCTTCTCGCAGTAGTACTCCGGTGAGATGCCCACGGCCGGCACCTGGTCGATGTCGTCGCCCAGACCACCGGTCTCTACGATATCCGTGAGGATGGTGAGTATCCGGGTGTTGTCCACACAGCTGCCCACGTGGAGCACGGGCGGCATGCCGGTGGTCTCGCAGACCTCCGACAGGCCCGGACCGGCGTTCTCGAACATCTCGGGAGTGAGGAAGCCGTGCTTCCCGGCCGCGTGGGCCGCACATCCGGTCACGAGCACGAGCACGTCGTTCTCGATGAAGTTCTTGACCAGGTTGATGATGCCCTCGTCCTGGGTGGAGCGGGGGTTGTTGCAGCCGACGATGGCGACGGCGCCCTGGATCTTGCCGTTGATGATGTTGTCGTTCAGGGGCTGGAAACTCCCACGATACTTCCCGCCCAACATGTACCGGATGTACTCATGGGAGAAGCCGGCGACGACGGGGCTCTTGATGTTCGGGATGTGGACTTTAGCCGCGTCGCGGTTCTCGTAGTTGTCGATCGCCATCCTGACGATGTCCTTGGCGATCTCGAGCGCCCGATCCTCGTGGAACTCCACGCGAGTGGCCCCCTCGATGTGAGCCTTCTGTGACGTGGTGACCACGTGCGTGTGGAAGTTCTTGGCCACACCCACGAGCCCCTGGAAGACACACTGGATGTCGGTGACCATGAGCTCCACCGCGCCCGTGAGGAGCGCCAGCTCCTGGTGCAGCGAGTTGCCTGCCGGCGGTACGCCTCGGCGCATCCAGATCTCGTTCGCCGTGCAGCAGATGCCGGCCAACGTGATGCCGGCCGCGCCCTTGCTCTTGGCGTACTCGATGATCTCGGGATCCTGAGACGCGTCAACGATCATCTCCGAGAGTACAGGCTCGTGCCCGTGGATGATGATGTTGACGTCCTCGGCGTTCAGCACGCCCAAGTTGGCTTCGCTGGTGAGCGGCCTCGGAGTGCCCCAGAGGATATCCGAGATGTCTGTAGCGAGCATGGAGCCGCCCCAGCCGCTGGCCAGGCACATGCGCACGCACTGGTCCATGATGTGCTGAGCATCCTGGTCGCCACCGGCGTGGGTACGGTGCATGGAATCCACCACTTCGCGGTCGAACCCGCGGGGGGTGACGCCCAGTTTCTCCCACAGCTCCTGGCGCTTCTTGGGAGCGCGCTTCGCATAGATCTGATGCTCGTTCTGCTTGCCCCACTCGTTCAGAGCGGCCGTGGCCACTTCCACTGCAAGCTGGTTGTCGTCTTTGCCCTCGACAGGGATGTCGAAGTAGCCCGCGACCGTACGCAGCTTGATGGGGTCTTTCACCCGGTAGTCCGCCGCCTCGCCCTTGCCCACCATCAGCAGGGTCTCGGCGATGGTGCGCCCGTGGTCGGCGTGGGCGGACGCCCCGCCGGCGCACGAGCGGATGAAGTTACGGGCGGCCACGGTTGCCAGGCTGGCTCCGCACACCCCGTGCTTCTCTTCCTTCTCCTTGCCTACGAAGCGACAGGGGCCCATGAAGCAGATCTTGCAGCAGGCGCCTTCGGCTCCGATGGGGCACGCCGACACCTCGTCGACGCGGGAGAACATCGTGGAGATGCCCTTCTCTTCCGCGATCTGGAGCATCTCCAGAGCGGCCGGGTCGATGGACTTGGCGTAGCGGTTGCCTTTTCTCTTCTTCTCGTCAGACATGATCGTCGAGGGCTCCTTTCTACTATTCGCCCTTGAGGCTGGAAATGGTCTTCCGGACCAGGGCGGCCGACTCCGGATGGCGTAGGACGACGATATTCGCGCCGGCCACCAAGAGGGCGACGGCGGTGAGCGATTCCCACATGAGACCGCGGGTGACCAGGTCGCCCGTTCCCGGAAGCTCGTCCTTGCTCACCTTGGTCTCTTTCGCCTTCCACGCTTCCTGGCCGACCGTCGCGATGATAGGCATCTGCATCTTCGCGTCGTTCTGGGAGAGCGCCGCCAAACGATCGCGTTCGAACACTGTGTACGCGTATTCCAGGCCGTATCCGAGGGCGCCCGTGGTGGGGTCCATGAGGATCGAGCCCTCGTCCAGCCCGAGTTGCGAGAGCAACACATTCAGCTGCTTCGCGAGGTTCACGTCCATCGGGCTGAAGGCCACGACGCTGTGCTGATAGCCCATCGCGGCCGCACCCACCGAGCGGTAGGTGTCTTCCTCGGCGTTGCCGATGACCACCTTGGTGCCGCCCAGTGCCTCAGCGACCACCTTGAGCACTTCGGGGTCGCGTTCCACGTCGCCGGACCCGACCACGATCACCGGCACGTCGACGGCGGCGACCACAGCCTTGGCGGTCGCGGCGGCGTCGGCCGCGGAGCGGGCGGCGCCGTTGGGATCGGTGCCGCGCAGGCGCAGGTAGATCATGTCAGCACCGAAGTCGTCCACGACCTTCTTCGCCCAGGCCACCGCATCGCTGAACGTGTCCGAGTACACGTCGTTCAGCGTCACCGACCAGTCATCGGGGGCGATGTCCCACACTTCGAATGCGATCTTCGGGTCGTTAGGCATCGCTCCCTCGAACGTGTGGAAGGGGAACGCCGACTCCCCACCAACGGCCACGCCGCCCACATCCACCTGACGGATCGCTCCCTTATAGGTTTCGACAGGAGCCTGAAAAGTCAACTCCATCACTCCTTTCTTCGAGCGGTCCCGCTGCCTTCGCCGCGGGAGATCAGGCGCCGGCCAGTAATCTGGCGGCGCGCAGGGTGTTCTTGGCAAGCATCATGTTGGTGACCGACCCAACTCCTCCCGGCACGGGAGTGATGGCCTTCGCCTTCTCGGCCACCTCGTCGAAGTTCACGTCGCCCACGGTCTTGGTCTCGGCCTCGGCCAAGTCCACACCGCAGCTCTTACACGGGTCTTTCTTCGAACGGTTGTACGTGCTGCACTCGGGACACACGATGACCCTGTTGATGCCCACGTCGATCACGACCGCGCCTTCCTTCACCTGTGCCGCATTGATCAGGTTGGGGAAGCCGGCGGCCACGATCAGGTAGTCGGCGGTGGTCGTGTGCTTCTCGAGGTTGCCTTTCATCGAGGTGAACACGTGACTCGTGGTGACGTTGGCGTTGCGGTTCAGCGCGAGGAAGCTGACGGGCTTCCCTACGATGTTCGAGTGGCCGACCACACAGATCTCAGCGCCCTCGAAGCCGTCCTTGACGTCGATGCCCTCGCCCTTCAGGTATCGCTCCATCAGTTCGATGCAGGCCGAGGGGGTGGCCGGCGGGAAGGTGGGCTCGCCAAGAGCGAGTTTCCCCATGTTGTAGGGGTGGAAGCAGTCGATGTCCTTGTCGACGCTGATCGAGTTGATCACCGCCGAGTCGGAGATGTGCGCCGGGAACGGGCGCAGGGGAAGGATACCCGAGACCTTGGGATCGGCGTTCAGCGACTCCACGATCTTGATGACATCCGCTTCGGTGAGATCGGAAGAGTGAGTCTCCTCACGGTACCCGAAACCCATCTCGGCGCAGAACTTCTCCACGGCGCCGCGGTACATCTTGGCGCCGAAATCCTCGCCCACGAGCAGCGTGGCGATGCCGGGCTCGACGCCCGCCGCCTTCAACTCCTCGAGTTCGCGAGCAAGTTCTTCCCGGATCTCGGCCGCTATGGCCTTCCCATCGATGATCTTCGCTGCCATCCCTTCTCCTTCTTCCTCGTCGTGGCTGGATGCCGCGCGCGCCGCTAGCCGAGTTTCTTGTAGGTGAGGTCCATCACAGTGGTGCGAAGAGCAGCCGTCTCGGCGAGGATCTCCTGCACACGGTTCCAGCTACTCGTGTTGAAATCTTGGTCTTGGATCCAGCCGATGTTGATCTTCACGTTCAGAGCGCCGCTCTGCGCGGCCGTGTCGGCGAGGAGCACCGCCACCCCCGCGTCGCTCACCGCGTTCACATTGCCGATCTTAGCCGCGGTCAGGCTGAGTCGCGCGACCGCCAGCGCCTGCTCGGATATCGCGAGCGGCACCTTAGCCGCCTCGATGAGGGCCGCCTGCATGAGGCGGTCGCGGACTTCCTTCTGCTCGTCGGTGTCCCGGGGCAGTTTCATGGCTTCCGAGACCGCTCCGTAGACCTTGGTGTCCTTCTGCACCAACTCCTGCAACTCGGCCCTGATCGTCTCCGAGCGCGCCAGAAGGGCCTCGATGTCGTCCTGCACGTCGGCATACTTCGCCTTGCCCACCGTCAGGCTTGCAACCATGCTCACCAAGCCCGCTCCCAGAGCCGCCGCCAGAGCCGCCACGCTGCCGCCGCCCGGTTCCGGGCTCGCCGTGGCCAACTTGTCGAGGAACGCCTCGATACTCCCACCGATATAGCCGTCTCCCATCTGCCGCACTCCCTTCTCTCTCGTAGGCGAAAAGCCACACAAGAGGGCCGTCGTCGGACGGCCCCTCAGATGCCCAGATATCTCTCGATGAGACCGCGTACCGCTCCCAGACTGATCGCGTCCTCAGGAAGATCGAACACGTCCTTGCCCGACAGGTCGTTCGAGAAGAGCGCGTCGTCCTGAGGCACGACGCCTCCGAACGGCACCGTGGTGTGCTCCATCAGGCCATCCACGGCCACGCCGTCGGGCACCCGGCTCACCACGACGTAGCGCTCCGCCACAACGAGTCCCATCTCGTCCACGAGCTCCGAGATGCGCTCCACGGTCCGGACGCCCCGCACCGACGGGTCGGTCACGATGAACATCACGTCCACGTCGCGCGTAGTGTGGCGGCTGAGATGTTCGAGGCCGCCCTCGTTGTCCATCACGACCCAGGAATACTCGCCCGCCAAGGTCTTGATGTACTCGCGCAGCAGGTTGTTGGCGTAGCAGTAGCAGCCTGGGCCTTCCGGCCGGCCCATGACCAGCAGGTCGTACCCCGTGGCCTCCTCGATCGCTTCGTGCATCTTGTACTCGATCCAGCTCTGCTTGTCCCATCCCGTGGGGATCTCGCGCACGCCCACGAAAGCCGCTTCACGCAAACCGCCCACGGTCACCGCCGCCCGCGTTCCAAGGAGCTCTCCCAGATTCGCGTTCGGATCGGCGTCTACTGCCAAAATCGGGGCCTGGCCCCTCTGTACGAGTTCGCGGACCAGGAGCGCGGCCAACGTGCTCTTGCCCGTGCCGCCCTTGCCGGCGACGGCCACCGTCTTCGTCGCCGCCACTTATCGGCCCCCGCCGACACGCGCGCTGAGGAGCGCGTCCATCATGGGGAAGTACTTCATGTCGGTGTGGGGCAGGAACATGGCGGCCACGTAGCGGTCCATGAACATCGGGTTGTCCGACATGTCCACGTTCGTCATGGTGCGGGCGACCTGTTCGGCAGCCTTCAACATGTCCTTCGAGAAGGAGACCAGCCGGGCTCCGAGGAGCGATCCGTTGCCCACGAAGGTAAAGATATCCAAGTCGACTTCAGGGAACACACCGATGGCCTGAGCCTGCTCGATGCGAAGGTACTTACCGAAGCCGCCGGCCACATAGATCTGCTCAAGATCTTTCCAATCGAGGGCGACGCTCTCGAGCAGGGTCATGATGCCCGCGAAGATGGCGGCCTTGGCACGCACCAGGTTGTCGACGTCGGACTCGGTGATGACGATGTCGTCGCCCGTGCCCGAGTAGCGAGCCTCCACCAGGACGTACTCGTTGGACCCGTCGGTGGTCCTCACCCGATCGGACGGGAGCGAGACGTCGAACCTGCCGTTCTGGGAGAGGACGCCGGCCTTGAGCAACTCGGCCACCGCGTCGATGATGCCCGAGCCGCAGATGCCTATGGGCTTCGCGTCGCTGATGGTGAGCAGAGTGGGTTCGTACGTGACCGGGTCGATACGCACGGTCTCGACGGCGCCGTCGGTGGCCCGCATGCCGTGCTTGATGCCGCCGCCCTCGAACGCGGGTCCGGCGGAGCACGACGTGGCGATGAGCCACTCGCGGTTGCCGATGACCACTTCCCCGTTCGTCCCGATGTCGATGTACAGAGTGATCTGTTCGGTATCGAAGATACCCGATCCAAGGATGCCCGACACGATGTCGCCACCCACGTAGCTCGCCACGCTCGGGAACGTGTGCAGGTGCACGTGCCGGCCGACCTTGATGCCCTCTCCCAGGTTCACCGCACGCACCGGGGGGATGAAGTCCGCCGGAGGCACGTAGGGAGCCATCCTCAGATACTTGGGGTCGATGCCCAGCATCAGGCAGGTCATCGTGGTGTTGCCGGCCGCCACCATGTGGCTGATGCGATCGCGCTGGATGCCGCTCTCGACCACGAGCTCGTCGACTATCTCGTTGATCGTGTCGACGATCGCCTGCTGGAGCGTCTCGCGGCCGTTCGGCTTCTGCGAGAAGACGATGCGGCTGATCACGTCTTCCCCGTAGCTGATCTGCTTGTTGTACCGGGAGGCCTGCGCCATGGTGACGCCTTCGCTGAGGTCGAGCAACTGGCCCCACACAGTCGTGGTGCCGATATCCATCACCACCGAGTAGTCCTCGCCACAGTGGGATCCCGATTCGAGCTCGATGACTTTGGACCCGTACGACGTATCGACGACCGTCGCGGTGACCATCCAGTCCTGCTCGCGCAAGACATGGGGCATGTTCCGGATCCAGATGGAGTCGACCGACACGTTGCTCAGTCCGAACTCGTCCTTGAGGGCCTTCTTGAATCGTGCGAGGTCGTTCAGGTTGTCGCCCTCGCTCGGCGGGGTCATCTGAACGCACAGCTTCTTCACCACCGGGTCCAACGACCATCCCGCCACCAACGAGTCGAGCTGCGCCGGGGTGAGGAGGCGTCCCTTCCGGTCGCCACGCATCTCACGTTCGAGGACGGCGGCGTTGCCCATCCTCGACGTCTCCGGCACGAACACCTCGAGATCGGATACGATGTGCGAGTGACAGGCGAAACGGTGGCCTTCGGCCCATTCGTCGTCGGACAACTTCGCCGAACGCTCGCTCTCGACTTCACCGGAGACGATCTTCACGCGGCACTTGCCGCAGGAACCCGAGCCTCCGCACGACGCATTTATGTGCAGATCGGCCAGCATGGCCGCGCGGAGGATGGTCTCTCCGCGCGGCGCATCGGCCACAACCACGCCACCAGGTTGGAAGGTGAGCGTGTACCGTTCAGTCATGCGTGGGCCGTGAGGTTCGCGTGAGGAATGAGGCGACTCCTAGAAGAGGCCGACAATCGTGCCGTCGACCAAGTCGATAACCTCAGCCGCAGGCCTCTTGGGGAGCCCGGGCATGGTCATCATTTTACCACAGACAGGCACGATAAAGCCTGCTCCAGCGGACAGACGCACCTCGCGCACGGTGAGCCTCCAGCCCGTGGGACGGCCGACTTTGGTCTTGTCGTCCGACAGGGAAGACTGGGTCTTCGCCATGCAGATGGGCAGCCCGGAGTAGCCGTTCTTGGTGAAGCGCGCGATAGCCTCTTCGGCTTCTGGAGTGTAGTCGACACCGTCGGCGCCGTAGATCTTGGTGGCTATGGCCTCGATCTTCTCCTGGATGCTCTCGTCGAGCCCGTAGAGGAACTTGAAGTCCGGAGTCTCCTCGTCGCAGATGCGCACGACTTCCTTGGCCAGTTCCACACCGCCGTCGCCGCCCTTGGCCCACACGTCGGAGAGCACGACCTTGGAGCCCATGGCCTTGACCTTCTCGTCGAGGAGCTTGACCTCGCCGTCGGTGTCGTCGGGGAAGCGGTTGATAGCCACGACCACGGGGACACCGTAGAGCTGCATGTTCTCCACGTGCTTCTGCAGGTTGTCGAGGCCTTTCTCCAGTGCGCCCAGATTCTCGGACTTCAAGTCGGCGAAGGCCACACCGCCGTGCATCTTGAGTGCCCGGATGGTGGCCACGAGCACCACGCAGTCGGGAGTGATTTCCGCGTAGCGGCACTTGATATCGAAGAACTTCTCCGCGCCCAGATCGGCGGCAAAACCGGCTTCCGTTACGCAGTAGTCGGCCAGCTTGAGTCCGAGCTTGGTCGCCTGCACCGAGTTGCAGCCGTGGGCGATGTTGGCGAACGGACCGCCGTGAAGGATGGCCGGGGTGTTCTCGAGGGTCTGCACCAAGTTCGGCATGAGGGCGTCCTTCAGAAGGACGGCCATGGAGCCCGAGACCTTGATGTCTTTGGCGGTGACCGGGGTGCCCGACTTCGAATAGCCCAGGATTATGCGGTCGAGGCGGGCTTTCAGGTCTTCGAGGTCGGTGGCAAGGCACAGGATGGCCATGACTTCAGAGGCCACGGTGATGTCGAAGCGGCTCTTGCGCTCGACGCCCTCGCCCTCTTGACCCACGGTGACGCTACGCAGAGCACGGTCGTTGAGGTCGACGACGCGCGGCCACGTGATGTTCTCGGTATCGATGTCGAACTCGTTGCCATGGAACAGATGGTTGTCGAGCACCGCGGCGCACAGGTTGTGAGCCGTGGTGATGGCGTGCAGGTCGCCGGTGAAGTGAAGGTTGATGTCTTCCATCGGTACGACCTGGGCGTAGCCGCCGCCCGCCGCGCCGCCTTTGATCCCGAACGAAGGACCGAGGGAAGGCTCCCGAAGAGTGGTCACGACCTTCTTGCCGATCTTCGCCAGACCCATGGAAAGGCCCACGTTGGTGGTGGTCTTGCCCTCGCCCGCGGGCGTCGGGGTGATCGCGGTGCACAAGATCAGTTTGCCGTCAGGCTTATCGGCCAGACGATCGAACACGTCGAAGTGGATCTTTGCCTTGTACTTCCCGTACAGGTCGATCTCATCTTCGCCGAGACCGAGGTCCTTCGCTACGTCCACAATCGGCTTGAGCGTGGCTTCCTGGGCGATCTGGATATCGCTTTTCACGCCTCCCGTTCCTCCTCTGTTGGGGGGTCAACCGTCCGGACGACCATTATAGTAACGACTGGCTCTAAATCAATAGCCATTGTCCCGTGCAGCGGCACAGTTCACCGTTTAGCGGTCGTCTTGTACCACTGGTCACCCCGAGAGCCTGCGGCGCGCGCTCTCCACGGCCCGCGCCATGACTTCCTTGAGGGGCAGGTCGAGCACCTCAGCGGCCCGTGCGGCGTCTTCGAACTCAGCCGCCACCGTCACCAGCAGGCCGCGGCGGCGGCCGATCTTCACACCCACGGTCTGCCCGTCCACCGACACGTGGATGACTTCCCTCTCGAGCACGTGGCGGGACCTCTCCGAGCGGCGCACCCCGAACGTCGTGGATTCGCGGAAGACAAGATCGACAAGCCGCGACTCGTGCTCCGGACGGCACAGCACCGAGAGCTCCATGCCGGGCCTACTCTTCTTCATGAACACCGGCGACCACCAGGCGTCGAGGGCCCCGGCCTGCATGACTCGGCCGAGGAGGTGCCCCGCGATCTCGGGAGAACCATCATCGATGGTGGCCTCCAGCACGACGACCATCTGCGCCTCCGCCGTCTCCAGGGCCGGGTCCACAGCCGGTTCCAGCGACGTGTCCCCTGTGGTCTCGCCCACCAGCGCGCGAAGGACGTTGGGGCCGTGCTCGAGGAGGCGTGCTCCGCCTCCGAAGCCCACCCTCTCCACCACCATGGGCGGCACGCCCCGTGAAGGCCCGCCGGCCTCGGTGAGCAACAGGGCGCCGGTCGGCGTGGTCACCTCGCTCCGTTCGGGCCCCGCCAGCACGGGCACCCCCTTCAGGAGTTCGAGCGTGGCCGGAGCCGGCACCCCCAGCTTCCCGTGTTCGGTGTCGACGGTGCCCGACCCGAGTGGGACGGGGCCATGGTACGCGCGACCCACGGCAAGGGCCTCGAGAAGCGCGAAGGTCCCCACCACGTCTACGATCGTGTCGGCGCCGCCGAGTTCGTGGAAATGCACGGTCTCGGGCGGCACTCCGTGGATGGCTCCCTCGACCTCCGCCAGCCGCCGCAGCGCCGCCAACGAGCGGCCCCGAACGCCGAAGGACAGTTTGGTCGCCGCCTCAAGAAGACGCTCGAAGCCTGCCAGATCGCGGGCGGGAGCGTCGGCCGGCACGACCACGTCCACCCGCGTGCAACCAACGCCGCGCGACGTGTCTCGCCAGGCCTCGACCCGCACTCCCGGAAGGCCGAGGGCCCCCACCGCCGCTTCGAGACTCCCGAGAAGTCCTTCCCCGGAGTCGAGCGAGAGCAGCGCGCCGAGGATCATGTCCCCGGAAGCCCCGGCCCACGGGTCGAAGTAGACGATGCGTGCCACCGGTCACCTCACCTTTCGACCGGAATGCGGCCGCTTCGGGATCGGCGCTCGGGCCGAACCGCTCTCTCAGAACGCCTTGTACTCTCCCGTGGTGTGGCAGTGCGCGCAGGTAGTGGAGTTGTGGCACTGGAAGCAGGGGAGCACCCCGCTCTGGGTCACGACGTTCCTGTGCTGCCTAGTCCAAGGGACGTCTCCCGCCTCGAACCCCGTGTGGTGACACTCGTTGCACAAGGTGCGGGCCGGATGGCAGTTGCCGCAAGCGCCCTCGCCCACGTCTCGCGCCGTGGCCGGATGTGCGGCCGTCCAGTCTCCCGGATGTGGCATATCTACCTTGTGACAGTCGGTGCAGAAGTCGTCGTCATGGCACACCGAGCACTCCTCGGGTCCCCCAAGACCGTCGACCGCGTGCAGTGCCTCGACCGCGTTGAGCCGCTCCGGCGCGGGGAGCCAATCGGCGTCACCGTGCGAAACGGGCACCAGCTCAAAGCCCGGCGGGTGACAGGCGTCACACGCGCCCGGCGGGGCATCCGCCTCGTCCTGCGAGTGGCAACCGAAGCACTTGGCCATCGTAGGCTTGACGATGCCGTCTTCACGATGGGTGGGCACCAAGTGGCAATCGGGACAGGACGCTCCGGAATCCAGATGCAGAACGTGAGTGAAACGCTCGACCAGGACGCCGTCGCGACCCACCGACCCGTCGAACCGGCTGTGGCAGTCGGGGCACTGGGCGAAGTTCCCGGGAAGTTCGACACCCACGAGCGAGTCGCCGGTCGTGTCCTCGGTGGAGGCCGTGGTCGCGGTGGGCCCTGAATCGGTGGTCGAAGATGGAGGAACGGGATCGTCCGTAGCGGCGCGACATCCGGCGAACAGCACGAGGATGGTGGCCATCGTCGCGATGACGGCGAACAGACTCCACGCTCGGACCTTCGTATTCGCAGCCATCGGAGACCTCCATGTAAGCCCGTCGGAAGAGTCGCTGCGGATCCCCCAGGGGCGCTCGCCCGACAATCATAGACTCACGCGCGGCCCATCACAAGGCGGCGCCTGATTGCATTCCGCGGAGTACCGCCATAGACTGCAGCACATGGCGCGCAGACCGCGTCGGCCCCGCGGGGCCGACGTCTGCTCCGTCACCGTTCGAGTGCGGGCCCACGATCAGTTGTGTGCACGCGATCGATGGGCGTGTCCGCGATACGGTCCGCTCGGAGGCACCTTTGGCCCACAGGCGACTCGCAGATTACATCGGCATGACCATCCGTCGTCTCCGCACAGAGCGGGAGTTCACGCTGCAGGCACTCGCCGACGAATCGGGCATCTCGAAGAGCTACCTGGGCGATATCGAGAAGGGCCGCAAGAACCCCACGACCGACGTGGTTGAAGCGGTGGCCGAGGCCCTCGGGGTGCCGGCCCGGCGCCTCCTCTATCACGCGGCCCTCGACGAGGACGACCCCTTCTTCGAGCCCGGTCAAATGACCCTCGAAGCCGACACGGAAGAGACCTTGGAGGTGCGAGAGCTCACCCAACTCGCCCGCCGCCTTCGCCCCGTGGACCGTCGCCTCGTGCTCGAGCTCGTGCGCAGACTTTCCCGCTGAACCGCGTGCACACCGGCGAGGAGCCCGAACCTACCCCCACGCCCTCCCCGCTTTCCCGGGTGGGCTCCTGGCCCGTGGTCCTGTCTGTACTTCTCCTGGCGAACGTGGTGGGAGCGGGCGTCACCGCGTTGCTCGCCGGCCCCATCGGCGACCCGGCCTCGACGCCGGGATTCGGAGCCCGCTCCTTTGGCGACCCGAGGATGGTGGCCCTCGCCATACTCGCGACAGACGCCGCGCTACTCGCGGGCGTGTACCTTGTCGTGATCCGGCGCCGCGTCGCCGGCTGGCGCGACCTCGGGCTCCGCCCCTCGGGAACACGAAGCCCCGTTCTCGTCGGCCTTGGGTACGGCTTCGTGTTCGTCGTGGTGTCAGGATCCGTCTCGCTGGCACTCGCCGCATTCGGCGTGCAACAGGACCAGGCCGCGATGTTCCCGATGGCCGACGCCGGGCCGTGGGCCCGCGCCGCTCTGGTGACGGCCGGCGTCGTCTTCGCGCCTGTCGCCGAGGAGTTGTTCTTCAGAGGGTTCGTCTTCCAGGCCATGGCCGCCCGGAAGGGGCTGGTGCGCGGGCTGGTCTACAGTTCCGTCCTGTTCGCGGCGGTGCACGGGAACGTGGCCGCGTTCCTCCCCCTTATCGCCGGTTCCGCGGTGCTCGCGTACTCCCTACACCGTACCGGGACGCTTTGGGTGCCCATCTTCGCCCACGCGTTCAACAACGCGTTCGCGTTCGCCGCGCTCCTGCTCTCCTCGAACGCCCCGCCGAGCTAGGCCCACCCCATCTCTTCCAGGCGCTCGTCGGAGATGCCGTAGAAGTGGGCGATCTCGTGGATCACCGTATCGCGTACCTCTTCGCGCACCGCCTCGGCGTCGTCGCCCGCGGCGGCTTCGATCGAACCCTGATACAGCACGATGCGATCGGGGAGGGCGGCGTACGACGAGTCGCGTTCGGTGAGGGGCACGCCCAGATAGAGCCCCAGCAGCAAGGAGGGGTCTTCTCCCGCCAGCCCGACTTCTTCCAGGTCTTCTTCGCTCGGCCACTGCTCGATCACCACGTCGACGTTCTCCAAGTGCGCGAGGATCTCCTCGGGCAGGGAGTCGAGCGCCTCCGCCGCCAACCTCTCGAATCGCGCGTCATCCATCGGCGAACGCTCCATCCTGCCGCAACGCTTCAAGGAGGGCGGTCACGGCGCGCGCCCGGTGCGAGACCTGGTCTTTGCTCTCGGGATCGGCTTCGGCGAGAGTGATGTCCCATCCGTCCGGCACGAACACAGGGTCGTAGCCGAACCCGTCAAGCCCTCTCGGGTGGTGCGTCACGGAACCAGGGAGCAGGCCACGTGCTTCGCGAAGTCCCCCCGAGGGAGGCGGGCCCGGCAGCACCAACGCGAGGGCACACACGAACCGAGCCTCACGATCGGTGCGCGCCCCCAAACGTTCCAAGAGAAGGGCAACGTTGGCATCATCAGAGGCGTCCTCCCCGGCGAAGCGGGCGGAGCGTACCCCAGGAAGCCCGCCCAGAGCCGCCACCTCGATACCCGAGTCGTCGGCCAGCACCGCCACCGCTCCGTCGAGGGAATCGAACGCACCGTACGCTTTCAGACGCGCGTTCTCGGCGAAGGTGAGACCCGTCTCCTCCGGCAGCACCACGTGCGGCGGAAGGGGCTCGACGGAGAAGTGCGAACCCAGGAGACGCCCGAACTCACGGGCCTTGCCCGGGTTGGCGGTGGCGACGACCAGCCGCAGGCCGGTCCGCGTCTCTGACGCAGCGGTCATTCCGCCACGTAGGCCCGGCGCACCAGACCTGCCTGAGCGGCCGATATCTGCTCGATCCCCGCCGCGGCCAGGTCGAGGAGTTGGTCGAAGGCGGTCCGATCGAACGCTTCTCCCTCGGCGGTGGCCTGCACCTCGATCAGGCGCCCGCTACCGGTCATCACCACGTTCATGTCGACGTCGGCCGTCGAATCCTGCGCGTAGTCCAGGTCGAGGAACGGCATGCCTCCCAAGAGCCCCACACTCACAGCCCCCACGGAGTCGGTGAGCGGCATGACTTTCATCATCTTCCGGTCGACCGCCCGCTTCAGCGCGAGATACAGCGCGAGGTATCCACCTGAGATCGAGGCGCACCGCGTGCCCCCGTCGGCTTCGATCACGTCACAGTCGACGTACACCGTTCGCTCCCCCAAGAGTGAGAGATCGGTCACCGCCCGAAGGCTACGCCCGATCAGGCGCTGGATCTCGACAGTGCGGCCACCCTGACGCCCGCTCACCGCCTCACGCGACGAGCGCTCGGACGTCGACCCCGGTAGAAGAGAGTACTCCGCTGTGAGCCACCCTCCCCCGGTCCCGCGCAGCCGGCGCGGGACACCGCCCGTGATACTGGCCGTGCAGAGCACGCGGGTGCGACCCAACTCAAAGAGCACGCAGCCGTCCGCTGAGCGCACGAAGTCGGGGGTGATCACCAGTGGCCGCATCTCGCCGGGCGAACGCTCTACCACGTCTGGTCCTGAACTCATACCAGCTACCTTTCGTCTGTTCCCGCGAGCGAAGCCCGCCTCCGGATGATCCGTCGCCCCACGAGAAGCGGGGACTGTCGCTTCCACAACGTCCTAGTCGAGCGAGGCGACGGCCGTCGCTCCGGCCTCCCAATGGACGACTTCCCGTATGGGCAATTGGAGGAACCGAGCGCCCACTCTCCGGAAGGACTCCGGGTCTCCCGTGGAATAGAAGCGATACCCCCCCTCGCGTCCCGCTCTGTTGCCGACACCCTTCCGTTCGAGGATCTCCCCCACTTCTCGAGCTATCTCTTCCGCCGAGTTGACCAACGACACCCGCGGACCAAGAAGGCGCCGCAGCATCGGAGTGATCAGCGGGTAGTGGGTGCATCCGAGGATCACCGTGTCCACCTCGCTCGTCTTGAGCGGGCCGACGTACTCCCTCACGGCCTCCTCCACCTCCTCGGAGAACACGTCGCCCTCCTGGATCAGGGGGGCAAGGCGCGGGCATTCGACCGGATAGACCTCCACGCCGGCGTCCAGTGACCGCAGAGCCTGCTGGTAGCTCTCCGAACGCACGGTGGCCTCGGTGGCCATGAGGCCCACCCGGCGGGAACGCGTCTCTTGGACCGCGGCTCGGGCGCCGGGCATCACGACGCCCACGATGGGTGTCTCGAACGCCGCCTGCAGCTGCGGAAGCGCGGCGGCGGCGGCCGAGTTGCACGCCACGACGATCAGCTTCACCCCCTGCTCCACGAGGAACGACGCATTGCGGAAGGCGAGCGACCGCACCTCGTCGAGCGATCTCGACCCGTAGGGGAAGAAGCCCGTGTCGCCCAGGTAGATGAAATCCTCGGCGGGCAGGTTGACGAGGCACTCGTGAAGCACCGTAAGCCCCCCGACCCCAGAGTCGAAGACCCCGATCGGTCGCGCGTCAAACGCCTCGTCGTCGACGGTGAGATCCGTGCGGCCGTGGCACGCATGTGCGGGTTCGGGCTTCATGGGGCCGGATTCTATCAGAAGGCGCCGACCCGCCCGCCGCACGACGCCTCGCGGGAAGTGAGCCTGGGAGGCGGCTCTCCCCATGGTACAGTGCGCCCCATGGATACAGCCGCACACGACTGCGGGGGCGGCACTTCGACCATCTCACGGAAGATCTCGGTGCGAGGGGCCGTGCAGGGAGTCGGGTTCCGCCCGTTCGTGCACGCGCTCGCCATCGCCCTCGGCCTGTGTGGCCGGGTGTGGAACACCTCGGAGGGCGTGGAGATCGAGGTGGAAGGGCCCTCTGATCGGATCGGGTCGTTCGTGCGGCGACTCACCGACGACGCCCCACCGCTCGCCCTCGTCGAGTCGGTCGTGGCGACGGCTGCGTCGGTAGGCTCGTGGTCCGACTTCTCGATCGCTCCGAGCACCGGCGAAGCCGGCTCGGCTACCCTGGTGACCGCCGACGCCGCCACGTGCGCCGACTGTCTCGAGGAGCTCTTCGATCCCGATGACCGTCGCTTCCGGTACCCGTTCATCAATTGCACCTCGTGCGGGCCACGTTTCACCATCACCATATCGGTGCCCTACGACCGTCCGGGCACGACTATGGCCGGTTTCACCATGTGCGCCCGTTGTTCCGCCGAATACGAGGATCCCGCCGACCGCCGATTCCACGCCCAGCCCAACGCGTGTCCCACCTGCGGCCCCACGCTCGCGTACCACCCTCGCCCCGACCGCCTCCCCGACCACCTCGCCGCGGCCCAGGGACCGAGCGCGACGCGGGCAGTCGCCCAGGCGCCCCGTTGGCGCGGCGAGGAGGCGCTCACAAGGGCGGTCGCGGAACTCAAGGGCGGCGGCATCGTGGCGGTGAAGGGCCTTGGCGGCTACCACCTCGCCTGCGACGCCACCAACGAAGGGAGCGTGGCCACACTGCGTGCGCGCAAGCACCGCGACGAGAAGCCCTTCGCCGTAATGGTGGACTCTCTCGATGCGGCGGAACGGCTGTGCGTGGTCTCACCGGAAGAGGCGGCGCTCCTCACGTCTACGAGGCGTCCTGTGGTACTGCTCGAACAGCGTCACGGCCTACCCGTTTCGCCGGACGGCCCACCCACTCCGCCGGACGACCGAGATACCCACTCGACCGCCCGGCTCGCCCCCTCGGTGGCTCCGAGCGTGACCACGTACGGCCTGTTCCTCCCCTACACCCCGCTCCATCACCTACTATCGCGAGAGGTTGGCGTCCCCCTCGTCATGACTTCCGGCAACCTCAGCGACGAACCCATCGCCTACGACGACGAAGACGCGCAACGGCGGCTCGGCCCCTTGGCCGACGGGTTCCTCAGCCACGACCGGCCGATCCACATACGCACCGACGACTCGGTGGCCCGCATGTTCCGCGGGGAGCCCTACCTACTGCGGCGGGCGCGAGGGTGGGCACCGTTGCCGGTGAGGTTCAGCGGCTCCGATCGGTCGATACTGGCGGTGGGCGGCCACCTCAAGAACACCTTCGCGATCACCCGTGGAGCACGCGCGTTCGTCAGCCACCATATCGGCGACCTCGAGAACCTTGAGACACTCCGGTCACTCGAGGAAGCGGTAGCGCATTTCCAGGGTCTCTTCAGGCTCGAACCCTCGCTGGTAGCCCACGACCTTCACCCGGACTACCTGTCGAGCCGGTTCGCCCGTGGCTTCGCGGCCGAGCACGGGCTCCCGCTCCTGCCCATACAGCACCACGAGGCCCACATCGCCTCGGTGCTGGCCGATGTTGGGCACGACGGGCCCGTCGTCGGCCTCGCGCTCGACGGAGCCGGCTACGGTCCCGACGGCACCATCTGGGGCGGAGAGGTGTTCGTGGGCGCCGCGGGATCGCTCGAGCGCGTGGCCCATCTCGACCACCTGCCTCTGCCGGGAGGTGACGCCGCCGTGCGCGAGCCCTGGCGACTCGCGATCGTGCTCTTGGAGTCATGCGGCCGGGAACCGGACGCGTCGCTCCCCGGAGGCGGCGAGCTCCTCGAGCGGCCGTGGGAGCTGGTGCTCCAGGCGGCACGCGCCGAGCTAAACACGCCGTTGACGTCGTCGGCGGGACGCCTCTTCGACGCGATCTCGGCGCTCCTCGGCATCCGTCAGGAGGTGAGCTACGAGGGGCAGGCGGCCATCATGCTGGAGACCGCGGCCCGACAGTGGTTCTCGCGCAACGGCCTCCCCGCACCCGATCGCCGGCCCCGGTGGCTCGACGACGAGGCAGGCTGGATCACCGCGGCCTCGGCGCCCGACGCGCCCGACTCGCCCGCCTCGGGGACCGATGCTCCGATGCTCCTCCTTCCCCTCCAGCCGTACGCCCGAGCCCTCCTCGAGGACGTTGCGGGGGGCAGGTCACGAGAGGAGACCGCCGCGGCGTTCCATCACGCCCTCGCATGGGTCTTCGCCCTCGTGGCCGCGCGAACCGCGGCGGACCACTCACTCGACACCGTGGCCCTCAGCGGCGGAGTGTTCCAGAACACCCTCTTCACCGACCTCCTGGCGACGCGCCTGGAGCACAAGGGCCTTCGGGTCCTTCGACACCGCAACGTCCCAACGAACGACGGGGGCATCTGTCTCGGACAAGCCGAGACCGCGGCGGCGGCCCTTCGCTCTGGGAGTCTCGGACCTGGAGCATCGCCGTGAGCCTACGGATAGCCGACGACACGCCCCTCGCCCCCCTCACGACCCTCGGCATCGGAGGCCCCGCCCGCCACTTCGTGACGGCCGACGATGAGCCGACGCTGGTTGCCGCGCTTGAGTGGGCGCGCGACCGAGGGCTGCCCGTCTATCACCTCGGAGGAGGATCGAACGTGGTCGTGGGCGACGACGGCGTCGACGGACTCGTAGTCCACATGACGCCGCACGGGATCAGGTTCCGTCGCGAAGGGGACTTCACCCTCCTGACAGCCGGCGCGGGGGAGACCTGGGACCCCCTCGTGACTGAGGCGGTGCGCCGCGGCGAAGCCGGCATCGAGTGCCTGGCGGGCATCCCGGGTTCCGTCGGCGCAACCCCGGTGCAGAACGTCGGCGCGTACGGCCAGGAGGCGGCCGACACGGTCCGCACGGTCCGCGTGCTCGACACCGCCACCCTGCGGGCCAGCGACCTCCCCGCGGCCTGCTGCGGGTTCGGGTATCGTGACTCCATCTTTCGGCGGGAGCCGGGCAGGATGGTGGTCCTCGCCGTGACCTTCGCACTCACTCCCGGTGGAGCCTCGAAGGTGGAATACGACGAGTTGCGGGGTGAACTCGGCTGGTCGGAGGTAGGCGCTCCGCCGGACCCGGCCTCACTGGACGAAGTGCGAGAGGCCGTGCTCCGGCTGCGTCGCAGGAAGTCGATGGTGCTCGACCCGCCCGACGAGAACCACAAGAGCGCCGGCTCCTTCTTCACGAACCCGGTGATCTCCAGAGCCGCCGCGGAGCGCCTGAAGGAGCGCCTGTATGCCGAAGGCGTACCCGGCGCCGAGATCATGCCGGCCCACGCCGCCGGCCCCGGCCTCGTGAAGCTCTCCGCGGCCTGGTTGATCGAACGGGCCGGGATCGCCCGTGGCTATCGGCGCGGCCGCGTCGGCGTCTCGACGAGGCACGTCCTGGCGCTGGTGAACCTGGGGGGAGCCACGGCGGCTGAGCTGATGGCGCTTGCGGCCCACGTCCGAGGCGCAGTCCACGACCGCTTCGAGGTCTCACTCGAGATGGAGCCGGTGTGCTGGGGTTGTGACAAGGTCTGGTGACGGCGCTCACCACGCGTATAATCGGCGCTATGCGCTTCGTAGACGAATTCAGAGATGCCGCCGCCGCCAAGGCCATCCTGGCCCAGCTGCACGCGGTCCGTCTGCCCGAGCCCGCCACTTTCATGGAAGTCTGCGGGAGCCACACCATGGCGGTGTCCCGGTTCGGCATCCGCTCGCTGCTCCCCGACCGACTGCGGTTGGTATCTGGACCCGGCTGCCCCGTCTGTGTGACGCCACTCCGCAACATCGACCACGCCATCGCCCTCTCCCGCCTCCCCCACACGATCATCGCCACGTTCGGCGACCTGATACGGGTGCCGGGATCGGAGACGAGCCTGGAGCAGGCACGGGCCGCGGGCAGTGATGTGCGTGTGGTCTACTCCACTCTGGACGCCCTCGATCTCGCCCGGAAACGGCCCGAGCATCAGGTGGTCTTCCTAGGTATCGGCTTCGAGACCACAGCGCCCACGGTGGCTGCGGCCCTTCTTCAGGCGCACGAGGAGCACCTGTGTAACTTCTCGGTGCTCTCGGATCACAAGGTCATGCCGCCGCCCATGAGGGCTCTGATGGAGGCCCCCGACGTGCACGTGAGGGGCTTCATCTGCCCCGGGCATGTGAGCACCGTGATCGGGTCTGGAGCCTACCGCTTCCTTGCCGAGGAGTACGGCGCCTCCTCGGTAGTCGCCGGGTTTGAGCCGCTCGATATCCTGCACGCCCTCCTGCTCCTCGCCCGCCAGGCGGCGGAAAGCCGGGCCGAGGTGGAGAACGCATACGGGCGGGCCGTCACGGAGGAGGGCAACCACGCGGCAAGAGCTCTACTCGAACGCATGTTCGAGCCGTGCGACGCCGCCTGGCGCGGTTTCGGGGTGATCCCGGGAAGCGGGCTCGCTATCCGTGAGGAGTTTGCCCACCTGGACGCGGCGCGGCGGTTCGACGTGCAGGTGCCCGACGCCGAGGACGACCCGGCCTGCCGTTGCCCCGATGTACTTCGCGGCGTCGTGGTGCCCACCGAGTGCCCGCTCTTCGCCCGACGCTGCACACCGGAGGCTCCCAAGGGCGCATGTATGGTGTCCTCGGAGGGCACCTGCGCCGCCTACTACCGCTACGAGCGAAGGCGTCTGCCGATCACAGCCGCCGTAGACGCGGTCGACAGGGGGATAGCCCGTGAGCGCTGAAGAGCGGGTGCTCCTCGCCCACGGCGGCGGCGGTTCGCTCTCGGCACGCCTCGTGAGGGACGTGTTCCTTCCTGCGTTCGACAACCCCGAGCTCAGTAGACTCGGCGACTCGGCCCTCATCGACCTGGGCACGCATCGCCTCGCCTTCACCACCGACGCGTACGTGGTGTCGCCGCGGTTCTTCCCCGGTGGAGACATCGGCACCCTGGCGGTTGCCGGCACGGTGAACGACCTCGCCGTGGTCGGAGCAGTGCCTCGCTATCTCTCCTGTTCCTTCGTGCTAGAAGAAGGTCTCCCCCTGGACGACCTGCGCCGCATCGCGGCCTCCATGGCCGCCACGGCGGCGGAAGCCGGGGTCGTGCTGGTCACCGGCGACACCAAAGTGGTGGAGCGCGGCGGCGCCGACGGCCTCTTCATCACGACTTCCGGGCTGGGCGCGATGCGCGAGGACCTTCCGGCCGGCTGGGGCGAGCCCCGGGCGGGAGACGTGGTCCTGGTGAACGGCACCCTCGGTGATCACGGCATGGCCGTCATGTCGGCGCGCGAAGGCCTGCGCTTCGACAGCCCTATCCAGAGCGATTGCGCCCCCCTCAACGGTCTGATCGCCGCGCTCTTCGACGCCGGCGTGAAGCTCCGCTTCCTGCGCGACGCCACCCGTGGTGGTCTCGCGGCCGTCACCAACGAGCTGGCCGCCGGCCGGGACTGGGGTGTCGCGTTGTCCAACAAGGCACTCCCGGTCTCCCCAGCCGTGCGCTCGCTGTGCGAGATCCTCGGCATCGACCCGCTCTTCGTGGCCAACGAGGGCAAGGTGGTCGTCGTGGTGGCGCCGGAGGACGAGGCACGGGCGCTCGATGTGATGCACGGGCACTCTCGCGGCGCTGGTGCGGCTGCTATAGGCGCGATCGAAGCGCGGCTCGGCGGCCTCGTGACGCTGGACACCGAGCTGGGAGGGCGGCGGATACTCGACATGCCGCTCGGCGAGCAGCTTCCTCGGATCTGCTGAAGCCGTGCACGAGATGACACTCGCCGCCGGGGTGGTCACCGAGGTCGAGCGCTGCCTAGGAGACTTCGAGTCCGGGGCCTCCGTGGTCTCGGTGACGCTCCAGGTGGGGAGGTTGAGAGCCGTCGTGCCCGACGCCCTCGCTTTCTGTTTCGAGGTGGTGAGCCAGGGGACGCCTGTGGAGGGCGCGCGACTGATCATAGAGCAGATACCTGTGCGCGTTCGCTGCGGCTCCTGCGAGACCGAATGGACGGTGACCGAGGTGGAGTTCATGTGCCCCGTATGCGAGGGCCCGGTGGAGGTGCTCCAGGGCAAGGAACTCCTCCTCAGAGCCATAGAGATCGACGACGGGACGGAGTAAAGCACGGATGGACTACTCGCGAAGACGCCCCACCGGCGACACCGGACGTTTCTCGTCCGCGACAGGCCGGTACGCCGGGCTGAGGTATCACAAAGGCGGTCACGGCTCGGAGGGCACCTCCGGAGGAGAGCGCGGTCCGCACGAGGTGGAGCTGCACCAGCGCCTGCTCGCCGCCAACGATCGACACGCACAGGCCATCCGCGGACTCCTGCGCGCTCACGGTGTGTTCTCCGCGAACCTGATGAGTTCGCCGGGCGCCGGGAAGACGGCATTGCTCGAGGCCACCCTCAACCGCGGACTGGAGGGCCTCGTGATGGGTGTGATCGAGGGCGACATCGAGACCAGGGCGGACGCGGATCGCATCGCCCCTTTCGGCATCCAGGTGGTGCAGGTGAACACCGGCCCCTTCGGCGGTGACTGCCACCTCGCGGCCCCGCTGGTGGCGGGAGCAGTCGAACAGCTCGACCTTCACTCTCTCGACGTGCTCATCGTGGAGAACGTGGGGAACCTGGTATGCCCGGCCGAGTTCGACATCGGTGAGGACGCCAAGGTGGTGCTCCTATCGGTGACCGAGGGGGAAGACAAGCCCCTCAAGTACCCTCTCATGTTCCACGAGGCGTCCCTGGCCCTGGTGACCAAGACCGACCTCCTGCCCCACCTCGACGTCGATCTCGAGACGATACTCGCCAACATCAAGCGGGTGAACCCATCGGCTCGGGTCATCCCGCTGTCCGCCCGCACCGGGGACGGCCTCAGCGAGTGGATCACCTGGCTCGTAGACGGCGCCGGGAAGGCCCGCACCGCGCAAACCGACGGCTGATCCCCCGGGAGGGCTCCACTGGGCCTCGCCGGGCCCCGCGCGAGAGCTCTCCGGAGGCACGTCCGGATCGCGCCCTGCTACCCGGGCGGCTCGGCAGCGCAGGCATCTTCCTTCACGAGCCCCTCGCGCGGAGGTCGACCAAGCGCCCTCCCCATGGCAGCGTTCAGCTCCGCGCCGATCAAGACGGCGAACCCCATCAGATACATCCAGAACAAGATCACGATGACCGTACCGATCGCTCCGTAGGTGAACCACTTCAACTCGAAGAGGTTGAGCCCGATGAACCACGAGAATCCCAGGGATGATCCGATAACCGCCACGACCGCGAACAGGCTTCCCGGCAGCACGTGCATCGCCCTCTGAGGAGTGTTGGGGGCGAAGTAGTAGATCACGGCGAGGCCGATGGTCAGGAACACCACCACGGCCGGCCAGCGCACCGCGGTCCAGACCGCGTGCACCGCCCACTCAACGCCGAGGAGACGGCCAAGCGTCTCACCGAAACTCGGGCCCAAGAGCACGAGGGTCACGCCCACCGGTATGAAGAGGGCAGTCATGAAGGTCATGGCCACGGCGAGGAGTCGCCTCCGCTGCCAGGAGCGCGTCTCCCGGATGCCGTAGGCCCGGTTGATGGCCTTGATGAGCACGGCGAAGGAGCTCGACCCGCCCCAGAGCGTCAGCAGCACACCCACCGACAGCAGGGTGGAGCTGCCGGCGTCGAGCTGATCGACAATGTTGTCGCGCACGATCTCGTAGAGACGGCTCTCCGGAGTCACCATCAGCTCGAGCCCGTGGAGCGTTCGTTCGATCACCTGGCCCTTCCCGGGCAGATGAGGCACCAGGGCCCGCAAGAACAGCAGGAAGGGGAAGAGTGAAAGCAGACCGTAGTACGCGATCTGAGCCGCGAGGCCGAGGCAATCGTCTTCTACCGTGCCCCAGAAGACCCTCTTCGGTACCGCCAGCAGGCGGCTGCACAGAGTTGGCTCGAGCGGAGGTTCAGTCGCCGACACGGAGTCCGGGGAAGCGACTGGAATAGCTCTCGACGACCGTGTTGAGGCGGGTGGCCAAGCCCTTGGAGCGGAGAGCATCGAGTATCCCGTGCAGCTCCTCGGAACCCAGACCCGTGCGGGCACGCAGCACCCCGATCGACATGTGTCGCGCTTCAGACATGGCGCTCAAGACACGTGACTCGTCTACGCTCAAGGAAGGCAGCGACGGCGTCGACCCCTCGACAGGGATCGCCGATCGCGCCCCACTGCGCGCCGCCTGAGCATCGATCATGGGATCGGTGGCATCCATGGGAGTCCTGTCGTCCTGTGAGGGTACAGTAGCCATGGCACACTCCTACGCGCGTGGCTCGCGCGAGCGCCGAGCCTGCCTTCCGATCATGTCGTGCCCGCTGATCCCCTCACGCAAACCAGGTGGCTATGTTCTCCGGAAGCCCGGGACAGGGCTTCCGGAGCCGGTCGATCCTACGAGGCCGCCGCCAGATTCGCCGCCACGAAGTCCCAGTCGACGAGTTCCGTCAAGAACATCTCGATGTACTTGGGACGGGCGTTCCGGTAGTCGATGTAGTAGGCGTGTTCCCATACGTCCATGGTCAACAGAGCGACCTGACCATGTCTCAGCGGCAGGTCGGCGTTCGCGGTCTGGGTGATCTTGAGCACGCCGCCCTCGAGCACCAACCAGGTCCATCCCGAGCCGAACAGCGTGGCCCCCGCCTTGCTGAACTGCTCCTTGAAGGCATCGAACGACCCGAAGTCGCGGTCGATCTTCGCCGCGAGGTCTCCACCGGGTGAGCCCCCACCCGCCGGCCTCATGCATTTCCAGTAGAAGGAGTGATTCCATACCTGTGCGGCGTTGTTGAACACGCCTCCTTCAGCCGCGGCGATGATGTCATCCAAACTCTTATCGGCGAGTTCGGTGTTCTCCACAAGAGCATTAAGGTTGGTCACGTAAGCATTGTGGTGTTTGCCGTGGTGGAACTCCAGAGTCTCGGCGCTCACGTGCGGCTCAAGGGCGTCCTTCGCGTACGGGAGATCGGGCAGGGTGAATGCCATCGTCGTTGTGTCTCCTTCCGGATCGTTCTCCCGCGTCGCCGCGGGCCAATGGTGTGCGCGCCGGGCAGCAGCCTCCCTAGTCGAGCGCAGTGCTCCCACGGTTACCCTCGGGGACTTACCCTTCAAACCACCTTTGGGGGGGCGCGACGATGATGCAACTGAGGCCGGAGTTTGTGGGAGCACGACCACAGGGAACAGGTGCCGGCACGACGGGGACGCTACGTCACGCAAAGACAAGAGGAGGCATTCATGTCCTTGAACGGAAGGCGCATCGTCATCTTGGCGGCGCAGGAATATGAAGATCTCGAGCTCTGGTACCCGAAGCTGCGCCTGCAGGAGGCCGGAGCCAACGTGATAGTGGCGGGCCTCGGGTGGGCGAGCTACTCCTCGAAGCATGGGTATCCGGTGGAACCCGACGCAGTGATCGACGATCTCGACCCCTCCGAATACGACGGGGTGATCGTCCCCGGCGGGTGGGCTCCGGATGCGCTGCGACGGTCGGAAGCGGTTAAGAGCTTCGTGGTGTCGATCGAGCGAGCGGGCGGCCTCGTCGCCGCGATCTGTCACGGCGGCTGGGTGTTGGCGTCCGCCGG
Source organism: uncultured Actinomycetes bacterium (assembly GCA_947085635.1). Classification (GTDB taxonomy): domain Bacteria; phylum Actinomycetota; class Thermoleophilia; order RBG-16-64-13; family RBG-16-64-13; genus JAHJSA01. The sequence continues at coordinate 40,619 of CAMTXC010000009.1, read as the reverse complement.
AGTGGCGTCCGGCCGCCGGGTCACGTCGTCTCCAGCGATCCGCGATGACCTCTCGAACGCCGGAGCCGAGTGGGTGGATGCTCCGGTAGTGGTGGACCGCAACATCGTCACCTCGCGCCGGCCGGCCGACCTCCCCGCCTTCATGCCCGCCGTCATCGCGATCCTCGCCGAGAAAGACAAGCCTGCCGGCGCCGTGTCGGACGCTCGTCTACTGGTCGACGGCGACCTCATCAGCATCTCGATGTCGCCTGAATCCCTCGAGTACATGCTCGATATGCTCAACCGCATGCCCGCGGCCAAAGGCTACCGGGAAAGCGTCCCTCGCGCCGACCACGACCTCACCACGATCGTACGCGACTTCGTGACCCACTCAGACCCGCGCGGCCAACTCGAGGTGGATGCAGCTCAGATCGTCGACGTGAGCCCTGCCGGTGACGGTTGGAGAGTCCAAGGCAACCTACGCACCCTCATCGTACTCGAAGGAGCCGACGTGCCCGGCATCGCCAAGATGTGACGTCAATCCCACGCCCGGGATCGAAGCACGATCCCTTCGACAAGATTACGTACGGCTTCATCGAGGTCGCCGTCGCCCAGCTTGAGCTGCTCCTCTTCGGCGACGGCTTGTAGCATGCCGCGAAGCGCGGCGATACTCGAATGCCACAGCACGTTGTCGAAGCGAAAGTTCTCCGGAGTGAGCGAGAGAAGCTCGCGATAGCGGCGGTGCCGGCGTAGGAAGTGCTCGGTCAACCGGAAGCTTACGGACAGCGCATCGCCGATGCCGTCCTGGTCCACGGTCCCTCCTTCCCCGGATACGTGAAAGCCCCTCCCAGAGGGAGAGGCATTTCACGCATGCAGCCCTGTAAGCCGGATTCTGTCGAGGGTAGCCATCCATCTCGGACGCACGTTGCCGTGCGCCTCTTGCGGCCAACCCGGGGGCATTGGACGAGCAGCCCTCGAACGCCCCCCTATTCGGCCTTGCACCAGGTGGGGTTTGCCTGGCCGCCGTGTCACCACGACGCCGGTGCGCTCTTACCGCACCATTTCACCGTTGCAGCCGGTCAAGGCGGACCCTGGCCGGCGTGCTGTGTAATTTCTGTGGCACTTTCCCGCGGGTCTCCCCGGCTGGACGTTATCCAGCACCCTGCTCTATGGTGTCCGGACTTTCCTCGACGGACGGGGCGCCGTCGCCGGCACTCCTCCGCCGCGACTACCCGGGCTACGAGACGAGTATACCATCGTGAAAAGAGGTCACCGCAGGTGAACGCCGGTCGCGGTGAGTGACGCGAGCACACCTGTGGGCCGTCGACTCGAGCGGCTGCCACCGATGGGACGGCGGCGGCGAGCGGCCGGCGGGGGGGTCAGGCGTCGCGGTCGAGCGGGAAGAAGCAGGCGGCTTGGTGGCCCGGCCCGTGATCCGTCATGAGCGGCACCTCCCTGGAGCAGATCTCCTTCGCCCGGAAGCACCGCGGGTGGAATACACAGCCCGAGGGTGGAGCGCTCGGACTCGGCACGTCTCCCTCGAGCACCCGGTGCTCCCGCTTCTTCTGGACCGCGGGGTCGGGGATCGGTATCGCCAGGAGGAGTCCGTGGGTGTACGGGTGCGCCGGGTGCGCATAGAGCTCTTCGCTCGAGGCGATCTCCATGATCTTGCCCAGGTACATCACCGCCACCCTGTCGGAGATGTGCTTGACCACTGACAGGTTGTGCGCGATGAACAGATAGGTGAGACCGAGTTCTTTCTGCAGCAGGTCGAACAGGTTGAGGATCTGCGCCTGGATCGACACGTCGAGCGCCGAGACCGGCTCGTCGCAGATGATCAGCTTCGGGTTCAGCGCGAGCGCACGGGCCAGCCCGATGCGCTGGCGCTGGCCGCCCGAGAACTGGTGAGGGTAGCGGTTCGTGAACGACGGGTTCAGTCCCACGAGGTCGAGGAGTTCCCGTACCCGCTCCTTCCGCTCGGCTCTCGTGCCGAGGCGATGGATCACCAGCGGCTCCGCCACGATGGTACCCACGGTCATGCGCGGGTTCAGGGAGGCGTACGGGTCCTGGAAGACTATCTGCATGTCGCGGCGCATCGCGGCCATCTCGTCGCGCTTCAAGGTGGTCAACTCGCGGCCTTCGAAGCGCACCGAGCCGGAGGTGGGCCGGTGCAACTGGAGGATGCAGCGGCCGGTGGTGGTCTTCCCGCAGCCGGACTCCCCCACCAAGCCGAGGGTCTCGCCTTCGTCGATGTTGAAACTCACGCCCTCCACGGCGTGCACCATCCCGACGGTGCGCTGGAAGACGACGCCGGAGGTGATCGGGAACCTCTTCACCAAGTCGGTCACCTGGAGCAACGGGCCATCCGACGACGTCCCTGCCGGCGCCCGTAGCTGATCGAGCAGCGTCGCGGTGCTCATCGTTCCTCCCTCGATATGCGGGGGAACCAACAAGAGGCTTCGTGGCCGGTGCCGCCATCGTACGGCCTCAAAGTGGGCTCGATGGTGCGACACTTCTCATCGGCGTACGGGCAGCGCGGGTGAAAACTACACCCCGTGGGGGGGTTGACCAAGTCGGGTGGGAGGCCGGGGATGCTCGCGAGGCGTTTTCGACCCGTGTCGTCGAGCCGGGGCACCGAAGCCAACAGCGCCTCCGTGTACGGATGCTGTGGGTTGGCGAAGAGCTCGTCGGTGGTGGCCTTCTCGACGATCTTGCCGGCGTACATCACGACAATGTCGTCGCTCACCCCCGCCACCACACCAAGATCGTGGGTGATCAGAAGGATGGACATGCCGAACCTGTCCTGAAGCCGCGCGAGAAGATCGAGGATCTGCGCCTGGATGGTGACGTCGAGCGCCGTGGTGGGCTCGTCGGCGATAAGGAGCTTCGGCTCGCAGGCCAAGGCCATCGCGATCATGACCCGCTGCCGCATTCCTCCCGAGAACTGGTGCGGATAGTCGCGGAGTCGCCTGCGCGGGTCGGGTAGACCCACGGCTTCGAGCAGCTCCACGGATCGATCGTCGGCCTCCTTCTTGGTGAGGCCCATGTGGAGTCGCATGCCCTCCCCCAGCTGCTTCCCGATGCGGAGCACAGGATTGAGCGACGTCATCGGATCCTGGAAGATCACGGAGATGTCGTTCCCCCGCACCTTCCGCACCTCACGCTCCGGCAGCGGCACGAGGTCGCGTCCCTCGAAGACGATCGTGCCGGCTACGATCTTGCCCGGCGGATCAGGGATGAGCTTGATGAGCGACAAGGCCCCGACGCTCTTGCCGCAGCCGCTCTCCCCCACGATCCCCAGGGTGCTGCCGCGAGAAAGCGTGTAGCTGATGCCGTCGACCGCCCGCACGACGCCCTCTCGCGTGAAGAAGTGCGTCTTCAGGTCGCGGACCTCCAGCAGCGGCTGGGTCACGTAGTCTCCTTCGTCTTCGGATCGATGGCGTCCCTGAACCCGTCGCCCACGAAGTTGAACGCCAGCACCGTGATCCCGATGAACAGGCCCGGCAGGATGATGAGCCAAGGATGCGACCGCAACGCCTTCCACCCCTCGGAGGCCAGCGTTCCCCACGATGCGTCGGGAGCAGATATCCCGAGGCCCAGGAACGACAGGGTGGCCTCCCCGATGATCATGCCCGGCACTTCCAAGAACATGGCAACAACAATGATGCCGAGGGTGTTGGGCATGAGGTGCCGGAACACGATTCGCCGGCGCCGCGCGCCCAAGGCTCTCGCGGCTTCCACGTACTCACTCTGTTTGAGTGTGAGTATCTGGCCGCGAACCAGCCGCGAAGGCGTGAGCCACGACACGATCGCCAGGGCCAAGAGCATAGGGACGATGCCCGCCCCCAAGATCACGAGCAGGATGATGGCGAAGGGAAGGTAGGGCAGGCCGTAGAGGATGTCGACGAACCTCATCATGACGTCGTCGGTCTTCCCGCCCACGAATCCGGAGATAGAGCCGTACAACACACCCACCACGAGCACGATGCCCGTTGCCGCGAAGGCCACCAGCAAAGATACGCGACCGCCCAAAGCCATACGCACGAACAGGTCTCGACCGAACATGTCCGTGCCGAACCAGTGTGCCATGGTCGGAAGAAGATGCGATCGGGAGTAATCGATCTCGTCAAACGGATACGGCCGGAGATAGGGGCCGATCGTGGCATACGCGATCATCAGCACGAGTATCGTGAACGCCGCCATCGCCGCGCGGTTGCGCGAGAAGCGCCGCACCACGTCGCCCCAGAGGGTGGTCTGCTTCAGGACGAGGGGTTCCCCCGCGTCGATCAGTTCAGAGTCGGTGACGCCGGTCGGTTCGGTCGGGTCATTCGATCCGGGCGCCGGCATCTACTCGTACCGAATCCGCGGGTCGAGGAACCCGTAGATCACGTCTACAACCAAGTTGGCCACGATTATCACGGAGGACAACAGCACCGCCGTACCCATCACCACGGAATAGTCCCGGTTCGACACACTCGTGACGAAGTACTTCCCGAGGCCGGGGATGGAGAAGATGTACTCAGTGAGGAAGGAGCCCGTGATGACGAACCCGAGCAACGGCCCCGCCTGCGTCACCACCGGGATGAGGGAATTGCGGAGCACGTGGCGGATCACCACCGTGCGGTACGGCAGACCTTTCGCCATGGCAGTGCGCACGTAGTCCTGCTGAAGGGTCTCCAGCATGCTGCCCCGGGTAAGCCGGGCGAAGTAGGCCGAAAGCGCCGTTCCGAGTGTGATGGTCGGCAGCACCCAGTGTCGCCACGTCTCCCATCGTGAGGTCGGAAACCACCCCAGTCTGAGCGCAAAGTAGTAGATAAGCACGGGCCCGATGATGAAAGTGGGTATCGCCCAGCCGATGGTGGCGTAGAACATGGCCGCGTAGTCGAGCCACGTGTTGTGCTTAAGGGCGGCCACGATGCCGGCGGGTATCCCCATGACAACTGCGAGGCCGAAAGCCAGCCCACCTAGATGGATCGAGACGGGGAAGGCGTCTCCGATGACGTCCACGACCGTGCGGCCCTTCTGAGTCATCGAAACGCCAAAATCACCCTGCACCGCGTGCCACACGTAACGGGCGTACTGCTCGTACCACGGCTTGTCCAAACCGTACTTGGCGTTCAGGTTGGCGAGGATGGCTTCCGGCACACCCTTCTCACCGGTGAACGGCCCGCCGGGGATCGCCTTCATGAGGAGGAATGTGAAGAGCACGACGACAAGAAGCACCGGGATCGTCCACAGGATACGGCGGGCGATGAACTTGATCAAGAGGCGCTCTCCTTGCCCTTCGTGACTGGTACGAGAGTCCCCGATCTACCGAGTCACGCGCGGCTGGAAGTCGAGCCGCGCGCGGTCGCTTCGGGACGATAGCCTACCACACGGTGCAGGGGGTCCGCCTCTCCCCGACAGGCAGAAAAAGACCGGCGGCGGCCCCGTGGGCCGCCGCCGGCTGCATCACTCACACTCAACGAGTAGAGGGGTTATTTCTTGAGGATCTTCACGGTCCAGAAGTTCGTGGTCTCACCGATCACGCTCGGCTCATAGCCCGTGACGTGGTCTGCAACCAGTTCCTGGTTCACGTACCAGTAGATGGGAGCGATCGGCATCTCGTCCTGTAGGATCTTCTCCAACTTCGCGTAGACGTCCCAGCGCGCCTGTTCGTCGGCGGCGTTGAGGGAATCCGCGAGCAACTGGTCGTATTCCGCGCTGCCCCAGCGGGTGTAGTTGTTGCCGCTGTCGGTACGGTAGAGTTCGAGCATGTTGTAGGCATCGAGGTAGTCGATCACCCAGCCCATGCGATACACCATGACGTCGTCGTTGTTCTGGACGAAATCGAGGTACTGCTTCCACTCCATGTTCTTCACGGTAGCGTTCACGCCTATCGCCTTCCACTGGGCCTGGACGGCCGTGGCAACAGCGGCATGGCTCTCGCTGGTGTTGTGATAGATCACGATCTCAGGGAGACCCGCACCTTCGGGGAATCCGGCCTCGGCAAGGAGGGCCTTTGCGCCTTCGACGTCGGCGGTAGCTGAGAGCGTGCCCTGTTTGATCGTGTCGTAGCCGGGAATGCTACCGGGGGTGAAGTCCACCGCCGGGATCTGGCCGCCTTTGGTGATGTTGTCTACGATCGATTGACGATCGATGCCCATGGAGAGGGCCATCCGGACCTTCGGGTCGTCCAACGGCGCCTTCTTCGTGTTGAACCCGAAGTAGTACGTGCCGGTGAGCGGCACCACACGGTATTGCGGAAGGGCTTTGAGTCGATCGATGTCGGCGACCGGGAGGGTCTTCTGAACGTCGATCTCTCCGGCTTCGAACGCCGCCACGCCGGTGGTCTCCTCCGCGATCATGACCATCTTGACGTTCTCGAGGACGACGCTGTCGGCCTCACGCCAGTCCGGCCGCTTGGTGAGCAGGATGTCGGAGTCGTGGTTCCACGTGTCGAGCAGGTACGGCCCGTTCGTGACGATGTTCGCGGGCTCGGTCCAGGCATCGCCGCCGGCGTCCACGGTCGCCTTGTGAATCGGGAAGTAGGCTTGGTGGGCCATCATCGACACAAACCACGGAGCCTCCGACACCAGCGTGACCACGAGCTTGGCCGGGTCGGTGGCGTCGATGGCGACGTCCTCCATCGCACCCTCGCCGGAGTTGTACGCCTCGGCGCCCACGATGAAGTAGAGCATATAGGCGTAGTCGGCGGCGGTTTCGGGGTCGAGGATGCGCAGCCATGAGTTCTTGAAGTCGGTCGACGTCACCGTGTCGCCGTTGGTCCAGGTGTCGGTGCCGCGAAGGTTGAACGTGTAGACGAGACCGTCTTCGGAGACGTCCCAGGTCTCAGCGACACCGGGGAACACGCCGCCCACAGCGTCGATGTGCACCAGGCCCTCGAAGATGTTGTTGATGACCAGCGACGACGTCGTGTCCGAGGCCAGGTTCGGATCCAAGCTGGGCGGCTCCGAAGTGATGTTGATGGTGAGGGTCTGATCTTCCGCCAGGTCGCCGGCGTCCACTGTGGTGTCGGTACTGCCGGCCGCCGTGGTGGTCGTGGTATCGCCGCCGCAGCCCATCGCCATCACGCCGAGCACCACGGTCAAGGCGACTACCAGCATGGCGACTACCCAAGTGCGCTTCCATCCGTCCAAGATGTCTTCCTCCTCTTATCGACGACACGTCTTGATTCGCGAAACAACGGCCTTGCGGCCGCTTCCCGTCTGGAGGCTTAGGCGCGTTCCGAGGCCCCCACGGTCAGACCAAAAAGCCGAGCGCGATCGTCACCACGAAGAAGGCGATCGCGCAACCGATGGTGAGACGATCGAGATTCTTCTGCACGACGCCTGTGCCCCCAACAGACTGCAGACCTCCACCGAAGGCCCCGGACAAGCCGGCGTCCTTCCCCGAGTGGAGGAAGATGAGCACGAGGACGGCTACCCCCAGTAGGGTGTCCAGCAAAGCAAGCACATATACCACGCGATTCACTCCTTCTGATACCCGAAGACCGCCTTGGCGGCGAATCCGAGAAGACTACCACACGCGCACCGGGCTCCCCGGCTTCTTGGGCCGCCCACGGCAACGGGACGCGGCAGTCAGGCAGCGACCGTACCCATCCATAGGCTTAAGACGAGTGAACTCCACAGGAAGTTGGCAGGTGCCCCCGCCGGCCCGAAGGACGTTCGCCCGAGTCGCATTCGCAACCCCCCAGAGCGGACGCAGATGAGCGGCGCGCCCTTGCCTGCTCAGAGGTTCTCGGGGCGGTAGTGGACCTCGTCGTAGAGCGACATCGGGGTCACCCCCATCATCCATTTCTCCCAGTACGGGTCGTCGGCAAGGCGCCGCGGCACCCACGTGGCAAGGATCGAGACCTGTTCCTCCACTTCCGTACCGGGATCGAGGGTGCGCGAGGCGCTGATACGCGGCGAGCCGAGCGGATACCCGGCGGCGTCGGTGACGGTCTCCTGGGTGAGCGTCAAGACTCCCAGCCCCCCGATGAAGACGCCCAAAGACAGCGCCGCCACGAGAGCCGCCGCGGCGAACGCCGAGCGACGGACGACGGGTCTCTCCTCACCCTCCGATCCCTCCCTGATCATCAAGGCCAAACGGGCTGCCAGATCCTGCTCGCACATTCGACCCGACGTGCTACGGCGATGCCCGTGCCTCACTTTCGACGTGGCCGCTCCGCCGCCCTCCCCTTCGGCGTGCAGGATGGCGCCGGTGCGCTCGGCGAACGACTGGAAGCTGCGACACGAGGCACAGCCGGTGAGATGCCGCGCCGCCCGGGCCCTCTCGAGATCGTTGGCTTCGTGATCCACGATGAGGGAGAGCAGCGACCTGACTTCAGAGCACGACGACGCGATCGAACCACCGCCTCCTCCATAGCCTTCAGGTGATCTACGCAACCACATCCCGCTTCACGACTCCAGTATCGACCGGCCCGCGCCGGAACCCTCCAGGTAGCGGGCGTGCACTTGGGCCCGCGCCTGGTAGATGCGCCACTTCACGGTGGAGAGCGTCGCATCGACGATCTCGGCGATCTCCTTGTACGAGAACCCGTGCACGTCGCGCAGGATCAATGCCGACCGCAGGTCGACATCGAGAGTCGCAATGCAGAACCACAGCAACTCCGTCTCTTCCACACCATACTCAGGGCGATCGGCCGCGATGGACCCGGCGGGCACCCGCTCCAGCGGCACTCGTTCCACCTCGTGGCGTCGCAGGAAGTCGATGCCCTGGTTCTTCGCGATCTGGAAGAGCCAGGTGGTGAACTTCGACCTCGCGGCGAAATCGGGAAGCCCCCGGGCCATGCGCACGAAGACCTCTTGCGCGAGGTCTTCGGCGTCGGCCTCGTCGGATACCATCCGCGCAAGATAGCCCTGGATGGGACCCCAATACATACGGACGAGGGTCTCGAGCGCCCGTTCCTCACCGCGGGCGGCCCTGCGGATCAGTCTCGCCGAGGGTTGCTCCACCGGCCGATCCTTCCTCTTGCAGGTTCCGACGACTCCAGCATACAGGAAGTTAGTCTACGCCTGTCCGGTCGGGGTCCCCGGTGTGCAGAGGGGCTCGCCCGTCATCTCCGGCGGCACCTCCAGCCCGAGCAGGCGCAGCACGGTGGGTGCGACGTCGGCGAGGCCCGCGCCTTCGCGGAGGGTGACCCCCTCATCCAGACACACCAGTCTCACAGGGTTCGTGGTGTGCGCCGTCTCGGCCGCGCCGGTCGACGGGTCTATCATGCGCTCGGCGTTACCGTGATCGGCTGTCACAAAGATGCGCGCCCCGAACGTGGCCAGCGCCTCGATGACCACGCCCAGACACGTATCCACATGCTCGGCCGCCTCGATCGTGGCTTGAAGGTCACCGGTGTGACCCACCATGTCGAGGTTCGCGAAGTTCAGAACCGCGAAATCGGGTCTCTCGGTTTCGAATGCTTCCGTGAACGCCTCCGCCACCTCGTAGGCGCTCATGGCCGGACGCTGGTCGTACGTGGCAATGTCGCTGGGCGATGGGATCAAACGGCGGGTCTCCCCCGGGAACGGCTCCTCACGTCCCCCGTTGAAGAAGAAGGTGACGTGAGCGTACTTCTCGGTCTCGGCGATGTGCAGTTGGCGGAGGCCCGCCTCGGAGAGCACTTCGGCCAGAACCCGTACCGGCGGCTCGTCGGTGAATGCCACAGGGATCTTGAACTCGGCGTCGTACTCGGTCATGCCTACAAAGTGCACCCGCGGCACGGCGCCTCCGCGGTCGAAGCCCCCGAATCCGGCGTCGATGAACGCCCGGGTGAGCTCACGCGCCCGATCCGGCCGAAAGTTGAAGAACAGCACCGTGTCGCCGTCGCGCACCCGGGAACGAGGGTCGCTACTGGTTATCGCAGGCTCGATGAACTCGTCTGTGACCCCCGCCTCGTACGACGCGGCTACAGCCTCGGCGGCGGAACCGGCGGTAGACCCTACCCCGTGCACCAGAGCGTCGTACGCCAGCTTCACGCGCGGCCAGCGAAGGTCACGATCCATGGCGTAGTAGCGCCCCACCACCGTCGCGATCTCTCCCGTGCCGGCGTCGGCGAGGAAGCGTTCGAGGTCGGCGATGAAGACGGCGCCGGCGTTCGGCGATGTGTCCCGACCGTCCATGAAGGTGTGCACGTACACCCTCTCTACGTCGCGCGACTTCGCGAGCTCCACCAGCGCATGCAGATGCTCGATCGCCGAGTGGACGCCGCCGTCGGAGAGGAGCCCCATCACATGCACCGAGCCGCCGCTCGACGCGGCGGCAGTCATGGCGTCGCAGAGGACTGCGTTCTGGAAGAAGGAGCCGTCGGCGATGGCGCGGTTGATGCGTGACAGGTCCTGGAACAGCACCCGGCCGCAGCCAAGCGTGAAGTGGCCCACCTCCGAGTTGCCCATGATGCCTTCGGGCAGGCCCACGGCACGTCCACTAGCCTCGAGGAGCACCCAGGGGTAGCGTTCGAGCAGCCCGTCAATCACAGGGGTCCGGGCCAGCGAGATCGCGTTGCCCGGGCCGGGTTCCGCGTAGCCCCAGCCGTCAAGCACGATCAGCGCGACCGGTCGCCTCCCCGCGGGCGCCGCGTCTGCACCGGCGTCTCCGGTGCTCTCTGCGGCATCAGGGACCCGCGCCGCCATGGGCTAGGCGACCGCGATCTCGACGAGACGCGCGAATGACTCCACGTCGAGACTGGCGCCCCCCACGAGGCCTCCGTCGATGTCCGGCTGCGCCATCAACTCGACGAAGTTATCGGGCTTGACGCTGCCGCCGTAGAGTATCCGCATGCGCTCGGCTTCTTCCGCACCCACGATCTCGGAAAGACGGCGGCGGATGAGGGCGCACGCCTCCTGCGCCATCTGCGGCGTCGCGGTGCGGCCCGTGCCGATGGCCCAGACCGGCTCGTAAGCCACGACCAGCTCCGAACACCCGCCGGTGCTGAGCTCCCCAAGGCCCTTCCCCACCTGGCTCGCCAGTCTCTCCTCGGTGAGGCCGGCCTCGCGTTCCTTCTCGGATTCCCCCACGCAGAGGATGGTGCGAAGACCGTGGTCGATCGCCGCCCGCACCTTCCGCGCCACGGCCTGATCGGTCTCGCCGAACAGCTGCCGCCGCTCGGAATGCCCGATGATCGCCCAGCCCACGCCCAGGTCCACGAGCATGCCCGGCGCGATCTCGCCCGTGTAGGCGCCCTGCTCCTCCCAGAAGATGTTCTGAGCGGCAATACCCACGGGCGAGCCCTCAGAGGCGGCGACCGCGGCGGCGAGCCCCGTGAAGGGCGGAGCCACGAGCACCTCGACGCCTACCGGGGTCCCGATGCGACTCACGAGCGCCTTCACGAAGGCTGCGCCTTCGGAAGGAGTCTTGTACATCTTCCAGTTCCCGGCGACCACCGGGGTGCGCACGGTCACACCCACCTCCTAGAGGTCGGCCAACGCCGCCACGCCGGGCAGCTCGCCACCCTCGACGAACTCGAGTGCGGCCCCACCGCCCGTGGAGACGTGGTCCATACGATGCTCCAACCCGAACGTGCGCAGAGCGGCCACCGAATCGCCCCCGCCCACGACGGTGAGTCCGTCGGCCTCGGCCATAGCTTGGGCGATCGCGCCTGTGCCGCGGGCGAAGGGCTCCATCTCGAACACGCCCATCGGGCCGTTCCAGAAGATCTCGCCGGCCTCCGCTATCTTCTCCGCGTAGTGCGCCGCGGTGTGCGGGCCTATGTCGAGGCCCATCCAACCATCGGGCATCTCTTCCACCGACACGACCTTCGACGCGGCGTCTGCTTTGAACTCGTCGGCCACCACCACATCGGTGGGAAGTATTAGTTCGCACCGGCTCTCGGAGGCGATGCCCAGTAGGCGCCGCGCGACTTCGACGCCCTCCGGCCCTTCCACCTTGGAAGAACCCACGGAGAACCCACGGGCGAGCAAGAACGTGAAGCACATGGCCCCGCCCACGAGCAGGGAATCGGCCAACTCGAGGAACCGCTCGATCACGCCGATCTTGTCGCTCACCTTGGCACCTCCGAGCACTACGACAAAGGGCCTTCGCGGCGCCGCGAGCAGAGAGCCCAGGGTGTGCAGCTCACGCTCCAGCAGCATGCCCGCCACCGACGGCACGTGCTCGGTGATGCCCACCGTGGTGACGTGCACCCGATGGCTTACCCCGAAGGCGTCGTTGACGAAGATGTCTGTGAAACGCGCCATCTCGGCAGCCAGCTTCGGATCGTTGGCCTTCTCCCGGGGGTCGAAGCGTGAGTTCTCCAAGAGCATGATCTCGCCCGGTTCGAGCTGATCGACGGCCTCTTCCACCGCCGGGCCCGATAGCTCGTCCATCTTCCGCACCGGCATCCTCAGAACGTGCGCAAGATGCGCGGCCACCGGATCGAGCCGGTACTTCTCGGGAGACCCCTGCTCCGGCCGGCCCAGATGAGACACGAGCACGATTCGGGCCCCCCGTTTTCGCAGATGCTCGATCGTGGGAAGCGCGGCGGTTATGCGCGTGTCGTCCGCGACACGGCCGGCGTAGAGCGGAACGTTGAAGTCCACACGCACAAGCACCCGCTTGCCCGCGACATCGACGTTGCGCAGGGTCTGCTTCGGCATGACCCCCCTCTCTAGAAGAGCCTGCCCGAGAGATCAACCATGCGGTTGCTGAAGCCCCACTCGTTGTCGTACCAGGAGACCACCTTCACCTGCCGCCCCATCACCATGGTGAGCTTGGAGTCGAACACCGATGAGTAGGGGTTACCTATGATGTCGGTGCTCACGACCGGGTCTTCGGTGTACTGCAGAACGCCGGCGAGCGGACCGTCGGCCGCCGCCTTCACCGCTGCGTTCACCTCGGCCACCGTGACTTCTCGCCCGAGGGTAGCCGTGAGATCGACCACCGATCCGTCCGGCACCGGTACGCGCATGGCAAAGCCGTCCAACTTGCCCTTGAGCTCCGGGAGCACGAGGGCGATGGCACGGGCGGCGCCGGTGCTGGTTGGGATGATGGACATGGCCGCGGCACGAGCCCGGCGCAGGTCTTTGTGAGGCAGATCGAGGATCATCTGGTCGTTCGTGTAGGCGTGTATCGTGGTCATGAAGCCCTGCTCGATGCCGAAGCTATCGACGAGCACCTTCGCCACCGGAGCCAGACAGTTGGTGGTGCAGGAAGCGTTGGAGACGATGTGGTGTCGAGCCGAATCGTAGTCCCCGTCGTTCACACCCACGACCACGGTGAGATCAGGATTCTTCGCGGGGGCGCTGATGAGCACCTTCTTGGCTCCGGCCGCGAGGTGCTTGGCCGCCCCGTCGCGATCGGTGAAGTAGCCCGTAGCCTCGATGACCACGTCCACGCCCAACTCCGCCCACGGCAGCTGCGCTGGATCGCGCTGCGACAGCACTTTGAAGGAGTCGCCCTCTATGGTGATGCCGTCACCCTCCACGCACACATCCCCGGGCCACACGCCGTGGATGCTGTCGTACTTGAGCAGATGCGCGAGGGTTGGCGCGTCGGTGAGGTCGTTCACAGCGATGATGTCTATGTCGGCGCCACGGCGACGGGCTGCGCGAAGGTAGTTCCGCCCGATCCGCCCGAAACCGTTTATTCCAACGCGCACACTCATACCCGGCAGCTCCTTTGCCCGTTGTCAGACCGGGTGGATTCTAGCATACCCCCCAGGCGCCCCCGGGAATCCGCGCCCGGTCGAGCAAGCTTCCGCGCTGCGCGGCTACGTGTCAAAATCCAGGCTCGGCGCGCCTTCGTCTTCGGAGCCTACCTGTCGAAATCGAGACCCGGCGCGCCTTCGTCCACAGCGACTTTCATCAGTCGACGAAAGCGGTGGTTGAGCGCCGACCGGCTCAACCTGCCCGGCGCCGCCTCCGCAAGATCGGTGAGGCTCAGGTAGGGATACTCCCGGCGCAGTTCGGCGACCTCACGCAGAGCCGCGGGCATGGTCTCCAGTACGCCAATCTCCTCGAGGAACTCCACCGCCCGCAGCTGTCGCATGACTGCGGCGCTCGTGCGCCGCGTGTTCGCCTCGTCCCAGTTCACAAGCCGGTTCGCGCGCGCCCGTACGTCCTTGACGACCGACTGTTCTTCTACTTCGAGAGCCGCTTCGGGCGCTCCGGCGAAAGCGAGCAGCGCGGCTACCTCGTCGCCGGTCTTGAGGTAGACCACGTGCGCCCCCCGTCTCACGTACACCCCAGGAGAGTACCCCAAGGTCGAGAGCAGGCGGGCCAGGTCGGCGGCGAAGTCCGCATGCGGACTCCGGATCTCGAGGTGGGCGTCGCGAGTGGGGGGATTCACCGACCCGGAGCCGACCAGGCAGCCACGGATGAAGGCGCTGCGACAGCAGCGGCTGCGCAGCAACCTCAACGGTATGCCCGGCTCCAGACGGAAGCTGTCGCTGAGGATGCCGAGCTCGTTGAGCGATTGCAGCACAGCCGGACTTCCCGACAGGTGCACCTCGTAGAGGAGCCGGCGCTTGAACCGGGGCTCACGACGGGTCAACAGTCGCGCCTCCGCCCCGAAGCTCTTGAAGTACGAGTACACAAGTCGCGCGGCCGGACGCAGGGGCGTAGAGAGCCGGAGTCCGTAGCGCGCTTCCTCGTCCCGCGATCCGCCCCTGATGCTGAAGGTGCCGGTGGCCCGAACCAACGCGGCCACTTCCGCCGCCCGGCAGCACGACCGCCCCGCCTCCTTGCGCATGAGCTCTTCCCGCACCCGCCGTGAGAAGCTCACCGTGCTCACTGCCGGCGCACCCTCGCCATCGACGCCAGGCACGCGGCCAGGATGTCGGGGTCGTGACGGGCGTGGTCGGTGACGTGCAGGAGGTCGCGACGGATGACCGGCACCCCGTCGATGCGCTCCACATCGGCCGGCGGATACCGGACGTCTTCCACCACGCCGGATCGAGCCGCTGCGGCTCCGGTCGGATCCGGCCACTCCAGCGGCTCGGCTCCCTCTTCTCCGTACCGCTCGAGAAGCCCGGTAGGCACCGCGGTCGAGTTCACCAGCACCGCGTCCAGCACGCCTTCGCCGAGATGTCCGATGAGCGCACGCAGGTGGTCAGGTCCGCTGAACGACGCGGTCTCGCCCGGCTGGGTCATCACGTTGGCCACGTACACGATGGGGGCGTCGGCAGCCGCCAGGGCCTCGATCATGCCCCCCGCCAACAGGTTCGGCACCACGCTGGTGAACAGGCTTCCCGGCCCCAGCACCACGATGTCGGCCTGCGCGATGCGCTCCAGGGCCAACGGAAGGGCGACGGCGCCCTCGGGCTCGAGCCACACCCGCTCCACCGAGACGGGCGAACGCCCGATGAGCGACTCCCCCACAAGGTGGCGGCCGTCGCTGAGGAGCGCGTGCAGGCGCACGTCGGACGTGGTGCTGGGCAGTACTGTGCCGCGGATCGCCAGGACCTTGCTCGACTCCTTGATGGCCCGGTCGAAGTCACCCGTGACCTCGGTCAGCGCGGCGAGGAAGAGGTTGCCGAAGCTGTGGCCCGCCAACTCCCCGGCCTTGAAGCGGTATGAGAAGAGGTCGCTCAGCAGAGACTCGTCGTCGGCGAGGGCTACCAGGCAGTTACGTATGTCGCCCGGTGGGAGCACGCCCAGTTCCGCGCGCAGGCGTCCCGACGATCCGCCGTCGTCGGCCACGGTCACGATGGCGGTGAGATGAGGTGTGAGTCGCTTCAGCCCGCGCAGCAGAGCCGAAAGGCCCGAGCCGCCACCGATGGCCACCACTCGAGGCGCGTGCGCGCCGGGCGATATCCCGACGTTACCCGAGCCCGAAGCCCCCGTGGTCTTCACCGTTCCCTCAGCCGGTGCGTTCGACATCACGATGCCGGACGCGCGTCTCCACCGACGGGTCCTTCGCCAGCGAAGCGGCCAGAGCCTCGGCCAGCGCCACAGACCGATGTCTCCCCCCCGTGCAACCCAACGCGACCACCAACTGCGTCTTCTGTTCGGCTACGTAGGCGGGACCCAAGTACGAGATGAGGGCCGCCGCCCGCTCGATGAAGCCGTGCGACTCGGGTCGGGCGACCACGTAGTCGCGCACGGCGGGATCGAGTCCCGTAAGCGGGCGCAGCTCTTCCACCCAGTGGGGATTGGGGAGGAAACGCACGTCTAGCACCATGTCGGCCTCGATCGGCAGGCCGAACTTGAAGCCGAACGACAGGAACGTGATCAGCACCTTATCGGCGAGTTCGTCGGCGAACAGAGTCTCCTGAAGGCGGGCGCGAAGTTCGTGCACGTTGAGCGACGTGGTGTCGATCACCACGTCCGCGCGCTCGCGCAAGGGCGCGAGTATATGCCGCTCTTCCGAGATCCCCGTGTGCACGGGCCGGTCGTGCGCCGTGGGGTGCGGCCGCCTCGTCGATTGGTAGCGAGCCACCAGGGCGTCGTCCGACGCTTCGAGGAACACAATGCGGGGTTGGACGCCCCGTTCCGCCATCTCGTCGAGCGCGGCCATCAACTCCACGAAGTACTGAGCGCCCCTCGCGTCGAACACCACTGCCAGGCGATCAACCCGGCTCCCCTCCAGAGAGAAGAGGTCGACTACGCGCCCGAGCATCTGCGGCGGGAGGTTGTCGATGCAGAAGAACCCCATGTCTTCGAACGTGGCTACGGTTTGGGATTTCCCCGCGCCCGAGAGACCGGTGATGACCGTGAGGTGGAGCTCGCGCTCTGGGGTCACGTCATCGACCCTTCCATAGAGAGCAGGAGCGGCTTCCAGGCGTCGCCGAACCCGTAGTGGCCGAGCGAACCGTCGCTCCTGACAACCCGGTGGCAGGGGACGACGATGGCGATGGGGTTCGTCGCCATGACCGTTCCGACCGCCCGGGCGGCGCGAGGGTAGCCCGCCAGTCGGGCGAGTTCCCCGTAGCTGACGACGGCCCCCGGCGGCACCGTCAGGAGGGCCTGATACACCGCCGTCTGGAACGGTGTGAAGCCGTAGCGTTCGAGGCCGATCTCTTCAGGCGACCACGTGCGGCGTTCGCCCCGGAAATAGGCCGCGAACTCATGGGCCCAGCGGGCGGCGATCTCGCTCGAGAGATCGCCTTCCGCGGCGTAGTCGAGCTTGCTCTCTCCGGATGCGGGCGCCTCGGCCGTCGCGGAGAACGAGGTTGTCGATCCGGACGAGGTGGTCCCGGCAGACGGGTCCTTCCCGGCGGACGAGGTCGTCCACGCACCCACCGTTGGCGCCGCCCCTAGCTGCGGCAGGCGGACCTCCACGAGCAGGCCGTCTTCGACGAACACGAGGCCTTCGCCATGCAGGGTCGGGAATGTCGCTTCGCGGCGCATGCTTCGATTCTACCCGTTCTTGTGTATGTAGTCGTAGACCGCCCGTGCGGTCTTGCCGGGAAGGCCGGGCACCGCCTCGAGCTCCTCGCGCTCCGCCTCCAGGAACCTCTCGGGCGAGCCGAAGTGCGCCAATATCGCCCGCTTGCGCTTCTCCCCCACTCCGGGAAGCCCGTCGAGGAACGACTCCGTGGTCTTCGTCGACCTGCGTGCCCTATGGAACCCGATCGCGAACCGATGGGCTTCGTCGCGCACCCGCTGAAGCAGCAGGAGCCCCGCGTCATCGCGCGGGAGCCGTAGCGGCTCCCGGCTCCCGGGAAGGTACACCTCCTCGTCGCGCTTCGCCAGCGAGATCACCGGAACCACCTCGTCGAGGCCCACTTCACTCAGCGCCGCCAGCGCGGCCGACAACTGACCCCGGCCTCCGTCTATCAGCACCAGATCGGGCACCGCCTCGAACGAAGGATCGTAGGTGGAGACCTCATCCGGGTCTTGATTCCTCGAGAAGCGGCGCAGGACAACCTCGTTGAGCGCCGCCACGTCGTCGGGAACGCTCAGGCTCCGCACCGAGAACTTGCGGTAGTCGGACTTCTTCGGGGCGCCTCCCTCGAACACCACCATGGAAGCCACGATGTGCTCTCCACCGAGGTTCGAGATGTCGAACCCCTCGATGCGCATGGGCGGCTCCTCCAGCCCGAGGACGGCTTGAAGCGAGGTCAGCCCACCGTACCTCCGCTCCCGGCTCCGCTCACCCCGCAGGCGCTCGTGCTCAAGCCCGAGCGCCGCGTTACGGTCGGCGAGCTCTTGCAGTCGACGCTTGTCCCCGCGCTCCGCGTGACGCACCTGCACCCGTGTGCCCCTCAACTTCTCGAGGAAGAGCGAAAGCTCCTCTAGGCGCGTCACGGAACGAGGAACGACGATCTCGGGGGGCACCATCACGGCCGTCGAGTAGTAGTCTCCGATGAATCGTTCGAACACGTCCTGCTCCGTGGCTCCCTCGACGCCGAGCAGGCTGAAGCTCCGCCGGTCGGAGAGCAGGCCGTCGCGCGTGAGGAACACCTGCACGTTGGCGCCACGCTCGTCGAGAGCCAGGCCCACCACATCGACCGTGCCCTGCACCGCCCCCTTCACCTGTTGGCGCTCGAGCACGTGGCGCAGAGCGTCGACGCGGTCTCGCAGGAGAGCGGCCTTCTCGAAGTCGAGCGACACGGAGGCGGACTTCATCTGCACCTCCATGCTGGAGAGCACTCTCGCGTGGCGACCCGCCAGGACGTCGGCGACCCCCTGCAGCATCGCTCGATACTCATCGGGGCTCACACCCTCCACACACGGCGCGCCGCAGCGCTTGATGTGGAACTGCAGGCACGGCGACCCGTTACGCCGACCGGGCCGCCCGCCGCGGCACTTGCGAAAAGGGAAGACGCGACCCAGCGTGTCGAGGGTCTCGCGCACCTTCGCGGCGCTGCCGTACGGCCCGAAGTAGAGGTTGCCGCGCCGATGCGGCCGGCGGGTGAACATCACGCGGGGGAACTCGTCTTCCATCGTGATCACGATGTACGGATACGACTTGTCGTCCCGCAGGGCTATGTTGAAGCCCGGGCGGTGTCGCTTGATCAGGTTGTGTTCGAGCAGGAGGGCCTCCACCTCGGTGGAGGCGACGATCCACTCCACCGACTCCGCGCGCTTAGCCATCTCCGATACCTTCACCGGCGCACGTGATCCCTCGTGCCCTTTGACGGCGGGAAGGTAGCTCACGAGGCGTTTGCGCAGAGAGAGCGCCTTGCCCACGTAGAGCACGTCTCCCGTGGTGTCGCGGAAGAGATAGACGCCCGGAAGGTCGGGAGCCTCTCTTATCTGACGCTCGAGCTCGGCGATGTCCATCACCTTCCCACCGGCTCGACGGAGGCGGATGCCCCCGCCAACTCGTCGGCTCCTACTCCACGTCCTCGGCGGCGGGCGGAACGGCCACCGAGTGGTAGCCCCCGTCCACGTGCACGATCTCCCCGGTGATCGACCGACCCCAGTCCGAGAGGAGCATAAGTGCGGCGTCTCCCACCTCGTCTTGGGTGGTCACCCTTCGCAGGGGAGCGTTCTGCTCGTACCAGTCGAGGATCTTGCGAAAATCACCGATGCCGGCGGCGGCAAGAGTGCGCACGGGGCCCGCGGAGATGGCGTTCACCCGCACTCCGCTCGGGCCGAGATCGGCGGCCAGATACCGCACGGCGGCTTCGAGCGCGGCCTTGGCCACACCCATGACGTTGTAGTGAGGTATCGTCCGCTCGCCTCCCAGGTAGGTCATCGTGAGGATGCTCCCCCCGGGGTTGAGCAGAGGCAGCGCTGCCCGCACCGAGGCCAGCAGCGAATACACCGACACGTCGAGGGCAAGGGCGAACCCATCACGTGAGGTATCGACGAATCTGCCCTTCAGGTCGTCGCGATTGGCGAAAGCGATCGAATGCACGAGAAAGTCGAATGAGTCCCAGTGAGCTCCGAGCGACTCGAACGCCGTCTCAATGTCCGAGTCAACCTGCACGTCGCAGGGCAGGACGATCTCGGAGCCGAGCTCAGCCGCCAGAGGGCGCACGCGCTTCTCCAGCATCTCCCCGGCGAAGGTGAACGCGAGTTCGGCTCCTTCGCGCTTTGCCGACTTTGCGATGCCCCAAGCGATGCTGCGCTCGTTCGCGATGCCCATAATGAGGCCGCGACGCCCCTCGAGAAGCCCTGCCACGTACTTCCTCCCTTCGCCACACCCGCCGGCCGCACGGCCGGGACCACTCCAACCAGGGGATGCAGGATACCATGCACACCGTGTCCGAGCGCCCGAGGGCAGACGGGCGGCGCCGTCCGTGAGCGAGCCAGCGGCGCCGTCCGTGAGCCGTCGCGCGCCGGGCCTGTGAATGAGAGGCCGAGGTGCGCTCCACCGTCGTCACGCGGTACACTCACCCGGCATATATCGCCGAGCACACGTATCGCGCGACCTGGGAACCCAGGTCCGCCTCGAAGGGAGAACCCCATGGAAGAGCTCCGCCGACTACTCACCCTGCTCGCCGACGCTCACGGCGTCTCGGGCTACGAGAGCGAAGTCTCGGCGCTCGTCGCCGAGGAATTGCGACCCTTCGTGGACGAAGTCTCGGTGGACCTCATGGGCAACGTCATCGGCACGAGGAAGGGTGAGGGGCCGACGGTGATGATCGCCGCTCACATGGACGAGATCGGCTTCATGGTGAAGTACATCGACGAACAGGGCTTCCTGCGATTCGTGCCTCTCGGCGGCTGGTTCGATCAGATGGTCCTCGGTCTGCGGGTGATGGTGCACACAGCCGACGGTCGCATCCCGGGAGTCGTTGGTTCGAAGCCTCCGCACATCATGGACGCCGACGACCGGAAGAAGGTCGTCAAGATCAAGGACATGTTCATAGACGTGGGTGCCACCAGCGCGGACGACGCCCGCGCCCTCGGGGTGGAGATCGGCGCGCCCGTAACAGTGGACCGCTCGATGGTGTCGCTCGCCAACGGACTGGTCACAGGGAAGAGCTTCGACGACCGGGCCGGGGTGGTCATGCTGATCTCGGCCATGCAGCGGCTGAAGGACAAGGACGTCAAGGCCACGGTTCACGCGGTGGGGACCGTACAGGAGGAAGTGGGCTTGAAGGGCGCCCGCACCAGCGCGTACGGACTCGACCTCGACGCGGCTCTCATCTCGGAGGTGACCATCCCAGGCGATCACCCGGGTGTCACCAAGGACCAACGACATGTCGAGATCGGCAAGGGCCCGGTGTTCACGATCGCGGACGCCGACGGCCGTGGCGTCATCGTGCCGCGACCCATCGTCGATTGGCTCAAGCAGTCCGCCGAAACCGCCTCGATCCCGTATCAGCTGGACGTGGGAAGCGGCGGGACGACCGACGCCACCGCCATACATCTCACCAAGACCGGTGTGCCTTCCGGCGTGGTCAGCGTGGCCACCCGCTACATACACTCGCCCATCGAGGTGCTCTCACTCGCCGATCTCGACATGGGAGCCGAGCTCCTCGCACAGGCCGTACTCAGCGCGCACGTGCACCTGTAGCGCCTCCCGGCCTCTCGGCCCGACGCCGCTCCATCGGCGGCCGCGACGGGTTGAGCGGCCGCGGTCACCCACGCGGCTCGGATGGCGACCCGGATGGCTGGTCGGACGGCTGCACGGACGGCGGCCCGGGAAGGTAGTCGTCGCGGACCGGACTGAACACCTCCACGATCACGGCCCCTCCGACGCTCCGCGCGCCGTGCGGGGCGTCACCCGGTATCGACCAGCTGTCTCCGGGGCGCACCGGCCACGACCCGTCGACGCCCACGAGCTCCGCGTCGCCCGAGACCAGGTGTCCGGTCTGCTCGTGAGGGTGCGCGTGGAGCGGGATATCCGCACCGGGCTCCAATTCGAAGCGAACGAGCATCGTGCGTGACCCCACGGCGAGAGTGGTGCGCGTGACCCCCGGCGCCACCTCGACCGCAACTCCGGCGGCGGACTGCACCACGATCGGAGCCGGCGGCGCCTCGCTGTCGCCCGGGGCAGTGGGTGCGACCCCGGGGCCGCCGCCGCCCGGCGGCGCCTCCCCGACAGCCGACGTCTCGCCCTCACCAGATGCGGCCGCCGCACGCGCTTTCAGGAATCCGGCCAGCGCCTCGTCGCGGTCTCGTTCGAGTGACGCCACCGATCGCCCGGCAAGCGCGTCGGCCAGCCCCGCCTCCAAGACGTCGGCCGTATCGGTGGGGAACTCCGTCCAGGTGGCGATGTCGCGCAGCATGCCTTCCTTCACGTGCCCCAGATGCTCGAGGTGACCGCGGATGCCCCCGGCGCCGCCGCCGAGGTGGTACAGCGTGTGCGGTCCCATCGCCGCCCAGCGCAGTCCCGGCCCGCCGGCGATAGCGCGGTCGACGTCGGCCACCGAGGCCACGCCGGAGCGCACGAGCTCCACCGCCTCCCTCCACAAGGCCGCCGACATGCGGTTCGACAGGTAGCCGGGAAGGTCGCGGGCGAGCACGACGGGGTCCTTGCCCACCGATTCGTAGAAGGCCCGCGCCGCAGCCACGGTCTCCGGCGACGTGGCCTCTCCGGGAGCGATTTCGACCAGAGGTATCAGGTGAGGCGGGTTGTACGGGTGCGCCGCCACGCAGCGGGCCGCTCCGGGAAGGCCCTCCTGGATCCTGCTTATCGAGAGGCCGCTCGAGCTCGTGGCCAGGATCGCGTCCGGCGGCGCCGCCGCATCGGCTTCGGCGAACACAGCCCGTTTCACGGCGAGGTCCTCGGCGACCGACTCCTGCACGAGCACCACGCCCGCCACAGCAGAGGCCAGATCGGACTCGACCCGCAACGCCCGCGATCCCCGCTGCGCTAGATGCGACGGCGCCAAGTCGTGCGAAACGAGGAACTCGACGGCTTCGCGCACCCGGGGCAGGGCCGCGCGTGCCGCGTCAACGTCTCGGTCGTAGAGGCGCACCTCCCGCCCGTGCGCAGCGAAAAGGGCGGCCCAACTCGCTCCGGTAAGGCCCGCCCCCACCACGGCCACCGGGCCGACGCCGATGTTGGGGTTCGTCATAACCCCCTCCTTCATCTGCAAGATCGGGTAGGGGTCGGGCTCACCCCGGCCTCTCCCACACCGGCCGCCCAGAAAGACGGCGGGATGATTGTATCGCGCAACCTGCCGTCGAGGTTCGCCCAAGCGGCCGAGAGCGAGGGAGGAACCGCGAGAGCTCGTCACTCCTTGGCGTACCCCACTCCACGAAGCCGCTCGGCGACCTCGTCGAGGATCACCGGGTCGTCGATGGTGGAGGGTATCGTGAACTTCTCGCCGTCGGCGATCTTGCGCATGGTGCCCCGCAGGATCTTGCCCGAGCGGGTCTTGGGGAGCCTCTGCACGACGGTCGCCACCTTGAAGGACGCTACGGCTCCCACCTGGTCGCGCACCATCTGCACGACCTCCCGGGCGATCTCGGTGTCGTCCCGGTCGACCCCCGCCTTCAACACGCACAAGCCCAGCGGCACCTGTCCCTTGAGCTCGTCGCCCACGCCGAGGACCGCGCACTCTGCCACGTCCGGGTGGGTGGCGATCACCTCCTCCATGCGCCCCGTGGAGAGCCGGTGCCCGGCGACGTTGATCACATCGTCGACGCGACCCATGATGTAGAGGTACCCGTCTTCGTCGAAGTAGCCTCCGTCGCCCGTGAAGTAGTAGCCGGGGTACGCACTCACGTACGACTCGATGAAGCGCTCGTCGTCCTCCCAAAGGGTGGGCAGACACCCGGGGGGCATGGGCAGCTTCATCATGACGATACCCTCAGAACCCGCGGGCACCGGCCGGGCGTCGGCGTCGAGCACCTGCACGTCGTAACCGGGCACCGGCTTGGTGGGCGAACCGGCTTTGACCGGGAAAGGCTTGATGCCCATGCAGTTCGCGGCGATGGGCCACCCCGTCTCGGTCTGCCACCAGTGGTCGATCACGGGCACACCCAGCAGGTCGGACGCCCAGAAATACGTATCCGGGTCGAGCCTCTCCCCTGCGAGGAAGAGGTAGGTGAAGTGAGAGATGTCGTACTGCGCGAGGAGCGAGCCGGTGGGATCTTCCTTCTTGATGGCCCGGAAGGCGGTCGGAGCCGTGAAGAGCACCTTGACCTTGTGGTCGCGGATCACGCGCCAGAACGCACCGGCATCGGGCGTGCCTACGGGCTTGCCTTCGTACAGAATCGTCGTGCAGCCGGTGAACAGGGGCGCGTAGACGATGTAGCTGTGCCCCACGACCCATCCGACGTCCGAAGCCGCCCAATAGACGTCACCCGGCTGCACGTCGTAGACGTATTCCATCGACCAACGGAGGGCCACCGCGTGGCCGCCGTTGTCGCGCACAACCCCTTTCGGCCTGCCTGTGGTGCCCGACGTGTAGAGGATGTAGAGCGGGTCAGTGGCCTCGACGCTCACGCATTCGGCGGGCGCGGCTTGCGACATCACGTCGGCCCAGTCGTGGTCGCGTCCATCGACCATGGAAGCCGTGGCCATAGGGCGCTGCAGGATCACGCAGCTCTCGGGCTTGCTCTCGGCAAGTTCGATCGCCTTGTCGAGCAGAGGCTTGTACTCGATCACCCGCGCCACCTCGATACCGCACGAGGCCGACACGATCGCTTTCGGCTTGGCGTCGTCGATGCGCACCGCCAGCTCCTGCGGTGCGAAGCCGCCAAAGACCACGGAGTGCACGGCGCCTATGCGGGCGCAGGCCAGCATGGATATTGCGCCCTCCGGCACCATGGGCATGTAGATGACAACCGTGTCGCCTTTGCCCACACCCAGGGTTTGCAGGGCCCCGGCGAAACGCGCGACTTCGTCGGTGAGCTCCGCATAGGTGTAGGTGCGCGTGGTGCCGGTGACAGGGCTATCGTATATGAGGGCCGCCTGGTCTCCCCGCCCGGCCTCGACATGGCGGTCGAGGGCGTTGTAGCAGGTATTGAGGCGGCCGCCACGGAACCAGCGGTAGATGGGGGCGGCGCTGTCGTCGAGCACCGTGTCCCACTTCTTATCCCAATGGATGGCCTCGGCGGCCTCCGCCCAGAACCCTTCGGGATCTTCCAGAGAACGGCTGAATACCTCGGTGTAGTTCGCGCTCATGTGCGGGCCCCCTTGTGCGGATCGCATCGTCCCCCGGAGCGGCGGAGCGCCGGCCAAGACCTCACGCTGAGGCCGGCGTCCCCGACGAGGATGCTGGTCGGAGGAGCATAGTAAGCTCGGACACGCCCGTCAACAGCCTGCCTTTTGTGCGGTTGCAGAGGCCGGTCGGACGGTCCGCACGACGTGCGAATGGACCCTCAGTCGTGCAGCGTGGAGATCCTCAGTCGTGCAGGGCGGCGGCCCTCAATCGTCCAGAGCGGCTTCCTTCTGAACCCGGCGCCACGCGCGCGCGGATTCGGCGAGCTCACCGGCTATCGTGGGCGCGACCCGACCATGCACTCGCACATCGGTGTCGCCGTACTCGAAGTGCACCACCCCGCGTTCGCGCACCCGCGCCAGAAGCGCACCCTCGGTGTAGGGCAGGCGCAGGTCGACCTCGACCCACAGTTCGGCCAGCACCGAAGCGAGCGCGCTGCGCAACTGGTCGAGTCCCGCGCCCGTGAGTGCCGAGACCGCCACTGCCCGCGCGTCGCCTCGCGGAGCGTTGAACGCGGCCCCGGCCACGGTCTCGACGGCGTCGACCTTGTTGTAGGCGACAAGCCGAGGCTTGTGGCCCGCCCCGAGTTCGTCCAGCACCTCTTGTACGGCGCGCCGGTGGTCACGGAAGTGGGTGTCGGCGGCGTCGACCACCTCGATGAGCACGTCGGCGCGCACCACCTCCTCGAGCGTCGCGCGGAACGCATTCACGAGCTGATGAGGCAGCTTGTGGATGAACCCAACGGTGTCGGAGGCCACCACCACCTGCCCCTCACCCAACTCCACCCGACGGCTGGTGGGGTCGAGCGTGGCGAACAGCTTGTCCGCCGCCGCGGCCACCTCGCTCCCCACAAGGGAGTTCAGCAGGGTCGATTTCCCCGCGTTCGTGTAGCCGACGATCGCGACCGTGGGCAGCACCTGGCGGGCGCGCTCGCGGGAGGCCGTCTCTCGTTGCAGGCTGATCCCGGCCACCTGCTCCTTCATCTTCTTGATGCGCTCCCTGATCACGCGGCGGTCGGTCTCGAGCTGAGTCTCCCCCGGTCCGCGGCGCGTGCCGATGCCGCCACCCATACGGGAGAGGTGCGTCCACATGCGCGTGAGTCGAGGCAGCTGGTACTCGAGGCGGGCCAACTCGACCTGGAGGCGACCCTCGTGAGTGCGGGCGCGCTGGGCGAAGATGTCGAGGATCACCCCGGACCTGTCGAGTACCTTGACATCGAGGAGTTTCTCCAGCGAGCGTTGTTGTTTGGGCGAGAGCTCGTCATCGGATACGAGGAGGTTGAAGTCGTGGGCCGATTTCGCCTGTATCAGCTCCTTGGCCTTGCCCGGCCCCAAGTACCAGACGGGATGAGGGCCCTGGCGGTTCTGGACAACCGAGCCCACCACTTCCCCACCCGCCGTCTCGACGAGGGCGCCGAGTTCCAGAAGCGACTCCTCTGCGGTCCAGGATGCGTCTTTTCCCGTGTCCACAGCGATGAGAAAGGCCCGCTCACGCACCTTCGCCGTGAGGAAGGGGGAGGCCTGAGCCGGGTCGGCCCTTCGCGTTCGAGGATCTGATGCTTCGCGGTCGCTGGTCACTGTGGGGCAACTGTAGCACCCCGTGCTCGGCACCGTCGGTCATGTCGGCCGCGGCGGAATCGGTCGTGACGGCGGTGGCGCCGCCGACCGGCCCCCCGGGCAACGGCACCGCCGGGCGCCCGCGTGGGTCGAGGCGACAAAACTTCAGAGATCAAACCGGCTACAATCCTCACGTGCGGCATATCGAGGTCGGCTCTTCTCCGACCCCCCCGGTCACGAGGTGCATTCGGTTCGCAGCGACACAGACATGGATCCTAACCCCGATATGGTCACCGATAGCGCCCTCGTTCAGGTGTTGCGAGAGGCGCCCATCGGTATTTCCATCACCCGTGCGACAGTGGTGCTTTGGGCGAACCGGAAGTATGCATCGCTCTTCGGATACGACTCTCCCACCGACCTCCTCGGCCGTTCGTTCCTCGACCTGGTGGCACCCGAGTACCGCGACGAGGTCAGGGAACGTGCGAGCAGCAGGGAGAGTGGAGCGCGTTCATCTGACTCCTACGAGGTGGAGGGCATTCGGAAGGACGGCACGCTGCTCCCCTACCACGTCGAGGCGACCCGCTTGGACTTGCCTGGAGGCCCAGGGACCGTTGCGTTCCTCACCGAGACAGGAGACCGGATCGCGGCCGACCTGCGACTCAGGGCGAGCAGGGAACACTATCGCTCACTGTTCAACCAGTCCCCGGTCTCACTGTGGGAGGAGGACTTTTCAGAAGTCAAGAAGTATCTTGATTCTCTGGTGGAGTCTGGTGTCTCCGATCTCCGAGCGCACATGGAGCAGCACCCCGCGGCCCTTGTCCAGTGCCTGGCCCTGGCGAGGATCATCGACGTGAACGATGCCACCCTCCGGATGTACAAGGCGCGAGATGTCACGGAATTCGCCACTCGCATGGGGGAAGTGGTCGATCCGGCTTACTATCTGGAATTCGCGGAGTCGGCGCTTTCTCTCTACGAGGGAGACACCTTCTTCGAGCGGGAGGTCAAGAACCGCACTCTCACCGGAGAGCCTCTCGACGTAGTAGTGCGGGCTTTCGTCGCTCCGGGCCACGAAGCCACCATGTCCCGGGTCCTGGTATCGATCGTGGACATGACTCGGCGGAAACAGGCCGAAGAGGCATTGCGGAAGCACGAGGAGCAGGCACTCCACGCGCAGAGGATGGAGGCCATCGGACGCCTTGCGGGCGGCGTCGCCCACGACTTCAACAACCTCCTCACCACGATAACGGGCTACGCCGGAATCCTGCTCGACTCCACTTCCGCCGACGAACGCGGCCGCGCGGAACTTCAACACATCCTCCGAGCCGCCGATCAAGGAGCCACTCTCACGCGGCAGCTGCTCGCCTTCGGCAGGAAAGAGCCGCGGACGCCGCAGACCATCGATCTCGTCGCAATGCTCGATGGCATGCACGGGATGTTGGAACGCGTACTCGGGAACCGCATCCGACTGACCACGCGCTTGTCGGCCGACACTTCCAACATCGACGCGGATCGCGGTCAGATCGAGCAGGTGGTCTTGAACCTGGTGGCGAATGCCTGTGACGCCATGGTCGCCGGCGGTACGCTCACCATCGAGGCGGCCTCACGCCGATTGGACACCGCCGAGTTCTTCGGCGACAGAAGGCTCGACCAGGGTGTCTACGCCGAGATCACTTTCTCAGACACGGGACCGGGTGTACCTCCCGAATTCGAATCGAACATCTTCGAGCCCTTCTTCACGACCAAACCTCGCGGCCGGGGGACAGGACTCGGACTCTCCACCGTGCACGGCATAGTGGTGCAAAGCGGAGGAGGCATTCGGCTGGAGAACAATCCGGGCGAGGGGGCGCTCTTCCGCATCCTCCTGCCCGCGACCGCACGCCGGACGTCGGCGACACACCCTTCTACTCCAGATCGAGCAATGGAGGACTACGCGGGCTCCGAGACCATCCTCCTCGCGGAAGACGAGGGCGCGGTACGAGCACTCATGACCAGGGTGCTGGAGAAGCTCGGCTACACCGTCGTCGCGGGCGCCGACGGGCTCGAGGCCTTATCGTTGGCAGCCCGACACCCACACGGGGTAGATCTGCTCGTGACCGATCTGATGATGCCCGTCATGAACGGCCGCGAACTCTCTGAGCGCATGCGCGAGGCGCACCCGGCTTTGCCGGTGGTGTTCGCGACGGGCTACGCCGACGACAAGACCATGCCGAAACCCGCGGAAGGAGAGGGCGTCCCGCTCCTGCAGAAACCGTTCTCCCCGGTGGATCTGGCACGCTGCGTCCGAGAGACGCTCGATGCCAGTTCCGCCGGAGCCCGCACCCGCTCGGAGTAGCCCCGGTTCACCGAAAGGGCCACCGTCGGCGTGCCCGACGCCTCCACACCCGAGCCACCCCCGCACCCAGGAACTTCCCCCGACCGAGGAACGCTTGGCCCAGTCGAGTTCCGAAGAAGCGACCGCAGAGGCGCCAGAAGGGCATGGCGCTCCCGGCTCTCAGCAACGCCCGCAGCGGTATCCGCCCGGCCACGCGGGTCTGATCGACGAGGTCGCCGAGTGGTCGAGGCGGGCGGTCACCCGATGTGGCGGGGGCACAACCCATCCTGCCATGCTAGCATCCGTGACGTGGAAGACGCCCCCGCCCCCATTTCAGACCGCTCCGGCGAACTCGCGCACCCCTCCGCACTCGGCCTCGGCCCAGGCGCCGTGATCTTCGCCTGCGAGATGATCGAGGATGAGGTGGGGTCGGCCCTCGAGCGGGCGACTACACGCGACGGCCGTGACGGCCTCACCACACCCATCGTGTGGATCGAGAGCGGTCTCCACGAGCGTCCGGAGAAGCTGCGAGACCACATCCAGCTACTCGTTGACCATCTGGACGAGGCGGTCGAAACAGGAGCTCCCGCCGAGCTGCCCTCAGTACGCCCCGGCCTGGGCCCGGCCGCCAACCGCAGCGAGACCTTGGTCATCCGCCCGCGGGATGACATATCAGCGGCCGAGGCCGGTCCCGACATCCTCCTCGCCCTGGGCTACTGCGGTAACGGTCTGCAAGGTCTCGTCTCCAGACATCACAGGCTCGTGTTCCCCCGGGTGGACGACTGCATCTCGCTCTTCCTCAACCACGGCTGCACACGCGAGGAGATCGTGCGCGACGCCCACGCCTTCTACGTCACCAAGGGTTGGCTCTGCCACGACAACCCCGTGCGAGAGTCGCTCGACGTGTGGACCGAACGCTTCGGCCCTGAGAAGGCCCGGCGGCTGCGCAAAAGCACGCTGTCGGCCTACGAGCGGGTGACGCTGATCGATACCGGCGCCTTCGACGTTGCCGCCACACTTCCCAAGAGTCAGGCCTTCGCCCGTGACCTCGAACTCGAGCACACTGAGGCGCCCGGCTCCCTCGTGCTCCTCGAACGCCTCTTTGCGGGCCCCTGGAACTCGGAGATCGTGGTGGTGCCTCCTTGCGAGGCCATCACCATCCTTCACCTGTTCGACACCTGAGAGCGGGCGCGCGAGAGCTGCGGCACATGCGCGTCAGACGAGGCGCCTGGTACTCGCGCCGAGCGGGGGGCTGCACCTGCAGCCACCTCTCGTGGGCGCAGGCGCGCTGGGCGAGGCCGAGCGGCCGCTATGAAAAGGGATGAGACCTCTCTTGTGGAAACAGCGCGACCGCGGTGGACTCCCCGCCCGTCCCGAGCTGGGCGGTGGAGCGGCGCGACCCGCCGGCGCCCGGTCGGGGCGGACGAACCACGTCGCCTCACTCTTCGAGGATCGCTGCCGCCGGAACGATGTCCACCCCGGTGAGTGCGTTGGAGACAGGGCAGCCCGTCCTCTGCGATGAGCTCCTCAGGGCTCGTCTTGCCGTCCGACCGCTCTGTGCGTGACGCCCAGGTGACCGGAAACTCGGCCAGAGCGCCGCTCGCCACCGTCACGCTTCCCGCGCCGTGGGCGAGATCGCCTTCCCAGACTACGTTCGCCTTGCGTTCCGCCATGGCCATGCTGTTCCCTCCTCAGCCTTCCGGAGGATCGCAGTTCGCCGCTGCCCGGCCGGCCAGGCTGCCAAGTGCCGGTGTCCCGCCGTCGCCGTCTACGAGTCGACGCCGGTCACGATCGTGCGCCCGTCGACCGCACGATGAGGGTTCTCCCCTCGCTCACCACTCTGCCGGACTCGCGGAGGGCTTTCATCGCCCTCGTGATGCTCACGCGGTGAGCCCCGACCAGGAAACTGAGATCCTCGTGAGTGAGGGGGAACTGGATCACGGCCCCCTTGAGCGTCATCGTGCCGTGCTCGTTGGCCACCTGGGAGAGCACACCGTAGAGTCGATCCTCCAGACTCGCGGCCGACAGGCTGCCCATGCGACTTGTGAGCACGAGGATACGGTTCGAGAGGTTCCTGATCACCTGCAGCCCGATGTTGGGGTTCTCCAGAACCAGGGCCTCGAAGCGCGTCTTGGTGAAGCCGCACACCACAGTATCCTCGAGGCACCAGGCGCTCACCGGGTACTCCAAGTCTTCGCTCAACATCGTCTCCCCGAGGAAGTCCCCGGCCTTGCGGATGTCGAGAGTCACCTCGACCTCCCCTTCGGTGTACTTGCTGAGCTTCACCCGACCGGCCTTGATGAGGAACATGACCTCCGCCTGGTCCCCCTGGAAGAAGATGGGCTCGCCGCCGGCGTACTGCTTCCGCCAGGCCGCCCGCAGCAGAGCCTCGATCTCCGCCGGAGCCAGGTTCTCGAACACCCAGAGCTCTGCCAGGCAGGCGCGCGCCGACCCTGTCTGGCCCCCGAGCATCTCATCACAAAGACAATGCACCGACACCTCACTCACCTGGACCGAGAAGGGCGGGTCCGGCGGACGCCACCAAGCTTCCGCCAGACCCACCACCTCCTCGCCGCCTTAGTTTCCGTCGCTGCCGACCTACGTCTAGAGGGCGCGCGAAAGGATGGTATCAGCCACCTGCTCGGCACTCGTAAACGGGAAGTCGTCGGCCGTGAGCACGCCGCCCGCATCCCCCGCCCGCAGGGTGACGTCGCCCGCGGCGCACGTGGTGTCCGCGCCTTGAGGGAAGGCTCCGAGCAGAGCCTCCGGCGTCGCGAGTGGGAAGCCCGCCCCCGCGAGCGCCCCTACGATCTGATTCTTCAGCTCTTGCTTGATGTCCATGATGCGCCTCCGCTCACTGATGGTTGACGGCCCGGAGCAAGACGCCGACGGACCGCTTCACCATAATCCTAGTGGTTGCGACGCCGGCCCGTCGTAGCGTAGGCTACAAATCGGCCGCTACAGCGCCGCGCCCCTCCAGCACCCGCTTCAGGAACTCCCCCGTGTGACTCGCCGAGACCTCGGCCACGTGCTCCGGCGTGCCCTCGGCGACAACCAGGCCGCCGGCGTCGCCGCCCTCTGGGCCCAGGTCGATGATCCAATCGGCGCACTTGATCACGTCGAGGTTGTGCTCGATCACCAGCACCGTGTTCCCCGCATCCACCAGACGTTGCAGCACCACGAGCAGCTTCTCCACGTCGGCAAAATGCAAACCGGTGGTGGGCTCGTCCAAGATGTAGAGGGTGTTGCCCGTGGCCACCTTCGACAACTCGGTGGCCAGCTTCACGCGCTGAGCCTCGCCGCCCGAGAGCGTCGTGGAGGGCTGGCCCAGCTTGATGTAGTCGAGGCCAACGTCGTGCAGGGTCTGCAGGCGGCGCCTGATCTTGGGCTGGTTCTCGAAGAAGGGGAGCGCTTCCTCGACACTCATGGCCAGCACCTCTGCGATGTTCTTGCCCTTGAAGCGCACCTCCAAGGTCTCCTGGTTATACCGGCGGCCGTGGCACACTTCGCAAGGCACGTAGATGTCGGGCAGGAAGTGCATCTCGATCTTCAGGGTGCCGTCCCCCCGGCACGACTCGCAGCGCCCGCCCTTCACGTTGAAGCTGAACCGCCCGGGTTTGTAGCCGCGCACCTTCGACTCCTTGGTCTGTGTGAAGAGCTCGCGGATATGGTCGAAGAGACCCGTGTAGGTGGCCGGGTTGGAGCGGGGCGTGCGGCCGATGGGCGATTGGTCGATGTCGATGACTTTGTCCAACTGCTGGATGCCCTCGATGCGGTCGTGGTCGCCGGGGCGCACCGCCACCCGGTTCACCAGGTTCGACAGGCTGCGGTACACGATGTCGTTCACCAGGGTCGACTTGCCCGAACCCGACACCCCGGTGACACACACGAACATGCCGGTAGGGATGCGCACGTCGATGCCGCGCAGGTTGTGCTGCCGAGCCCCACGGACCATGATCTCGCCGCGGCCCTCTCTCCGAGTGGTCGGCACGGCGATGGAACGTTCGCCTGAAAGGAAGCGGCCTGTGACCGAGCGGGGTTCCGCCAGCACGTCGGCCAGGGAGCCGCTCGCCACCACCTCTCCCCCGTGCTCCCCCGCGCCGGGGCCCATGTCGACGATGTGGTCGGCCGTCTGCATGGTCTCCTCGTCGTGCTCCACCACGATCACGGTGTTGCCAAGGTCTCGCAGCCGCAGCAGGGTCTCGATGAGGCGCCGATTGTCACGCTGGTGCAGACCGATGGAGGGCTCGTCGAGGATGTAGAGCACACCCACCAGACTCGAACCGATCTGGGTGGCCAGACGGATGCGCTGGGCTTCGCCGCCGGAGAGCGTACCGGCGTTGCGGTGCAGGTTGAGATAGCCCACTCCCACCGACTCGAGGAACGAGAGGCGCTCGCGGATCTCCTTGAGGATACGGCCCCCGATGAGTTGTTCGCGCTCGGTGAGTTCGAGATCTCGCAGGAAGCTCACGACCCCGGTTACCGGCAGCAGGCTGAGATCGTGGATGCTCTTCTCCCCCACCGTCACCGCCAGGCTCTGGGGCTTGAGTCGCGCTCCTTTGCACGCCGCACACGGCACCTCGGCCATGTACTCCTCGATGCGCCCGCGCATGTACTCGGAGTCTGTCTCGCGGTACCGGCGCTCGAGGTTGCGCACGAGGCCCTCGAAGCGGGTCATGTAGCTGCGGTGGATGCCACGGCGGTTCTTGAACGAGATGTAGAGCTTGTCGTCGCCGGTGCCGTAGAGCACGACGTCGCGCACCCTCTGCGACAAGTGTTCCCACGCGGTGTCCAGCGAAGCTTCGTACTTGTCGACGATAGCCTGCATGATCTGTTCATAAAACTCGGAGGAGGTGCCGCTCCAGGGCAAGACGACCCCTTCGGCGATAGAGAGGGTCGGGTTGCCAATGAGCAGCCCTGGGTCGATCTCACGCCTGGAGCCGAGGCCGCCACACAAGTCGCAGGCGCCGTGGGGCGAGTTGAAGGAGAAAATGCGCGGCTCGATCTCAGGCAGGGAGACCCCGTGTTCGGGACAGGCTAGATTCTCAGAGAAGAGGAGGGTGGACGGTCGGGCGTCTGGCGCGGGCGCGATACCGGCATCTTGCCGGTCGGCGCCGGCGCGGTGATCGTGAGTGTCATGGCGGCCGTCGGCGTCGTGGGCCGGGAAGCCGTTGAACACATCCACCTCGAGGAGACCGCCGGCTTCGCTCAGGGCGGTCTCGACCGATTCGGAGAGCCGACGCCGGACGCCCTCCTTCATCACCAGGCGGTCGACCACGATGCTGATGTCGTGGCGCACGTTCTTATCGAGTTCGGGCAGAGGTTCGTCCATGACGAACTGGGTGCCGTCGATCTCTATCCGAGCGAACCCCTCTTGGCGTATGCGTTCGAAGACCTCCTTGTGCCACCCTTTCTGTCCCCGAACCACGGGGGCGCGGAGCAGGAACTTGGCGCCGAGCGGCAGGCTCAGGATCTGCTCGACGATCTGCTCCTTGCTCTGGCCCTCGATGGGTCGCCCGCAGATCCAACAGTGCGGCCGGCCGATCCGGGCGTATAGGAGACGCAGGTAGTCGTAGACCTCGGTGACCGTGCCCACCGTGGAGCGCGGGTTGCGCGAGGTGGTCTTCTGGTCGATGGAGATGGCGGGCGACAGACCCTCGATCGAGTCGACGTCGGGCTTGTCCATCTGCCCCAGGAACTGACGTGCGTATGAGGAGAGACTTTCCACATAGCGACGCTGGCCCTCGGCGTAGATGGTATCGAAGGCGAGGCTCGACTTCCCCGACCCCGAGAGGCCGGTGATAACGATGAAACGGTCGCGGGGCAGCCGGAGGGAGATGTCCTTCAGGTTGTGTTCCCGCGCGCCGACGATGACGAGGTCGCTGGTGCTCATGGGGAGTCAGATTCTACCACCGGGTTCGGACGGAAGCGGGATACCCGGCTGCGGCCGGCTGGGCCACTCGTTATCCGTTCACGCAGGATGCGTCCGACGAGCCAACGCTTGCAATTCTGCATTCGTAATGCATAATTGCAGAACGCGCCCTCACACACGGCAGTCCACGATAATCCACCGGAGATCACCATGAGCTACATCGTCCGCTCGCTTGAACCCGTACTGCTGAGAGCCGCCGCGGAGTTCCCCGCCGTGGTACTCACCGGCCCTCGTCAGTCCGGCAAGACAACCCTGCTCTTGCATTGCTTTGGGCGAACGCACGGGTACGTATCCCTCGAACCTCCCGACGTGCGTTCGGCGGCGGCGGCCGATCCGCGGGGCTTCCTCGATCTGCACCCTGCTCCCGTCATCCTCGACGAGGTGCAGTACGCCCCCGATCTCCTCCCCTACATCAAGGAGCGCATCGACCAACGGAGGATGGACCGCGGACGGTTCGTTCTGACCGGGTCGCAGGACCTGCTCGTGGCCGAGCGCGTCACGGAGTCACTTGCCGGGCGCGCCGCCGTCTTACGGCTACTTCCGCTCTCCCACCGGGAGGCCGAGCGACGGCCGGACGCGTCGTTGCCGTGGGAAGCCGCGTCGAGAACCACATCTCCAGCGCGGCGCGGGGGCCTGTGGCTCGACATCCTGCGGGGAGGATACCCCGAACTCGTGACGGAACCTCAGCGCGATCTCAATCTCTGGCACTCGAGCTACATCCAGACCTACCTCGAGCGCGACGTGCGCTCGATCAGGCAGGTGGGTGATCTCGCGGTCTTTCAGAGCTTCATCCGAGCACTTGCCGCCCGCAGCGGGCAGCTGCTCAACCTCGCCGACCTGTCTCGCGACCTCGGAGTAGCATTGAATACGGTGAAGGCGTGGCTTTCGGTACTGGAAGCCACTTACCAGGTCTTCGTGCTCCGTCCCTATCACGCGAACACAGGCAAGCGCTTGGTCAAGACGCCGAAGGTCTACTTCGCCGACACGGGGACACTCTGCCATTTGGTTGGGCTGCGCGATCCCGAACACGCAGCGGCAGGGCCGATGGCCGGCGCCCTCTTCGAAACTGCCGTGGTAGTCGAGGTGCTGCGTACCCTGGTACACCGGGGCGAGGAACCGAGGCTCCACTTCTGGCGCACGTCGACGGGGAGCGAGGTCGATCTCGTCATCGACGCCGGCGAAGCTCTCATCCCTATAGAGATGAAGCTCTCCAGCACGCCACGAACCCAGATGGCGGAAGGGATCACGTCACTACGAGCGGCGCTCGGCGACCTCGTGGGCCCCGGGTACGTGGTGCACCAAGGCGACATCCGTCTCTCTCTGGCGCCCGGAGTCACCGCGGTGCCAATCGGCGATCTCTGGCGTTGAGCCTGGAGCCTCGCACCTGAACGTTCGGCGAGCGCGCCTGAGATTCGCGGCACCACGTGGTTTCCACCCCAGCCGCGCAGGGAAAAGGCTCGGACATCCCGCGAGCTCCCCCCACCGCGTCCCCTCGGAGGCGATAATGACCGACCAGCCCGCGCCACGCCTCACCAACACCATGTTGATGATCCATGCGGTGTTGACCCGTGGCCTGGCCACTGCGAAGACGTCCTGCGAGACGCTCCCGGATACGGCAGCGGCCCACCCACGGAGCGCCGTGAGCAAAGAGCAGATGGTCGAACTCGCGGTCGAGAAGGCGTTCGAACGACTTGTAGAGCCCTCGCTTGACGTCTTCCGCGTCGTCACCCATGAAGAAGTCTGGCACGAAGCCGAGGGGGCCGTCGAACCCGGTGCGCACCAGCCCATCGGCAAGGGACACTGCCTGCGCCCCCGGGATGTGAAGGGCGACCTCGTCCGGGCAAATCGAACCGATCTCCACCACCTTGACCCCTCCGAGAAGTGGCCGGCCGGACTCGAACGCCACGACCACCTCACCGTGAGTGAACTCGTGGAGACCATCCCTGTGGCACCAGACCCGGCAACCGAAGGCCTTCACAAACTCTCCGCTGTGGCGGTAGTGGTGCCGGTTCGTCAAGAAGAGTACCGTTGACCTACCCGGCCGCTCGTCCAGCGGAAACTTCCGGGTTCGGGATCCGTTCCGCGGTCGCCGACAGCCCTCCAGCGCGCCTCTTGCTCCCGCCTCTCATGCCGCCTCTCATGATTGGAGTGCCCACCTCTGCGGTACTACCTTCTCAGCACCAACTTCCCCTACACCATCCGCAACGGGAGGCTTGTCATGGCCAAAGCCGAAATACGCAACGAAGTCCTGTTCAAGGCACCGACCCGCATCGGCCTTCTGGCCGACGTCACCGGGGCGCTCCTGGCCGCGGGCGTGAACATCACTGCCATCGGCGCCTACGACAAGGGGGACACCGCCGAGTTCCTCCTTCTCACCAGCGACAACCGCCTCACAGGTGAGGCTCTCGCACCCCTGGGTGGAGAGGTGGGCCTTGTGCCGGTGGTGGTGACCGAGGTCGACAACCGCCCCGGGGAGCTGGCTGCTATCGCCCGCCGTCTCGCCGACGCCGGCATCAACGTCGCGCAGATGCACGCCACCTCCACCGACGCTCCCACCATGACCATCGTCATGTTGACCAGTGACGAGATACGAGTGATCGGCATCCTGAGAGACGCGTAGCCGCCCGGCGTCACGGCCCCGCCGTAGGCTCCACCTGCGCCTTGAGCTTAGCGATGATGGCATCGCCCAGGCCGACGAAGTCCACGAACCTTATCTCGAGCGCACGACCGGTCAGCACGTCGCCGATGCGGGCCGGTACCCCGGCGGACTGAGTCAGCAGGAGGATCCCTCCATCCATCGCAAGGTACGGCCCCACAACCAGGCCATCGGGGTAGTTCTCACCCGTGGCCAGGGCGATGTGCGAGAAGGAGAGGCCCTGCGCGGCGGCGTACGCTGCGATGAGGGCGCTCGTATGGTAGCGATCGGTGCCCACGAGAGAGGTGGCGGTGACCGGTGCGGCCGGCTTGACGTAGGTGCCCACCACGACCGAGGACGTCACCCCCAGCGACTGGATCGCCGCCGCCGTCACCGCGGGAAGAGGCCCGTTCTGGGGGGTGAGTACGACAGCCCAGCCCTGCTTGGCAGCCAGTGGCGCCACCGACAGAGCGTCGGGGAACTTGTCCCCGGAGGCGAGCACCACACGCTCGACCGTCCCCAGCTTGGCCTTCAGCTCCTCCGCGAGGAGCGCCGCGGTGTGGTAGCGGTCGGTACCCACGAACGACCTGACCTTGACCCCGGGAAGCGCCGCGTTGAGCTGCGTGCGCACCGCGGCCGGCAGACCGATGAAGAACACGGTGCCGGGCGCGAGCCGGGTGAGTTCCTCCCGCACCGCCTGCGTGAGCCCGGTCGAAGGCGTCAGGATGATGGGCCCGTCGTGCGCCGCCGCCAGAGGCGCCGCCGCCAGGGCGTCGGGGAAGTCGTCTCCCTTCACCAGGAACACGGTATTCGCACCGGTGGGATAGGCCGACCTCGCCACAAGGATCGCGGTCTCGTAGCGGTCCTTGCCGGTGAAGACCGCGTAGATAGGCGGAGGATCGATCTTGCGGATGAGGTGATTGAACGTGTCGGCCACGTAGAGGAAATCGTCGGGGCCCACCGCGATGCCCGAAGACAGAGCGAAACGTGCCGCGGAGCCGACGCCGTCAACTCGGCCCGTGGTACCGGATAGACCTGCCACCGTAGCCACGGCCCCCATGGGGCTCACTCTGCGAACCGCACTGTTGCCCGAGTCGGCCACGAAGAGGGCCTCTTCCGCGCCGAGAGCGATACCTGCCGGTGAGGAGAATCGGGCGCTCGAACCCAGCCCGTCGGCGGCGCCCCTCACTCCTGGAGCTCCTGCCATCGTGGTCACCACCCCGGTGGGCGAGATCATTCGGATCGTGTGGTTGCCGGTGTCGGCGACGTACAGAGTGCCGGTCCAGTCGACCGCGATCGCCGCGGGCGAGCGGAAGCGCGCGTCGGAGGCCGCGCCATCGGCGTTGCCCGGTTCACCCGGCTTCCCCGCCACGGTCGTCACCGCGCCGGTGGGATCGATGGCGCGGATCGTGTGATTGCCGGTGTCGGCCACGTATATCGTGCCCCCATCGTCCACGGCCACCGCTTTGGGATTGCGGAACCGCGCGTCAGTGCCCAACCCGTCGGCGCTACCCTCGAGTCCCGCGGTGCCGAAGGGGGTGCCGACCGCGCCGACCGCGCTGATCACTCGGATGACGTGGTTGCCCGTGTCGGCCACGAAGAGGGTGCCCGTGTCGTCAACGGCCACGCCTGTAGGGTGGTCGAAGCGGGCGGCGGCGCCCAGGCCGTCGCTGTCTCCCGCCTCCCCACCAGTACCGGCCAGCGTCGTCACTATTCCGAGAGCGCTCACCGATCGGATCGTATGGTTGTAGGTGTCGGCCACATGCACGGTTCCCATGGAGCCAACCGCGATGCCATAGGGAAGAAAGAAGCGGGCCTGCGGGCCGGTGCCGTCGTCCGTGCCCATGCCGGACTTGCCGGCGACGGTGGTAACGGCCCCACCGGGAGCGACCTTCCGCAGCGAGTGGTTACCTGAGTCGGCCACGTACAGGGTGTCGGCGCCGTCGACGGCGACGCCACCCGGAAAGAGCAGACGTGCCGTTGCGCTGTCGCCGTCGGCGCTTCCCCACGACCCCGCCTTACCCGCGACCGTGGTCACCACGGCGCCCGGAGCGACGGCGCGAACCGTGTGATTGCCGAAATCGGTCACGAAGAGATTCCCGGCCGCGTCGATGGCCAGACCCTTGGGCAGCTTGAACCGCGCCGCGGCGCCGTTGCCGTCGGTGTCGCCGGCCGTGCCGGCCGTGCCGGCGATCGTGACCACCACGCCGGCCGCGCTGATCGTACGGATCGTGTGGTTGCCATGATCGGCCACGTACAGGTTGCCGGCGGAGTCGACCGCGATGCCGAAGGGATGGTCGAACCGCGCGGCTGCGCCGGTACCGTCGACGCTTCCCGCCTCGTCCGCGAGACCGGCCAGCGTGCTCACAGCGCCCCCGAGGCCGATCCTGCGGATCGTGTGGTTCCCGGAGTCGGACACGTAGACGACACCCGCCGCATCGACGGCCACCCCTTCGGGAAAATCGAATCTCGCGACACTCGAGGCGCCGTCCACGCTCCCGCGCGCGCCCGCCAGGCCGGCCAGCGTCTGCACCACCCCGGCAGGGCTGATCACCCGGATCGTGTGATTCCAGGAATCTGCCACATACAGGGTGTCGGCGGAGTCGATGGCGATCGCGCTGGGATAGGCGAAGCGCGCAGACGATCCGGTGCCGTCGGCGCTTCCGGCGACTCCCGCCTTGCCGGCCACGGTCGTCACGGCTCCACCCGGAGTGATCTTTCTAACGGTGTGATTGAAGCTGTCGGCCACGTACAGGTTGCCGGCGGAGTCCACGGCGATCCCTTGGGGCCAATCGAACCGCGCCGCCGAACCGAGTCCATCGGCGTCACCCGACGCCACCGCGGGCCCGGCGAGCGTCCCCACAATGTAGGCACCCAGTGCCGGGGTGGCCGACGCGAACAGGAACACCAAGGCCACCGTCGTCAGCACGAAGACATGCAGGCTGTTCGAACGCTTCGGAAGTCTAGAACGCACGATCCCTCCCAGACGCGTCATGGATGTCGGTTGCAAGAGGGGGAGTGCCGAGTGATCACGCAGCCCCGTGACAACGGTATACCGGGACACGGTGAGAGGCAAGGGGCGGCATCCGCCGCCCCCGGGTGCTTGACCGAAAGCCGAGCGAGCGACACTTTTATTGTAACCGTTCAGCCCCCCTCCGACCCCGCAGAGTGGGGTGGGATCCCTGGTTCAGCGCCGAAGCTCCACCGCTGTGTGATCTCGGGATAGGAAGGGACCTGTTCCCGCCCGGCGAACTCGT